>CALAMG010000001.1 GCA_937925715.1 uncultured Collinsella sp.
CGTGGACATCGCCGAGCGCCTGGGCTTCTCGAAGGCGAGCGTCACCAAGGCGCTCGGCAACCTGGCTCGTAAGGGCCTTGTCGAGGTGGTCGATCACGACGTTCGCTTGACCGCAGCTGGAAAGCACCTTGCCGAGGAGACGCTATCTAAACACCGCTTCTTCGAGCGTCTGCTCGCCAACGCCGGGGTGAATGCGGAAGTTGCCTCCAAAGAGGTATGCCGCATGGAGCACTGCATCTCCACGGATTCTTTCGAGAAGCTCTCCTCCCACCTAGGGCGGATTCAGGATTCCCTTCGATAAGGGATCAGCATCACCAAGCGACCGGCCTCATCGCCTTCGGCAATGCGGAGTCGGCTTATCTTTCATGATAGCCCCGATTCATCTGGTGAGTTCCCCTACCAGCAAAGCGGCCCTCCGAATTGGACGGGGCCGCTTTGCTATGTCGTTCTCTTCTTCCTTGTCAGGTCCCCACCTCATCATCTCGATTATCTGCGGCCAAGGCCTTCAAGTTGCAGGACGCATCCCGAAAATCAAGGCACATAAAGCAAAACTACTACCTGGGTGGCGCTTGCGGCGGATTGCGCAGATTTCGTCAACGAATGACATGCAGGGACTTAGCGGGACAAGCCCGCTTTTCCCGTTTTGACCCCATTCGACTCCGGCTCGAACATGACCGAAAGGACTTTATTGGAGCTATCGGTGCTCGAAACGCTTTAAGAGCGCCTTGTGGAGACGAAAGGAAACCCATGGACGTATCGGAAGACGGCATCAGAGGCCTTCGGCGATTCGGAGGATCGAGCCAATCGCTGTCCGACCTCGTTGATGCGGAGGAAGTGTCCCGGCATCTCGGAATAACGCCCAGAAGGGTGCTGTCGATGGCCCGCAAGGGCTCGATTCCCTGCGTGAGGCTCAGCGCGAAGACCATTCGCTTCGATATCGAAGCTGTCGACCGGGCCCTTGGAAGGCGGTAGGCATGCTGACGGCGCTCTTGCGCGCGCTGCCGCGTTCCGCCGCCTTCGGAAGGAGCACTCGATATGATTTCTGATAGAAAAACATCTGGCGTCTTCGTCAAGACGCCCGTCCTTGTCCAGGACACGTATTCGGTCGAGGAGATTGCAATTCTGTTCCGCGTAAGCCGAAACAGCGTCTACGAGTGGCACAAGCGCGAGGACGACCCCCTGCCTTTGAGGCGCATGAACGGCAAGAAGCGCGGGTTCTTCGCCTATCGCGACGAGCTCCTCGAGTGGAGCAAGCGCAATGCGGTCTAGGGACGCGGGGAACGACCGGCATGGCGGAGCGTAGCGACGAGGCTTTCATCATCGTAAGGGAGTTCATGACGAGGGGGCTCGGCCTCACAGGCCTCCCCCTCCTTGTGTACGCCCGGATCTACGGCTTCTGCGAAAGCGGATCCCCCTACTTCGAGAGCAAGGCGCATCTGGGCAAGATTCTCGGAGTCGACACGCGAAGCGTTGTCCGAGCGGTGAGGAAGCTCGAGGAGGTGGGCCTTGTGTTCGAGGTAGGCCGCCAAGAGCTTTCCAAAGGGAGGGAGACGAAGGTCTACCGCATAGACTTCGAGGCGGCCCGAAGGGCGAAGGGGGCAATCGAGGGGGCCGGCCAGTCGACGCATGGCGAAATGCCATCGGATGACCGCGGGCCGCGCCCGTGCCGCCTTCTGCATGACCAGACGCCATGCCGACCCCTGACGCCTTGCCAGCTAATAACAAAGACGGAAAACAAAGATTACAGATAGGACGTGCCATGGGCGAATCGAAGCCGACGCATTCGGAGGCTTGCTGCGAATACTGCGGGCGCCCCCTCGCTCCATGCGTGGTCGAGTTCGGCGCCAGGCGGATCGTCGCGGGGTTCCGCGAATGCGACTGCGAGGGCGCACGCGGGCAAAGGGCGCGAGCCGAGAGGATGGAAGCCGCGAAGAGGGAAGCGCGCCTGGCCGAGCGCCGCAAGCGCGCGGGGATCCCGAAGCGGTTCCTCGGCGCGACCGTCCAGCACCAGGACCTCATCGACTACCTCGAGTCGTTCGAGGGCAGCGCAGGGCGAGGCCTCTACATATACGGCTCGGTCGGAAGGGGGAAAAGCTATTCAGCCGCAGCCTTGGCGAACGCCTTCGTGGACGCCGGCTACCGCACGGTGTTCACAACGGCATCGGCGATGCTCGAGAGGATCAAGGCGAGCTTCTCGGGGAACGGGGAGACCGATTCGGTCATTTCCAGATACGCTGCATGCGACGTCCTCGTCCTCGACGACCTCGGCAAAGAGGATGCCAAGGAGTGGTCCTCGAACATGATGTTCCTTGTGATAAACGCCCGATACGAAAACATGAGGCCGACCATCTTCACCTCGAACTACTCGCCCCAGGCGCTATCGAAAAGGCTTGGAAGGAAGGGAGAGACGGAGACCGCCGAGGCTATCGCGAGCCGGCTCTCGGAGACCACCATCCCCATCCACCTCACGGGGCCGGATATGAGGATTGCGTCAAGGATGTGACCGACGGGACTTGCCGGGACGACGGCGCCTTCTCCCGCCGACGCCATCGGCGAGTCTGTGAGTAAATCGCGACAAGAATCGAGGGCAGTCGGCGTGCGGATGGCAGCCGACTCCGGAAGGCGATGGAGGAACGATGACGGGCAGGTTGAAGGAAGCCGACGAGAGAACCAAGCGGGAGCTCGCCGACAAATGCCAGGAGAACGGCTGGCTCAGGCGGGGCGGATACCCCTGGCAAGACGACCCCTACCTCGAGGAATACCCCTACGAGTTCGCGAAGGCCGGCAGCGTGGAAGAGCTGCGCGGCTTCTTCGCGCACGGAAACTGGGCGCTGCGCCAGGGGATCGTGTACGAGGATCTCGCCTTCGTGCAGCAGGTCGACGGCGGCGACGAGTGGTGGACGCTGAAGCGCACCGACTCCGGCTGGCTCGCCTTCGAGAGTTGGTCCTTCGGCCGCATCGTGCAGGAGCCCGAGAGGTTCTCACATGCGATAGAGTGCATGCATCGCGCAACTCCAGAGCAGTGCAAGCGCCTCGAGTACATGGAGGCGGTTCCGAGCATCGAGGATGCCGCCAGACGCGCACGCGATTCCATCCAGCAACTGAACAAAACGGCGATGACGCCCACGCGCGGCGCGCGGGCGGAGCTTCGCTGAACACACTTACGAAGGCGGGTTCACCCCGCCTTCTCTGTTTTCGGAAAGCGACTGGGACAGTCTGTCCCACCAAGAGGAAGGGACAAGAAGCATGACAAACGACTTCGGCGACGACTCCGGAGAGAAACTCGTCGACTGGATGATCCGCATAGGTCAGGATGCCGGCGAGGCGGCCATGATGGCCAGCGGCGAGCGGCTCGCATCGGCATTCAGGCGCGCCCGCGGCGAAGACGCAATCGAAGGCGGGGCCGAACCTGGCCGCAGCGTGGCCGAGTGGGCAAAGCTCGACCTGTCCGAATTCACAGCGCTTCCCGAGTACGAGACCATCCGCCAGGCCATCGACGAGAAACTCTCGCGCGAGGGCATCCGACACGAGTTCGCGCCCATGCCGGAGGGCGAGCATCTCGTCTTCATGGTCGAGGATGCGCCCGCAGTGAACGAGGCTTTCAAGGACCTCGAGAAGACCACGCGCGCATCCGCCCAGCGCGCGGGAAAGGAACTCTCGCAGATGCGCGAGCGTATCAAGGGCGAACCCATCGCGGAGAAGGCGGCGCGCGCCAGGGAGGCGTCATCCCGACTGGAGGCCGCCAAGGGAAAGTCGCGCGAGATGTCGCGCGGCGTCGAGACGAGGGCGAAATGAGGCCGCTTGCGCAGGCGCTCGCGGCGGGTGCCGCAAGCGCCGCCTGCTTCTGCGCCGGAGACGCGCTCGCGGCTGCGGCCGCCGCGTCGGGGTTCCCCGCATGCGACGCCCCAGTCCTGCTGTCGGCGATTCCCGAAACGGGGCTCGCGGCGGAGCCCATGGCGCTTGCCGTGGGCCTCATGGCCGCATGCATACCCTGGGCGGTCTGGGCGCGCAGCCTCGTGCGCGCGGGCACGTACCGCCAGGGCGAGGAGCACGGCTCCGCCCGCTGGGGAACCCTCAAGGAGGGACGAGCGTTCATGGACAGGAAAGACAAGGCGAACAACATCCTGCTCTCGAGGGACTTCGCGCTCGCGCTCAAGCCGAAGCGCTTCGACCTCAAGCACGACCGAAACCGCAACGTCTGCGTGCTCGGCGGCCCCGGATCGGGCAAGACGCGCTACTACGTCAAGCCCAACCTCATGCAGGCAAACGCCGACTTCCTCGTCACCGATCCCAAGGGAACCCTCCTCGGCGATGTCGGCTGGATGCTCGAGGACGCCGGATACGACATACGCACCTTCGACACGACCGACTTCTCCCGCTCGATGCACTACAACCCGCTTTCATACGTGAAGGACCAGGCCGACATCCTCGTCTTCGTGGAGTGCCTGATCAAGAACACCACGCCCGACGACCGCAAGGGGTCGGACCCCTTCTGGGAGAACTCCGAGCGCCTGCTCTACACGGCGCTGGTGGCCTACCTCGTCTACCACGCGCGACCCGAGGAGAGGGACCTCAACTCCCTCATGCTGCTACTGAGCCTCGCGGAGGCGCGCGAGGAGGACGAGTCCTACATGAGCCCGCTCGACCTCATATTCGAGGAGCTCGAGACGGGCATGCGCTTCATGGAGCGCGGGCGCGGGCGCGAGGCGCGGGAAGAGCGCCCCTTCGACGACGGGGGCGACTGGGGCTGGGTCCGCATCGCCGAGCCCCGCGACCCGGAGGAGGACTTCGCGCTGTCAAACTACCGCGCCTTCAAGGTGGCGGCCGGGAAGACCCTGAAGTCGATCATCATTAGCTGCAACGTGCGCTTGAAGCCCCTTTCGGTCGATGCGGTCTCCGATCTCGTCGCATACGACGAGATGGCGCTCGACTCTCTCGGCTCGGGAGAGGGCAGCCACGCCATCTTCGCGAGCATGTCGGACTCGGACTCGACTTTCGACTTCCTCTTCGCGCTGCTCATGTGGCAGGCCACGAGCGTGCTCTACAAGACGGCTCTCGCTCGCTTCGGGGGCTCGCTCAAGCGCCCCGTGCACTTCCTGCTCGACGAGTTCGGCAACATCGGCACGGTGCCCGACTTCGAGCGCGTCATCGCCACGGCCCGCTCGCGCAACGTGAGCTTCAGCATCATCCTGCAGTCGGCCAGCCAGCTCGAGCGCGCCTACAAGAAGGAGGGCGCGAAGACCATCCTGGACTGCTGCGACACCGTGGTGTTTCTCGGCGGCAAGTCGACCGAGACCAACGAGATGATCTCCAAGATGGTCGGCAAGCAGACCGTGAAGGTGCTCACGGAAAGCGACTCGAGGGGCGCGAACCGCTCCACCACCCAGAACTACAACGTGATCGAACGCGACCTCATGACGCCCGACGAGGTGGGAAGGCTCCCGCGCGACGAGTCGATCGTGCTCATCAGCGGGACCTACCCCCTGAAGGGCGCGAAGTACCGCATCGAGGAGCATCCCTCCTATCCCGAGGTGGACCCCGGGCATGCGGGCGCGAGGCACGAGGAGCGTTTCGACTTCAAGGAGTACCGGGAAAGGAGAGGCGGTGATGCGCCCATGAGATGAGAGATGGGACGGCGGGAGCCGACACTCCCTTGACAAGCGCGGCGCGGCCAGCTTCCACACAAGCCCGCCGCGCGCCGTCCCGGATGCAAAGGGGCGCGAGATGCGCTCCACGACCAATTGTACCAACCGGGGCGGCCGCCTCAAACCCAACCGTTGCGGCCGCCCACAAGCAAGACATGCAAAGGAGCCAAGATGCTCTCAAACATCATCGGACTCGTCTCCGGCTGCGTCACGTTCCTAGGGGGTTTCTTAATCGTCTGGGGCGCGGTGTCGCTCGGCCTCGCCATCCGAGAGCAGCAGGGAGGCGCTCAGATCGCCAGCGCGATCTCGACCATCGCTGGCGGGGCGATCATAATCGCCGCCGCCATCTACTTCGGCCAGCTCGACACGTCCTGGCTCCCCGCCTAAGGGAAGGAGGATGTGCAAATGCTATCCGTAAGGGTCCAGAAGGACATCGGCGAGTACACCGAGAAGATCGTGGGCAAGCTCTCCGCGCGCACGCTCGCGTGCCTCGCAGGCGGACTCGCCTCCGCCGTCGGAGCCGCGGCGCTCTGCCAGTTCGCCCTCGGCATCGAGGTGCGCGATGCAGCCTTGCCGGTCATGTGCGCATCCATGCCGTTCTGGCTCGCGGGGTTCTGGCGGCCCCATCACATGAAATTCGAGAAGTTCGTCCCGCTCTGGCTCGACTTCAAGCTCGAGGACCAGAGGATCCTCTACCGCTCCACACCCGTGCTCGAGGGTGCGCAGACCTCTCCCGTGCCGGGACGCCCTTCGCGAAAGGCCAAGCGCAAGGCGAAGAGGAAGGGGGCGGAGGCGAATGCTGCTGTTCGATAAGACCAATAAGAAACCCAAGGAAAAGGAGGCGGCGGCACGCAAGGGCAGGCTGCCCGTGCGCGGCGCGCATGCCCGCACGACGAGGCTCGAGGAAGAGGAGAAGAAAGTCGAGCAGGCGGCGCGCCGCAAGAGGCGCGCGCGAGCCGAGGCCAAAGACGTCCTTTCCGCGATCGGCTACGACGCCATGTACGCCGACGGGACCGCGCAGGTCGAGGAGGGCCTCTTCAGCCAGACCATCGAGTTCGGGGACATCAGCTACCAGTCCGCGCGCGAGGAGAACCAGCAGTCGGTGTTCGCGGCGATGAGCGAGCTCTACGACTACTTCGGCTCGGAGACCTCCGTGCAGCTCACCATAACCAACACTCCCATACCCGAGCGCGAGATCGGGCGCAAGCGCTTCTTCGAGAAGAGCGACCCGCGCGTCGACGAGTACGTCGAGGAGTACAACCGCATCCTCAACGACAAGATGCGCGAGGGGGTCTCCAACCTCGTGCGCCACCGCTATCTCACCTTCCTCGTGGGGGCGGACGACCTCGATGCCGCAGCGCCCAGGCTCGCCCGAACCCGCGGCGACTGCATGCAGACGCTCGCCCGCATCCGCTGCGAGGCGCGCATGCTCGACGGGGCAGAGCGCCTCGAGCTCGTCCAGTCACAGCTGCGGCCGAAAGCGGAGTTCACCTTCTCGTGGGACAAACTGTCCCAGCTAAGCGGGCTTCGCACCAAGGACCTCATTGCGCCCTCGGTGCTCGACTTCAAGCCGGACGGGCGCGCCGACTGCTACCGGGCGGACGGCACCTGGTGCCGCGTGCTGGTCTTCCGCGGATTTGGCAGCGATCTCGAGGACGACTGCATCGCCAACGTCGTAGACCTGCCGATGCCGCTCAACGTCACGCTCCACATCCATCCCATGGGCAAGGCCGCCGCGGTGGCCTACGTGAAGAAGCGCATCGCCTGGATGGACAAGGAGGTCATCGACGAGCAGATGAGCGCGGTCAAGAAGGGCTACGACTTCTCCATCCTGCCTCCCGAGCTCTCGCACTCCAAGGAGGAGGCCGAAGAGCTCCTCGACCAGCTCCAGAACAAGAACCAGCGACTGTTCACCTACACGGGGCTCGTGTTCACCTACGCGGACACGGCAGAGGCCCTCGACCACCAGACCCGCCAGATCATGGCGGCGGCGCGCCAGCGCTCCATCGAGGTGGAGCCGCTTTCGTACCGCCAGCGCCAGGGCATGAACTCGATCCTGCCTTTGGGGCTCAACCACGTGGAGGTTTCGCGCTACATGACGACCGCGCAGATCGTCATACAGATGCCCTTCGCCTCCCAGGAGCTCAACCAGGAAGGCGGCGGCTACTACGGCCAGTCCAAGCAGTCGGGCAACCTCGTCATCTGCAACCGCAAGAAGCTCGCGAGCCCCATGGGGTTCGTCTGCGGCAAGCCGGGCTCGGGCAAGAGCTTCAGCGTCAAGCGCGAGATCATGAACACTATCCTGGCCTATCCCGACGACGAGGTGATCGTCTTCGACCCGGCGGGCGAGTACGCGCCGGTCGTGGAGCCCGCGGGCGGGACCTGCATACGCTTCTCGCCGGACACCGACACGTTCATGAACCCCTTCGACCTCTCCGACGTCGCCGACAAGGCCAACCAGGCGCAGCTCGCCTTCAAGATCGACGCGATACTGGCACTCTCGAGCGCGACCATGGCAGAGGGGCGCGAGGGGCTGCCCGAGGCGGACAAGTCGATCATCAGCCGCTGCGTGGAGCTTGCCTACATGCGCTGTGAGGGCAAGGGGCGCCTGCCCGTCCTCGGCGACTTCTACGAGCTGCTGCTCGAGCAGGAGGAGCCCGAGGCGCGCGACATCGCGCTTCGCTACGAGCGCTACGTGAAGGGGGCGCTTTCGTTCTTCAACCACCAGAGCAACGTGGGTTTCACCAACCGCATCACCAACGTCGACTTCAAGGACCTCTCGCAGAACATGAGGGTCTTCGGCATGCTCACGGCGCTGGAAGCGGTGCGCAACCGCATGTACGCGAACTTCGAGCGCGGCGTGACCACCTGGCTCTACATCGACGAGGTGCAGAGCCTCTTCGGGCACCCGGCGATCATCAGCTACTTCTCCAAGTTCTGGGCGGAGGGCCGCAAGTTCAACCTGATCTGCACGGGCATCACGCAGAACTCGACCTACATGCTCGAGCACGAGGACGCCCGCAACATGGTGCTGAACTCGGATTTCGTGCTCCTGCACAAGCAGAGCCACCTCGACCGCAAGAGCTGGGTCGACCTGCTGGCCCTCTCGGCCCAGGAGGAGGGCTACATCGACGACTCGATCAAGGCCGGCGAGGGCCTCCTGGTGGCGGGAGGCGTGCGCGTGCCGCTCAAGGACGACTTCCCGAAGGGCGCGCTCTACGACCTGTTCAACACCAAGCCCGAGGAGATCGCCCAGATAAAGCGCGCCCAGGCGTTCGCGCGGGCCCGGGAGGGCGGCGATGCCTGAGAGCGCGGCGACATACTCGGACGGATCGGCACGGCTCGAGGCGGCAAGCCGCGAGCAGGCGCGTGCGCTCGGGATGGACGACCGGCCAGACGCCATCTCGGCGGGGATCGTGAAAGGATCGACCGAGCGCGCGGGCGAGGTGCTCTCATCGAAGGGCGAATCTCCGGGGCGGGGCAGGGCGGACTTCGCCGAACCCTCCCCTGTCGGTGCGGGCAGGCCGAAGGTGAAATCCCGCCTCGCCGCCCAGGCCAAGGGGAACCTCAAGCGCGCGATCGCCGATGCCGCCGCGTCCGAGGCGGACGACTCCGAGGAGCTCTCCGGCATCGGACAGGCGAGCAACACCTTCCGCGGCGCACGCTCCGTCATCGCACGGCATTCCGCCTCCAAGAAGGCTACTGCCGCCTCGAAGCCTAAAGGCCCGCTGAAAGGGGCCGCAAAGCATGCCAAGGCGGGGGCCTTCGGTCAAGGCGCTGCCGCGAAGGCCCGGCATGCGGCCGTCAGCCAGGCATCTGCCGGGGCTGCGAAGGCTGCGGCATCCGCCGGCGGCAAGGGCGCGGTCGTGAGCGCGGGCTCGTCGGTTGCTGTCCCCGTGGCGGGCGTGCTCGCGGCGATCATGGCGTTTTTGCTCGCCGTGCTCGCAATCTCCCAGATCGTGAGCGCCCTTTTCGGGTTCTGGGAAAACGAGGCGTCCAAAGCCTCCCTCGAGGGGCTGCCGCCCTACATCACCTACGAGATGGTCGAGGAGGCGCTCGCGTGTCAGGAGGAGTACGGGCACCCCGCAGGATGCACGATCGCGCAGATCATCGTCGAGTCGGGGCAGGGCGACCACCTCTCGGGGCTCGCCACGCAGGACCACAACCTGTTCGGCATGAAGTGGTCGAGCTCGTATGCGCTGTGCGAGGAGGTCGCGGGGAAGAGCTCGTGGAGGACCGGCGAGGAGTACGGCGGCGAGCAGGTCACCATCACGGCGGACTTCATCAGCTTCGTCGGCGACGCGGAGTGCATCCGCTTCCGCAGCCGCGTCTTCCTGCAGGCCGATCGCTACGCGTCAAACGCGCTCATACGCGAGGCGATTGCGAACCACGACTCGGACAAGATGGCCGAGGGGCTCAAGGACGCGGGATGGGCGACGAGCTCGAGCTACGTCGAGAGCCTGAAATCCACCATGGAGACCTACAACCTCTACCGTTTCGACGGCATGAGCCTGGAGGACTTCAGGTCCGGGGCGGTCTTGGCAGATGCGATCGTCTCCGCCGCCTACAGCCAGCTCGGTGTCCCCTACGTGTGGGGCGGGACGACCCCGGGCGTCGGCCTGGACTGTAGCGGGCTCACCCAGTATTGCTACAAGCAGGCCGGCATCTCGATACCGCGCAACACCGAGGCCCAGTACGCGCAGGGAAAGAAGATCGCGCTCTCGGAGGCGCAGCCCGGCGACATCCTCTACCGCATGGGGCATGTCGGCATCTACATAGGGGGCGACCGCTACATCCACGCGCCCCATCGGGGCGAGGTCGTGAAGATCGCAAGCGGGATCTCGAGCTTCACCTGCGCCCTGTCGTATCGATAGACAAGGAGCAAGAAGATGGACAAGAAGACGAAACTGATGGCCATATGCGCCGCGGGCGCCGCAGCGATCCTGATAGGGGCAGGGCTCGCGCGTTGCGCGATAGAGCCGAGCGAACCCGAGGCCGTCGTTCCCGTAGAGGAGCGAAGCCAGAAGATAGAGAAGGCGGACGAGTCGCTCGCGGGCTATGCGGGCACCACCTGGGAAAGCGAGGACGGAGCGTGCACGCTCACGCTTTCCGACTCGACGATCGTCGAGTCTGGAGAGGCCGGGGTGCAGGTGATGTACTACGAGGTGCTCTCAGAGGAGTCCGCCGACGCTGGCGTCTCGGCGCAGATATCCTTCACGCGCTCGGCGGGTGAGGCCGCCTCCCAGACACTGCTCTCCATAAGCGATGCGGGAGGCCGAAAGAGCATCTCCTGCGACGCGTTCTCGCTGTCGAAGAACTACCTCATCGCCGAAGGCTCCGATGCCGGGCTCGAGCTTGCCGCGCACCCCTCTGAGCTAAACGACCTCCTCGATGCCGAGGATCCCGAGATCGCCTCCGCCATCGCGCAGAGGGCGTCGATCGCATCCCCGACGGCGACGCTCGCCACCTGGGACGGCGAGGTCTACATCGACTGCAACGAGGACGTCCTCACAACGTCCTTCCACCTGAACGACGCAGCATCGACGATCGTTCAGCTCTCCCTAGACCGCGTGAGCGGGGAGCTGAGCGCGCTATGAGGCGGGTGGCGACGATGATCTCAGACAGGCGCTTCCGCATCGCGTTCGCCTCCACCTTGCTCTTCGCGACGCTCATGCTCGTCCCGGCGTCTCCCGCCTACGCGAGCATCGCCGACGACGTGAACGCATGGCTCGCCGGGCTTCTGCGGGATGCGTGCAATTGGATGTTCACCAACCAGGTGGCGGTGCTCTCGAGCATCGGCTACGAGGGCATCATCGGCGCGGACTTCTCGCAGATGCTCACGACCGCAGGAGATGTCTCCATGTACGACATCGCGCGAGGGGTCTGGGACGCCGCAGTGCTTCCCATCGGATGCGGGGTGCTCGGGCTGGTGTTCACGGTGAAGCTCATCCAGATAAGCCAGCGCATGGACGGCAACGCCTCCTTCCCCGGCGTGAAGGAGGTCGTCTTCCTGCTGGTCTTCTTCGCGGTGTTCCTGTTCCTCATACAGAACAGCTTCGAGCTCATGGAGGCGATCTACTCGGTGGTGGGGCTCGCCATCGACCGCACGATGGCGCTTTTCGGCGCGGGCGGCGCGATGGACCTCTCTGCCGTGAGCGTGGTGACCGAAGACGACGACGTTCCGGCCCTCATCGCGCTGCTCCTGGTATCCGTCATCAGCTGGGTCGTGGTGCTCGGGGCCTACATCGTGGCGCTCGTCGTGTGCTGGGCGCGCGCCATCCAGCTCTACGTCATGGCGGCGTTCGGCCCGATCCCGCTCTCGCTCATGGCGCTCGACGACACGCGCCAGATAGGCATCGGCTACCTGAAGAACTTCACCGCGGTGTGCCTGGCGGGGCTCATCATCCTGATCCTGCTCGTCGCCTTCCCGCTCATCCTGGGCGGGCTCACCGGGGCGAGCACCTCGACGGGAACCCCCATCGACGGCATCGCGACCGGGCTCACCTACGCGCTCCAGTACCTGGCGATGTGCGTGCTTTTGATCCTGTCGCTCGTCAAGAGCGGCGCTTGGGCGCGCGACATCGTATCCGGGGTTTGATCTTGTCGGAAGGATCTCTGAAAGGGGGTGATCGCCTTGGACGGCTGAGGGGCTTTCGACGGTACGGACAGGCAGGCGGGCTTCCACATCGACAACCGCCTGCGAGGATGCAAAGAAAGGGGCATGGAATGCCTGAGAAGAAGAACACCTACCTCACGCTCCACAAGAACTTCGTGCGGACCGACATCGAGTACACCGACCGGGAGACCGGAGAGGTACGCACCTTCAACTCCGTGACGCTGCCGAAGGGCACGGTGGTCGACGGGGTTGACGTGAGCTACTACCAGTTCAGCCCGATGTTCGTAAACGAATCCCGCTACCGCGGCGAGAACTACCGCGACATCCCGCTTCTGACGGATCGCGAGGTGTGGCTCAAGAAAAGCGTGCTCGACGAGGACGGCCAGCCGGTGCTCGACGAGCGAGGAAAGCCCGCCAAGGACATCGTGCGCGTCATGCCGGCGCAGATCAAGGAGGCGCTCGACCGCAACCGCAGCGAGTACCTGCAGAGCCTCTCCGAGAAGGCGCGCGGCGCGCGCGAGGGCTCGGAGCGCCTGGGAAACGGCGATAGGCGCGCCGCCCAGAGCCGCGAGAGCATCGCGATGTAGGAGGAGGTGCGCGAGAAATGAAAGAGAAGACGATGGAGAGGATAACCTCCTCGAAAATCGTGCGGGTCGCCATGGCGATGGCGCTCGTGCTGTCCGTCGCCATCGTCCCGACCAAGGCATATGCCTCCGGGAACGTGAACGTCTCGATCGGCAAGAGCATCCCCTATGCCGGATACGAGACGACCCAGATGAGCGCCAACGGCAACGACGCCTACTGCATCGAGCCGTCGCGCTCCACGCCCGATGCGGGAACCTATCCGACGAGTGAGGCGGGAGATCTGGCGGCGGCCATGTGGTTCTCCTATGGGGCACCCGGCTTCGACGCGTCCATGTGGCCCAGCTCCTGGTACGACGGAAGCGGCATGGACGAGGACAAGTACCGCGTGGCGAGCCACATCCTGCTCTCGTACGCCAACCTGGGATCTGCCGCCGAGGCGACCTACGGCACGAGCGCCGAGTTCGCCTCCTGGGCGGAGCGCGAGATCGCGGGCGACGTGTGGAGCCAGGTCAACGCACGTGCGAACGAGGTCTCCACGGGATTCTCGGCCATCAGGATCCATGCGGGATCAGACGCCCAGACGCTCGCCAGCTTCACGTGGGAGCGCGGCGGCGTGAAGATCGCCAAGGTCGATGCGCAAGCCGGCGCAGGCGAGCAGGGCGACGCCTCGCTCGAGGGCGCCGAGTTCGCCATCGTCAACGCATCGGGGATGAACTCCTACGTGAACGGCCACAGCTACGCAGACGGCGAGACGGTCATGACCATCTCCACCTCCTGGGACGGCTCGGCCTACACCGCGCAGACCGCGAGCGACGCGCTGCCGTGCGGCACCTACCGCATCGTTGAGGCGAACGCTCCGGAAGGCTACCTTCCCTGGGAAGGCGAGCTCGGGTTCGCCATCGAGGGCGACGGCCAGGTCGTCGACCTTTCCGGCGACCCCGTGCATGACGACGCGATACGCGGCGGCGTGCAGGTGACCAAGGCCGACGCGGAGCTCGGCGAGTCCGAGGCGGTCGGCGGGAACGGGCATGCAGCAGAAGGCGTCGGCACGACGCTCTCCGGCATCGAGTTCGCCATAACGAACGCCTCCGAGAACAAGGTCCTCGTAGGCGATGCCTGGTACGAGCCGGGCGAGGTCGTCGCCGCCATCGAGACCGAGTGGGACGAGGAAATCGGCTCCTACATCGCGAAGACCGCGCCCGACGCGCTGCCCTACGGCACCTACACCATCCAGGAGACCGCGACCAACGACTCCTACCTGCTCACCGACGGCGAGCCGAAGACCTTCGAGATCCGGACCGACGGCCTTGTCGTGACGGCGGACGCGGAAGGCGGCGAGCTCACCTTCTACAACCAGGTCGTCCGCAACGACCTCAAGCTCTCCAAGAAGGCCGAGGACACCAACGCGAGCCTGCAGGTTCCCTTCGCCATCTCCAACGTGGCGACCGGCGAGACGCACGTGCTGGTCACCGACCGCAACGGCCAGGCTTCGACCGAGGCGAGCTGGAACAGGCACACCGCCAACACCAACGGAAACGACGTCCTGCTCGAAGCCGACCGCATCACGGCCGGTATGATGGACCCGTCGGCGGGCATCTGGTTCGGGCTGGGCGAGGACGGCTCGTCGGCTCCCGCCAACGACGCGCTCGGCGCGCTGCCGTACGGCCAGTACACGCTCGAGGAGCTTCCCTGCGAGGCGAACGAGGGCTACGAGCTCGTGACCAAGGCCTTCTGGATCGAGCGCGACTCCGGCGTGGCGGAGGCCGTCTGGATGACGCTCGACGACCAGGAGGGGCCGAGGATCGGAACGCGGGCAACCGAAGTGGCCGACGGTGACCAGATCGCCCAGGCAAACGAGCAGACGACGATTGTGGATACCGTCTACTACGAGAACCTCGAGTTCGGAGGCACGTACACCCTCACGGGCACGCTCATGGTCAAGTCCACCGGCGAGCCGCTGCTCGACGCCGAGGGCAATCCCGTGACCGCCACCAAGGAGTTCACGGCGAACAACACGAACGGGTCGGTGGACATCGAGTTCACCTTCGACGCGAGCCTGCTCGCGGGCGAGGACGTCGTGGCCTTCGAGAGCCTCGTGAAGGATAGCATCGAGGTAGCAGTCCACGCAGATATCGAGGACGAGGGCCAGACGGTCCATTTCGTCGACATCGGCACCACGGCGGCCGACGCCGCCGACGGCGACAAGCTCGTGACGGGCTCCGAGGTCATCATCGCTGACGAGGTGGCCTTCGAGGGTCTGACCCCTGGAGGCTCTTATACGCTCGAGGCGACGCTGATGGATGCCGAGACGGGCGAGCCGCTGAAAAGCGGCGAGGGGCTTCTCGCGACTGACGTGGCCGCGACCGTCGAGTTCACGCCCGAAGCTGCCGAGGGTACCCAGACGGTAGAGCTCTCATTCGATTCCTCCGGCCTCGGCGGTCACCGCCTGGTGGTGTTCGAGAAGCTGCTCGACGCCGAAGGCACCGTCCTCGCGGTGCACGAGGATATCGAGGACGAGGGCCAGTCCGTCACGGTCGTCGAGATCGGCACCACGCTCGTCGACGCCGCCGACGGCGACCACATGGTCGAGAACGGGACGGTCACCGTCGTGGATACCGTCGAGTACAAGGGGCTCGTCGCAGGAGAAACCTATACTGCCCACGGCACCATCATGGACAAGGCGACTGGCATGCCCCTTGAGGACTCGGAAGGCAATCCGGTGACCTCAACCGCGGAGTTCGTGGCGGAAAGTTCTGAGGGAACCGTAGAGATCACCTTCGAGTTCGATGCTTTCCAGCTCGAGGAGGGCGCCTCCCTCGTGGCGTTCGAGGAGGTGCTCGACGTGAACGGGAACGTCATCGCGGTACATCAGGACCTCGAGGACGAGGGGCAGACCGTGGTCGTCGACAACCCCGAGACTCTCGGCACCCCCTACGACAAGACGGGAGGCGACCTGCTTCCCGTATGGGTTCTGATCAGCGCCTTGATCCTCTGCGGCGGCGCTGCGGGCGCATACGCGCTTCGCGGCCGCATCCGTCGAAACGCATCAGTTGGCGAGGGATCCACTGACGAGGGTCCCGAGAAGTAGCCGGGTCCCGGTCGATCGAAGAGGGCGGGGCGGCGATGAGCCTCCCCGCCCGTCTTCCTGGAGGTTCAAGTGAGCACAAATATCAAGCAGCGATTTGCAATCATGGTGGCGGTGACAGCGCTGGTCGGTGCTGCGGCGTTGGGGTTGTGGCTCTTCAGCATTCATGACAGGGCGGCAGATGTAGACCCCTCTCCTATCTTGGCAGATGCTTCGGGAAGCGATGCGGCATCCGATGGCGCCCCGACGGTCGACTGGGAATTCTGGCTGTCGGTGAACCCCGACATCGTGGCGTGGGTGAGCGTCCCGGGGACTGATATTGACTATCCGGTGGTACAGGCGAGCGCCGACGATCCGACCTTCTACCTCGACCACGACGTCTACCGCGGCTGGAACCCCTACGGATGCCCCTACCTCGACGCCGGCTGCGCGGGGCGGGGAATCGACAGCCCGCTCGCTCTCATGTTCGGCCACCACATGAACGACGGCAGCATGTTCTCGGCATTCGCGAACTACTCGGACAGGGGGTTCGCGCAGGAGCATCAGGAGATTCTCCTGCAGACACCCGAGAGGGACATTCGCCTGAATGTCATCGCGGCGGACGTCGTGGATTCGAACGCTGAGCACAAGCGCCTGGAGTTCGCCGACGACGGAGAGCTCGGCTTTTGGCTCGAGAGGCTGCTGGCCGAAGCGGACGTCGTGCTCGACGTCGACGTTGAGGCGGATAGCGTCAAGGCGTTCTGCACCTGCAGCTACGGCAGGTGGAACGGGCACGAGAGGACGATAGTGTATGCGCGGGAGGAGGTGGTGTGATGCAATCGACCATATGCTTCTTCATCGGCATGGCGATGATGGCGTGCGCGATCGTGGGGTACGCCTGCATTCGGGTGGGCGCCATGAGCGAACGTGAGGAAATGCTCGCCGAGGGCAAGCGGGAACCCTAGGCTGCTTTCGGCAAAAAAAGGGTATGTAAAACAAGTGGTTGGAAATTGGTAAATCTCTGGTTGGTTGCTGTTGAGTCTAAATCAACTCATCCAACCATCTTTCTAACAGCTGGAGCTGCAATAATCCAACCACTTATTTAACGTCTCTATGTATCATGTCGAAGTCAATCAGCTCTAGTTGCTCTACGAACTTCTCTAGATATGAGGCGACTTCCTCGTCATTCACGAAGAGCGGCCTATCCTGCGTGAGCCTTCCTGAACTGTCCTGCGGATAGCGAAGACTGATGCCGTTGTCGTCGATGTCGGCTACGGCCTCTACGAATGCGCCCATATTTTTGATGGCCCTGTTGTCCTCACGGCACCTCTGCCCTGGGAACCTCGAGAGCAGTGAGCTCCACAGCTTCGTGAGGCTGTGCTCTCTCTTGGGCTCGACTCCGCACTTCCTAATCACCCTCTTGATAGCTAGTTCCATGCAGTGTCTCGTGAGGAACAGGACCGGGATCGCATAGGAGTGCTTCAGCATCACGTACATCCCAGGTCGGTCGATGGCCCTTCTTCCGGCGGCCGCCAGTTCCTTCGCGGCGTTGAGGAACGAGCGGATGAACTCCTCCTCGAACATCTCGCCCTTGAGTTTTTCCTTCATCAAGACGGATGAGTCGAGCAGGGAGAAATCCCTCAGGGTGGGGTCGTTAAAGCCGTTCATCTGGGGCTTCATCACTTGACGCCCCACGTATCTAGGAAATACATGCTCGGTGAATATGCTCCCCATTAATGGACCTCCCCAGTCGTTGCGTCGACCTTCACTCCCGACCTCGGGTCTATGAACTCGTCCACGGCCTCGTCCTCGCGGTCGGGCTCGGTCACGAAGAGCGGGCCGGGAGCATCGATGCGAGGGCCGATCGTGAGCCCGTTGCTCGCGATGATGCGGTCGAGGTTCTGCCTGCGGTAGAGGGTCCTTGCCCGAAGCGTCTCGAACGAGTATCCGCGCCCTCTCATGTCCGTTTCGTTGATGAGCCGGTTCGCGCACTCGGTGTAGCCGTTCGAGATGCGGCTGGGGCATTCCCAGTAGTTGAAGATGAACTCGCGGTGGTTCTGGACGGTCCGAGCAAGGGCTCTGAACGGATCGAACTCCCTGCCATCGGGAATTTCCCGAATCCAGGCGTCGAACGCCGCCTCAGCCTCCTCGCGTGAGGACGGATGGTCGTCGTAAATGCCGAAGAAGTCCTCCTTGAGGTCGTACGCGGTCATCAGCGTCGAGTAGGAGGGGTCTTCCCGTAGCGCCCTTAGGGCCGACGCCTCGTAGGGGCTGAGGTCGCGTGTCCGCTTCCTGAGGGCGTAGGCGAGGCCCTTCTTTAGCTCAAGGCGGCCCTTCCTGTCGAGGGCTCCCTGGAGGCCCTTGCGGACCGCGTCTAAGGCCTCGTTGGCTCCCCTCACGACATGGAAGTGGTCGATGACCCATGTCGCGTTCGGGGTGTACTTGGCTATGCTCCTCCAGAACGGCCGGTACATGTCGCTCGAGACCCATCGTACGCGCTCGAGGCCCTCCAACGAGGAGAAATAGGCGTCGAGGTCGGACTGCGTCCTGCCGGGCACCATGTCGAAGACCGTCCTGTGCTCGAGGTCGGTGATCACGGTCACCATGCCGACCCTCTTGAGGTTCTTCTCGTCTATGCCCAGGAACGCCGGCACCTTGAAGCGAAGCCTCGAGGCGTTCTCGCGGACGTAGTCCTCGAAGACGTTCTTCACGGTGACGTGCGAGAGCGGGTACTCCTCGGCGACCTCGCGGAAGGTGAGCCTGAGTGAGCGCTGGGCGATGTCGGCGTATGCCGCCTCCGTCATTCGGTGACCCGCGTCGACCCCGCCTATCGCCGGGCGCCACACGTAGCCGCACTCCGGGCATCGCATCCGCGGGAACCCTATCTCGAGCCTCGTCGGGATGCCCAAGTGTGGCGTCGACACAACGCCGACGGTCCTCGCGCCGTGGCTGTGCAGCGTCCCGCCGCACTCGGGGCACGATGCGGGGACGGGCCCGCGGTATCTCAGGTCGAACTGCTGGAGCCTCCTGCCGCAATCGACCTTGGTCGCACTGCCGATGAGCTCGCAGCCCCGGACGCCGAGCAGCTCCTCGACGTAGCCCGCCGCGCCCATCTATTCCCCCTTCGAGAGGTAGGAGGCGAGCTCGGCGATGTCGTAGCGCTTCCCCTGCGAGATGAGGTCGTACACCTGGTCGGCCAGGGGCTCGATCGCCTGCGGGTCGTCGAGCGCCTGCTCGGCGAGGTCTCCCAGCTCGTTGCTCATCATCGACATGAGGGCCCTGATGACGATGTTGCGCAGGCGCCCGTCCGCGAGGACAGCCTCCTTCGTGTTGCTCGTGTTCGTGATCTGCGTGTTGGTCACGGGGTCTGCCGCCACGGCGTCGGAGACCGCATTGACGGCTCGGGCCTTCACGAGGGGGTCGCCCTCGTCGCCCCACGTGCGGTTCAGCCTCTCCACGATCCTCGCCATGGTGTCGCGCTTGGGAGCGGCGCCTGAGCCGCCCGCGCCCATCGGCATGAGCTCGCCGCCCTCGACCCCCTCGGGGACCTTCTGGGCCGATATGCGGAAGTCCCGGAGCACGAGGCCGCGCACGTCGACGTCGTCGAGCGAGGTGCCCGCGATCCTGTGGCCGAGCAGCTTTGCGAAGCTGTAGAACACCTCGAGGTCGGGGTCGCCGAAGTCGAGCGCCTGGGACAGGAACGTGTAGGCGGAGCAGTACTTGGAGAGCTTCTTCCTGAAGGTCATCAGCTCCGCGACGCGTCCCGCCGCCTCGTCCGCGCTCCTCTTGGCCCTCTCCGCCTCCTCGGCCTCGCCGGCCGCCTCCGCCCGGTTGGCGCACTCCAGCCAAGTCTCGTAGGAGTCCCTGGCCGCCGCGAACCTCTCGCGGAAGATCTCGGCGGGCCCGGAGACGGCGGAGTAGAGGGCGGTCCTGTAGGCATCGCTCTCCCCGCCGGCTGCGAGGCCCTTGGACCTGTAGAGCGCCTCCTTGAACCCCTCGACGTCTCGCGTCGCGAACACGTCGGCCGCGTCGAGGGCGTCCTTCAGGTCGTAGACGACGTTCGGGTCCTGGGCCGCGCTCATCGTCGCGCCCTTGTCGTAGGTCTTGAAGGCGGCGAGAACCGTCTCGGGGTCGTTCACGAAGTCGACGACGAAGACCCTGTCCTTGCCGGAGCACGTCCTGTTGACGCGCGAGTAGGTCTGCACGATCTCGATGGCGTTGCCGAGCGGCTTGTCGACGTAGAGGGCGACTAGCTTCTTCTGGTCGAACCCGGTCTGGAACTTGTTGGCCACGATGAGCAGCCTGCTCTCGGGGCGGTCGAACGCCCTCTCGACCGGGCCCTGCCCGGTCGGGTTCATGTTGGCCTCGGTGTACTCGTATCCGCGCTCGATGAGGGCGAACGGGTTGTCCTCGAGGTACTCGTCCTCGGGCAGGACGCACCTGTCGCCCAGGACCTTCTGGGAGAAGGCGACGAGCGGCTCGCCGGGCACCTTGAAGCGCAGCCTCGGCTCGACCTTGGCGGGGTCGAGGTCCGGGCGGGCGCGGAGGTACGCCTCTATCGCGTACTTGTAGCGCACGACCTCGGGACGCCCGGAGGTGACGATCATGGCCTTGGCCTCGCCGTTCAGGAGCGGCGCCACGTTGTCGACGAAGTGGTCGATGATCCACTTGGCCTTCTCCATGACGTTCGTCGGGTGGAGCGAGCGCCACTTGGCGATCTTCCTCCTGGCGCGGCGCTCGTCGACGAGTCTCCCGTCGGCGTCCTCGGACTCGTCCTCGATTCTCGTGAGGGTCTTCAAGGGCACGTATCCCGAGAGCGGGTCGATGATGTAGCCCTCCTCGATCGCCTGCCGCATCGGGTAGAGGTGGAAGCTGCCCATGACCGGGTTGCCGTCCTCGTCCTCCTCGCCCGTCGGCGTGCCGAAGAGGGTCTTGGTCTCGGCCTTGGGGGTCGCGGTGAACGCGAGGAAGGAGACGTTCGGCGGCATGAGGTTGCTCGCCTGCATCTGGGCGAAGTAGGCGTCCATGACCGACCCGTCGTCGCCCGAGTCGTCGTCGAAGTCGAGCATCCTCTCGAACTTCAGCTTGTCCGCCGCCGCGTTGAAGGCGGTCTTGAGGGACGCCGCCGAGCTGCCCTCCTGGGAGCTGTGCGCCTCGTCGACGATCACCGCGAAGCCGGCGCCGTCGAGCTCGGGCAGCACCGCGATGTCCGGCCAGGCGTAGAGGAACGTCTGGATGGTGACCACGACGATCTCCCTCTTCTGGCGCAGGGCCTCGACGAGCTGGGAGCTCTTTGAGCCGTCCGAGACGGCGTTGCCCCTCTCGTCGCGGCCGATCATGACGACCTGTCCCGTCACCTTGGAGAGCTGGGAGATGGTCTTCTTTATGTTCTGGTCGAGCGACAGCCTGTCGGTGACCACCACGACGCTCGAGAACATCTTCTCGCCGTCCGCGCGGCGGAGCCTCGCGAGGTCGTGCGCAGCCCATGAGATGGTCTCGGTCTTGCCGGAGCCGGCCGAGTGCTCGATGAGGTAGCGGCGCCCCGCCCCGTGCTCGCGCGCGTCGGCCAGGACCTTCCTCTCGGCGTCGAACTGGTGGTAGCGGGGGAAGATCTGGGTCGCCTGTCTGCGCCACCGGCCGCTCGCGTCCTGCCTGTCCTCGACCTCCTCGAAGACGAAGCGGTCGAAGATGGACAGCCAGTTGTCGCGCTGGAGGATGGTGTCCCAGAGGTAGTGGGTCCTGTACTCGCCCTCCGGCGCGTCCGGGTTGCCCGCCCCGCCGTCGCGTCCCAGGTTGAACGGGAGGAAGCGGGGCCTCGCCGACTTGCTCGGGAAGGGGCCGAGGTTCGTGCACATCCAGACCTCGTCCTCGGAGACGGCGAAGTGGACCACGGCGCCCCTCTTGTACATGAGCAGCGGGTTCTTCCTGCCGCCGTCGGGCTCCACCGGCTTACGCTCGTCGGCGTACTCGTCGATGGCGTCACGCACGGTCTGGGTGAGCTCGGTCTTGACCTCGCCGGTGGCGACGGGGATGCCGTTGACGAACAGGACGAAGTCGAGAGACTTGCTCCCGGCGGTCTGGTAGTGGACCTGGTGCATGAAGCGCAGGATGTTGGCGTCGTAGCGCTCCCTCGCCCCGGGCACGCGCTCGTCGTCCGGGTAGCCCGCCATGCACTCGATGGTCTGATAGCCCGCCATCTGGAAGCCCTTGCGCAGCGTGAGGACGGTGCCGTTCCTCTCGAGACTCTTCACCAGGGCGCGCTTCAGCTGGTCGGCCCAGCGGGCGCCCTTCTCTCGGCGCATCTTGTCGAGCTTCTCCGGCGCGGTGGCCTCGAGCCAGGCGACGAAGTCGTCGAACACGAGTGCGTCGTTCGGGTCGAACCCCGTATCGTCAGGTGAGAGGGCCCAGCCCGAATGCTCCAGCCCTGCGACCTTGCGAGATATGTAGCGCTCGAACGGCGCCTCCTGATGGATCTTCCGGCTGCCGTCGAAACTGACGTCGAGATCGGATTTGCCTGGGATATGCATATCGACCTTTGTCATGGTTAGGCCTCCATACAGTCGATTTTGCCGGTCACGGCGTGGTGGATGACGGACTTGCGGTACTCGCCGAGCTTCTCGATGAGCTGCTCCTGGCGGGCGATTGCCTCGTCGATGGCCGCGCAGCGCTCGTCGAGGTAGTTCGCGACGGTTATTTGCGTTTCAAATGGGGGTTCAACTATGGTGATGCCCTTCATCTCTGCCCATTTTGTGGTCCAAAGGTCGTCTACTATTCCGTGACCGTTCTTATAAAACTCATCAGCAAATAGGGTCGTGTGAAACAACCAGTCATAGAAGCGTGGCTCCATATGTTCTCGGGGGATAAGTACCGTATTGATAAGGGATACGGAGCCATCTTGTCTTGCTATTCCGCATGATCCACGTCTATCTGACCTGCTGTTGATTACGAAGTCTCCCTCCATAACCAACTTCCTATCGTCATGCGCATCGGTCTTGGCAGCGCTATCAAGTTGAGGAACGATGCCTTGCATGGTTACGGACAATGGCTCGTAATCGCAATCGCTGACTTTCGTGTTGCGCAGGTCATAGACCTGTCCGATTTTCGTTAGACGCCAATTCGCCGGCACCTCGCCGATCCAGTCGACTCCGCTGTCCTTCATCTCTGTGTTCGGGTCGAGGCCCTTCGTCACGGCATGCGCAATGAGTGACTTCTTGTATTCCTTGAGCTTCCCGATGACATCGCGACGCTTCGCGACATCCTCGTCGATGGCCGCGCAGCGCTCATCGAGGTATGAGATGATTCGTCGCTGCTCCGCAAGTGGAGGGCGGGGGATTCTCGAATTGTCCCAGTCAAATTGAGTCATACTCGGCTTAGCCGTGTTGGTCATATATGGCTTAATGTCAACACAGGTTGCAGCATAGTAGAAGAACTTCAGTGAGAGCTTTTTACTTGTGATTTTCGCATCAAAAGCTGTATCGACGTTCCAGTAGAGCCCGGTAACAAGTTGGGGGCAATCTAATGTTCCCTTTCGTCCAAGAAGCACCGCTGGCCCATTCTTATGCTCGCCACAGGTTTTAAAGGGTTCGCCCCCGCTGCCCCAAACCGGAATATCACCAGGCGTTGTGGGGTCGGAGCCATGTCCAATTGAAACATCCGCCTTTATCGGAACGATTTCCCAGTTGACCGGCACCTCGCCGATCCAGTCAACGCCACTGTCCTTCGTCTCCCTCATGCCAGGAACCCCCTCATGAGCTCGCCGAGGCCGTCCTCGAGCTCGAGGATCTCCTTAGCGATGACTTGCGGGTCGCGAGGCTTCTCGTACTTGTAGAAATACCTGTTGAACGAGATGGTCGTTCCGACGACGCCAACCCCGCCGTCGCCGAGCGGGTTGGCCGTGAGCCCGCTCTTGGCGTCGTACTTCGGCTCGTCCTTTACGGACTCGTCCACCACGGCGTCGGGAGCGTAGGGCAGCACCTCGGTCGCCATGTAGTCGTTGATTTCCATGCCGATTGGAACGTTCTCCGTGTCCTTGAGCTCGGGGTCGAACACCGGATTGCCCTTCGCATCGATTGCGGGAGTCGCGGACGGGTCTCGACGTCCGAAGACCTTGACGAGGGCGTCGGCGAGGGCGGCCTTCTGTGGCTTGGGCTTTTCGATCGCTTTGTGAAGCTTCTCGGTCGCAGCCAGGACCTCGCTGTATGTGAGCGAGGCGCCCTCGTTCTTCTCAACCCAGGAGCGAATGGCGGCGCGGCTCGCGTCCGACAGCTTCTCCATGGGCTTGCTGAGGGTAAAGAGGGCATCCAGCCCATCGACCGAGGGCTCAATGACAACGCGCAGCGGGCGCTGCGTGGTCACCTTGCGGTACATGAAGTTCTCGACCGGGACGATGACCGACCTGCCGTGGTCGTGCCCGTCTACGTAGGTGCGCACGATCCACGCGGCCTGGTCCTCGCCGATCTCGTAGCGCTTGTTCCCTTGGCTCTTGCGCAGGGCGGTCTTCTCCTCCGAGGCGTCGATGAGCTGCACGTACCCCTTGCGGTTCTCCGGCTTGTGGTTGTTGAGCACCCAGATGTAGGTTGCGATGCCCGTGCGGTAGAAGATCTCGGTCGGCAGCTTCACGATGCAGTCGACGAGGTCCTCGCTGAACAGCCAGCGGCGGATGCCCGATGGCCCGCTGCCGGCATCCCCGTTGAACAGCGGGGAGCCCGAGAGCACGATGGCGGCCTTCCCGCCGCCCTCCTTGGGAGGGGCCATCTTCGCCGCGACGTTCTGCATGAAGAGCATGCTGCCGTCGTCGATGTCGGGCTTGCCGGCGCCGAACCTGCCATCGAACCCACGGCCCATCTCCTCGAGGACGGCGTCCTTCTCCTTCTTCCACTCCTTGCCGTAGGGCGGTTCGTGAGCTGGTAGTTGAAGGTGCGTCCCTCGAACCTGTCGTCGTCGAGGGTGTCGCCGAGCATGATGCCGGCCGACAGGTCGGTCATCTGGTCGAGCACGTCTCCCGAGCCCCCGGCGATATTGCGCAGCATGAGCGCGGCCTTGCCCATGGCCCAGGTCGCGTCCTCGAGCTCCTGGCCGTAGGGGACAATCTTGGTTGGGCTCTTGAAGTGCCCCTTGTCGTGCCACTCGTCGAGCTGGTCGAGCGCGTCGCAGATGAAGCCGCAGGTGCCGCAGCTGCCGTCGTAGAGCGTGCGGATGTCGCCGTTGTCGGCGTTGAGGAGCGTGTCCTCGTTCGCGAACAGGAGCGCCGTGGCGAGCCTCGCCACGTCCTTCGGCGTCATGAAGTCCTCGGCGTCCTGCGAGATCTCCTCGCCGTATCGCTGGATGAGGTGCTCGTAGATGTCGGTCATCATGCGGTCGGAGACCGTCTCGGGCCCGAGGTCGAAGCCCGAGAAGCGTGTGCACACCTCGTAGAGCATGCCCTTCTCATCAAGCTTCTCGCAGGTCTGGCGCATCTCGAAGCGCTGCAGGACCTCGCGGGCGTTCACGGAGAAGCCGTTGATGTAGGCCATGAGGGCGTCACAGGTCTTCGTCGCCCCGAGGTTGGAGAGCGTGAAGCTCGTGACGTTGTAGAAGCAGTGGCCGGAGAGGGCGCAGTACTTCGGGTCGTCGTCGTCCCAGACTCCCTTGGCGGCCTGTCTGCTCACGGCCGCCCGCGTAGGCTCGAGGGCGCACTCGAAGCGCCTCAGCACAGCGAAGGGAAGGATGAGCTTGTTGTAGTCGGCGGGGCGGATGACGTCGCGCACGTAGTTCGCGATGCTCCATATCTCATTAACGTAGTCGAACGCGGTCTTATCGGCCATGGTCGGACCTCTCTGCGTAAAATACATTCCCAACCATGTATTTTACAACCTAGGTCCCTCATTTGGGTTAATGGCCAACCAATTGTTCAACAAATCTGGTAAGTGGTATCACCAACCACTGATTTAACGAACTCAACCAGTATATTTACATACCCCAAAAAAATAGGGCAGAAACGCTTTCGCGATCCCGCCCCGCAAACCCGAAGGTTTCTGTCTGGCTATAATTATCGTGATTGCGGCCCGTTTGTCAAATCGAGCATATAGGATTTACCAGTATCACCGTTGGCTCAGCCATGCCTGGAAGACCTTTGACAGAAAGTCGTATGCCGAGATGATAGTCGTGTTCCCCCTGTACCAATCCGAGTTCTCCTCTGCACGTTGCCTAAATGCCAGGAATCCGTCGTATGCTCTCGCCTGCCTTTCTCGGGTGACGAAACGGTTGCAGGCATAGGCGAGCACCGTCGTCTGGAGCACTCGCGGATTGCGCATCTTGGATCGTCTCAGGCGCTTCGAGACACCTGCGTCGCCGAGCGCTTTCGCGACCGATGCGGGGTATCTCGTCGACGTGGCCGAGGAGATACCCAAGCCGTTGATGATGGCGCTCGAATGGGCAGCGGCGTTCCTGAGCGAATTCGCTCGCCTGAGAAGGTAATGGTCATCTCTCATTTCCGTATCGCCCCATCGGTTTGCGCAGAAGAGGTAGAAGCTGGCAAACGCGCCGAACGACGACAGCTCCAGGAACACCCATGCCGGCATCTCGTCTAGCGGATAGCGCTCGACGAGCGGTCCGAGGTAGGCGTCGTTCTCCAAGCGCGAGATCTCGCCTTCGCGCCTGTTGCGCTCGGCGTGGTTGAGGTGCGTGAGGTAGTCGGCGAGGACGGAGTAGCCGTCCTCGTTGCGATTGTCGGTTATTTTCTCGACGAGTTTTGTCTTGGCGGCGTTCTCCACGTCGAGTGTGAGCGGCAGCAGGAACCTGCGCAGTTCCTGGTCTATCCCCGCGAGGTCGACCAGTTGCCCGAAGTCGAGCTCGGCATACTCGCCGTCGTGCTTGCCGCCCACCCGTTTGGGAAAGAGCACGCGGTACGCCGCGAGGCGGAAGTAGTGGTCCTGCTCGGAGAGGATGCGAGAGGCCTCTCCCTCGTCGCACAGCTCGAAGGTCACGCCCTTGGACTTCAGGTGCTCTATCTGCTCCTCGACGGTGAGCTTGGGCTTTCTTTTATTATCTTCTGCGATTTCGTTCATAGCTTCGATCTTTCGTGCTTGGATAGGGATCGGTCTCGAGGGACGGAATGCGCGCCGTTTCTCAATTATCCTTCTTTTCGCATGCAATTGCGCGTGAAACGGCGATTGGAAGGTGCGCCTTGCCTACATGAACCGGAACACCGCCTTGAACATCCAGCGGACGAACGCCCCGATTCCCCTGAACACCGCTTTAATCATTTCCGAATCCTTCCATCCAATCGTCTTCCATGTCGTCTGCTGGCACCTCCTGTGCCGCTTCGGCCTCGACCGCCCTTTCGAGTGTAAGCGGAGTGACGCCGACCGCCTCCGCCATGAGCGCCTGGCTTGCCGCCAGCCTCTCGTCGTCGTTCGCCAGGTAGCCGCTCAGCCTCACGATGCGGCTGGCGAGCGACCCTCCGGGCCCGACGAAGAGGGCGCAAGCGCGATCTACCCTGGCGACGTCCACGAGCTCGCCGAAGAGCCTCGCGAGCACCGTCGAGCCGTCCAGGGTGACGCTCTCGATTCCGGCGGCCTCTCTCGGGGTGGCGAGCTGGAACCTCCAGCCCTTCTCGCGCCTCGCCTCGGGGGCCTCTCCGCCGTCTGTCCGGTAGGCCTCGTTCGCGGCGTAGCAGTGCGCCGTGAGCCAGAGGCCCTTCTTCTCGACGTCTGCGTAGTCGAGCGTGAGATCGGCGAGCATGCTCTTGCCCGAGAACGGCTGCGCCTCGGTGAAACGGTCGGTGTCGAACGCCTCGATGCGCCCGCGGTAGGCGACCTCCACCCTCATCGGAGCTCCCTCCTTTCTCGCCGCCGTTCCTGCTGTGCCTGCGTCTCGCGGCTACGCGGTTTCGCGTCGCCGCGCCTGACGGGCGCTTCCTCGCCCTGCGGCTGCCTTTGCCGCCTTGTCTGCGCGGTTTCGGGCAGGAGCCTGTTCGCCGCCGCGTATGCGCGCACCTCGCGCAGCGCTTCCGCCCGTTCGGCGGAATCGCCGTCGGCGCGGCCTTCGAGCCTTTCGATCCTCCTGTCGAGGTCTGCCAGGCTGTGCGCGTTCGCGGACATGAACGCCTCTATCGCGCCGGCGAGACGTTCCAGCTCCGACAGGTCGTTCAGCTCGATGGCGCTTTCGGCTTCGGAGAGTATCCGTCGGGATGCCGCCGGGGCTGGGTGCCAGGCGGCGATCCTGTCGAAGCGCCGCCTGAGCGCCTCCTGGCCGAAGGAGAGCCCCAGCTTCTCGCCTCCGATGCGCCAGGTGGGGTGGTCTGAAAGCGAGTAGATCCAGTCACGTCGCCACGACTTCTCCGAGTTCTGCGAAACATCCACTTCGAGCGCCTCGAGCACGGCCATGAACTCGTCCTCGTTGCGGGCGAGCGCCTTGGCCACCGTGACCCGGTTGCGGATGTCTGCGACCCACGAGTAGCCACCCTCTTTCTGGATCTCCCGCTCGGCGCGCCGCATGTATACGCTCTGCAGCGTCGCGGGCGTCGCCTTGCGCGTCTGCCCCTCGTCCTCCTCCCTCACGGTGTCGTTGCGCATGAAGCGATATCCGCGTTCCTCTGCGAGATCCTGAAGGCTGCGGTTGAGCTCCAGCGGGTCGGGGGTCTGCAGCCTGCGTTCGGTGGCGAGGTTGGTGTTGTTGACGACGATGTGGGCGTGGGGGATCCTGCGCTCGTTGTCGTCGTGCAGGACAATCGCCGCCTCGAAGTCGGCGAAGTGCCTGAGCGCCCAGGCGCTCGCGAGCTCCGCCACCTGGTCTGCGGTCAAGCCGTCTTGAGGATCGGGCGACATGACGAAATGCTTGAAGGTCCTCGCCGGCTTGCCCCGATACGGGGTGTCGTTGCCGCAGGCGCGCCTCGTCGCGTCCATCGAGTCCGCCCAGGCGAACCCGGCCGGGGCGGCCGAGACGTCCTCGAAGGCGCGCTCCTCCTGCCATGCGAAGTTCATGACCATGATCCCGAGGGCGCGCCCTCCCTTCTCGAGGTAGTGCTTTATGCCGGCGCATCCCGTGTGGCCGGCTATGGGCTTCAGCAGCGGCATGCTAGTCTCCGCCCACTATGGCACGGCCTTCGAGCGAGGCAAGCTCGCCCGCCATCTCGCAGCGACCCTCGTCGACCTGCGCGAGCAGAAGCGCGCACTCGTCGAGCTTGCTGGACACCCACTCCAGGTCGCCCCTTCCGTGGTCCAGCGCGAACTTGATGGAGTTGAGGGCGTGCACGCCCTGGTTGTAGTGGTGCCCCCACCTGACGAGCTCGCGGGAGAGCCTGCGCATTGAGAGTCCGTCGAGCAGCACGCCTCCGCGCTTCGCGTTCTCGGCATCGTCCGCGACCATGCGGGCGACGTAGCGCAGGTACTCGGAGCGGGTGAGCCCCTCCTCGTCGGCGCGCTCACAGACCGCGCGGAAGTCCGCGTCGCTCACGCGGGCGGTCAGCACGTTGTCGTATCTCAAGACCTTCGTCATCTTCTCCATCCTTCGCATCCTCCGCCGCCCCGATGCGGTGGAGGCTCGGGCGGCGCTCTTTCCAGGGGCGCGGGGCATCCCCCGCATGGCGCGGGCCGGGGAGCTTGCGGCAGCTTCGCGCGCCCGGCGGCGTCGCCTCCGCTTCGGGCTCTGGGCTCCGGGGCGGGGTGCGCCGTGCGCCCAGGCCGCCATCTATCTCGTGTATACGAGATAGGCTACTTGCTGGAAACGGTGCAGGAGCCCCTTCGGGCGCCTGCATGGGACTAAATGCGTCCAAGGAGCCTGCTGGCCGTTCTCGAGATCTTCTCGAGCACCTGCCTGTCCAGCCCGCTCGGCGGGTTTTCCGCCTTCGACTCGTAGCGCCTGAGCGCGCGAAGGGCGCTTGCGAGCGCCGCCGCGGGCTTGGGCGCGGGGCCCTTCACGTCTTCTTCGGCGGCGGGCTCGGCGGTCGACTTCTTGAGGAACTCGGTCGTCTCCTTCTTGCCCAGGGGCTGCGCCCGCCATGTCGCATGGAGCCGGTCCTGCGCATCGGAATCCAGATCGGCGAGGATCCCCACGGCGTCCGCCGAGAGCGCGTCCGCGAGCGCGGCCTCGCGCCACTGGGGCGTGAGCCTCTCCTCGATCTTGCGCGCGAGCGACTCCTGGCGCTGGATGGTCTTGCCCGATACCTTGCGTCCGGTCTGCTCGGATATGATCGCCGCCTTGATGTCCTCGGTGCGCACGCCGGAAAGCTCGGGGTTCTCGGCGCGCATGCGCTCGACCTCCACGCCGAGCGCACGGCTCGCCGCCGCGCGCTCGGTCACGGTGAGGCTGCGCACGAAGTAGTTGGCGGCGTGCAGCAGCATGACCGACTGCTCGTCGGTGATGCCCCGGATGACGCGGCAGGGGATCTGGGCGTATTTCTCATCTTCTTTCGCGAGGAGTGCGTAGGCCGCCTTTCGGCGGTGCCCGCTCACCATCTGCCAGCCGCCGTCGTCGAGCTTGCGCACGAGCGGCAGGTCGGTGAGCCCCTCCTCCTCGATGCTCTTCGCGAGCTGCGCGATGCCGGCCTCGTCCATCGAGTAGGCGGCGTTGGCGGGGTGATCGGCTATCTCTTCGATGGGGATCCTCTCGACGGGGTAGTCGTTGCGGGTCGATGCGCTCCTGTCGAGCAGCCCGGAGATGGTGAACCCCGATGTCGTGGGTTTAGCCATGGAGCACCTCCTCGGCGAGCGCCTCGTAGTCCTTGGCGGGCCGGCTGTTCGGCTTGAAGGCCGCGACGGGCTGCCACTGCCAGCTTCCCTCGCAGACCTTCGAGCTCGCGTGGATGACGGTGGCGAACTGGTTGTCGGGGAAGTACGCGTCGAGCACGTCGGCCCCGGTGGCCTCCGCGTTGGTCATGAGCCCGGGCACGCACGTGCGCAGGATGCGCCATGCGGGCGTGGGCACGCGCAGCGCGTCGGAGATGGACTCGATGGCGCTGACCGTGAGGGCGGTGCCGCGCATGACGGTGGAGTCGAGCTTCACCGGCACGATCACCATGCCGTCGCCCGCAGCGGCTAGGTAGGCGTTGAAGGCGAGGCGCTTCATCGTGGGGCTGCAGTCCACGATGCAGACGTCGTAGTCGCCCGCGCAGTCGTCGAGCGCGAAGCGAAGGCGCTGCTCGCGCAGGAGCAGCTCGTTCTGGTCGACGAGTTCTATGGTCGAGGGCACGACGGAGAGCCCATCGGCCTCGGTTTCGAAGGCAACGTCGCCGACGGGCGCGTTCCCGTAGAGGAGCTCGACGGCTCCCCGACGCTCGGCCGCGGCGCGGTCGTAGAGCCCGAAGAAGTCCGTGGCCGACGCCTGCGGGTCCAGGTCTATCAGGAGCGTCCTCAGGCCCCGCCTGGCGTAGATGGTGGCGAGGTTGACTGCAGTGGTGGTCTTTCCGACCCCGCCCTTGTAGTTCGATATCGCGAGCGTCCTCATGCTTCCTCCGTCCTCTCTGCGATCGTCGATGGCGTTTACCCCGAGTATACAGAACGGAAACGTTCTGTTAATACTGACCGTTCGCCATGGGGTGGCGGTTCGCCATGGGGCGAGCCGCCTGCAAACGGCCCCCTCCGTCCGGAGGGGGCCTGCCCAGGCGGGCCGGAGGTCCTAGGCCTCGCCGAAGGCGTTGATGTGGTGCCTGAGCAGCGCGCGGTCCTCTCCGACGACAATCATGCTGATCTTGTCGAACCTCACGCCGACCGATTCGGCGAAGTCGTTCTCGACGAGCCAGGAGACCGCGAGCAGCTCCATCGTCTCGCGATCGTTCCTCCCGTCGCCGAAGCCGGCGCCGGAGTTCGGGCGCGCGGAGACGTCGACGAACACGAGGTCGTCGGACTCGGGGTCGCGTGCGACCAGGTCGATGGTTCCTCTCGTCTCGGGCGACTTCCACCCGGTCGCGAGCGTCTCGTAGCCGCGGACCTCGAGGAAGCGGGCCGCCGCCTCGACCGCCCTGTCCTGGAGAGTGGGATTGGTGTTCATGGTGACCTCCGTTCGGTTGGGGCGGAGCCCCTTGCCCCGCCTTGTGGCATCGGGGCCGCACCGCCTGCCGCGCCCCGCAAGGGAGGAAGCGAAGGCGCGTTCCTCGCCCCATCGGGCCGTTGGTTTTCCGAAGCCCGGAGGGCGCTTTGTTTTGCCGCTTTCGCCTTTTCTCTCGGGCGGCAAAAGAAATCGGAAAAGCATCGCGACCCTTGCGGGGCGCATCGGGCGGCTGTGCGAGCCTTTGATGCCCAAGGAGGAGGCAAGGCGATCCGATCGAACGGAGCCCGCCGTGCCGCGAATGCCCCCAGGAGGCTGTCTGAGGGTCGGCTGCTCGGGGGAAGCCCTTGCCGGGCCGCCCGGCGGAGCTAGCCCCTCGCCATCCTGAGAACCGCCGCGTCCTGCTGCGCCACGTCGTCCCCGACCGCCCCGAGCTCGTCGGCGCCGAGGTCGACGAACACGCGCGTCAGCACCTGCATGAGCTCGATGAGGCGCTCGTCGATGCCGTCGGCGCTCCTGAGCCTCCTGAGCTCGACGTAGACGGATTTCATCTGGTCGCGCAGCATCCTATAGACCCTCACGTTCGGGCTGACGTTTATGTCGCGGCACTCGAGCCTGGAGGTTATGTAGTCCTGCTTGGTCATGCCGCTTGCCGCGACGAGGGCGTTTATCACCTCGTCCTCCTCCGGCGAGACCCGGAACGCTATCGTCTTGCTGCGCCGGCGCCCTTTGTAGTCGACGATCGGCCTGGACATCAGGGCCTCCTTCTCTGGTCGAGCGCCGCTGCCATGTCCGACTGCTTGCTGGGGAAGAGGTGGGCGTAGCGAAGCGTCATCTCGTAGGTCTCGTGCCCCAGCCGGTCCGCTATGGCGATCGCGCTGAACCCCATCTCTATGAGGAGCGAGACGTGGCTGTGGCGAAGGTCGTGGATCCGGATGGGCTCGAGCCCGCATGCGGCGCAGCCGCGCTTCATCTCGTGGTGCAGGTAGCTTTTGGTGAAGCAGAAGATGCGGCAGGCGCGCCGCTCCTCAGGGATGGATCCGAGGAAATCGGCGAGCTCGTCCGCGAGGAACTCCGGCATGACCACATCCCTCTTCGATTTGGGCGTCTTGGGGGAGGTGATGACGTCCCTCCTCCGAATCCGCTGGTAGCTCTTGGTGACGTGGATGAGGCACTTTCCAAGGTCGATGTCGTTCGGTTCGAGGGCGAGGAGCTCGCCGACCCTCAAGCCGCACCAGTACAGGATCTCGAACGCGTAGAAGCTGGCTGGCTTGTCCATCACCTCCTCGCTGAACGCGAGGTACTGCTCCTTCGTCCAGAACCTCATCTCTGCGCCTTTCCGCTCGCCGATCTTGATTGTCGGGGTGGCGGGGCTCTTTCCCAGGCCGTAGTACTTGACCGCGTGGTTGAAGATGGCGCTCAGCTGGTTGTTTATGGTTCTCAGGTAGGTGCCGCTGTACGGCTTCCCCTCGTCGTCGTACGAGCCCACCATCCTGTTCTGCCAGTCAACCACGTCTTTGGGGGTGATGTCGCACATCCTCTTCGGCCCGAAGAACGGCACTATCTTCGTGCGGATGATGTGCTCCTTGGTGAGCCAGGTGTTGAGCTTGAGCCTTGGCCTCACGTCTTCGGAGTACCTCTTCACGAACGCCTCGAAGGGCATCGACATGGACCCGTCGGCAGAGGCCAGGAAATCAGCCTCCCACGCCAAGGCATCGCCCTTGGTCGCGAACCCCCGTTTCACCTTGTGCTTGCGGTTGCCGTCGATGTCGCTGTAGTAGCACTGGACGTACCAGGAGCCCGTCTTCCCGTTCATGTAGGCGGGCATCAGCGGGCCTCTTGTCTGGGGGCGGCGTCTCCGCAGTGGAAGCGCTCGTAGAAATACTTTCGGCTCACCTTCCCTTTGATGGTGGTGTAGCCTCTCTGCTCCATCTCGGAGTTCAGCATCCTGATGATGCGGTAGGCGTAGGGCCTGCTGATGCCGAGGGCGTGCATGACCTCCTCGACGCCCATGATCACCGGCTTAGAATTCTGCTCCATATCTTCCTCCTTCGTTCGATGAACAGAACAGAAACGTTCTGTAATTCGTGACACTAACAGAACGAAAACGTTCGGTCAAGACAAATTGAGAACGTTTTTGTTCTCTAGTATCATGGGGAAAACGATCAGAGGAGGAGAGATGACGACGGGAAGCCGCATACGGGCATTGCGCGAGTCGCGGGGGATGACGCAACGGCAGCTCGCTGAGAGGGCCGGCTGCACCGACGCGGCCATCAGAAACTACGAGGCGGGCAGGAGGGCGCTGAAGGGCTCCGCCTTGGATGCGATTGCAGGCGCCCTCGGGGTCGCCCCCGAGGCCCTCATGCCCGTCCAGGCTGAATCCGTCAGGGACGCCCTCGAGCTCCTCTTCAGGATCGAGGAGGAGTTCGGGCTCAGGCCCGTCGGCGGAGGCAGGCTCGCCGTCGCGCCCGGCGCGGAGAAGGCGCCTAAGCTCGCCGCCGCCATCAAGGCCTGGGAATCCCAGGTGGATGCGCTCGACCGCGGAGAGATAACCCCCGAGGAATACGAGTCCTGGAAGATGGGGATTGGCGGATGCTAGGCGATTCGAGGAGGATTTCGAGGGCGCGCCTTATCGGCAGCCTTCTATCAAGAATCCAAGAAGAGGCTCCGAAGCTCATCGCATTGAAGCGCGAAGGCGCCTACTGGGACTTCAAGAAGGAGTGGCACAAAGACAATTCCGAGCTGATCCACGACATACTATGCCTTGCCAACAATCTCGAGAGCGACGTGTCGTACCTCTTCATCGGCATAGACGAGGAAGAGGGCTATTCGGTGTGCGATGTCGAGAACAATGATCATGCCGAACGGAAGGCGAACCAGATGATCGTCGATATGCTCTCGAAGACAAAATGGGACAACGGTCAGCCTCCCTTCGCGGTCGTGGAGCCAATGGAGCTTGACGGGGGAACAATAGACATCCTATGCGTCGTGAGCAGGCGGGAGGATATGCCTTATTCCCTCTCGAAAGGGTCGGGGAAAGTGCGCGCGCATATGGTCCACACGCGACGCGTCGACTCGAACACGCCCATAGACGAAGGAGCGTCGTGGAACGAAGTGGAGGACATCTGGCGCCATCACTTCTCGCTCGACGAATCTCCTCTTGCGAGGGTGAAGGTGATGCTCGAAGACAAGGAGCATTGGAGGTTTCTCTCCGAGGTGGTCGGCACGGAGGACAAGTATTATCTGTACGCTCCGGAGTTTACCGTCTGCCATTATTCGGACGACGAGCGGGACGGCTACGAGTACTACATGCTGAACCAGACAGACCCTAGTCCGAGCTGGTATATGATCGAGATCCGCTATTTCCAGACTCGCATATTCGACACTCTCGGCATCGCCCTCGACGGCGGCAGGTATTTCGCGCCCGCCCCGTCGCGTTCCTTCGTGCGCTGGAATCGGCGCAGCCTGGATTTCAATCTCATGTATTGCTACTACACAAGGGATTCTTTGGATTGGAACCTGAACGAGTTCTTCTTCGACGAGAACTACGGCGATGCCAGGATAGCGCGCAGGCGGTTCCTCGAAACCGTCGTCATCTTCCAAGACGAGGAAGAACGTAAAGGCTTCGAGATCCTTCTTCGCGAACGTCATTCCGAATTCGAGGAGGAGATGTCAGAGGCCCCCGACCCGTACGGCGCAGAGCGACTTCCCGAGGACTATCCCCAGGAGGCGAAGGACCAAGCCACCCGCGAGCTGAAAGCGATTCCCATCCTCAAGCGCATGCTCGAAGAATTCAGGGACGATCTCGAAGGGTTGCGCTTGCCCACTTCCAGGGATTGGTAGTTTGGCCCGCAAGCCCTCTGCTGCTACTCGGGAGGAGTAATAGCGAAATCCGACCGTCTTCGTGAGTTTGCGAGAATGACACTTCCAGGCTCTCCGCCAGGGGCATCCGTCATTCTTGAGTTTCGTTTTTCCGGGTGAGTTTCGTTTGAGTTTCGTCGATTTTCGGCGGCACCTGCAAGCCTCCCGCCATCATTGCCTCTCGTCGGCTTGCAGGTTCTTCGGTTCGCGTCGGTTCCCTTCGGTTCCGTTCGAGTCGTTTCAGGCTCGTTCGACCCATGCCCGTTTGCCATGGGGTGACAACCGACCATGCGTCTACCTGCGGAAACGAAAAGGCTCCTCGATTCTTTCGAGGAGCCTTGTGAGTTTCTATCTGATTTCGGAATCATGCGGTTTGCAGGTGCGGACGTTCTGAAATGTCGTCATCGGTCGCCATTGGAACCGCTAGAAACCGTATGAAAATCACAAACAAATGTTCTATTACTATTCCCACTCTATTGTTGCGGGTGGCTTGGACGTGATGTCGTAGGCGACGCGGTTGATGCCGGGGACTTCGGCCACGATGCGGCTTGAGATACGCGCAAGCACATCGTAGGGGAGCTTCGCCCAGTCGGCGGTCATCGCATCGCTCGACTCTACGGCACGCAGGATGATCGGGTGCTGATACGTACGCTCATCGCCCATAACGCCTACGCTGCGCACATCGGGCAACACCGCAAAATACTGCCACACGCTGCGTTCGACCTCAGGTCCGCCCGCGCTCTCGCGCACAACTTCGCCATTACGCTCGCCGCTGCGCTCGAACAGCTGCTCGTTATAGGCATCCAGCTCCTCGCGCACGATAGCATCGGCACTCTTCAGGATCTCGAGTTTTTCTGGCGTCACTTCACCAATAATACGGATGGCCAAACCAGGTCCCGGGAATGGCTGGCGATGCACGATGTGATCGGGCAGTCCCAGCGCCGAACCCAGCGCTCGAACCTCGTCCTTGAAGAAGTGATCGAGCGGCTCGATCAGGTCAAAATGCACCCCATCGGGGAAGGGGATCAGGTTGTGATGGCTCTTGATCGTGGACGCCTTGCCGCCCGTTTTGCGCGCACCGCTCTCGATGATGTCGGGATAGATCGTGCCCTGCGCCAAGAACTTCACGGGTTCGCCGTCGCCCGCAACCTCCTCGGCCACGGCGAAGAATTCCTTCCAGAACTGCTCGCCGATGATGCGGCGCTTCGCCTCCGGATCGGTCACGCCCGCTAATAGCTTGGCGTAGCGATCCTCGGCATGCACATGGATGAAATCCACGTCAAACTGCTTGGTGAACACCTCTTCGACCTCTTCAGGCTCGTTCTTGCGCAGAAGCCCGTGGTTCACGAACACGCACACCAGTTGCTTGCCGATCGCCTTCGCACACAGCGCCGCAACCACGCTCGAATCCACGCCGCCCGAAAGCCCGAGGATCACGCGGTCGCTGTCTACTTGCTCGCGGATGGCTGCCACGGAATCATCGATGATCGAGTCCATGGTCCAGTTCGGTTCCAGTCCCGCAATCCCAAACAGGAAGTTCGACAGCATCTCCTGACCATACGGCGTGTGGCGAACCTCAGGGTGGAACTGCGTGGCGTAAAGCTTTCGCTCGGGGCATTCCATGGAAGCCACGGGGCACACGTCGGTTACGGCTGTTACCGTGAAGCCCTCGGGCACCTCGCTCACCGCATCGCGATGGCTCATCCACACGGTCTGCTCGTGCGGCGTCTCGCCATACAGCGCCGACGTGCCGCCGCAACCCGCACAATCCACGCCGTCAACGCGGGTGAGGGGAGCGGGCCCGTATTCACCCTTCTCGGTGTGGCTCACCGTGCCGCCGAGTGTCTTCGCCATGATCTGCTGGCCGTAGCAAAAGCCGAGCACGGGGATTCCCAGCTCGAAGATCTCGGGATCGACCAAAGGCGCATCTTCGGCATATACGCTTGCCGGACCGCCCGACAAGATGATGGCACCGGGGTTCTTCTCACGCACCTCATCAGCGGAAATGTCGCACGGAACGATCTCGGAATACACGTTCAGATCGCGCACGCGACGTGCGATGAGCTGGCCATATTGCGCGCCGAAATCGAGAACCAATACGGTTGAGAGCGGGGTGGAAGTGGCCATGCGTGTCTCCTTCTGGGGTCTGCGGGTGAGCTTTGCGGGATGGCGCCTGCGAGCTACCAGTTTTGCTGGCAGAGTTTCGCTCGCGCGATCCGCGGTCGTTTCAAAAACTAGGCTTTCATCTTACCCGAAACGCCCTCGTCTGTCGCACGTTTCGTCGGGAAAATCGAGCGAAGCGAAGTGTCGTTCTGTGCGTTGCAGAACGAGGGCGCACAAGCCGCTAAAGGGGAGCAGTAAAAAGGCTCAGGAGAGAACTCGTGCGCTCAGGTATCGCGCCATACTATGGGCCTAAGTGCGGTTGTGCTGCCCGCTAACCCACGAACCCCATGAACGCTACTAGTAGCGGGATGAACACGAACGACCCTACGGTGGTGATGATGGTAGCCTTCGCAGCCAGCTGCGCGTTGCCGTTGTACTGCGCAACGAACGTCGGGCACATCGATCCGGCGGGCATCGCGAACATGAGCATGAACACGGCAGCCAAGAGCGGCGAAACTCCCAGCGCGGTGAAGGCCCAGTAGAAGAGCGCTGGCAAGATCAGCTGGCGGATGATCATGTAGGGGTAGAGCCGCACCTCTTTTACCACGTTCTTCATGGGCGAGCGTGCCACGATCACGCCTACCACCAGCATGGCGATGGGTGCGGTGATCCCGCCCAAAAGCGAGAGCGAATCCTGCACGAGTTCGGGAACTTGCCAACCGGTGAAGAACAGCACAAGCGCCAGCACGCTCGCGATCATCGAAGGGTTCACGATCGAACGCCATGGGATCGACACCTTCGCATCCTCGCCGTATTCCGCGCGCAGCGGGTCATCCTTAGCGAGCATCACGAACCCCACGCCATAGACGAACACCGCCAGTACCATCACGTAGATGCTCGCGTAGATGACCGACTCGCTGCCTAGGATCGCGCCCACCACGGGAAGCCCGAGAAATCCCGTGTTGTTGCAGATCGTGACGAACTGGTACACCACGCGCTCGCGCTTTGGAACGCGCAGCACCACAACCAAGAGCCAGCCGACCAGCAGAAGCAAGAACCCTTGCGCGATCGCCATAGCGAACGTGATCCCCACCGTCTCGCCCGCATCGGCGGCCGAAAGTCCATGCACCGATGCGACCACCATGCAGGGCAGCGTGATGTTCAGCAGCAGCTTCGTGAGCTTCTGGTTTGTGTATTCGTCAAGATAGTCGAGCTTCGCGGCAAGGAATCCCACTGCCGCAACGATGATCAGTATCGCCATCTGGGAGAGCCCGTTCAGTGCGCTTTCCACCCGTGTCCTTTCTTGAGTTTCAACTTGCGCTACTTCAGTTCGCCATACTCCTCGTCGGAGACGGGTTCGAGCCATTCATTCGAGCAATTCTCGCCTGGCACGGTGAACGCCAGGTGTGCGAACCAGCTGTCGGGCGCTGCGCCATGCCAATGCTTCACGCCGGTGGGGATGTTCACAACATCGCCCGGCAGCATCTCCTGCGCTGGCTGGCCCCACTCTTGATAGTAGCCGCGACCACCCACGCAGATCAGCATCTGTCCGCCACCCTTATCGGCGTTGTGCACGTGCCAGTTGTTGTGACACCCTGGCTCGAAGGTCACGTTCGCGGTCGGAACCTGCTCAGCCGTAAGGGGTGCAAGCCAACTTTTGCCACTGAAATACTGCGCGTGCGCATCGTTCGGCTCGCCCACAGGGAACATCAGCGTGGCGGCGAAGGCTGCAAGATCGGAATCGTCTGCGGGTTCTTCATCACCCCACACCTCTTTGGCCAGGCGAAATGCCGCCCACGCTTTCGGCCAGCCTGCATAGAAGGCTGCGTGGGTCAAGATCTCTGCGATCTCGCTGCGCGTGATTCCGTTCGCCTTTGCGCTCTGTAGATGGAACGCGAACGAAGAATCGGTGAGTCCTTGCGCCATGAGCGCCACCACGGTCACCAAGCTGCGATCACGCAGTGAAAGCTCTGCCGTGCGACTCCATACTTCGCCGAAGAGCACATCATCATTGAGTTCTGCGAACTTGGGCGCGAAATTGCCCAGGGCATCGCGTCCCGCTGTTTGTTTGACCATGGTTTCCTCCTGCCATCAGTGTTTGATCTAGTAGATATCGTCTTATTTGAACCTAGGTTCAAGTCAAGGCGTGCTCCAAAAAGATCACGATGCGCGGTAAATAGCGAAGAGTAATGCAGCGCACGTGATTCTTGCTGGTAATCACATGGTTTCCGTGCTATCGAGCGCCTATTGAAGCGCGCAGTCTTATGATAATGCTCACAACAAAGTATGTTAAATGCTGATATTTAATTCAATACTATGCGTTATCGTTATGATTTAGCGCATCCAATTCCGCGCAAACGTGCTCGATGAAAGCGTTCACCGCTGCCGTCTGTGTCACATCATGCTTCCAAGCAAGAAGCGTAGAGCCTGTTAGCGCTGGCGAGAGATCGCGCGTGCAAAGCTGGTCGGTATTCCACAGCTGCGAAGAGCCCTCTACCCAAATAAGAACTCCAAGTCCTGCTTTCACCATGATCGAAGCCATGCCGCCCAAGCTCACATGGAAGCTCTTCTTGAGACTTTCGTAGGTGCTTCCGAACCACTGGGCCAGCTCATTTTGAACAGCGGGTCTGATCGGCAAGATGAGCGATCGGTCCTTTAGGTCTTCTGCGGTTATGACCTCGCATGCAGCAAGCGGATCATCCACCCGCATCGCTGCGACCCATTTCTCTGGTTCTGGCATACGCCGGTAATCGTAAGCTTTCTTTTCAACGGGCTCGATGAACAGTCCGAAGTCCAAGAGCCCTCTATCAAGGCGTTCAGCAACTTGATCAGCAACTCCCGCAAGCAGGTCGAACTTCACATGAGGGTAGCGCTGGTGAAACGAAGCGATCAGGCTCGCAAGGCGCTTCATAGAGGTGAACTCGCCGGTGCCGATCGATATGGTTCCCTCAAGTAGCTCATCCTTGGCTGCCAGCTCGTCTTCGGTGAGCGCCACCAACGACAAGATTTCGCGTGCCCGCCGTTCGAGTAGCAGCCCTTCGTCGGTCAGGGTCATGTGCCTCTTCCCGCGAATGAATAGCTCGCAATCCAGCTCCTTTTCGAGCTGAACTAACTGCCTGCTGAGCGCTGGCTGCGTGATATGCAGCACCTCAGCCGCTCGTGTGATGGACCCCTCACTTGCGATCGCGAGGAATGATTGTAGGAGCTTGATTTCCACAGATACTCGATTCAAATTGGGGCCAAATCGGGGAAGGCGCGGCATGAACGCGCCTCTTTAGGATACCAGCTTGCACCAGTGGGCATTCGCTTTACAAAAGTTTTACCTGTCGCTCGTCTGAAAGCCCTCAGCGCCCTACAGGCTTTCTCGTAGAATAGTAAAAGTTCGTTCGCGAAGGTTGCGCACGCAGGGTGCAAAGCTGGCATCCGCGCCAGGGTGTACCCTGCATCACGTCGCGCGCCATCAGCCCGCGAACGCCCTACCTATATAAGTAAGCAAACGCACAAGGAAAGCAGCATGATTCTCGAAGCACTCAAAGCCCTCTTCATCGGCATCGTCGAAGGCATCACCGAATGGCTCCCCATCTCTTCGACGGGCCACATGATCCTGGTCGATGAATTCGTGAAGCTCGACGTGAGCGATCAATTCCTCGCGCTCTTCCTCGTGGTCATCCAGTTGGGCGCTATCATGGCGGTCATCCTGCTCTATTTCCACAAGCTCAATCCCTTCTCGCCGAAGAAAACTCACGCTGAAAAGCGCGGCACGTGGCGCTTGTGGGGCATGGTCGCGATCGGCTGCATCCCGGCGGCTATCGTTGGCCTGCTCCTCGACGATTGGGTGAACGAACACTTCTACAACGCCTACACGGTAGCCATCATGCTCATACTCTACGGCGTTGTCTTCATCGTCATGGAACGCCGCAACCGCAAGAAAGCACTGCGCCTTATGGAAGTTGGTGCAACACCTGCGGGGCGCGAGATGCTCGAAGCCCCGGTGCGCGGTCGTCATGCCCGTGTTGAGCGCGAGCACACAGAGGTCAGCGCCGAAGAAGCGCTCTTCAAGATTCGCAATGTGGACGATATCGATTGGAAGACGGCGCTCAAGATCGGCTGCTTCCAGGTGCTTGCTATCATTCCGGGCACGAGCCGCTCAGGCGCTACCATCATCGGTGGCATGCTCTGCGGTTGTTCGCGTACCGCCGCCGCAGAATACACGTTCTTTCTGGCCATCCCCATCATGTTCGGCTGGGGCGTAGTGAAGGCAGCGAAGTTCATGATGGAAGGCCTGGTTATGACCCAGACCGAGATCATGGTGCTGGTGGTGGGCATCATCAGTGCGTTCATCATGTCGGTCGTTGCGATTCGCTTCCTCATGGGATACATCAAGAAGAACGACTTCACCGCGTTCGGTGTTTACCGCATCATCGTCGGCATCATCGTGGTCGCGTTCTTCACCATTCAGGGTACCGGCTTCATCATGCAGTAAGCGCTTGACCAAACCGCGTAATAAGTACGCACCGTTTCTTACATTGCAACATCCACGCGTATAAACAAGCTATAATCGAACCATGAGTCCAAACGAGCACAAACCCATCTCCGAAGCTGAGAAGATAGAGATGCGCGATCGTGTGAATGCGCGCATCGCTCATTGGTGCAGTTTTGCGGCGCTCGTTATCATCCTTATCGATTTCGCAGCGTTCGTCATCGGGCAAGACGATTGGTTCTGGACGGTCGCTGGCATCATGCTCTCGATCGCGCTTCTCGCTATCGCCATGCTCAATAATCCCATCGGATCCAACTCAAAAAAATAGCTACCGCGAACCATCTTTCAGGCGAGTTTGAACAGGCTAACCTTGCGGCGTTTGTTATGATGAATCAATCATGTCATTCATGGGCCGCTGCTCCGCGCTTCCTGCGTTGCGCGTGACCGTCCTCGCGCTCCGCGTACACCTTGCGCATTCCGATCAGCGTCCATTCGGGAAGGGTAAACGATGTCACAACAAGATTCTTTTGCTCAGATCGAGCAACACCGCGAAGCGATCGATGCGATCGACAAGCAGCTGGTGTCTCTTTTGAACGAACGTGCTGGTCATTCGCTTGATATTCGCGCACTGAAACCTGAGGCCAAGATGGGTCTTTTCGACCCCAAGCGCGAAGAGGAGATCTTCACCAAGGTCTGCTCGTATAACGAAGGTCCGCTCTATAACGAGAATCTGCGCGAGATCTATACTGCCATTCTGAAGGTCATGAAAGAGGTTCCGAACCGTGATTAAGCCACTCACCAATCTTCCCAATTACGGTACTAAAACAGACGAGATCACTATCTATGCAGGTCCCTGCTCCGTGGAGTCCGAAGAACAGTTCTTTGAGGTCGCGGAATGCATCGCCGATCTGGGTCTTTCATGGATCCGTGGTGGCGCATTCAAGCCGCGCACCAACCCTCACTCCTTCCAGGGCTTGGGCGAAGAAGGCCTCAAGATCATGAAGGCTGGCGGCGACAAGTACGGCCTCAAAACGCTCACAGAAGTCATGGACTCCGCTCACACCGAGCTGGTACATTCCTATGTGGATGGCTTGCAGGTGGGCGCACGCAACATGCAGAATTTCTCGCTGCTGAAGAAGATCGGCGAAGTCACGAAAGACTCGCACAAGATGGTCCTCTTGAAGCGCGGCCTGGCGGGCACCATCTCCGAGTGGCTCTCCGCTACCGAATACATCACCATGAACGGCAACGATAATGTGGTGCTCTGCGAACGCGGTCTACGCACGTTCGAGACCACCACACGCTTCACGCTCGATATCTCGGCGGTGCCGGTCATCCATAAGCAGTCGCTCTTCCCGATCTGCATCGATGTTTCGCACCCCGCAGGCGTGCGCGACCTCGTGCCATCGCTCTCTTATGCTGCAGTGGCGGCAGGTGCCGACTCGATTATGATCGAAGTGCATCCGAATCCGTCCGAGGCGCTCTCCGACGGTCCTCAGCAGCTCACGCCGGCTCAATTCCGCGAACTGGTCGAGCAGCTGCGCGAGATCGCTGCAGTCTTCGGCAAGAAGATTGTGTAGAGATTTCGATCTGCCGATCGAAATCGTACTCGACACTGCGAAAGCTTGGAGCATCCATCCTGCTTTCAGGATTTCGATCTGTCGATCGAAATCGTACTCGACACTGCGAAAGCCTGGAGCATCCATCCTGGCCCCTTGTTTCGAATACGGCGCGCACCGAAGTGCGCTTGATTCGAAGGCGGGGCCATTATGGACACCCCAAGCTTTCTTGCTGACTTACTACGCCAACCTGTAAGTATTCTTTGAAGTGCTGTGATATTTTGACCTTCTGTTTCGAACGTGGTGCATATCGAGCATACACTTGATTCGAAGACGAGATTATTAATAGCGCTTCAGGTTTTCTTTGAACTCATTACGTCAACCGTTGCTATCTTGGAGAGACTATATGCCTATCGATCTTGAAACCTTGAATGAACCTCAGCGCGAAGCTGTGCTGTGCACCGAAGGACCTCTTCTGGTTCTCGCGGGCGCCGGCAGCGGCAAGACCCGTGTGCTCACGCATCGCATCGCGCATCTGGTGGTCGATCTTGGCGTTGCTCCCTGGCAGATCATGGCGATCACCTTCACGAACAAGGCAGCCGCGGAAATGCGCGAGCGCTTGGGCCAGCTCATGGGCGGGTACGTGCGTGGCATGTGGGTCTCCACTTTCCATAGCATGTGCGTGCGCATCTTGCGTTCCGATTGCGAGCGCCTAGGCTTCGCACCAGGATTCACCATCTACGACGACTCCGACTCAAAGAGCCTCGTGAAGCGCATCATGGCCGAACTCAACATCGACCCAAAGCGCTATCCCGAGAGCATGGTGCGCAATCGTATCTCGAAGGCGAAGAACGAGCTCGTAACGCCCGAAGTATTCGAAGAGCGCTACAAAGACCCTACGGCGCAGGTGGTCGGGCGCATCTACAAAGTGCTGCAAGAACGCTTGCGCGCCCTCAATGCGTTCGATTTCGACGATCTGCTCCTCTACACGTATCTCTTGCTCAAGAACCATAAAGAGGTGCTTGAGGTCTATCAAGATCGTTTCCGCTACCTATTGGTGGACGAGTATCAGGACACCAACCATGCTCAGTACGCGCTCACGCAGCTGCTCGCAGCGAAGCATCGCAATATCATGGTCGTAGGCGACGATGACCAGTCCATCTATTCTTGGCGTGGTGCCGATCTGTCGAACATCCTCGATTTCGAGAAGGATTATCCCGAAGCGCACGTGGTTAAGCTCGAGGAGAACTATCGCTCAACAGGCAACATCCTCGCGGCGGCGAACGCGGTCATCGAGAACAACTTGATGCGCAAGCGTAAGACCCTCTTCACCTCACAAGGGGAGGGCGAGAAGATCATGGTGTTCACCGCCTCCGATGAGCGTGACGAAGGCCGGTGGATCGCTGCCGAGATCGAGCATCAGCATGGCAACGGCACCTCATACAACCAGATGGCGGTCTTTTACCGCACGAATGCGCAAAGCCGTATGCTCGAAGACATGTTGCTGCGCGCGGGTGTCCCGTATCGCCTGGTAGGGGGCACGCGCTTCTTCGATCGTGCCGAGATCCGTGACGTGATGGCGTATTTGAATCTGGTCGTGAATCCCGCAAACGATGTTGCCGCACAGCGCGTCATCAACGTGCCGAAACGCGGCATCGGAAATACCACTATCGAGCACATCCGCACGGTAGCTGCGGGGAATCGCTGCACGTTCTTGCAGGCTGCCGAGCTCTGCATGCTCGATGAGGGCATCCGCCCGAACACGCGCAAGGCCATCGCTGAATTCGTGGGCATCATCCATGAGGCGCAGCAATACAGTGGCGATCTGCGCAAGGTCATCGAGATGATCGTCGACAAGGCAGGCATTATCGAGTTCTATCGCAACAACCCCAGCGAGGATTCGCAGAGCCGTATCGAGAACATCCAAGAGTTCTTCGGCGTGGTCGACGAATACCGCGAGACCCATGAAGATGCCGATGCGCTTTTCGAGGCTCCGAAGGTGGGCGAGGACCAAAGCGCCGAAACGCCTCCCGTGCGCGTTTTCGAAGCCGATTCGCTTTCTGATTTCGTCGAATGGGTCACGCTCCGTACCGACATGGACACCATGGCCGAAGACGGCGCGGCAGTCACGCTCATGACCATCCATTCTGCCAAGGGCCTCGAATTCGATTGCGTGTTCGTGGCGGGCTTGGAGGAATCGATCTTCCCGCACAGCAATTCATCGTTCGACCCGCAAGGGCTCGAAGAAGAACGCCGTTTGGCCTATGTCGCCATCACCCGCGCGCGCAAGCGCCTCTACCTCACGGCAGCGCTCACGCGTCGCATCTTCGGTCAGACGAACGCCAACCCGGTTTCTCGTTTCATCGGCGAAATACCCAACGAGCTGCGTAAATCGATCGGTGTCGGCTCTTCAGGCTTCTCAGGATCGGGCTGGGAGAAGCGTGGTAGTAGGCGCGGTATTGCGGGATCGGGTACCGAAGCGGGCGGCGGACGCGTGTTCGGTCAATCGAGCGCATCGAATGCCAAGCGTGATGCACGCAGCGCTTCTGTGGGCAAGAAACCCGCTGCAGCCATGAGCTTTGCGGTCAACGACACGGTCGATCACAAGGTGTTCGGTCGCGGCAAGGTCGTGAAGGTCGATGGCGATACGCTCCACGTGAAGTTTGCGCGCAACAACCAAACGAAGAAGCTGCTCAAGGACTATGCGCCGATCGTCAAGATCTCCTAGGCTTTTCTGCTTGGTTCTTCGGCATATCTTCGCCTCGCTTCTTCACGACTTTCTCCGCATCTCTCTTCATGCATTCTTCATGCATTCGCCCGCCCGCACGCTTCAGCGAATCGTTGCGGTTTCTATGCATGCGTGTAAGCGAAACGCGCTATAATAGCAACGCGAAACGAAGTTCGTCTCTTCTGCAGTGAAGCAGACCTGAACGACCTCGTTTCTGACATCAATCACTCGATCGATAAAGGAGCACCATGGCAATCCCGGTACTCATCGTAGGGCATAAGAATCCCGATAACGATTCCATCTCAGCTGCTGTTGGCTATGCCTACTTGAAGAACGAGCTCATGAAGCGCACGCTCGAGCAGAACCCTGAAGCAGAGGAATACGAATACATTCCTGCGCGTCTCGGTCCGCTGCCACAGGAGAGCGAAGCGATCCTGAACGAGTATTCAGTCGCTGCGCCCGAGCTCATCAACCATGTTCACGCGCGCATCCAAGATGTCATGACCACCGATCCCATCGGCCTCTCGCTCGATTCCACGTTGCTCGACGCAGGCCGCTTGCTGCGTCGCCACAACAAGCGTGCGGTCATCGTCACCGACGAAGAAGGCAAGTACAAAGGGCTCGTTTCCTTGCGCATGGTGGCGAATCGCTACGTTTCCGCCATGGATCATTGTGACGGCGATGATTGCGCCAAAGACCTTGAGAACGCCGCGAACGATCTCGCGGCTTCGCTCTCGCAGCCCGTCTCCGAGCTCATCGAAGAGGATGTCGTCTTCCTGAACAAGGATGACCTTCTGAAGGATTCCGCGCCGTCTATTCTCATGAGCGAGCTGCGCGAAGGCATCGTGCTCGACGATGAAGGCCACTGCATCGGCATCGTCACGCGTACCGACGTGGCAAAGCGCCCGAAACGTAAGATCATCCTCGTTGATCATAACGAACGTAGCCAGGCAGCTAACGGCATCGATGAAGCCGAGGTCGTCGAGATCATCGACCATCATCGCATCGGCGATGTTTCTACGGCGAACCCCATCCGCTTCATAAATATGCCGGTCGGCTCTTCTGCCACTATTGTTGCGCTGCAATTCATGGAGAACGCGGTCGAGATTCCGCGGAGCATCGCTGCGGTTCTGCTCTCTGCCATCATGACCGATACGGTCATCTTGAAATCGCCCACAGCAACTCAGATCGACGAAGAGGTCGCCGAAAAGCTCGCTGCTATTGTGGGCTCTCCGGTGAAGGACTTCGGCATGAAGGTACTTTCTTACCGCGGGGGAGACGCCGATCTTCCGATCGAGAAGCTCGTTACGGCAGACTCGAAGGAATTCGTGGTGGGCGACGACACCATCCTCATCGCACAGCACGAAACGGTCACGCTCGATGTGGTCATGCAGCGTGAGGACGAGATCCGCAAGTTCCTTTCCGATCTGCGCGAGAAGAACGATTATGCCTATGTGCTGCTGCTCGTTACCGACATCTTCGAAGAGGGCAGCATGTTCATCGTCGAAGGTCTTCACGGGCACGTCGATCGCGTGTTCGGCATCGACTCGTCCAAGAGCGTGTGGGTGCCTGGCATCCTTTCGCGCAAGAAGCAGGTCGCTGCTCCGCTGCTCGAGCTCTAAGCCCCAAGCGCACTATCTTTGCAAAAGAAAAGGCCAGCTCATCTGCTGGCCTTTTTTGTTTGACTGGATTCGGAAGGAACAGCGCGCGTGCTCGTTCGCAACTTCAAACGCTAGTTCATATCCTCGAGCTTGCCGTGCTTCTCATAGCGGGTAAGACGCGAGATCTTGTTATCGTCATCCACGAACACGACATGCGGAGCATTGGCGGGATCTTTGAACTCTTCTGGCGTCATCTGACAATAGTTCATGATGATCACCTTATCGCCCACATTCACCAAGTGCGCTGCCGCACCATTCAAGCAGATGACTCCACTGCCTGGCTCTCCTGCGATCACATAGGTTTCAAGGCGATTGCCGTTATTGCAATCGGAGATGGTAACGAGCTCGTATTCCATGATGCCTGCGGCTTCCATGAGATCGGAGTCGATGGTGATCGATCCGACGTAATCGAGCTCAGCCTGAGTTACGGTTGCGCGATGGATCTTGCCCTTCAATACATTGAGCAACATGCTGGTGATACCTTTCTTTCAATTCCTATTCGAAATCGTAGAGGTAATTATCAATAAGGCGCGTCGAGCCGATGTACACTGCGATCGCGACCAAGCCGCGCTCAGGTAATGTCTCGACGGGCTGCATATTACCAAGATTAACCACTTCTACATAGTCAATTCTGGCAAGCGGCTCTTCTTCGATCGTCTCGGTAACTGCTTGGGCGACACGAGCGGAATTTCGTTCACCGCCCTCGATCATTTCCTTCGCTTTGAAGATGGCGCGTGAAAGGCAGAGTGCTGCTGCACGCTCCTCGGCGGAAAGGTAGGTGTTACGGCTGCTCTTCGCCAGACCGTCTTCTTCACGCACGATCGGACAACCGACCACTTCGAGGTTCATGTTCAGATCGGAGACCATGCGCATGATGATGGCGAGCTGCTGGGCATCCTTCTGGCCGAAGAACGCCTTATCGGGTTGCACGATGTTGAAGAGCTTGTTCACAACGGTGCATACGCCGCGGAAATGCCCCGGACGACTTGCACCACAGAGCGTGTCGGTGAGCGTCTCCATGACCACGTAGGTGTTGTAGTTCTCTGGATACATCTCTTCAACGCTGGGGTGGAAGACCACATCCACGCCCTTCGATTCGGCGATGCCCGCATCGCGTTCAAGATCGCGCGGGTAGTTGTCGTAGTCTTCATCGGGACCGAATTGAAGCGGGTTCACGAACACGCTCGTGACCACGCGGTCGCAGGCGCTGCGTGCAGCTTCCATGAGCGACATATGGCCTTCGTGAAGCGCGCCCATGGTAGGGGTGAGGCCGATCGTGAGGCCTTCAGCTTTCCATGCTGCAACACGTGCTTTCATCTCGGCAACAGTGGTGATGATTTCCATGGTTTTCCTGTCTTTCAGAACTTGGATGAATCTAATAGAACGGATCGAATAACGAACCTATTAATACAGCTTATCGAGCACTTCTTCGCCCACGTCCTTGAAGCAATGCTCAGCGGCGGGGAAGGTGTTCGCCTTCACTTCGGCATCATAATCTTTGAACGCTTGGGTCATCTGCTCACCGATGTTGGCAAAGTTCTTCACGAACTTGGGCTTGAAATCGGAGAACAGCGCGAGCATATCTTGATAGACCAGAACTTGGCCATCGCAGCCAGGTCCTGCACCGATGCCGATGGTGGGGATGGAGATGGTCTCGGAGATCTTGCGCGCCAAGTCGGCCGGGATGCATTCGAGCACCACCGCGAACGCGCCAGCCTCTTCGATGCGCTTGGCATCTTCTAGGATCTCGCGAGCCGCTTCCGCTGATTTGCCTTGCACCTTGTGACCACCGAATGTGTTGATCGACTGCGGCGTAAGGCCCAGATGCGCGCAGACCGGGATGCCCGCATCCACGATGGCACGGATCTGCTCGCAGACCGCAGCGCCGCCTTCGAGCTTCACAGCATTCGCGCGGCCCTCCTTCATAAGACGCCCTGCGTTCGTTACCGCATCATAGACGGAAGCCTGATAGGACATGAAGGGCATGTCCGCGATCACGAGCGCATTCTTCGCGCCACGCGCCACGGGAGCCGTATGGTGGATCATGTCCTCCATGGTCACCGAAAGCGTATCTTCGTAGCCCAAGATGACGTTTCCGAGCGAATCGCCGATGAGCAGCGAGTTCACTCCTGCCTCATCCATGAGCTTTGCCGTTGAATAGTCGTAACAGGTGAGCATCGAGATCTTCTCGCCCTTTTGTTTCATCTCCTGAAACGTTGCGACCGTGTTCTTCATACCGACCGTTCCCCTTCGAACGAACCTTGACCTGCCTGCTATAAAAAAATGCACGTATGTTCGGGTGGATACTACGTGCATTTACAGCCTCTTTTATCCTCAGTAGAGGAATTGCGCCCATTGTAACAGGGTTTGCCCCCTTAAAGGCGATGTTTTTTGCATAATAGGGCGAAAAACGTATAGGAAGTAACTACCGATAGAAGCGCTCGTGCATGAGGGGCAGGTCGCCCGTGCTTTCCTTGCTGCCGTCCACCACCGCAAAACGACCGCTAAGGTATGGATACGCCCGGATGCGTGGCGTTTGACACCCCTATAGCGCAGTGATAGAGTTCATCTTCGCGTCTCGTATGAGTCGCTTTGTTTTTGCGTGCGTAACTGCAGAACGCACACAAAACGAACGTTGGCATGAAGAGTAACGAAAAGGAGTTGAGTCTTGCCTACTATCAATCAGTTGGTCCGCAAGGGCCGCCAGAAGTCGGTGGAAAAGAAGAAGACCCCGGCACTCAAAGGTAACCCCCAAAAGCGTGGCGTTTGCACCCGTGTTTACACCACCACCCCCAAGAAGCCGAATTCAGCACTGCGTAAGGTCTGCCGTGTGCGCCTCGTGAATGGCATGGAAGTCACCGCATACATTCCGGGCATCGGTCACAACCTCCAGGAGCACTCCATGGTGCTCATCCGTGGCGGTCGTGTTAAGGACCTTCCTGGTGTTCGTTATAAGGTTATTCGCGCTGCGCTCGACTGCGCTGCGGTCGATAATCGCGCTCAGGCTCGTAGCCGCTATGGCGCTAAGAAGCCTAAGAAATAAGCTTATCTTTATTTGTTCACCCAACCTTCATTAAGGTTATTCACTGAAAGGAAGTTATATGCCGCGTCGTGCAGCAGCAGTCCGCCGCGAAGTGCAGCCGGATGCAAAATATAACAACCGTTTGGTCACTCAGCTGATCAATAAGGTTCTCTTGGACGGCAAGAAGTCCGTCGCTGAAGGCATCGTCTATGGTGCTTTCGATATCGTTGCCGAGAAGACCGGTCAAGATCCGATCGCTGTCTTCAAGAAGGCAATGGAAAACATTCGCCCCACGCTCGAGACCAAGTCCAAGCGTGTCGGTGGTGCTAACTATCAGGTGCCGATCGAGGTCAACTCTCGTCGTTCCACCACGCTCGCTATCCGTTGGCTCGTGGATTTCTCGCGCAAGCGCAAGGAGAACACCATGGCTCAGCGTCTCGCGAACGAGATCATCGATGCTTCCGAGAACACCGGCGCAGCCGTGAAGAAGCGCGAAGATACCTACAAGATGGCAGAAGCAAACCGTGCATTCGCACACTATCGTTGGTAGGAGGGAGCGAACATGGCTAATTCAAGTCTCGAAAACACTCGTAACATCGGCATCATGGCCCACATCGATGCTGGTAAGACCACCACTACCGAACGTATCCTCTACTACACCGGCAAGACCCACAAGATCGGTGAGGTCCACGACGGTGCTGCCACCATGGACTGGATGGTTCAGGAGCAGGAGCGCGGCGTAACCATCACCGCTGCAGCTACCACGTGCTTCTGGGAGAAGGACGGGCAGGAGTATCGCTTCCAGATCATCGACACCCCGGGTCACGTTGACTTCACCGCAGAAGTCGAGCGCTCCCTGCGCGTTCTTGACGGTGCGGTTGCGGTCTTCGACGCGGTTGCTGGCGTTCAGCCTCAGTCCGAGACCGTATGGCGTCAGGCTTCCCGCTATGGCGTTCCACGCATCGCTTACATCAACAAGTACGATCGTGTTGGCGCCGATTTCTTCCATGCTATCGACACCATGCATGATCGTCTTCATGCACCTGCTGTTGCTGCTCAGATCCCGATGGGCGCTGAGGACAACTTCTGGGGCGTCGTCGACCTCGTTACCATGACCGCATGGGACTTCAAGGCAGACGATAAGGGCATGACCTATCCTGAGCCGATGGATGCCATTCCCGATGAATTCATCCCGGTTGCTGAAGAGCGCCGCCAGATGCTGCTCGAAGCAGCGGCTGATTGCGACGACGACCTGATGGAAAAGGTCCTCATGGAAGAGGAAGTTTCTGTCGAGGAGCTCAAGGCAGCTATCCGCAAGGGTACCATCGAGTGCAAGATCCACCCGGTCTTCGTTGGCTCTTCCTACAAGAACAAGGGTGTTCAGGAATTGCTCGACGCGGTTGTCGACTACATGCCTTCTCCGCTCGATGTTCCGCCGATCAAGGGCATCAACCCTGAGACCGACGAAGAAGAAGAGCGCCCCGCAGATCCTAAGGGCCCCTTCGCATCGCTCGCATTCAAGATCATGACCGACCCGTTCGTTGGTAAGCTCACCTATCTGCGTGTTTATTCCGGCTCGCTCGATTCTGGCTCCTATGTGCTCAACGCCTGCAAGGACAAGAAAGAGCGTATCGGCCGTCTGCTCCAGATGCACTCCAACAACCGTGTTGACATCGATTCCTGTACTGCGGGCGATATCGTTGCTGTTGTCGGCCTAAAGGACACCTCCACGGGCGACACGCTGTGCGACGAGAACGCACCGATCATCCTCGAGTCCATGGAATTCGCTGATCCGGTCATCGACATCGCGGTCGAGCCGAAGACCAAGGCTGAGCAGGACAAGATGTCCATCGCACTCCAGAAGCTCGCTGAAGAAGACCCGACGTTCCGTGTTTCCACGAATCACGAGACCG
>CALAMG010000002.1 GCA_937925715.1 uncultured Collinsella sp.
CGCTGGTTCGAATCCAGTCGTCCCGACCAGAAGTTTGCAGGTCAGGCACCTAGTGCCTGACCTTTTTTGTTTTTAATCACTATGATTATTTTGCTCAAAGCAACAATGTTCCCGCTCGATGTAATCACCGAATCAAAACGTGTACATCAGCCACCAAAATCGACATTTTTCGACATGTTTGGACGCTGATGTACACGAATGCGAAATCCCCCGCCGCCTAAAAGCGCCCTCCACATGTCTGGACTCTCTATGCTTACGCTGGATAGACATCGCCGGAACGGGTATAGTATCGAAAGTTTTGTCGTTAACCAGCGGGGGAGTCCTGTGGGCATCAAAAAGAAGATCAAAAAGGAGCTTATCGGCACTTCCGATTACCCGTCGAATAAGATCTTTACGATCTCCAATTTCATCACCTTTACGCGCCTGATCCTCACCCTGGTATTTCTGTACCTGTTTGTGACGGATAACAATCGCGTCATCGCCATCGTTATCTACGCCGTTGCCGCCTCCACCGACTGGATGGACGGCCAGATCGCCCGCATGACTAAGACGGTCTCGTGGCTCGGCAAGGTCATGGATCCCATTTGCGACCGTGCACTGCTGTTCACCGGCGTGCTGGGGCTGGTGGTCCGCGGAGAGCTACCTATCTGGGTCTGCGTGCTCATTATTGGCCGCGACATCTATCTGGGTATCGGCACGCTTATCGTGCGTCATTATCATCGTCGCCCCATCGATGTCGTCTTTCCCGGAAAGATTGCCACTGCGCTGCTCATGACCGGCTTCTCGCTCATGCTGCTCGGTTTCCCCGTTATTGACGGCCTGCATCTTTTGCCTTCAACCCTCACGGCCTTCCCAGGCCTCAACGGAAGCTCGGTGCCCCTCGGCATCTTCTTTGTGTACGGCGGCGTGTTCTTCTCCATGCTCACGGCTGTCATCTACTCCATTAAGGGCGGAGCGGCCATTAAACAGGCTCTCATGCATCCCGAAGACGAGGACATCGACTTTCTGAACCCTGAAATCGAAGACTGATTCGTTGGGGTATGATTACGTACGGTTCATTATTTGCGGCACGTCCGCGATAAGTTAGGGGTTGTCATGGACAACATGGTTAACAATATGCCTCAGAATGATAAGACTGCTGACGCTACCTGCGTATTCCGCGTGCCTTCAAGCGACGTCACCGTTCCCGACCTCATGGCCAACGTGCGCATCACCGCCCCCGTTCTGTCCATCGTCAAGGGTCCGCAGACTGGTGCCGCCTTTGAGCTCGAGGACGACGTGACCACCATCGGCCGCGATCCTGCGAACGGCATCTTCCTCAACGACATGACTGTTTCGCGCAGCCACGCGCGCATTATTCGCGAGGGCCTCGGCGCTCGCATCGAGGACCTGGGCTCGCTCAATGGCACCTGGGTTGACGGTGCCATCGTCAATGCAGCCCCGCTGCACGACGGTTCTTCCGTTCAGATCGGTACGTTTACGCTCATCTACCACGAGAGCACGCCGGAGCGCATCGAAACCGGTGAGTAGGGCATGGCCGAACGCAACTATCTGAGTATCGGCCAAGTCGTCAACCTACTTCGAGGCGCATACCCCGATCTTTCGAACTCAAAAATTAGATTTCTAGAGGATGAGGGGCTCATTACCCCTCATCGTACGCCTAAGGGATACCGTCAGTACTCCAAGGAGGACGTTGATCGCCTGGAGGTCATTCTGCACTTGCAGAAGACTCGCTACATGCCGCTCAACGTAATTAAGCAGCGCTTGGAAAACGCCACGGACCTGTCAACGCTCGCCTACGAGGTGGGCTTGCTGTCCGATGTTCCACTCAAGACGGAACCCAAGGAGACTAAGCAAAAGCTACATCCCATCGAGACCATTCCCGATATGCTGGGCGTCGAGATTTCGTTTATCCGCTCGCTCGCCGAGAACGACCTCATTCGCATCATCAAGAGTCCGCAGCATCGTGAGCTCGTCGATGGCCGCGATTTTCCGATCATCCGCTACTGCTCCGAGCTGTCGCGCTTCCATATCGAGCCCCGCAACCTGCGTCAGTACGTGTCTTCCGCCAACCGCGAGTCCTCGATGTTTGAGCAGGTGCTCGTGAGCATGCTCGGCATGGACACCTCCGATGACGAGCGCGACGCCAAGCTCGAGCGTGCGTTTAAGAAGCTTCACGACCTGACGGAGGGCGTGCACACCGCGCTGCTCAAGAACCGCGTTTTTGAGTCGCTCAACGCCGTGGTCGAAGACGCCGACATCGATGCACTCGATGAGGAAATCACTCGTTCCGAGTCCACCAAGGCCAAAAACGAAGAGACAGCCGCGCCGGCTTCGCACGAGGATTCTCTCGTAAAGCCGCTCAAGGTCGTCGCCCCTTCGCAATCCGGCACCGTCACCGCGGGCAAGTAACAGCTGCCGCTTATCCGGCAACCCATTGAAAGGTCATGCAATGTACGACTTCGAATCTCAAATCGTCGACATCCCCGACTATCCCGAGCCCGGAGTCATCTTTAAAGACATCACGCCGCTCTTCGGCAATCCCGAGGCGCTCAAAGCCATGACCGATGCCCTCGCCGAGCACTTTGCCGGCATGGGAATCACCAAGGTCGTGGGCCCAGAGGCTCGAGGCTTTATGGTTGGCGTACCGGTGGCTGTAGCCCTTGGCGCCGGCTTTGTTCCCGCACGTAAACCGGGTAAGCTGCCGCGCGAGACCGTGAGCCAGAGCTACGAGCTCGAGTACGGCACCGATTCAATTGAGATCCATGCCGACGCTATCAGCTCTAAAGATACCGTGTTGATTCTGGACGACCTGGTCGCGACGGGCGGAACCGTCGAGGCAACAGGTAAACTGGTGCGAGATATGGGCGCAAAGCTTGTCGGTTACGGTTGTATCCTTGAGCTTGCGTTTCTCAACCCGCGCGAGAAGCTCACGCCGTCTGATGACGATGTGGAGCTCTTTAGCCTGGTGACGGTAGACTAGCCGTTACCCTTAGTTACTGGAAAGGAAGCTACATGCGCACAGCAAACACGCATAAAAACATGGCACGCTGCGCTGCTACGGCAACCCTCGCTTGTGTTTTGGGCTTGGGCCTCGCGGCTCCTGCCTACGCCGATACCGCATCCGACCTTGCCGCTGCTCGTACGAAGCTCGAGCAGATCGGTACCCAAACCCAGCAGATTTACGATGAGCTCGCCACGCAGACGCAGGCGCTCGATCAGACTGCCGGCGAGATCACGCAAAAGCAGCAGGAGATCGCCGATGGTCAGGCCAAGCTCTCGACCTATGTCGCCGGCGAGTACAAAACCGGCGGTCTGAGCCTGCTTCAGGTTTTGACGGGTGTCGATGATCTGAGCGATATGCTCAACCGTTTGTTCTACTACGGCAAAGTTTCCGATAAGCAGGCTCAGACCATTCAAGAGGTCAAGGAGCTTAAGCAGCAGCTCACCGATAAGCAGGCCGAGCAGGAGAAGAACGTCGCCACCACGCAAAAGAAGGTCGACGAGCTTAACGCCCAGCAGGCTGAAGCACAGAACGTCGTAAACTCCTTGGATTCGCAGCTGCAGGCCGAGCTTGCCGCAGAGGCCGAGGCCAACGCCGCGCTGCAGGCCGGCATCAACGCCAGCACCGCCGAGAAGGCCACGGTGAGCAACGAGACTGCCGGTACGACCGAGAACACCAACAACGGTGGTCAGACCAGCAATAACAACAACCAGGGCGGCAACACTCCGGCTCCTACGCCGGCACCTGCTCCGACGCCGCAGCCCTCTACGCCTGCTCCGGCTCCGACGCCTTCTGCTCCGAGCCAGTCCGTCGATGGCGGTTCTGTTGTCTCGCGTGCATACAGCAAGCTTGGTTGCGCTTATTCCTGGGGCGGAATTGGCCCGAACAGCTTCGACTGCTCTGGTTTTGTTAGCTATTGCCTCACTGGTCGCTATTGCCGCCTGGGCACCACGGGTACCTTTATGGGCTGGACGCGTGTGTCCGATCCGCAGCCCGGTGACGTTGTGGTCAACTCGTACCACACCGGCATTTACATCGGTGGTGGCCAGATGATTCATGCTTCCGACTACAACACGGGTGTTATCATCAGCTCCGTTGCCGCCGGCATGAACAACAACTATATCTTCGTGCGCTACTAAGTATTCAGATAAAGCAAACGGATATGGACCTCGTGGCTTTGAGTCATGGGGTCCATTCTTTTGCCTTTAGTGCAGTCCGCTATCTAGTTTTGAATACTAGATAGCGGCCCAATCGGTCTGCAAGATGGCTATAATTGAATGGGAACGATTAGAAAGGACCCTCTATGAGCTGGGCACTTATCTCCGATTCAAGCTGCAACCTCCGCGATTGGCAACCGACCGCGCCCCATACCACCTTTGCATTTGCGCCCCTCAAAATTCGAGTGGGGGAGCATGAATTCGTCGATGACCTTTCGCTCGATGTTCATGAGCTCAACTGCGCTGTTCAGGCGGAGACGAACGCTTCTTCGAGCGCTTGTCCCAGCGTAGGGGAGTGGGCCGAGCTCTTCAAATTGGCAGACAAGACCATCTGCATGCCGATCTCTGAGGGCGTGTCGGGCAGCTACAACGCGGCAGCCACGGCTCGCGATATGGTTCTTGCCGAGGAGCCCGACCGACAGATTCATCTAGTCAATTCACGCGCAGCTGGCGGCAAAATGGACCTCATTTTCTTGCTGTTCGACCGCTATCTTGCAAGCAATCCGAATGTCTCATTCGAGGATGCTTGCGCATACTTCGATAGCCTTGAACAGAACAGCAAAATCCTCTTCAGTTTGTGCAATTACGAAAACCTCGCCAAAGCCGGACGTATCCCTAAGGCAGCCGGCGTCATTGCCAACAAGCTCAATATCCGCATTTTGGGCACGGCGAGTGAGGCCGGTAAAATCGAACTCGTCGGGCACACGCGTGGCGAAAAGAAGATGCTCAACAAGATTATCGACACTATGGAAGCCGAGGGCTTTACGGGCGGTGAGGTCATCATCGATCACGTTGAGAACGAAGCTGGAGCCCAGGCGCTTACTGATCGCATAGTCGAACATTGGCCCGGCTCCAAGACCATCATCATGCCCTGCAACGGCCTGGATTCCTATTACGCCGAGATGCACGGCCTGATCATCGGCTACGGCATGGGCGTAGCTTCGGGCAAATAAAGTCCAACCAAGCAAAAAACGGGCGGGACAAAGCGACAGATGGCTCTTTGTCCCGCCCGTTTTATGCGTCGGCTAGCTATTAAACCCGTTGAACTTGAGATAGCTCATCAAGTAAGCCTTCGAAACAAAGGATGAAACCGCGCTGCGCACAAGCAGCGACTCACGCGTTACCTGATGCGCCGTATCGGGAACCGGCGTCTGCTCGACGGAAAACGCCGAACGAATCGATGCCTCGAGCTGTTCAACCACATAATCGAAGGCCGTCGGGGCATCGTAGCTCAAACGCTGAATGTTAAAGAGTGCCTGCACCGCAGCAATAGGTAGCACCTGCTTAAAGATGCAGATAGCGATCAGGCGGGCAATCTGCTCGCGACCATATTGCTTTTTGACCGGAGCAGGCACCAGGCCGACCTTCACGTAGTTATTGATCATCGATGGCGTAATGATAGGCTGCTCAACGCAAAGGGACAGCGGCTCCATCCACAGCGCAACATACTCAATGACCTGGTCGCGGTAGAGCGTCACATTGGGCAACTGGTCATAGCGCGGCAGACTCAACGTATTGAGTTTGCGCACGATATCGGACTGAATAAATGCATCGGGCAGCACAGTGGGCTGAATATCCTCAGGCTTAATGCTGACCGACGAATCAGACATCGGAATAACGTGTTTAACGTGGTTCATAAAGGTCCTCCGTTCATTTTCTATATTGTATTCTAGATTATCTAGTTTTGAATACCACATAGCCGGCAAGAAAAATGGCGGGGCAGTGCACTGATGCACTGTCCCGCCATTTAGTTAATAGATAACAACCTTACATAAGATATATTATCGTACTTATCTACGGAGGAATGCGTATGCGCTGGTTGCCGCTATGGCTCCGTCAGAAACCGCGGTCACAACCTGGCGCAAACGCTTGGAACGGATATCGCCAGCGGCAAATAGACCTGGCGTGCGGGTCGCCATGGATTCATCAGTCAGAATGCCGCCATCAGGCGCCAGATCGACTAGATGCTCGACAAGTTCGGTATGGGGTTGCGTCCCGGTATAGACAAAGATGCCGAAAGAGCCGGGCTCAAATGACTCGGTATGAATTTCCCCAGATGCATTGTCCTTAAAGGCAATCGTCGTTGGCATCGCTTCACCAGAAAGTTCAACAATACTAGTTTGGTACCTAACTGTAATATTGTCCTTTTCGAGTACCTTCTGAACAACACCATCAGGTGCACGGAACTGATCGCGACGCAAGACGATGGTCACGCTGCTGGCGATTTCTGACAAGAACAGGGCTTCCTCACAGGCAGCATTGCCGCCGCCAATGACAAAAACCTGCTTGCCACGGAAGAACATGCCGTCACACGTCGCGCAATACGAAACGCCACGACCGCGATACGTATCCTCGCCAGCGAAACCAGCAGATCGCGGCGTGGCACCCATGCAAGCGATAACGCTCGAGGCCAGCGTATCGCCTATATCGTGATGCACCGTAAACAGCGCTGCATCGGCATCGTAATCGATACCCGTAACCATGCTCCATGCGACCTGAGCTCCCAAGCCCTCTGCATGCTGCTGAAAACGCTCGCCGAGTTCGGCGCCACTCAAGAGCGGAATGCCCGGATAGTTCTCGACTTCATTGGTCGTGGCGATCTGTCCACCCGACATACCCTGCTCAATCACAGTCGTCGTCAGGTTGGCACGCGCAGTGAAAATGGCGGCAGCATAGCCCGCGGGGCCTCCACCGATAATCGCAACATCAATCGGCTGATCGGTAGTCATGAAAAGACCTCCTGTCGAAAGATTGGCGTTCTTTGCGCTCATACCCAAATTTACGTGAACATGACACTCATGCACTACAATGATAAACCGCGTATCAAAGCTGAAGGGGAGTTATCGATGGATCAAACGCAGACGGGCAATAGCGCTCCCCTGCCCATGCAAGCCACTCCCCAACCGGAGCAAATGACCGTTTCACCTGCACAAAAACCCCTAGTAACCATTGTGCACGCATCGGTTGGATCGGGCCACAAAGCCGCCGCCAACGCGATTGCACAAGCATTTGACCTTATCCGCGGCACCAAAGGAATCCCTGAGGATATTGAGATCGAAGTCCTAGATATCCTCGATTTTGGACGCATTAGGTTCGATGGTAATAAAACAGCAGCGTCGTTTACCGGCGCCACGCGTCCCATATATGACCTAACCTGGCGATACACGTTTACGGGACATCTGCTCTGGGGCGGAGGCACGGCATGGTCACGTATTATGTTCCCTGCCTTCAACGAATATGTCCGCACCCGCAGGCCCATAGCCGTGGTCGCAACACACATCACGGCGGCCAACGTCGCTGTGGGTGCCCGCGTCATCACGGGTATCGATTATCCCGTCATCTGCGTACCAACAGACTATGAAGTCGAAGGCTTTTGGCCCCACAAGGACACCGATCTGTTCTGCGTAGCCAACGAATTTATGGCCGAGACACTTCGCCCCCGTAAAGTTCCCGAGACCAAAATCCGCATTACAGGCATCCCCATTCGCGCCGGGTTTGATACGGACTACAATCGCGAGGAAGAACTCGAGAAGTTCAATCTCCCCGCTGACAAGACCGTTGTGTTGGTGATGGCCGGTGCCAGTTTGCCTCAACCGTACGTTCGCTTTCGCGCGGAGATGGACCGCACACTCCCCTTCCTGCGCAGCTTCGAGGACATGCACTTTGTCTTTTTGCCGGGCAAGGATGAGGAATACGCCACCCGCCTCAAGACGCTCTTCGACGCCATGAAGCTCGAAAACGTCACGGTTCTGGACTACGTGGACGATATGGCAGCCCTCATGCACGGCTGCGACCTGGCAATCCTCAAATCGGGCGGACTCACCGTCACCGAATGCCTATGCGCGCATCTGCCGATGATCCTGCTGGGCAAATCATATGGTCAAGAAAAGGCCAACACCACCATGCTCACCGGAATGGGCGCCAGCATGCATGTCACCACCGCACGAGAACTCATCGTAACCCTGCGCCATCTGCACGATCATCCCGAATCACTCAAAGCCCTACTCATCAACGGCGAAGTACTACGCCGCCCCCACGCAGCCGAAGATATAGCCATCGCAACCATGGAGCTCGTAGGCAAACCCCAAAAGCGCAAACGAGCCTTCTGCCGCTTCTACTGGGGCGAAAAACCAGCGCATATCCGCTAGCGTCTTAGCGTCCGCTGCTCGGCGGGAGCCGCCCATATATCATTCCATGCTCAAACATTCTCGCTGCGCTGCGAAACTGCGCGTGGAACGATATATGGGCGGCTCCCGCCGAGCAGCTACGTTTACGTGCTAGCAGTTACACCAGATTCCCCACCATTAGAACCTGCAAAGGCAAAACCTGAAAATATTAATACAGTTAGCCGATGCGACAAAGGAGGTATCCCTTTATCGCATCGGCTAACTAGAAAGATTGTTTTATCTCAATCATGTAGCCCTTTCGCCTGAGCCCCATACATATCGTCCCGCGCGCAGTTTCGCAGCGCAGCGAGAATGTTTGAGCACGGGATGATATGTATGGGGCTCAGGCGAAAGCGGGATCCATGCGCCCCTGCGAAGCGAGAATGTTTGAGCATGGAATGATATGTGTGAGAGGCGGGCGGGAGGGATACGAGTACCCCTAGGCGACGCCGCTGGAGCCGAAGCCTCCGTTGCCTCGGTCGGTTACGTCTAGTTCTTCTACTTCTATGAGGTTGACCGTGGGGACTTCTTGGATGACGAGTTGGGCTATGCGGTCGCCTTTGTTGATTTGGATGTTGTTGGAGGGATCCAGGTTGATGAGGATAACCTTGAGTTCTCCTCGGTAGTGGGCGTCGATGAGGCCCGGCGTGTTGACTATAGACAGGCCCTGCTTAATGGCCAAGCCGCTGCGGGGCTGGACAAAGCCGGCGTAGCCATCGGGCAGGGCGATGGCCAGCCCAGTAGACACCAGACGGCGTTCGAAGGGCTTCAGGACGCAGTCCTCGTTGGAGCGCAGATCCAAGCCGGCATCGGTGGGATGGGCGTATTTGGGAAGCTCGACGGTGGGATCGAGACGCTTTATGTTGAGGGTAATGTTGGACATGGAATCACCTTAGCTTGTCGAGCTCTTGCAGAAACTCATCGACGTCTTTGAAATCGCGGTAGACCGAGGCAAAGCGGATGTACGCCACCTTGTCGATCTTGGCCAAGCGCTTGAGCACCATGTCACCCAACTCATGGGACGTGACGGCCGTCAGCGTGCGAGAGCGCAGCTCGACCTCGATGTCGTCGATAATCTCATTGAGCTTCTTAGTGTCGATATCGCGCTTGATGGTGGCGCGCATCAAGCCGACGAGCAGCTTATTCCGATCGAACCGCTGCTTGGTTCCGTCCGACTTAATGACCTCGATTGGGTCTTCGCATCGCTCGAACGTTGTAAAGCGGTAGTTACACGAGCAACATTCGCGACGGCGCTTGATGGTGTTATTTGACTCCTGCATACGGGAATCAACGACGCGGGTATGTGCCTTGCCGCATTTGGGACAGCGCATGGTACCTCCTCTTAGACGATAACAAGGGTACCATGCGCAGCGCGATAATGATTACGAACGAGCAGGAACCTTAAGATGCGCACCGGCGGCGAGCGAACCATGCTCCAGATGATTGACGTTACGAATCATGTCGGAAGTCTCTTGCGTGGAAAGGCCATCGATTGGATATTCCTCGGCAAGCGACCAAAGAGAATCACCAGGCTGAACGCGAATGGTCTCGTAGGTAACGTTGGAAACGGACTCGGCATACGCGGCGTGACGAGCGCTAAAGACAGACGTAGCGAGGACAAAAAAGAGCATGAGCGCAACGGTGACGGCAACAATCGTCGAGACCTTCAGGGCAGCGGGAGTCGGCGCGGCAACAGCATACTGAGTGCGAGCAGACTTTACGGGCAAAGGCTGATAACCGGAACGTCCACCCTTGACAACAGTAAAAGCGGGCGCGGCAGGCGTCTCGAGCTTAAGGGCGAGGTTTCCCTGGACCATATTCGTTGCGTTCATCATGTTCTCCTCTCGCGTGTTTTGCTGAGAACAGTTTTATCAAGCCGCGCGGACAAAAATGTCTAGCGCGAGAACGAATGTTCGGTTATTATTATCTTCGAACAGTTGTTCCTGTCAAGCAAAATTCGAACATTTGTTTGACATGGGTAGAGAGGATGCCCTGATGGCTCGCAAAATTACCAAGCGTCAGCAGCAAATTTACGACTTCATCAAGGAATATCAGCAGGAGAAGGGTTATCCGCCCAGCGTGCGCGAGATGGCTTCTGCCGTGGGCCTTTCCTCCCCCAGCACCGTGCACGCCCATCTATCTGCTCTGGAGGCGCGCGGGCTACTCAAGCGCGATGCCACCAAACCGCGCGCCCTGGAACTCTTTAACGAGGACGGTTCCTCTGTCTCAATTTCTAAATCTGACGAGCCCACCGCACCTCGCGGAACGGTCTCGCTACCGCTCGTTGGTCGCGTCGCGGCTGGGATTCCCATTCTGGCCGAGCAGAATATTGAAGACACTTTTACTATCCCGACCGAAATCGCCACCGATCAGGGTTCCTTTATCCTTGAGGTGCATGGGAGCTCAATGATCAATGTCGGCATCTTCAATGGCGATTACATCATCGTCCGTGAACAAAAGAGTGCCATGAACGGCGAAATTGTCGTGGCCATGATTGATGGTTCAGCGACCGTCAAGACGTTCTACAAGGAGCAGGGACGCGTGCGCCTGCAGCCCGAGAATGACACCATGGAGCCTATCTATGCAACGAATCCCGTTATCTTGGGCAAAGTCGTCGGCTCGATGCGCCGGTTCTCGTAATGCAAAAACGCATCACTATCTTTGATACCGTCCGCGGGTTTACGATGATTTCAATGGCAGGTTTTCACGCTTGCTACGATCTCGCCTACCTGTACGGCTGGGATATGCCCTGGTTTACCCAGACTGTCTTTCAAGACATCTGGCGCGCCAGCATCAGCTGGGTATTTTTGTTTATCGCGGGTTGGATGTGCACCCTTTCACGCAACAATATCAAACGTGCCGCCAAATACGCCTTAGCAGCACTCGTCGTCTGGTTGGCAACAACACTTGTCTCAGTAGACGATTCGGTTAATTTTGGCATCATCTACTGCATGGCCGCATGTACCGGCATCGTGGCGTTGACCGATCCCGTCCTTAAGAAGATATCGGCGAGATGGGGCATGTCCCTATGCCTTTTGTTGTTTGCCCTCACCTGGAGCATCCCCAAAACGATCTACCCTGTCCCCCACCTGGCGTGGCTGGGATTTCCGAGCCCTGGGTTTGTCTCAGGTGATTACTACCCCATCATCCCGTTTTTCTTTATGTATCTTGCAGGATACTACGCCGCACACATAGCGAAGGGAATCGATAAGACCGTCCCTAGCTGGGCCTACGCCAATCCCGTCCCGGCGCTCGCCAGCCTTGGACGTCACGCACTCCCCTTTTATCTGCTGCATCAGCCCATTATTCTGGGCTTTTTGGAGCTCGTCTACTCGGTGCGATAACGCTCTAGACGTGGCGCGATTCGGGCCGGCAACTTCGCCACAATGCGAACTCCGTCCTCTAGATATTCCTCATGCAGAAGGGTTCCCTGCTCATGCACCAACGTGATGAGGGCGCCCTCACGATACGGGATATCAGCGGAGAGCAACACATCGGTGGCAGCCGCCTCACGAGCAATACGGTCGACGAGATCGTCGAGTCCCTCGCCCGTCTGGGCCGAGAACAGCACGGCCTCGGGATAGCGACGACGGAAACTTAATCGATCAACGCTATCGAGAAGATCGATTTTATTGAATACGGTCAGCGTTAGGCGCTCTCCGGCGCCGATCTCATCAAGCACGCGGTCGACAGCCTCCAGCTGCCGTTCATAGTCCTCGTCAGACGCATCTACGACTTTGAGAATTAGATCGGCACCCAAAACCTCGGACAGCGTCGATTTAAAGGCATCGATAAGACCATGCGGCAGCTTTTGAATAAAGCCGACGGTATCGGTAATCGTCATTCCGCGACCGCCGGGCAGGCGATACGAACGCGTCGTCGGGTCGAGCGTAGCAAACAGCTTGTCCTGCGAAAGTACCGTAGAGCCGGTAAGACGATTGAGCAACGTCGATTTACCGGCATTGGTATAACCGGCTAACGCGACGCGAAACGCCGGTGACTCAATGCGGCTCTTGGATTGAACATCGCGACGCTGTTCAACCTGCTTGAGCTCACGACGAAGCGCAGCGATCTTATTACGAATAAGGCGACGGTCGACCTCGAGCTGACTTTCGCCCTGACCAAAGCGCGAGCCGATGCCGCCGCGCGTCTGTTCCTTGGCGAGATGACTCCACATGCCACGCAGACGAGGCAACAAATATTGAAGCTGTGCCAGCTGTACCTGTAGGCGTCCCTCACGCGTCTGAGCATGAAGGCCAAAGATATCCAAGATCAGTGCAGTACGATCGATAATCTTTACCGGCTCGCCCACGGCTTTCTCCAAATAGGATTGCTGCGAGGGCGTCAGGTCGTCGTCAAAAATAACGACATCGGCATCCATGCGATGTACCAGGCCGCACAGCTCTTCAACCTTACCGGAACCGATAAACGATTTAGGATACGGCTTTACCAAACGCTGCGATAAGCGTGCCACGCACTGGGCACCAGCCGTGTGGGCAAGACGCTCCAGCTCATCAAGCGAGCGATCGAGCGGCCATACATTGTCGCGCCATTCAACACCAACCAAAATGGCACGCTCGGGCTCGGGTGCCGTGGGAACAAGAGGAAAACGGGCCATTAGGCAGCCTCAATACGATGCAGGATATCCTCAACGACCTCATCGATCGTAAATTTATCCATATCAAACCACACGATACGGTCATCGCGCTTAAACCACGAAAGCTGACGCTTGGCATAACGACGCGAACGCATCTTGATGAGTTCGCGAGCCTCATCCATGCTCATCACACCATTGAAAGCATCGATGATCTCTTTATAGCCAATTGCCTGCATCGACGTCAGGGCATCTCCCAGCCCCTGGCCCATAAGACCGCGAACCTCATCGACAAGGCCCTGTTCAAACATCAGATCGACACGCAGGTTAATGCGCTCGTAGAGCACCTCGCGATTACGCGTCAGACCAAACCATAGAGCATGATAATGCTCGCGCGGAACACTAAACTGACTTTTTTGCTGTGCATAGGAGATACCATCATCATGCATCTCGAGCGCACGAATCACACGGCGCACGTTATGGGGATGAATAACAGCAGCCGATTCTGGGTCGCGCTCGGCAAGCAGGGCATGAAGTTCTTCCTCGCCAATACGCTCGGCAAGCTCCTGATAGCCCACACGGCGATCGTCCTCAAGTTCACCCGAGGGAAAGTCCATCTCATCGAGGGCGGCCTTGAGATACAGCCCCGTACCTCCGCAAAAAACCGGCAGGCAATCCGAACCAAGGAGACGTTCAACATGCGCGCGAGCGTCAGCCTGATAAAGCGCAGCAGAATATGCCACACCCGGCTCTACAATGTCGACGAGACGCAGCGGCGCCGTACACTCATCGGGCGCCATCTTTGCGGTACCGATGTCCATGCCGCGATAGATTTGCATCGCATCGCACGACAGCACTTCGGACGAAAGACGAGCGGCCAAACGGTCGGCAACATCACTCTTACCAACCGCCGTCGGACCGACGATCGCAACGGCGGAAAGACCTGCCCCGGGAGAAACCATTAGCGCGGCTCGCCCACAACGGAGCCGGACAAATACCAGGTCTTGGCAACGTCAACGTCCACATCAACGATCTTGCCAACAAGCTGATCGATGCTGTAACCCTCGGGGATAGGCGCATGCACGGTCTGATTCTTGGGACTCTTGCCCAGCAGGACCGCGTCGTTCTTTTTACTCGTTCCCTCAATGAGCGCCGGAACCACAGTATGAAGCTCACCCTGGTTATACTCGTGTGCCGTGGTCTCGATAACCTTAACCAGGCGGTTGAAACGCTCGAGAATAACCTCATGCGGCGTAGGATCGTCAATCTCTGCGGCCGGGGTACCGGCGCGCTTGGAATAAATGAAGGTATAGGCCTGGGCATAGCGGACCGTCTCGGCAAGCGAGAGCGTCTGCTCAAAGTCTTCTTCAGTCTCGCCCGGGAAGCCAACGATAATGTCGGTCGAGAGCGCGATATCGGGCATACGGTTGCGAATGCGATCGACCAGGCCCAGATAGTCCTCGCGTGTATAACGGCGATTCATCTCTTTGAGGATCCGCGTCGAACCTGACTGGACGGCCAGGTGCAGCTGCGGCATAACAGCAGGCGTCTCGGCCATGGCGTCGATGGTCTCGGGCAGCAGATCCTTGGGATGCGAAGACGTAAAGAAGATGCGCTCCACACCCGTATCGCCCACGGCACGCAGCAGATCGGCAAAACGCGGCTTGCCAAACAGATCGCGACCATATGAGTTAACGTTTTGGCCCAGCAGCGTAATCTCACGCACGCCCTGGCGCACCAAACCGGTCACCTCGTCGACAATCTCCTCGAAGGGGCGGCTCTTTTCGCGACCGCGAACGTACGGCACGATGCAATAGGTGCAGAAATTATTGCAGCCCGTCATGATGGGCACCCAGGCGTGATACTGAGTCTCGCGATGCCACGGCATGCTCATGGCATCCGTATCCTCATGCTCATTGGTGCGGATATGACGCTTGCCGTCCAGGAACGCCTCGGCAATGAGCTCGGCCACATGCGCGATGGAATGCGTGCCAAAGATGACATTGACGTTATCGACGTTGGTGAGCAGACCCTCGCCATCGCGCTGCGCGATGCAACCACCAACGGCAACCACGCGCTTGCCCGAAGGCGAAGGCGGCAGGCTTTTGCAGGAATTGCACTGACCGTACAGGCGCGTATCGGCAGCCTCGCGCACACAGCACGTCATGAACACAACGATATCGGCATGCTCGGGATCGAGCGCCATGAGGCAGCCATACGAATCAAGCAGGCCACTCACACGCTCGGAGTCGTGCTGATTCATCTGGCAGCCAAATGTGCGGATAAAGTAGGTTTTACCGGCAAGAATATCGCGTACGGAACGCTGGTCCATGTGCATAAGTCCTAACGATGGGGAGCGAAACGAGGCAAGCAGAAGCTATGCCACAGGCTTAACGTCATCCATGACGACGTTATCCATAGCAGCTCGATTGATTTGGTGAACGTAGATAGAAAGGCGGATGGCCGTGCGCGACTCCCCGTTAATGAGGATATCGGAGAACACGGGCGCGCAGGAAATATCAAAACCGGTTGGAATCAAAAAACCGCGCGCGATAGCCACGGCCTTAATGGCCTGGTTGACAGCACCGGCACCGACACACTGGATGTTGACGGGTACACCATCCTTGACCATGCCGGCGATGGCGCCGGCAACGGACGCGGGCGATGATTTGCTTGATACCTTCAGGCAATCCATGAAGAAACTCCTGCGTTTAAAAGTACGTTTTAACTGCAATAACTTTATCGTACCGAGTGGACTCGGTAAAGGCACTATTCCTCTTTGGCAAGATCGAAGGTCACAGTGATTCGATCACGCGAAACACGAATCTTTGGGTCGCCGCAAAGGTTGAGATAGTACCGGGCGGCAAGGTCATTAAAGTCACGCTCCACAGCACGCGAAAACTGTGCCATGTCATCCTTGGCAATACGTAGCCCGCGACGATCCTTCGCAAGATCGACAGGAGCCGACACATGCGAGGACGAATCACGCTCGCGCAGCAGACGCGCGGTCACACCGCGAACGGGCTTAATCTGCCCTGCCAAAATGCGATGAGCCGTGCGCTCGGACATCTCAAGACCCAAACCCGAACAGATACGGATAAAGTCCTCGGCATCAGAGGCAAGGCCTAAACGATCGACAACCGGAAGCTCACTCTCGTCATCAATGAACAGGAGACGCGACGTATCGAGCCGACTTGACGCCTGAGCATAAAGGGTCGCGGCAATCTCAGACGGAGAACCAAGATAGACATCGCAACCACGCAACTCCTCGAGCGCAAACTCACAAGCAGCGCGAATAATATTATGCGGGCCGCGAGCACAGACATAACGTCCGTCCTCATCCTTGATGGCCTGGGGCCAGCTGGACTGATCGGCACGCTCACTGAGGCGGTCGGCCGCAACGCTCACCTTAAAGGCTGAACCAAGATCGACACCGGACGTGAGCACACGGGCCTCGTCGGTGTTCTGCTTGATCGAAAACAATGCCATGCCACGACCGTGAACGCCCCAACGGTCCATCTTCATGCTCTCGAGCTTGGAGGTAACACGGGCATCGAAGATTCGCTCTTGCATATCTTGCGGAACGCCCGAACCGTTGTCCAGAAAGACAAGCGTGCGGACGCCATCTTCCTTGGTCGTGGCGAGATAAACCTTGTCGGCGCCGGCATCGCGAGCATTACGGAGCATTTCAATGACGATATCCTCGACATGCTGAATGTCGTGCTTTGCCTGGCGCCGCTCGGCCTCCGAAACACGGAGGCGGACATACCCCTCGCCAAGGTTCTCCTCGACGCGAAGGTTGCCCTCCCCCGACATCGACGCGATAAATGAGATGAGCTCGTTCGCGTCGCTCATGTTATTTAGCGATATCGACAGCGCGGCTCTCGCGAATCACGACGACGCGCACCTGACCGGGATACTCCATCTCTTCCTCAATCTGATGGGCGATATCGTGAGCCAGGACCGTGGACTGGGCATCGGAGATCTTGTCCGGCTGAACCATGACATGGACCTCGCGACCAGCCTGCATGGCATAGGTACGCTCGACGCCATCATGAGAGTTGGCGATCTCCTCGAGCTTCTCAAGACGCTTGATGTAGTTCTCGGCAGACTCGCGACGGGCACCGGGGCGAGAGGCAGAGACAGCATCGGCGGCCTGTACCAGGACATCAAGCACCGTGTTGGGGTCGACGTCGGCATGGTGAGCCTCGATAGCGTGGACGATAACGGGCTTCTCGCCATAACGACGGGCAAGCTCGGCGCCGATGACGGCATGCGGGCCCTCGACGTCGTGGTCAATTGCCTTGCCCAGGTCGTGCAGCAGGCCGGCGCGCTTGGCGGTCACAACGTCCAGGCCAAGCTCGGAAGCCATCACGCCGCACAGATCAGAGACCTCTAGGGAGTGCTGAAGCACGTTCTGACCAAACGAAGTACGGTAGCGCAGGGCACCAAGGGTCTTGACGATCTCGGGGTGCAGGTCGTGGATGCCGGTATCGAAGGCAGCCTGCTCGCCAGCCTCGCGCACGCGCTGCTGAACCAAGTCGGCAGCCTTGTGATACATCTCCTCGATGCGGGCAGGGTGAATGCGGCCGTCGGCGATGAGATTCTCGAGGGCGACACGGGCAGTCTCACGACGGACCGGGTCGAAGCTCGAAAGAACGACGGTCTCGGGCGTGTCGTCGATCACGAGGTTGACGCCGGAAACCTGCTCGAAGGTGCGGATGTTGCGACCCTCGCGACCGATGATACGGCCCTTGAGGTCATCGGAGGGAATGTGCACGGAGGTAACGGTGACCTCGGCAGTGTGGTCGGCAGCGCAGCGCTGAATCGCCAGGGACAGAATCTCCTGGGCGGTCTTGTGGCACTCGGCGCGAACCTGCTGCTCGGACTCGCGAATAATCGTGGCGGCCTCGTGGGTGACCTCGCAGCGAACCTTATCGAGGAGCTCCTTGTGGGCGTCCTCGCGGGTCAGGTCGGCGATGCGCTCGAGCTCGGAGGTCTGCTTTGCGCAGAGCTCCTCGAGCTCGCGGGAGCGCTTCTCGACCTGACCGGCCTGGCTGGACAGCTGATGCTCGCGCTTGTCGAGAGCGTCGTTGCGGCGATCAAGGGATTCCTCGCGCTGCATCACTCGGTTCTCGAGCGTACGAATCTCGTTCTTACGCTGCTTGTCCTCGGCCTCGGCGGCCTGCTTGTTCTTGATGATCTCCTCTTTAGCCTCGAGCAGAGCCTCTTTTTTGAGGGTCTCGGCCTGACGCTTAGCATCACCGATCAGGGACTCAGCCTGTGCGTGTGCCGACTGGATCTTTTCGTCGGCCTCGTGAAGACTACCCTGCTTGGCGGTGCGCATGTAGGCAATTGCGGCGATGGCACCCAAAACGATGCCAACGAGCGCTGCGATGATAGGCATGCTCACTCCTTTTTATGGATTCGTTACACAACAAAGCGAACCGTCCTTACGAACGGCTCGCGACATTTGAGTAATATGGGCGCAGCTTATGCGGGTCGGATACAGATAAACATATAAACAAACTCATCACAGATGAGCACATATCACAAAGCAAATGACAGTGTTTATCGTACGTTGAACCACAACAACTGTCAAATAAATGGCCCCAGCACGGCGGCTAAAACGCGGTGAACGGCAGGACCACAAAACGCATACGCCTAAACCGCACATTCCTCGCGTTCGGCATCGAGACGTGCCTTAACGGCATCGGCGGCGATGTGATACGAGAAGCCCTTGCCCATCAAAAACCGAACCAGTTTTTCGAATCCGCGCGTCTCTGGAACACGCCGCTTGGCGAGCAGAGCTGACGCACGCTCCAAATCGTCTTCGACGGCAAAATAATCCTCGGGATAACCGGGAATGTCATCGAGCACGACATGACGGCGCTTGAGCTCGGTCTCGATTTTGCGCTGTCCCCAACCGCGCCGCTTGCGCTCCTCGATAAAGTACGAGCAAAAGCGGCTCTCGTCTAAAAAGCGATACTCGGTGGCGCGCTCGACGGCGAAATCGATCGCAGGCTGGTGAAAGCCGTAGCGAGCCAGCTTGTCACGGACCTCACCCGTCGCATGGTCGCGGCGCGATAACATCTCGGTCACCATGGTAAGTGCACATTTACGCTCGATGAGCTGCACCGCCTCACGAAAGTTGCCCCAATCGCAGGGAAGATCGGGGCGGTTTTTGACATACAGCCGCGCGACCCGCACGGGAATCCAAATGGACCGCTCAAAACCGCCCTCAAGCTCACAATCGATATGTGCGCAAGGCTTTTTGGACGCATATCCGCTCGAGAACGAGGAGGCCGCCTTCTTATCGGGATAGACGACCGTGGCCTCGGTCACCGTATACGACATGAGCGTAACCGCTACTCGTCGTCATCATCGAGCATGGCGGAACCATCGATAGCGTAAAGCTCGTCAAACTCCTCAGGCGCAGGCTGATCGGTCAGCTCAACCTCGGACGGAGCATCGTCATCAAACTCAAGCCCGCAGGCAAGGCGGACCTTATGCTCAATCTCGTCAGCGCAATCGGGGTGTTCGCGCAGGAACGCCTTGGCGGCCTCGCGACCGTTGCCGAGCTTGTCCTCGCCATAGGCAAACCAGGAGCCCATCTTCTTGCAGATGCCGCACTCGACAGCCATGTCCAAGATCGAGCCCTCCTTAGAGATGCCCGTACCATACATGATGTCGAACTCAGCAGAACGGAACGGAGCTGCCACCTTGTTCTTAACGACCTTGGCGCGCACGCGGTTACCGATAACCTCGTCCTTAAGCTTAATGCTGTCGATGCGGCGAATGTCGATACGCACCGAAGAGAAGAACTTAAGGGCGCGGCCGCCCGTCGTGGTCTCGGGATTGCCGAACATGACGCCGATCTTCTCACGCAGCTGGTTAATGAAGATGCACGTCGTGTTGGACTTGGACAGCGAGCCGGCGAGCTTGCGGAGCGCCTGGCTCATCAGGCGAGCCTGAAGACCGACCGTAGTGTCGCCGATTTCTCCCTCGATCTCGGCACGCGGGGTCAGCGCGGCGACGGAGTCGACGACGATAGCATCGATGGCGCCGGAACGCACGAGCATGTCAACAATCTCGAGCGCCTGCTCACCCGTATCGGGCTGGGAAATCAGTACCTCGTCGATATCCACGCCGATGCGCGCGGCATACGTGGGATCAAGCGCGTGCTCGGCATCGATAAATGCCACAACGCCACCCATTGCCTGGGCCTCGGCCAGGATCTCGAGCGAAAGCGTCGTCTTACCGGAGGACTCAGGACCGTAAATCTCGACGATACGGCCGCGCGGCACGCCGCCGATACCCAGCGCGGCATCGAGGGCCAGGGCGCCCGTGGGAATGGCCTCGACCTCGAGCTCGGGGCCACCGTCGCCGTACCTCATGATGGAACCCTGGCCGAATTTCTTCTCGATCTCGGCCTTGGTGGTGGCGATCATCTCATCGCGCTCTTTACCCGTCGTGCGAGCATGAACGGTACGTACGGGACCTGAATTCTTGGCCATGAATAGCCCTCCTCTTAACAACCTGCATCGATAATAAACGAACGGCTGTTCGTGGTCAACCGTTCAGGCCAATCATATGCAGGCGGTCTTTCCAAAACCCAACCAAACGCCGACCAAACACTGACCAAATACTTGACCACAAAGGACCAAATATGAACAAGGCAGGCAAAAATACATCTACAACCAGCACAAACGCTAAATTTGTCAGAGGTCCCTATCTCCACAATTAAGGGGCCCTAAGGCCCCTTAAAACATGTCTATTCCATAGAGTTGAGCACAAGGGCAATGCGCCCCAATGCCTCCGCGACCGCATGGGCACGAACACACGAACGGTCGCCCTCATAGTGGCAGCGCACAGAGTCCACGACCGGCACGCCCCCATCGGCGGAACGATGCGCCCAGCCAATATAGAAAGTGCCCGCCGGATCGTCCTCAGCGCCACCGCCGGGGCCGGCATAACCCGTTGCGCTCACTGCAATATCGCTCTGGTACAGCTCCAGCGAACCCACCGCCATCTCGCGCGCGGTCTGATGCGACACCGCGGTATAGCGGTCGAGCGTCTCCTGCTCAACACCAAGAACACGATGCTTAATCTCATCGCAATAGGTCACCGCACCGCCACGCAGCACCGCCGAGGCGCCCGGGATATCGGCAATCGTCGAGGCGATCATACCCGCCGTCAGCGACTCAGCCGTCGAAACCGTCACGCCCCGAGCGCTCGCGCGCTCGACAATATCACGCGCCAGCTCCTCGTTATGTGCGGAAATCTGCTCAAAAGAGTCCGTCATACCCACCAGGACCTAGACCGAAAAGACGATCTTGCGGCAGTTCCAGAAGTACTGAGCGCCCGAGATAACGGTCAGGATAACGGCCACGGCGTACAGGAAGCGTGACACCGAGTAGATACCGAGCGTCAGCGCCACCGGGGCCAGGTTAAGGCCAGACATCGCAAAGACGCACAGATAGCCGCAGATGGAAACCATCGTAGTCGCCGTCTTGTACTTGCCGAGCTTATCGGCGGCAACGACCACACCGGCCGCACTCGCGACCATGCGCAGGGCGCTCACCAGCAGCTCGCGGAACAAGATAATGAACACCGACCACACGGTTACGGTACCAAAATCCAAGAACAGAAGCAGAGCCGAGAACACGAGCAACTTATCGGCGATGGGATCCAGGAACTTACCGAAGTCGGTGATCTCGTTGCGCGAACGAGCCAGGTAGCCATCAACCTTATCGGTGCACGACAGGATGACGTACAGAACAAAGGCGGCAGCGGCGAGCGGGCCGTCGAAGGTGCTCCAATCCGTACCGGCAACGCTTGTGTGAGACAGCGCCGACACGATCATGAACACTGGAATGAAGACGATGCGCACGCACGTCACGATGTTGGCGGGCGTCCAGACACTCGTCAGTTCCTTATTGCTCTCGTTAGCCACGACGCTCTCCTACTCCACAACATGACCGATAAGCTCGTAGCAGAAGCTATCGGTAAACTCGACCGTCAGAATATCGCCAACAGATACCTCGCTGGCATCCAGATGCACCGCGCCATCGGAATCGGGTGCCTGGAACCAGGCATGTCCGATGAGCTCGGCACCGTCCTCGGTCTCCTCGATACCGTCGACAATCACCTGGGCGCGCTCGCCCACGTGCGCGGCAGTCGCGGCAAAGCCGAGCGACTCGGCAAGATCCATAGCCTCCTGGGCGCGCTCGAGCTTAACCTCTTCGTCGACCTGACCTTCCATCTTGGCGGCCAGGCTACCCTCCTCCTGCGAGTAGGCAAACACACTCGTGTAGTCAAAGCCCACGGCGTCCATAAAGTCAATGAGATCGCGGAACTCGTCGTCGGTCTCGGTCGGGAACCCTACCATGGCTGTGGAGCGGATCACGATACCGGGGATGCGCTCGCGCAGGTCGCGGAACAGGTCCTCGAGCTCCTGGCGCGAACCGGAGCGGCGCATGGCCTTGAGGATGCGCGCGTCACAGTGCTGCACGGGGATATCGATATAGGGCAGCACCTCGGGCGTATCGCGAATGGTCTCGATAAGCTCGTCAGTCATGCCCTCGGGCTGCAGGTAGAGTACGCGGACCCACACGTTATGAGGACGCACCGCCTCAGCAACGGCCTGCAACAGCTGCGCCAGATTGCGCGGCGCGCCCTCGGCGAGGTCCTCATCGGCAAAGTCGGTACCCCAGATGCCCGTGTCCTGACCGATCAGAACGATCTCGCGCACGCCACCGGCGACCAGGTCGCGCACCTCGGAGATAATGCTCTCGGCATTACGCGAGTGATAACGACCGCGGATATACGGGATCATGCAGAAGCTACAGAAGCGGTTGCAGCCATCGGAGATCTTGACGTAGGCAACAGCGCCCTCGACGGTACGCTTGACCTGCGGAATATAGGCGGCAATCTCGCGCTCGACACCCAGCACGTCATCGATGACCGCCACGATGCCGTCTTCCTCGTCGGCCTTCACAAAGGCCGCGACCTCGGGCAGCTCGTCGGGCAGGTCATCGCCGTAGCGTGACGGCACGCAGCCGCACATGACGATCGGGCAAGAACGAACGCCGTCCTGCACCTCGTTGGCAAGCTCGAGCGTGGTCTCGATGCTCTCGGACGTTGCAGAGGCAAGGAACGAGCACGTATTGACGATGGCGATATCGGCATCCTGCGGATCGAATGCCTCCTCGTAGCCCGCGGCGGTCAGCAGCGAACGCATACGGTCGGTATCGACCTCGTTCTTGGCGCACCCGAGGGTGATATAGAGCACGGAGCCCAACGGAGTATCCATGTTGGAGAGCGGTCCTTTCGAATGAATTAACGGTAGTTAGTGAACTGCAGCGGCTGACCGTAGTCCTGGTCGCGCAGGAACTGGATCACGGTCTGCAGCGCATCCTTGGAAGCGGAGGAAACACGCAGTTTATCGGCCTCAATCGTCACCTTGACCTTGAGCTTCTGATCCTTGATGTCCTTATTGATCTTCTTGGCAGTCGTCTGGTCGATACCCTCGACGATATGACCGAGCACACGCACGGTACCACCCGATGCAGCCTGAGGCGCATCCCAGGACACGGCCTTAAGATCGATGCCGCGCTTGATGAGCTTGGAGCTCAGGACATCGATAATCTGCTTGGAGACAAAGTCGGCCGGGGCGTTGATCGTAAAAAGCTTGTCGCCCTTCGAAAGCTCGATGGTAGCGCCGGAGTCCTTCAGGTCATAGCGCTGGGAAATCTCGCGCGTGGTCTGCTGGAAGGCATTGTCGACCTCCTGCATATTGACCTCGGACACGACGTCGAAGCTGGAATCTTTAGCCATGGTTAATCCTTTCGCTTACGAGCGGCTTAGTAGCTGTCGTACGAATAGTCGTCTGAATAGGGCGTAGTCTGCCCGTCGGTGGCGGCATCGGTGCCGTCCGTGGACTGGGCATCGGTTCCATCAGTTCCGTCGGTACTTTCGGTGCCATCGGTGCCGTCGGAGCTCTCGCCCTCCTTGGACTCGGTCGTCTCCTTCTTGGGAACGGTGATCGTCACGCGTGCCACGCCCGACGTCTTAGTGTCGTAGCGGACCTTTTCGCCGTTCTTGGTAACGGTGACATCGGAAGGCTTGGACGTGGTGATCTCGATCGAGGACTCAGGCGTGTATTCCTGCTCAAAGGGGCCGGTCGCCTGGGCGCCATAGACCGACTTGCCATCAACCTTGACCTCAATCCAAGCAGTCTTGCCCTTGGCAACAGAGATCTTGACCTTTGTGACCTCGTTCTCCTCCTTCTTGGCCGTCGTCTTGGCGGCGTCCGAATCGGTGGACTCGTCCGTCGTCTCATCGGTATCTTCGTCCTCATCGACGGATTCGGTCTTCTTGGAAGACTTCTTTGTCGTTGTCTTGGTGGCAACGGGTGTCTCGGGCGTCGACTCGGGCGCCGAGGAGCCGCAGCCACGCAGGAGCACCACGATGAGCACGATCAGAAGCAGCGCCACGGCGCCGATACCGGCGTAAACGATACGAGGATCGAGACCGTTGTTCTGGGGAGCGCGCCCACCGCCGCGTCCACGATTGGAACCACCGCGACCGGTGCCTTGGGGCATACGACCGCGGTTATTGTCGGAACGTCCGCGATAACTGCCCTGGCGCTGCATATTGCGCTGGCCCGAGCGGGGGGCGAGCTCGCCGCGACCCTGGTAGTTGCGCTGACCCGAGCGAGGCGCTGAGGAGCGCTGGCTATAAGGCTGTGACTGAGATCGAAGGCGAGGCGTCACCTGCGTAGTATCGGCGTCTGCATAGCCGCCGCGCGGACGACCGGAAGAAACGCCGCGGTACCCGCGATCGGAATAACCACCATCCCCGTAGCCGGCACGAGGGTCTCGTGCGACACCGCGGGCAGCGGGGAGTGCGCGCTCCTCGGGCGCCGGCGTGCTGCGAAAACGATCGCGCTGGGAACGAATCTCCTCGCTCGAGCCCGTTTCGGTAACATAGCCAGCCTGCTGAGGGCGCTGGCCATAACGCGTCGAACGCCCGCCCTGAACCATCAGGAAGCGGCCGTTGTCGACCGAGGAACGCGAATTGACGTAGCCGGCGGCGTCCTGAAAACGACCGCCCTGCTGCGACGTCTCGCGCTCATATGCCATCAAATCGTCAAAATAAGCGTTGACGACCTCCCGCGGATTGAGGCCCAAAAAGCGCGCATAGCTCGAAATCATGCCCTGCGCATAGCCGCGCGGAGGCATCGATGCAAAATTGCCATTCTCGAAAAACTCGATGATCTGCGGCCTGATTTTGATGGTGTTGGCGACCTGCTGAATGGAAAGGCCCATTCGGCGACGCTGCTCGAGCAGCATGTCACCAAAGCGTGCAGCCATCAGAATCCTCCAAACTCACGATCTTCACGTGCCATCTCGGCGTCGACGGATTCCAGCGCGGCAAGGCCTTCTTCATCCAGCAGGACCTCGCGCGGCTTGGAACCATCGGGCGGTCCGACGACACCCTTTTCTTCCAGCATGTCCATAATACGCCCGGCGCGCGCATAACCAACCTTCAGGCGGCGCTGCAGGCCAGATGTGGAGCCCAGCTGCGATTCCACCACAATATGGGCGGCTTCCCAGATAAGCGGATCGTCGTCCTGAGGCTCGGCAACGCCGGTGCGAACAATGCCGCCGCCACCTGCCATGGACATGGAGGCAGGTGCCACAGCCGACAGGATCTCCTCATGGTAGTCGGGCTCGCTTTGCGACTTGACGAACTCGACAATCTCGTTGATCTCGTCATCCGAAACAAAGCAGCCCTGGATACGGCGGGGCTTGCCCCAGTCGACCTTTGAGAACAGCATGTCACCCAAGCCGGTGAGCTTTTCGGCACCCATCTGGTCGATGATGACGCGGGAGTCGATGCCCGTAGCGACGTTGAAGGCGATGCGGTTGGTAATGTTTGCCTTGATGAGACCCGTTACCACGTTGGAGCTCGGACGCTGAGTCGCCACGATAAGGTGGATACCGGCGGCACGGCCCAGCTGGGCGATACGCACAATCGATGCCTCGACGTCCTTGCCGGCAACCATCATCAGGTCCGAAAGCTCGTCGATGATGATGACCAGGTAGGGCATCTTTTGCGGCGGGTTATCGTAATGCTCAAACTCGCCGGCGGCCTGCTTTTCGTTATAGGTCGAGATCTTGCGCACGTTCAGGCGCTCGAAGACCTTCAGGCGGCGCTCCATTTCGGATACCGCCCACTGCAAGGCGCTCGCGGCCTGCTTGGGCTCGGTCACTACGGGCACGTAAAGATGCGGCAGGCCATTATAGCCTGCGAGCTCGACGCGCTTGGGGTCGACCATGATCAGACGAACGTCCTCGGGAAGGGCGCGCATGAGCAGGGTCGTGATGATGGAGTTGATCATGACCGACTTACCGGAACCCGTGGTACCGGCGATCAGCAGGTGGGGCATCTTGGCGAGGTCGGCGACGACCGGCGTGCCCTCTGCGTCGCGGCCAATGGCAAGCTCAAGCGGACCGCCCTTAACATAGGGCAGCACGTCGCCCAAGTTGACGTTCTGACGCTTGCGATTGGGAATCTCGATACCCACGAGCGAGGTGCCGGGAATCGGCGCAAAGATACGCACGGACTGGGCGGCAAGCGAAAGCGCAATGTCGTCCTCAAGGCTCGAAATCTTGCTCACGCGCTCGCCCTCGCCGGGCTGCAGCTTAAAGGTCGTCACCGTGGGACCGGCAATCCAGCCGACGACGCGAGCGCTACGGCCAAACTCAAGCAGCGTTGATTGCAACGACTCGGCGGTCTGTTCCAGCTCCTTGTCCGAAGACGCGGCAGAAGCGGACTGAGGGTTTGCATGCAGGATTTCGAGCGGCGGAAGCTTAAGACCGTCCTCTTCTTCGCCCTCGTTATCCGCGGGGGCAATGTCCGCTCCCCCATCGCTCGAAGTAGACGCCTCGGCAGCGCTCGCAACAGACGCATCGGCAACCTTGGGATGCTTGAGGAAATCAGGAATTTGAGGGGCGGCCGAGACGGGATTAACAGCGAACGGCGGCTCGGACTCGTCGACCTTGTCCGGATCGTCCTCCATCGAAAGCTGACCGGTCACTTGGCCGCGCTTGGCATGGCGGCGCGGCAGCAAGGTGGTTTTAGCAGTCTCGAGCGGGGGCTCGTCATCCTCGTCATCACCCTCGGTAAGCTCAATCTCGCTCTCGGACCAAGACGGGTCGGGCTCACTCGTATTGAGCTTGGGAGCCGTCTTACCTTTCTTAGCGTGACGGCGCGGGAGCAGCGTGGTCTTAGCGCGCTCGGCCTCCACGGCATCGGACACGTCGACAAAGGGATCCTCGTCCTCGTCGTCATCGTCCAGAACCTGGTCCGCATCGTTGCCCATGACCGTGGTCACGGCCATATCGGAGCCCTTTTGACGAAGAATGCTCAGGTGCGGACGGGCAACGCCGGGCACCGACAGGGCTTCGTCGTCACCCCACGGACTCGCGTTTACATCGGCACGACGGCGCTCGGCAAAATCGGCCGCACGGTCGCGGGCAGAGCGCAAAACGCCGCCCACCGAAAAGCCGATGATGACAAAGCCAACGACGGCCAGACCCAACAGGACCACCATCGCGATAGGCTTACCCAGGGCATTCTGCAGCGCACTCGCAATAAACGCACCGATGTAGCCACCCGAGGCGGACAGGTTTTGCGGCGTGAACATAAGGTCGCACGAGACGCTCGTACCCGGCACCATCAGCGAAAGAATAGAGACGACGGCGATAAAGACCACGGTGCCGCCCGCAACAGAGCGCACGTTGAGCGGCGAGTCCTCGCCTAAAAAGAGCGTGGCGGCAAACAGCAAAATGACGATCGGCAGCACGTAGGCGCCCAGACCAAAGCCCAGGTGGTAGAAACCGGCAACCGCAGCCGTAACGGGTGCGGTCGCCGGCGAAATCACGGCAATGAAGGACGCAATCGCCAAAACGGCAATGACCACGCCGGCGATATCGCGGTTGGCCGAAGGCTCGACCAGGGGCTCGAAATCGTCGAAGTCGGCCTCATGGCCCTTATTGGCACGAAGATGGGAACCGGCACCCTTAGCAGATGCCGGTTGGTTGTTGGCTTTATTGCCTTTGGCGTTTTGTGCAGATCCGCGCGCCAAACTAAACCTCCATGACGACCGGGATGATCATCGGACGAGTGCGGGTACGGCTCCAGATAAAGTTAGAGAGCGAGTCGCGCACGGCCTTGCGGATGGCATCGGAACCGCTGCTCGTAAAGCTGAACTTGCCCTTCTCGATCGTCTTCATGATGGACGCCGAGGCGTCCTCGGAGAACTGGTCGTCGATAGCAAAGGAGACGCCGCGGCCCGAGAACTCGATGGCCTCGATCTTCTTGTGCTTGAGCGAAACGATAGCGACAGCAGTGACCATACCGTCGTTGGCAAGCTTCTGGCGATCGCGCAGAACGATAGGGTCGGTATCGCCGATGCGCAGTCCGTCAACGTAGACGACGCCGGACTCGACGGGCGTACCGCGCTTGACGATACCGCCACGCATCTCGAGCGTATCTCCGTTGTCGAGGATAAAGATATGATCATCCTTGATGCCCATCTTACGGGCAAGCTGGGCATGGGCGCGCAGATGCACGGCCTCGCCGTGGACCGGCATAAAGTACGTAGGCTTGGCCATGGCCATCAGGAGCTTGAGCTCCTCCTGGCTACCGTGACCCGAGACGTGAACGAGGGCGCGGTTCTTATCCCACACGTCGCAGCCAAGCTTGGCGAGGCTGTTGACGACCTGCTGAACGGCCTTCTCGTTACCGGGGACCGGCGTTGCCGAGAGGATGACGGTATCGCCCTCGTGGATGGAGAGCGTCTTGTGTTCGCCGTTAGCCATGCGCGAAAGGGCCGACAGAGGCTCGCCCTGCGAACCGGTGCACATGACGACGATCTTATCGTCGGGCAGGTTATCGATATCGAAGGCATCGATAATATCGGCATCATCGATGTTGAGATAACCGAGCTCGCGCGCCACACGGGTGTTGGTGAGCATGGAACGACCGGTCACGACGACCTTGCGGCCGCACTTGCGGGCGGCGTCGCAGATCTGCTGCAGTCGATGGATGTGGCTCGAGAACGACGCGACGAACACGCGGCCCGGAGCATTCTTGATGGCATGCAGCAGATTGGGGCCAACCTCGGCCTCGGACTTGGTAAAGCCGGGGACCGTGGCGTTGGTGGAGTCGGACAGCAGCAGGTCGATGCCCTGCTTGGCAAAGCGGCTGATAGCGGCATAGTCGGGCGTGACGCCGTCGATGGGCGTCTGGTCGAGCTTAAAGTCGCCGGTGTGCATAACGGTGCCCTGGTTGGTGCGGATGAACACGCCCAGAGCGCCCGGGATGGAGTGCGTCATCGAGAAGAAATCGAGCGAGATGCCACCGAGATTGACGTGGCTACCGCCCTTGACCTCACGAAACTTGGGTGCACGAATGCGGAACTCGGAGAGCTTGCCCTCGATAAAGCCGAGCGTCAGCTTGCTCGAGAAGATGGGCACCTTGTTGTTGAGGTCCTGCAGCAGATACGGAAGCGAACCGGTGTGGTCCTCGTGGCCGTGAGTGACGATGATGCCGCGGAGCTTTTCCTCGTTCTCCAGAACGTAGGTATAATCCGGAAGCACCAGGTCAATACCGGGCTGCGAGTCGTCGGGGAACATGAGGCCAGCGTCGACGAGCACCATGTCGTCGCCGCACTCGAAGACCGTCATGTTCTTGCCGATGCCATCAAGGCCGCCAAGCGGAATGATCTTCAAGGGAGATGATTTTTTAGCTGCCATAGGTGAGTGTTGTTTCCTTTCTACGAAACGGGTCTGGAACAACCGACGGGGCGCTTCTGGCAAACCGACCGTCGGGAACGTACAAACATGCATCACAGAGTCGATGCAGTAACCACAGTATGATACCCATTTGCACAACAACAGACCACCCATGCATCAAAGCCCCATCTGAAGCCGTGTATCCCGCCGGTCAGGGCTCAGCGGCCCCGGCACGGGCTAAGTTTCCTGCTCTACAGTCCTGCGCAAGACGGAAAGCACATTAAGTGCTTTCCTTTGCGTGCGGAACTCGCGATAAACTTAGCCCGTGCCGGGCCCGCTGAGACCAGACCTGCCAAAATGGGACAGGTTTATTTTGGTTGGTTTTATCTGAGGATATGCCGGGTGTGCAGCTATCGACAATTCAGAAAAAAGGAAAGCTGAATTGACCATCTGACAAAATCGAAACCCGCACCAACCAGCCCTTTTGCTATTCCCGGCGGGGGCCGCGGGTAAAGTTTATCGCGAGTTCCGCACGAGCCGGAGAGCACTTAATGTGCTCTCCGTGCGAGCAGGACTGTAGAGCAGGAAACTTTACCCGCGGACCCGCCGGGAATAGCAAAAGGGCGACCCCTGTCCGGAGTCGCCCTTGTTGAGCTGCTTATGTTTAGCTGTTACTCGGCGTCGTGGTGACGGCGGGGCTTGCGGCCTCCGTTGTCGCCGGGACGGCGCGGACGGTCGCTACGCTCGGAGCGCTCGCGACGCGGACGCTCACGACGCTGGAAGTGCTCGCCGTCGCCCTCGGAGGCACCCTCGGCACGAGCCGGGGCCTCGGGCTTATCAAGACGATCGAGCGAGATCTTGCCGCGATCGTCGACCTCGATGACGACGACCTTGACCTCGTCGCCCACGTTGAGGACGTCCTCAACCTTCTCCACGCGGCCCTTGGCGACGCGGGAGATGTGCAGCAGGCCGTCCTTACCGGGCAGCAGGTTGACGAAGGCGCCGAAGGGCTGGATGGAGACCACGCGACCGGTGTACTCCTCGCCCGGCTCGGGAACCTTGATGATGAGCTTGATGCGCTCGACAGCCTGGTCGACGGACTCGCCGGTGCCGCCGACAAAGACGGTGCCGTCCTCCTGGATGTCGACCGAAGCGCCGGTCTCATCCTGGATACCGCGGATGACCTTACCGCCGGAACCGATGACGTCGCGGATCTTGTCGGTCGGAACCTGGATGGAGACGATGCGCGGAGCGGTGCTGCGCGTGGTGTGGCGCGGCTCGGGGATCACATCGAGCATCTTCTGCAGGATGAAGGCGCGACCCTCCTTGGCCTGCTGCAGAGCGCGGGCCAGGATGTCGAAGGTGAGGCCGGTGGCCTTGTTGTCCATCTGCAGGGCGGTGATGCCCTCGGTGGTGCCGGTGACCTTAAAGTCCATGTCGCCCAGGAAGTCCTCGAGACCCTGGATGTCGGACAGGACCACGGTCTTGCCCTCCTCCTGGATCAGGCCCATGGCGATACCGGAGACCGGGCGCTTAATGGGCACGCCGCCGTCCATAAGGGCGAGCGTGGAACCGCAGGTCGAAGCCATCGAAGAGGAGCCGTTGGACTCCATGACCTCGGAGACGACGCGGATGGCGTAGGGGAACTCGTTCTCGTCGGGAAGCACCGGAAGCAGAGCGCGCTCAGCCAGATTGCCATGGCCGATCTCGCGGCGCTTGGGGCTGCCCATGCGGCCGGTCTCGCCGGTGCAAAACGGCGGGAAGTTGTAGTGGTGCATGTAGCGCTTGCCCTCGGTGGGCTCGATGGTATCCAGACGCTGGCCCTCGTTGAGCATGCCGAGCGACAGGACGGAAAGCACCTGGGTCTGGCCACGCTGGAACAGACCGGAGCCGTGAACGAGCGGCAGGTAGTTGTCCTTCACCATGATGGGACGAATCTCGTCGGCGGCACGGCCGTCGACGCGCTCGCCGGTCTCGACGACCATGGTGCGCATGGCCTTCTTCTCGAGCTTCTTGAGCGCCACGGGGATCTCGCGCTCCCAAGCGGCCTGCTCCTCCTCGGTGAACTCGGCGCGGATGGACTCCTTCAGAGCCTCGACCTTACCGATACGGGAGAGCTTGTCGGCGTCGCGAAGGGCGGCAGCCATCTCGTCGTAGTGGGCGAAGATGCGCTCCTGGACCTCCTCGACGGGCTGGTCGAGCGGATACTCCTTCTTGACGATGGGGCCGTTGACCTGCTCCCACTCGGCGACGAACTCATCCTGAGCCTGGCAGAAAGCAGCAAGGGCCTCCTGGCCAAACTTCATGGCGGCAAGCATGTCGTCCTCGGAGATCTCCTCGGCGCCGGCCTCGACCATCGAGATGAAGTCAGCAGAGCCGCCCAGCTCCAGGTCCAGATCGGAGTTCTCGCGCTCCTCGTAGGTGGGGTTGACGATAAACTCGCCGGTCTCCACGTTACGGCCGATGCGCACGCAGGCAAGCGGGCCCTCGAAGGGCACGCCGCCGAGCGTCATGGCCAGGGAAGCACCCATGACGTTGATGACGTCAAAGGGGTTGACCTGGTCGGCGACAAGCGAGGTAGCGACGATGTGCACCTCGTTACGGAAGCTGTCCGGGAAGCTCGGGCGAATCGGACGGTCGATCATGCGCGCGGTGAGCGTGGCCTTCTCGCTGGGACGGCCCTCACGCTTGAGGTAGCCACCCGGGATGCGGCCGGCAGCGTACATCTTCTCGTTGAAGTCGACGGTCAGCGGGAAGAAGTCATAGTTCTTGCGCTCCTTGGAGACGACCACGGTGTCGAGCATCGTGGTGTCGCCCTGCTTGACCAGACAGGCGCCGGTGGCCTGCTTGGCAAGCTCGCCCGACTCAAAGGTGTAGGTCTTGCCGTACAGCTCAAAGGTCTTGGATACGAGTGTCATTGTTCTCCTTTACCCCACAGGCCCCTTGCCTGCGGGCTTCTCATGTGACGCAGGCCCCCTGCCCCCGCCACGCTTCAGAGCGTGATTGTTCACGCCCTTACACAAAAAGAGCGCCCCGCTGCGCAGGACGCTCTTAGCATGTACAAATCCTACTGGATGTTGTCGCGGATGCCCAGAGCCTTGATGAGCTCACGGTACTCGACGATGTCGTTCTTCTTGATGTAGGAGAGAAGACGACGACGACGACCGACGAGCATGAGCAGACCACGACGGGTGTGGAAGTCCTTCTGGTGGGACTTCATGTGCTCGGTCAGCTCCTTGATGCGCTCGGACAGGATGGCGACCTGAACCTTGGGGTTGCCGGTGTCGACCGGGGTGTTACCGAACTGGGCAGTCAGCTCCGCCTTGCGCTCTTTGGAAACAGTCATTGTTTCACCTTTCGTTTTGCGTCGCCATCGGGCGACTCGATTCGCCTCGGACTGGGAAGCCGCCGGTGGAGCGAGCAACCAAGGTCGAGGTACCAACAGGTCGGTATGTTACCACAAGCAGCCCGCGCCTGCGCATCATCACCGACCCAACATGAATTCCATCGCACGGAGGCGCTGATCGGTATGCGTCGCCGCCCACACATGCGAAAGGCCGAGCAGGAACGCCGCCGTATGCGAGTCGATTTTCTCGGCCTTAAGCGCATCGAAGGTCATGGACATGAGGGCGCGCAGCCATGCGACCTCACCAGTCGACACCAGCTCGGCACCCGGAACGCTCGACGCGCACGATCCGCACATGAGCCCGCCCGCCTGTGGTGAAAAATACGACAACATGGGGTCTCCGCACAGCACGCAGGCCGAAAAATCGGGTCGATAGCCAACGTGTGACAGCAGCTTAAAGACATATGCCGCCACAAGTAGGTCCATATGTGCCGAGTCAAGCCCGCTGCCCACCAGGGCAAGCGCTCGCTGCGTGATGGCAAAGGTAAACGGGTCCTCGGCGTCCTCGAACGAGCACACGCGCGCGACCTCGGCGATCGCGCTTGCGGCGCAAGTCGTCTCGTAATCGGGCGCAGCGCCGAGCGGCGCCTCCATAAGCTCGGCCTGGGAAACCACGTCGAGTGACCGTCCATGTGCGAGCAGCATATCGACCGTACAGAAAAGCTCGCAGCGCGCAGCCAGGCGTCCGCCGGGTTTGCGGGCGCCCTTTGCCACGGCACGAACCTGCCGACCCCGCTCGTCGAGCATCGTCAAGATCAGGTCGGTCTCTTTGAGCTTAGTCTTATCGAGCACGAGCACTTTCGTGCGATATGTCCGGGAGCCTGCCATGCGCGCCGCGCGTCCTTAGTCCTCGGCGTTGTAGCCAAAGCGGCGAATCTGGGCCTCGTCGTCACGCCAGCCGGCCTTGACCTTCACGTCCAGCTCCAAAAAGACCTGCGTGCCAAAAATGCGTTCAAGATCGCGTCGGGCGTCGATACCGATATGCTTGATCATCTCGCCGCCCTTGCCGATGATGATGCCCTTTTGGCCCTCGCGCTCGACGTAAATGGTGGCGTGAACGCGCAGCACCTTCTTGGTCTGCTCGAGCGCATCGCAGATCACGCCAACGGAGTGCGGAATCTCATCACGGGTGCGGCGCAAGACCTTCTCGCGCACAAACTCGGCAACGAGCGTCTCATCGGAAGCGTCGGTACCCATGTCCTCGGGGAACCAACGCGGCCCCTCGGGCAAAAAGTGCGCAACGGTCTCTATAAAGGCATCGACGTTGAAGTTCTTGACCGACGACGTCACGATCTCGTCGTCATATTCCATGAGCTCGTGGGCGGCCTTAAGCTGCTCCATGACCTGTGCGGGGTCGGCCTCATCGGCCTTTGTGAGCACCAAGACCTTCTTGGAACGGGCATTCTTGACGCGCTCGGCAACCCAGGCATCTCCCCTGCCAATGGGCTTGGTGGCATCAATTAAAAACGCGACGACGTCGACATCGTTCAGCTCGAACAGCGCGCTCTTGTTGAGCTCGGACCCCAGACCGTCCTTGGGCTTGTGAATACCCGGGGTATCGACAAAGACCAGCTGGTAGCCGGGACGGTTGACGACGGCGCGCATGCGACGGCGGGTCGTCTGTGCCACCGGCGAGGTGATGGCGACCTTTTTGCCATAGCAGGCGTTGAGCAGCGTGGACTTGCCGGCGTTGGGACGACCGACCAGGGCCACAAAACCGCTGCGGAAACCGGGTTCCACGTCGCCAAAGCCCGCGAGGTTGTCGTCCTCGTCGCACAGGGCGTCGAGCTCCTCGTCGCTCATGCCCTCAAACGGGTCGAACTCCTCGACATCCTCGAGCTCCTCGGTATCCACCGCGTCCAGGACCTCGTCATCCAAAACTTCATCGGTAGGCTGCATATTGTCGGACATGGGAATCCCTTTCTAAATAAAGTCAAGCGCGTGGGCAAAGACAAGCAAGCCCACGATCGCGGCGGTAATGGAAAGAACGTATACAGAGGCAGCGGCGATATCCTTCGCACGTTTGGCCAGTGGATGCAGCTCCTGGGTCGCCAGGTCGACGATAGCCTCCATAGCGGTGTTGCACAGCTCACCGTGAATCACCAGGCCACAACAGATGATAATCGTGGCCCACTCGGCAATATCGAGCCCCACGATGCAGCCGGCAATGACGGTACACATGCCCGCTACGAGCATGACCTTGATATTGCGCTCGGTCTTGACGGCGGTGACGAAGCCCTCCATGGCGTAGGAAAACGACTTTAAGAAGGACGGATGGTCCTTGTTCGATCCGGGAATCATAGACGGCTCCTAGTCGTGGGCGTGGTTGGTGATGGGGCCGACGTGGACTAGCTTAGGGTCCTCGCCGCGCTCAAGCGCCAGATCGCGCAGGATGGCGTCCTCGCGGGCCTCCATGACCTCGGCCTCGTCGTCCTCGATGTGGTCATAGCCCAGCAGGTGCAGCATGCCGTGTACGAGCATCAGACGACACTCGTCAGCGGGGCTATTGCCAAAACCGGGGGCCTGACGGGCAATAACCTGCGGGGCCAAGATGATATCGCCGAGCTCGAGCGTCTCGTCGGCGGGAATATCCTCGTCAAAGGCCGAGTCGCATTCAAACGAGAGCACATCGGTGGTGCGGTCGATACCGCGCCACTCGTGGTTGAGCCCGTGCATCTCGTCCTCGTCGACATACGAAAGGGAAATCTCGACTTCACGCTCAACGCCCTCGGCGGCAAGCACAACCTCGCAGATGTGCTCCACCTCCTGCGCGTCGAGCAGCGTATCGAGCTCGGCATCGTTGCTGATCAATACACTCAACGGGACTCCTTTCGGTCACGTACGCGCTTCTCGCGCACATCATCATAAGTATCGTATGCCTCGACGATACGTCCCACCAAGGCATGGCGCACCACGTCGGCACGCTCGAGGTGCGAAAATGCGACATCATCGACACGGCCCAAAATATTCTCGACATCCGCCAAGCCACCACGACGACCCACCAGGTCACGCTGGCTCAGGTCGCCGGTAATCACGAACTTGGAGTTGAAGCCCAAGCGCGTCAGGAACATCTTCATCTGCTCGGGCGTGGTATTTTGCGCCTCGTCGAGCACCACGAAGGCATCGCTCAGCGTGCGGCCGCGCATGTAGGCAAGCGGGGCGATCTCGATCACGCCACGCTCCATAAGCTCATCGGTGCGCTCGCGATCCATCATGTCAAAAAGGGCGTCGTAGAGCGGACGCATGTAGGGATCGATCTTTTCCTCAAGGGTACCGGGCAAAAAGCCCAGATTCTCCCCCGCCTCGACAACCGGACGCGTCAAGATCAGACGGCCTACCTCGTGACGCTTGAGCGCGGCAACGGCGAGCGCCATGGCCAGATAGGTCTTACCGGTGCCGGCAGGACCCAGGCCAAAGGTGATGGTATGCGAGCGAATGGCATCCACATAGCGCTTTTGCCCGAGCGTCTTGGGACGAATGACGCGGCCGCGATACGAAAGCAGCACGTCATCGCGAAGCGACGTAGCCTCGTGCTCACCGTCGCGCAAGACGGCCAGGCAGCGAGAGACATCGTCGGCAGACAGCGTGCGCCCGGCGGCCGCCTCGCGAAAAGCGTGTTCGAAAAAACGCGCCACGAGTTCGACCTCGTCCGGGTCGCCGCTCACGGCGATGTTATCGCCACGGGCGACCACGTGGGCGCGAACCAAGCTCTCGAGCGCACGAAGGACGCCGTCGCCGGCGCCCAAAACGCGCGAGGGATCAATTCCCTCGGGAACGGTAAGTCTAATCTTCGAGGCTTCCATGAACCTCCCTGCGTGCATGGACCAAGCCGGAATCATCGACTCCGATGATAGCAACATCGAGCAGGCACGGGGCTGTAAGTCCACAGGTATCGTCAAGACGGGCATGATGGAACGAGCCGAGCGTCAGGTTGTCACCATACTCGAGCACGGCACGTTCGACAGTGCCCACGCGACGACGAGCGTCGGCAATAGCGAGCTCCTGCGCGGCGGCCCGCATACGGCGGCTGCGCTCGGCCATAACCTCGGGCGGCACCTGGTCGGGCATGTCGGCAGCAAGGGTACCGGGACGCTTGCTGTAGCGGAACACGTGCATACGCGAGAAACCCACGCGGCGGCACAGCGCCAGTGACTCCTCGAACTCCTCGTCCGTCTCACCGGGAAAACCGACAATGACATCGCACGAAAGAGACACCTGGGGCAAGTTGGCGCGAATCATACGCACCGTGTCCTCAAAGGCCTCGGCGCTATAGGGACGGCCCATGCGATGCAGGGTCGCCGTGCAGCCGGACTGCACGGGCAGGTGCAAAAACGGGGCGATACGCTGCGGATAGCGCGCCATAACCTTAAGCAGGCGCTCAGAGATATCCATGGGCTCGACCGAGGAAATGCGCACATGCGGAATAGACGTGCGCTCCATGATGGCCTCGAGCAGCTCATCGATTTCGACATGCTCGTCGGTCGCGGTCTTGCCATCGTAGGCACCCAGGTTCACACCGGTCAGCACCACCTCGGGCACGCCGGCCTCCTGGGCCTCGCGAACTTGCTCGAGCACGGACTCGACGGGCACGGAGCGCTCGGGGCCGCGTGCCTTCCACACAATGCAATAGGTGCAGCGATGGTTGCAGCCGTCCTGAATCTTCACGCCCAGGCGAGAGCGGCCGAGCGCATCGACCACCTCGCCATCGCTGCAGGCGGGAACGCTATCGGACTCAACGCCCAGCACCTCGCAGACGCGATCGGCGACATCGATCTTGGACGGCTCGGCGATCACGCGATCCGAAAGCTCCAACAGCTCCTCGGGATGCAAATTGACCACGCATCCGGTCACGACAACATATGGCTCGTTTGGATGGGACAGCGCATGACGAACGGCCTTACGGGTCTTGGCCTCGGCCTCCCCCGTCACGGCACAGGTGTTAATGACGATCAGTTCTGCATCCTGAGGCTCCACCATTGCAAAACCCAAGCGCATAAGATCGGCAGTGATACGGTCGGACTCAACCCGGTTGACACGGCATCCGAGGTTGACAACAGAGATATGAGGTGCGAGCACACGGGCTCCTTAATCGAGGATGTCGTCGAGGGCACTCTTGATACGATCGGTCACCGACTTCTTACCGGAGGCGACGTCATCGCCCATCTCGTCGGCAAAGGCGCGAAGCAGTTCGCGCTGCTTATTGGAGAGATTGGTGGGGACGGCCACGCGCAGCTGCACGATCAGTCGACCGCGCGAACCGCCACCGCCGATACGCGGCATGCCGTAATTGTTGACGCTCACGGTGTCACCGTACTGTGTGCCGGCAGGGACGCACACCTTGACGACCTCGTCAGGCATAATGCCCTCGACCTCAATCTCGCAACCGAGCGCGGCCTGTGCAATCGAGATATCGCTCACCAGATACAGGTCATCGCCATTACGCTTAAAACGCTCGTGGTCGGCGACACGCACGTTGACGATCAGGTCGCCCGACGGCTCGCCACGAAGGCCGGCCTCGCCAAAACCACTCACGCGCAGCTGACGACCGGTCGAAACACCAGCGGGAATATCGATGTCAATCTTTTCGTGAGAAGGCGTGCGGCCCTGGCCATCACAGGTCTCGCAGGGATGATCGATGACCGTGCCTTCGCCGTGGCAGTCGGGACAGGGCGAAGAGGACTGAACCTGGCCTAGGAAAGAACGCTGGACCGTCGTCACATAGCCTGTGCCGTGACAGCGGCTGCACTGCTTTTCGGTCGCGCCCTCGGCCTTGCCGGTACCATTGCAGTCCTCGCAAGGTGCAAGACGGTCGTAGCTGATCGTCTTTTTGCAGCCGAGCGCCGCCTCCTCGAGCGTCACCGAAAGGGAGATGGCCATATCGCGACCGCGACGACGCTCGCGACGGCTGCGAGCGCCACCACCGGCACCACCGCCAAAGAACGACGAGAACAGGTCGTCCATGCCCATGCCGCCAAAGATATCGTTGATGTCGACATAGCCAGAGCCACCGGGGCCGTCCGCGGTGCCGTAACGGTCGTAGTTAGCACGCTTCTGCTCATCGGAAAGAACGGAATAGGCCTCGTTGAGCTCTTTGAACTTGGCCTCGGCCTCGGGGTCGTCCGAAACATCCGGGTGTACCGTACGGGCTTTCTTTAGAAACGCGCGTTTAATCGTCCGCGCGTCGGCATCCTTGTCAACGCCAAGTACCTCGTAGTAATCCCTATTTTCCGACACGACCGAATCCTTCCAACTTTCATTATTGTCACAGTGCGTCCTATACCCAAGCTGGGCCGGGCGCAAACAGAGGGTTTGATGTTATTGCATTCCGTACGGCGAAAGCACGGCCCGCTGCGAGCAGCTCGCGAACCAAACCGACACGAGCGCGAACATAAAACCGTTGGCAAATCCATTGGCAAACTGCATCGCGCCGCGTTTCCACCACAGCAGACTGCGATGAAGCACGCCGTCCGACAGCACCATGAACAAGCCCATGGCAAACGGAATGAAGCACATCATGGCGAAGGCGGAGAACACGCCCGAGATGGCCGACAGCACCAAAAACGGAGCGATAATGCCCATGAGGTAGAAGCCGGTGCGAGCCTTACCCTCCAGGCGCTCGGCCTCGACGTGCGCACGACCGACCAGATCGCCGCCCGAAGCGCCGTTCGTGCCGGCGTGACCCATGTTGGGGATGCGCACCTCGTCGCCATCATGCGTGCCGGCGGGAAACTCAATCGTCTGCTCGGAGGTCACACGGACACGGCCGCTGCCACTGCAATCGGGGCAGGGGTCGGCAACGACCTTGCCGGAACCGCCGCACTCAGGACAAACCGTCTGGAACGTGCCCGCACCAAACAGGAAGGACAGGTCGACATCGATATGGCCGCGACCACCGCAGCTCGGGCAGGTATGGGCGTGATCGGATGATACAGAACCCGAGCCGCCGCAGTGACCACAGGTATCGAAGCGCGTGTAGCGCACGGTCTTGCGGGCGCCCTCCTTGGCCTCTTTGGCGTCGAGCTTGATATCGACGACCACGTTGGCGCCGTTCTCGGGATTATAGGCAGCCTGGCCGCGACGGGGCTGGCCCCAGGCGCCCCCAAAGGGGAAACCGCCCTCAAAGGGATTGCCATAGCCCGCGCTGCCGGCATAGCCGCCGCCATAGGGCGAAGCCGTCGGCGCACCGGCAAAGGGATTGCCCGAGCGCATGGCGTCATAGCGAGCACGCTTCTGCTCGTCCGAAAGCACGGCGTAGGCTTCGGAAACCTCTTTGAACTTTTCCTCGGCATCTGGCTCTTTATTGACGTCCGGATGGAGCTTGCGGGCCTTTTGTTGGAAGGCCTTTTGAATATCACGCGAGGTGGCGTCCTTGGAGACGCCCAAAATCTCGTAGTAATCTTTTTCGTTCATCGTCGCCATGCGCGGCAACCTCCTGCTCACAGCAGCGTATATATTGCGGTAATTCTACCCGAGCGGCCTAAGCTAGACCCCAAAACAGCTCGAACAGCATATTTCCATCGAGCCAGCCCAAGTGGGTCGGCGCTAAACGGGCGCGGGCGCGACCTGCGATAACGTCTTTTGAGGTGACGCGCCCCGCCTGTCCTTCAACATGATCGGGCGCCCAGGTGGCAAGGCCCAACTCGAGCGCACGGTCGCAGGCCGCCGCCAGCTCGTCTGCAGCAATCACGCTTGCCGATTGAACCAACAGTTCGGACCCAATGCCACGTGTCATGCGGCAGGCGAGCATCAAATCCTCGGCCACCGCCTCGCGCTGCGACAGATACTCGGCATCAAAGGTCGTCGCGGCATCGTCGCGTTGTACCAGACGCACGCGATGCGCTTCGCCGCGAGCAGGCACGTCGGGATACAGCCCGGCCAAACGATCGAAATCCTCGGCGTCGAGCATACCGGCGGCAGAACGACCCAAACCCAAATAGCCCTGTCCGGTCCAATAGGCAATGTTGTGGGCGCATTCATGCCCATCGAGCGCGTAGCTCGCCACCTCATACGGATGGTAGCCCGCCGAACTCAGCCGCTCGCGCGCAACGTCCATGCATGCGGCTTGGAAATCCTCATCGGGCTCGAGCGACTCATCGCGGCACGCCATGCGATAGAGGGGCGTCCCCTCCTCGAGCGTGAGCGGGTAAACCGACACATGATGCGGAGCCGCCGTCAGCACGCCATCGAGCGTGCTCTTCCAACTCGCTGCGGTCTGTCCGGGAAGCCCACACATAAGATCGCACGACACGTCAAGCCCAGCGTTCTTGACCGTCGCGATGGCAGCGAGCGCCCGATCGGCATCGTGAATACGGCCAATCGCAGCAAGCTCGTCGTTGTCGAGGGTTTGGACTCCCAGAGAAATGCGCGTGACGCCCACCCCGGCAAGCGCCGCGGTGAGCTGCGAAGTCAACGACTCAGGATTAGCCTCGCAGGTAAACTCAACGGGCTTACACCACGCAGAGATACGCCGGGCGAGTTCTACCAGACGCTCCCCCGCCAGCGACGGCGTGCCGCCGCCAACATAGACGGTGCGGACCTGCGCAAGCGCCCCGGCGTCTCCAAAGTCATCGAGGCGTGCATGCAGCTGCTCAAAATAGGCATCGAGCGCAGCGCTCAGGTCGCACGGAGCGAAACTGCGCGAGTCAAAGTCGCAATAGCGGCATTTTTGAGCGCAAAACGGCACGTGCACATACAGCGCGGTAACGGCCACCCTTAAGCCTCCAGCGGATGAGCGGGCACCGACTCACCGGCGGCAAGCGCGGCCTCGCAGGCCACCACGTCGCACTCGATATCATCGACCAGCGCCATAAACTCCTCGTACGTGGAGCAGCGCACCACCCGAGCGCGCCAAGCGGCAGCATGAGGCATGCCCTTTAAGTACCAGCTTGCATACGTACGGGCGCGCGACATAAGCGGCAGAAGCTCGTGCGTCAACGTCAGGTGCTCACGCAAAGCCTCCAGGCGCTCGACCGAGGAGCGAGAAGGAACCGGCGTGCCATCGAGTGCAAGGGCTCGGGCATCGCCGAACACCCACGGATTGCCGTAGATTCCGCGCGCGATAAACACCGCGCTGGCACCCGAGCCGTGCAGATGCTCAGCAGCGTCCTCGGCCGAGAACACATCGCCCGAACCAATCACGGGAATCTCGACAGCGTCGGCAACCTCATCGACGACAGACCAATCGGCCTGGCCCGTATAGAGCTGCGTGGCACAACGACCGTGCACGGCAACTGCAGAGGCGCCCGCCCCTTCGAGCATCTGGGCAAACGTTGCGGCGTTGCGATCCTCGGCATAAAAACCCTTGCGGATCTTCACGGTCACGGGAACATGCGCCGCGCCCACCGTTGCCTCGACAATCTTCTCGGCCAGATCGGGCGTGCGCATAAGCGCCGAGCCCTCGCCCTTGGTAACGACCTTGCGAGCCGGACAGGCCATGTTGATATCAATCAATGACAGGCGATCGCCCACGCGTTCCTCGACGGCAGCGACGGCACTCGCAAACTGATCGGGCTTGGAACCAAAGAGCTGCACGCAAATCTGCTGTTCCTCGTCGGCCGGCAGCACCAGGCGCCACGTCTTGTTGCTGGCATAGGCAAGGCCTGCAACGCTCACCATCTCGCTGTAGGCAAAGTTGGCGCCGCGGCGGCGACACATGATGCGATAGGCGGGGTCGGTTACGCCCGCCATGGGAGCCATAAGGAACGGCTGCTCGGCATAGGCGCCCAGCAGCCGCTTGCTGTATTCAGAAAGCGCCATGGACCTACTCGTCCACCTTGAGAATCGCCATAAAGGCCTCCTGCGGGACCTCGACCGAGCCGATGGCCTTCATGCGCTTCTTGCCCTCTTTCTGCTTCTCGAGCAGCTTGCGCTTTCGCGAGATATCGCCGCCGTAACACTTGGCCAGCACATCCTTACGGCGCGCCTTAACGGTGGAGCGGGCGATGATCTTGTTGCCGATGGCGCCCTGGATAGGCACCTCGAACAGCTGCCGCGGGATGATCTCCTTGAGCTTGTCGCAAAGGCCGCGGGCCAGGCCATAAGCCTTATCCTTGTGTACGATAAACGACAGAGCGTCCACCTCGTCGCCCGAAAGCAGGATGTCGAGCTTGACGAGCTCGGAGGGGCGATATTCATTGAACTCATAGTCGAGCGAAGCGTAACCCTTGGTGCGGCTCTTGAGCTGATCGAAGAAGTCCAAGATGAGCTCGGCGAGCGGCATATCAAAACGCATCTCGACCGATTTGCTCGTCAGGTGGATCATATCGGTCGTGACGCCACGGTGCTCGATAGCGAGCTGCATGACGGCACCCGTATACTCGGGCGGGCAGATGATCTTTGCCTTGAGGTAGGGCTCTTCGATACGTTCGATGCGCGTGGCCTCGGGCAGATCCTGCGGGCTGCGGACATCGATCATCTCACCATCGGTCTTGTACACGTGGTAGTCGACCGAGGGGCTCGTGGCGATCAGGTCCAGATTGAACTCGCGCTCCAGGCGCTCCTTGACGACCTCCATGTGCAGCAGGCCCAGGAAGCCCACGCGGAAGCCAAAGCCCAGCGCCACCGACGTCTCAGGCTCCCACACCAACGATGGATCGTTGACGTGAAGCTTATCGAGCGCGTCGCGCAGGTTCTCGTAGTCCTTGTTGTCGATGGGGAACAGGCCCGTGTAGACCATGGGCTTGGCCTCGCGGTAGCCCGGCAGCGGCTCGGGGCAGGGGTTCGAAGCCCACGTAAGGGTATCGCCCACGCGCACAGCCTCGGGGTCCTTCAGACCCGTGACCACATAACCAACCTCGCCGACGGTCAGAGCATCGACCGGCGTCTCGGCAGGGCGCTTGACGCCCACGCCGTCGACCAAGAAGTCGCCCTTGGCCTGCATCATGCGCAGGGTATCGCCCTTTTTGATGGAACCGTCAAAGACGCGCACCGTGGCGACGACGCCGCGGTACTCATCGAAGTACGAATCCAGAATAAGTGCCTTGAGAGGGCCATTTGCATCGCCCTTGGGAGGCGAGATCAAAAAGACGATGGACTCCAGCAGATCGTGGATGCCCTCGCCGGTCTTGCCCGACACGCACACGGCATCGTCGGCGGGAATGGCCAGATCGTCTTCGATCTCGGTCTTGACCTCATCGGGATGCGCTGAGGGAAGGTCAATCTTGTTGATGGCCGGAACAATGTCCAAGTTGGCGTTCATGGCGAGCGTCGCGTTGGAAACGGTCTGCGCCTCGACGCCCTGAGTGGCGTCCACGACGAGAACCGCACCCTCGCAAGCGGCAAGCGAACGCGAGACCTCGTAGGTGAAGTCCACGTGGCCCGGCGTATCGATCAGGTTGAACTGATACGTCTCGCCGTCGTCGGCGTCATAGGACACGCGGACGGCATTGGACTTGATCGTGATGCCGCGCTCGCGCTCGATGTCCATCGTGTCAAGCAGCTGCGACTCCATGTCGCGCTCATCGACGGTATGGGTGAGCTCGAGGATGCGGTCACTGATCGTGGACTTGCCATGGTCGATATGCGCAACGATCGAGAAGTTGCGGATGTGGGAAATGTCAATTGAAGTATTCATGCGGACTATCTTACCCGAGCGGTACAAAAAATGGAGCCTGTTCCATAAAACAGGCTCCATTTATGCGCGTAATCTGTGTGGTGTGAAATTTACAACTTAGGCGTTGATGCTATTCACGAGCTTGGCAAGACCGGACTTGCGGTTGGAAGCCTGGTTCTTGTGGATGACATGCTTAGCGGCAGCCATGTCGAGACGCTTGGTGACGGTCTTGAGGGCAGCCTGGGCCTTCTCGGCGTCGCCCTCGGCGACGGCGGACTGGACGTGCTTGGTCAGCGTCTTGAGCTCGGACTTGACAGCCTTGTTACGCATGCGAGCTGCCTCATTGGTGCGGATACGCTTCTTCTGAGACTTGATGTTTGCCACTTCTGGAGTTCCTTTCGAGTTCCTTGCAAAAAATGTATGACACCTCTGAGACACGGTGAGGTCATGCAAGCGCCTACTATAGCACGCTCCCCCTCAAAGGGATAGAACGAATTTGTCAAATAGGCAGGTATCATCACGATTTTCTCAAGATGTTCGTAATCCAGAGCAAAAGCGCGGTCTCCGAATCGGCCGAGCCCTTGAGCGCGAGCTCCACATCGACGGCACCCTCGAGCGCAGCAACGAGCTCGGCCATCGAAAAGCGACGCGCCCAGGTAAGGTGATTCTTAACCTGCCAGGCCTGAAGCTTGAGCGTCGCGGCGAGCTCACGCCCCTGCCCACGCCCATCGAGCGCCTTGGCGACGATCAGCTCACGGATTCGACCGCATAGCAGCGTGTAGGTCCACACGTAGCTCTTGGAGGGCAGAAGCTTAAAGAGCTCGAGCGAACGCCGCACATCGCGAGCCGAGACGGCGTTGAGAAAGTCCCAGGGTTGAACCTCGGCCGTGCGCACGATCCAACGCTCCACGTCAGCAAGCTCAATCTGGGGCGCCTCGACCATCTGGGCGAGCTTTGCCAGGTCGTTATCGAGCATGCGCGTGTTTTCGCCCGAACGCGAGACGAGCTCCTCGGCAGCAGCCGTCGAGATGGACTTACCGTGCTGCGTCGCCATCTGCTGCACGCGACGCGGCAGTTCCCAGCGCTTGGTACCCGAGCAATCGACGACAGCCTTCTTGTCAATCTTGGCGATTGCCTTATACAGGCGCGTATTCTTGGCAAGTGAGTCGGCGATAACGAGACAGACCGTCGTCGGGCTGGGACTTATGAGGTACTCCACGAGCGGTTCCGAGACCGCCTTGGCAAGCTTGGAGCAGCCGTCGAGGATCACCAGGCGAAACTCGCTACCCATGGGAAAGGTATTGAGTGAGCCGATGATCGACTCGATATCGGGATCTTTCGTCATATCGCGTTCATCGAGGTTGAACTCAACCATACCCGACTTTTCCAAGCGAGCTTTCATACGCGAGACGGCGTGGTCGCGCTTGACCCCATCGGTACCGACGATCAGATATGCCGGCAGCAGACCGGTTTCGGACATTACGCTCCCCTCTCGCGGACTCTCGAATTCGTACCGTGCCATTTTAGCCCAGGGTCCCACCGCGCGCCAACGATGTCACCACGGCCGCTGGCATCGCATCGCAAAGCCCTTCGCGGTCGGCGAGACGGTAATGTCTCCTTGCTCGATGGTGCAAGCGAATGCGCCGCCCGCATCGCGAACCGCATCGAAGCAGGCATCGGATGGATGGCCGTAGCGGTTGCCCTCGCCCGCACTCGCGATAGAGAGCTCGGGCTTAAGCGTTTCCAGCAGGTCTAGGTCGACAGAAACCTTTGAGCCGTGATGTCCCAGCTTGAGCACATCGATATCCCCCACCTCCTGTACAAACTCGCGTTCCTGATCGAGCTCGGCATCGCCGGTGAGTAGCATGCGGAGACTCTGGCCTCCTTGGACATAACTGAGCAGCAAGACAAGCGAGTCTTCATTGCCCTCGCCATCCACCGTGTCAAACGGCCACATCACACGAGCCCGAAATGCGCCGATATCGATCGCGTCCCCGCGAGCCACCTGCCGGTACGTTACGCCCGGGCGATTTAGGACCTCAGCGGGCGCATCCTCCAGCGCATTAGCCGCGACCGCAATGGTTCCAACTGAAAACTGATCGAGCACATCGGGAAGGCCACCCCAATGGTCTTTGTCCCAATGCGTCACGAAGACGGCGTCGATATGGTGCACGTTATTGCGAACCAACGCCGACACCACGCGTTCATCAAGCCCACAGTCGACGAGCGCCACGGTCCCACCTTGGCGGATAAGAATCGAATCGGCCTGGCCCACATCGAGCACCGTCACCGAAGGCGGCGCGAATCGATCCCAATAGACATACGGAACACCCGCTGCAAATACCAAACACAGCAGCCCCGCCGCCATAGGGCGTGCGCGGGGACGTGGCCACCAGACCAAAAGGACCGCCAGCAAACATGGAACTAGATAAATCCACATGCTATCGGGCGGCACACTAACGGATGCACCCGGCACGGCGGCAAACAGCTGCTCAAAGAAAAGTGCGCACCGGGCAGCAATCATGGGTACGACGAGCGCCCAAGCCTGTAACGGCGCTACGAGCGAAAAGGGAACCAGCACGATCGACACAGCGAGCAGTAAGCTCACCACCGGACCGATGACCGCATTCGACAGCGGAGCAATAAGCGAGAACGTACCAAAGGCAGGAATGGTGATGGGGAGCGTCGCCAACTGCGAGCACAGTGTGACGGAAAGCATGCTGGCAATACCCGTCGGCACACCCAGCTCTCCCAAAGCGTAAGTGGCGTACGGGCAAAAGCACAGGATGGCAAAGACGCTGGCACATGAAAGCTGAAAGCCCATCTCGAACAGCACTGTCGGCCTCAGTAGCACAAAAATGGACATGGTTACGAAGAGCGCCGATGCGCCGTGCCGGCGACGCCCCGCGCCGTTTACGACAAGCGTCGCGAACACCATGCAGCACGCGCGCACGGCCGAGGAAGACGCGCCCGTAAAGGAGGCATACGCTACAAGCGTGAGCGCCAACAGTATCCGTTGCAACCCACGTGAACAGCGAGTTTTTTGCAGAACGCACTCGATTAAATAGCCAACGATAGCCAAATGGCTGCCCGAGACGGCGATAAGATGCGCCGTTCCCGTCACCGAAAACCAGTCGCCCGCCGGCTGGGCGCGCAGCTCGGCCGAACGACCGCAGACAACACCGGCTATGAGCGCACGCGCCGGGTCGGTCGCAGGCGCGATGGACGCAAGCAGCCCATTACGCAGCCGAAGCAGCGGCCCCGAAGAGCCCTCATGGACCGACACAATCCGAACGGCTTTAACCTTGCGCACCTCGCCTCGGAGCACGCGCGAGCGCCCATACGCATCGTTCTCAAAGCGCGAAATGCGGCCGATAACACGCACATGAGACCCGGCACCAAGCTCGCGGTCGCACGACAGACGAACCTCACCCAAGCGCCTGCCGTCCACGCACGTTTCGCAGGTGTAGGAATACGTCCCATCGTTTATGGACGGATCACCCTGCACGACAAACTCGAGGCTGCTTGCCGCTCGACCGTCGAGCGCCTTCGTGGCACTTAGCGCACCCACAGCCCACCACGCCGAAACAATCGAGCCCGCAAGCAAACCGATAGCTGCGGCATATAGCCAACGTTTCCACAGGGTAAGTCGCTCACAAGATAGAGCCAGCACCATGCACAGCGACGCCGCAACCGAAATAACTACAAGCGGTCCGACCGCCGATGTCTGCTCCCCCAGTATCGCATCGGCGGCCACGTTGAGCACCAAGACACAGCTAACGCACAGGCCGGCACACAAGGCCATCGTCCATGGCATGAGGGGCCGCGGGGGTATCACATGCTCGCGCTTGGGCGCGCTCATACGCAGATACAATCTTTGATTTTGGCAAGCTTCTTTTCACCGATGCCAGATACGCGCATCAGATCATCGACCGAGGCGAAGGGGCCATTCTTCGAGCGCTCGTCGATTATCGACTGCGCCATAGAAGGCCCAATGCCCGAAAGCGTCTGCAGCTCCGCCGCGCTTGCCGTATTGATGTTGACGAGCCCTGCCACATCATTCGCACCCGAAGCCAAGACAGCTCCGCCATCGGCTCCACCGTCCGCGGCAACCGTCTGCTGCTCCCCCACCTTTGGTACGTATATTTTTTGTCCGTCTGCGACTTTGGATGCCCGATTGAGCCCTGTCACATCCGCCTCGGCCGTAAGCCCTCCGGCGGCATCGATCGCTTGGGACACCCGCGCTCCATCTTTGAGCCGGTACACTCCGGGCGACACAACGGCGCCATCGACATCGACATAGACCTCCAATTCGACGGAAGCTTTGTGCGAAGACCCATCGGATTCACGATCATGAGAATCAACGCCAGAACCCGGCTCCGCCGATGAGCCCGAGTCCCCAGCCCGCTCAAACGACACGCCTCCGGACTCGCCACCAAAGCTCGCCATCGCTAAGCCACTCGCGACGGCAATGACAACCAGGGTCGCCACGAGCACCGCCTTATGGCCGAGCAGCTTTTCTGCCCAGCGGTCCATCCGTTTAACCCGTTCATGTTGTTCGCGCTGCGCCATAGCAAAACCTCCCAACACCATCGTGTCAGGAAAACGAAGCAAAACGAACCGCATGGACAAACCAGTTTTGACGGTCAAACCAAATATCGACCAAAACCTTGCGCGAACATGTCCATTTATTCAGTCACGCGTCAGTGAATGAACATCTTGGCATCATTTGCCCAGATAGCAAAAGACCGACGATACAGGCGCATCGTCGGTCTATGCAGGCAATTACTCGTGATCTTGGTAAATCTCACGCGGAGCAAGCTCCGAATGTTTGCGTTTTAAGGTCTTAGGGGCCTTATACGTGTTGCTGGAGAAGTCAATGTACTCGGTCTGCTTAAGCAGGCGCTCGATCATCTCCTCGTGGTCGAACAGCTCCCAGGCCTCGTGCACGGCATCGAGTTTGGCGTGCGTCTCGGGACGACGCGGCATAAAGAGCGTGCAGCAGTCGGGCGCCGCCTCAGTGGAAATATCGAACGTGCCGATCTCTTGAGCGCGCGCAATGATCTCCTGCTTGTCGGACCCGATGAGCGGACGGAACACGGGAATCTTCACGGCCTCGTTGACGGCCATGATGTTCTCGAGCGTCTGGGAGGCAACCTGACCGAGCGACTCGCCGGTCACGATGGCCTTGGCGCCCTCGATATGCGCGATGCGCTCGGCAACCGAATACATGATGCGGCGATACATGATCACGCGCAGGTTGCTGGGGCAGGTGACGGAAATCTCACGCTGGCAATCGCCGAACGGCACCACGTACAGACGGCCGATCTGGACACCCGGCTCAAGCGCACGGATGATGTCCTGCACCAAATACTCACTCGTATCGGGAGTCTGCGGACGACCGGAGAAATGTACCGGCACGCACACTGCACCGCGACGCGCGAGCATCCAGGTCGCCACCGGAGAATCGATGCCCGACGACAGAAGCGTCACGACCTTGCCGGCAGAACCCACCGGCAGACCGCCCACGCCGCGCTCGGAGCGCGCGTACACGTAAACGCTACCCTGGACCACCAGTACGTGCACCATCGCATCGGGGTCGTGCATTTGAACCTTTTTATCGGGGAAGGCCTCACACAGCACCTCGCCCACCTGACGATTGATATCAATCGAGGTGAGCTCATAGTCGGTATTGGAGCGCTTGGCGTGCACCTTAAACGAATCAAAGGGGCCAAACTCGCGCAGCGCCTTGACGGCGGCGGCGCAGTACTCCTGCGGGTCGCGGTTGGTGTGGTACGCCAGGGACACACGGGCAACGCCGGGGACGGTGCGGATGACACGCGCCGCCTCATCAGCCTGATGCTCGTTAAAGGTCACGAGGATATAACCGGAAATTCGAGACACAGCGTTCACGGAAAAGGCGGCCAAAGCCGCCTTAATGTTATCCATGAGGATATGCTCAAAATGTGCGCGGTTCTTACCCTTCAGTCCAACCTCGTGATAGTGGACCAGGCAGACGCGAGCCGCCATTTAGGCTTCAGCAACCTTGTGGCCGAGCGCCTTCTCGTAACGGGCCTCGTCGTAAGAGATGTCGCCGTCGACAATCTCGTCCATAGCCATCGAGATGGTATCAGCACCGGAAAGCCCGATGGTGATGTCATCGACATCCTGGACGGCAAGCACGCGGTTGTGCTGGCCACGCAGCATGCTATTGATGTCGCAGGCGCGCTTGGAGGCAAGCGAAGCGAGCAGGAAGCGGTTGTGATCGGTCTTCTCCAGAAGATCGTCAATGCAAGGCTTTACAACGGACACGGACCTCAGATCCTTTCATGCATATCGAGAACGCGAACGAGTTCATCGGTCGCGCGGTCGAGATCGTCATTCACCACGACGTCGTCGTAGCGGTCGGCAAGGGCAAGCTCATCGGCGGCGTTTGCCATACGCAGCTCAATCGTCTCGGGCGTCTCGGTACCGCGACCGACTAGACGCTCGCGGAGCACCTCAAGCGAAGGCGGCTTGATAAAGATCAGCACGGCCTCGGGGAAACGTTCCTTCACCTGCAGGGCACCCTGGACATCGATCTCCAAGATGAGAGACGAACCAGAGGCGAGCTTGGACTGGACCTCGCTCACCAACGTGCCGTAGCAGTTACCGTGGACCTCGGCCCACTCAACAAACTCACCGTTTGCCACGCGGCGGTCGAACTCCTCGCGCGTCAGAAAAAAGTAGTTGACGCCGTCGACCTCACCTTTGCGTGGTGCTCGCGTGGTAGCCGAAACCGTCAGGCCCAGGTTAGAGCGACGCTCGCGCACACGAGTGACGAGCGTACCCTTGCCTGCGCCTGACGGTCCAGAAATCACAAAGAGCTTGGAATCCTGAGCGCTCACTTATTTGGTCAGCTGCTCGAGGAGCTGCTCGCGCTGACGGACGCCGAGGCCCTGGACGCGACGGGTAGCGGAGATACCGAGCTCCTCCATGATCTTGGCGGCCTTGGCCTTGCCGTAACCGGGGAGAGACTCGATGAGGGTGGAAACCTTCATGCGGGAAGCGATGGGGTCATCGGAGTTGAGCACGGACTCGAGGGACTTCTCGCCCTTCTTGATCTGCTCGCGAAGCTCAGCGCGGGCATGACGTGCGGCAGCAGCCTTCTCAAGAGCCTGCTTGCGCTGCTCGTCGGTAAGCTGAGGGAGTGCCATTCGTACCTCCAAATAGTTGGGTTATTTCTGATTCAATAATTGGCATTTTAGCACGTAGAACGTACAAAATGCCCAATCGCGGGTCCATAGGTTAGACGATACCCGCAAAAAGTGCAATATACTGCGCCCAAAGTTAAGCCCCTGACCTGCGATTCCACACAAAGGATGGGAAAGTTTACGCAGGCACAGGGGCTATTTTGTGCTAATGAGACCCAAAAGTGGTGACTTAGGGGAATCTTTTACGCGACGTTTTCGACCAGCTCGGCGACGATAGCGTCAAAGGCGGCAACCGGATCGTCGGCACCGGTGATGGGACGGCCCACCACAATGTGGCTGGCGCCACGCTCGATAGCCTGGGAAGGCGTCGCCACGCGGGACTGGTCACCAAGGGCGGCACCCACCGGACGCACGCCCGGAGTCACGATCAGGGCATCGGGACCCAGCAGCTCACGCATGTCGTGAGCCTCCATCGGCGAGCACACGATGCCATCGATGCCGTTGGCCTGAGCGAGCTTTGCCAGGCGGGCGGCCTCCTCGGCCACGGGCGACTCGACGCCAATCTCGCTCAAGGCATCCTGATTCATGCTCGTAAGAACGGTGATGGCGACGAGCTTAGCGCGGTCCTCGCGCGCCTCCTCGGCACCCTCGCGGCAGGCAGCGAGCATGGCGCCCGAACCCAAACCGTGGACCGAAAGCAGATCGGCACCGGCAAGCGAGGCCGAGCGGGCGGCACCGCGAACCTGATGCGGAATATCATGGAACTTAAGGTCAAGGAAGACCTTAAAGCCCAGGTCCTTGAATGTCTTGACGATCTGGGGACCCTCGGCGTAATAGAGCGTCATGCCAACCTTGAGCCAGGCGGCATGGCCCGAAAGCTCGTGGGCAAGCTCGAGCGCACGCTCACGGTCGCAGTCGAGGGCGACGATTACGCGGTCGCGGGCATCGGTCTCTAGCATTCGAAAGCACCTACCAGTTCGTTGATGTCCTTTACGCCCTGGGACTCGGCCCAGGCCTCGAGCTCATGCGCGATCTTGAGCGAAGCGCACGGATCGACGAAGTTGGCCATACCGACCGACACGCAGGTGGCGCCGGCCAGGATAAACTCGGCCGCATCTTCTCCGGTCATGACACCGCCGACACCGTTGATGGGGATATCGACGGCCTGGGCAACCTCCCAGACCATGCGCACGGCGATGTGGTGGCACAGCGGGCCCGAAAGGCCGCCCTTGGGCTTGGCCACGCGGGACTTGCGGGTATGGACGTCGATGGCCATGCCCTGGATGGAGTTGATGACCGAAAGGCCGTCGGCGCCGGCAGCCTCGAGGGCCTTGGCGATCTCGGCGACGTTGACCGGCGCCATCTTCACGAACAGCGGCTTATCGGTCACCTTGCGGCAGGCAGCCATAACGGAAGAGGCGCCCTCGGGCGTGGAGCCCATGGCGGCACCGCCGGCGGCGATATTGGGGCAGCTCACGTTGATCTCGTAGCCGGCAGCCCAGGGGCACAGCTCGACATACATCTCGAGTGCGCGGACAAACTCGTCAACGGAGTGGCCGGCAACCTGACAGATGACCTGGCAGCCGTCCTTGGAGAGCTGCTCGAGCCACGGACCGGACTCGCGGGCAAAGGCGGCCACGCCGGGGTTCTGAAGGCCCACGGAGTTGATCATACCGCCGGGGATCTCGGCCATGCGGGGCGCGGGGTTACCGGGCCAGGGCTCGGCTGCGCAACCCTTGGTGGTGATGGCGCCCAGTTGGGAAACATCAAAGAAGTTCTGGAACTGCCAGCCGTAGCCAAAGGTACCGGCTGCGGTGTTGATGGGGTTTTGCATCTTGACGCCGCCGAAATCGACAGCCATGTTCACGGTACCCACTAGAAGACCACCACCTTGGAAGCATCGAACACGGGGCCGCACATGCAAGCACCCTTCATACCGTCGACCGTCTCGACATTGCAGGTGTTGCAGGCGCCAAAGCCACAGCTCATCATGCGCTCGAGCGACACCTCGCAGTACGCACCGGCCTCGGCGGCAGCGGCGGCGACTTTCTTCATCATGACGGCGGGACCGCAGCTGGCGACGTAGTCGTAGCCGCCCTCGCCGAGCAGCTCGGCTGCCGGGTCGGTGCAAAAACCGTGCGTGCCCAGCGTGCCATCGTCGGTGCACACGTTAACCGTGGCGCCCAGCGCGCGGAACTCGTCGATGCCCACGGCCTTGGAAGCGGTGCCAAAGCCCAGGCACACGTCCACATCAACACTCTGCTCGGCAAGCATGCCGGCAAGGCACAGCACAGGCGGAACGCCGATGCCACCGGCGACGAGCAGGGCCTTCCTGGTGCCCTCGGGTACCATCCAGCCACGGCCACCGGGGCCCAGCAGGTTAGAGGTGGAGCCGGGGCCCATCTGGGACAAACGACGGGTATCGTCGCCCACGACGGCGTACCACAGCTCGACGGTGCCGGCCTCGGCGTCGGCGCGGTAGTAGCTCAGGGGCACGCGAAGCAGCGAGGACGCATCACCGGGTACGGCGATGTTCACAAACTGACCGGGCTTGAGCGCACTTGCAAGCTTGGGGGCCGAGATAACGAGCGAGAAGATGCCGTCGGCGATCTCCTGGTTCGAGACGACCACGAAGTCGTGCATGCGTGCAGTGGAAGGTGTGGGCATAGACGCTCCAATCCCCCATGCGGTTGCATGGTTCAGGCGAACAGAAAGCGCGGCACCGCAAGGGCGCCGCGCACAAAAGCGATAAGGCTATGCTAGCAGATGCAGCCGTCGGCAAGCGTCTGCTTACCGCCGACGAACACATCGGTGGCACGACCGGTGAGCGTGCGGCCGGCAAAACCGGAGTTCTCGGCGCGCGACTCGTAGCCGTCCTCGCCGACCGTCCAGGTAGCGGACGCGTCGAACACGGTCAGGTCGGCAACGGAGCCCGCCTTGACCTGAACCTGGTCGAGGCCAAGGATCTCACGCGGCTTGATGGCCATGAGCTCGACCATGCGGCCCATGCTCATCTTGCCCGTGTTGACCAGCTCGGTGAGCACAAGCGACAGCGAGGTCTCGAGGCCGATCATACCAAAGGGCGCAAGCTCAAACTCGCGCGCCTTCTCCCACGGGGTGTGGGGAGCGTGGTCGGTGACGATGACGTCGACGGTGCCGTCGATGACGCCCTGACGGATAGCCTCGGCATCTTCCTCGGTACGCAGCGGCGGGTTGACCTTGAGCGAGGTATTGTAGGTCTCGTCCAGGTCGTTCTCGGTCAGGAACATGTGGTGCGGGGTGGCCTCGCAGGTAACTTGAACGCCAGCGGCCTTACCGGCACGCACGATCTCCAGGCCATGGGCGGTGGAGATGTGCTGGATGTGCAGCTTGGCACCGGTCAGCTTGGCGATCTCGATATCGCGAGCGATCTGCAGCTCCTCGCCTGCCGCCGGCCAGCCCTCGAGGGCCAGACGAGTAGAGACCTTGCCCTCGTTGATCTGGCCGTGACCGACCAGGTCCTCGTCCTGGCAATGGCTCATAAAGACCTTGCCGAACATCTTGCCGTAGTCCATGCAGCGACGGAGCATACCAGCACCCTGCACGCCGCGACCGTCGTCGGTGAAGGCGACGGCGCCGTGGGCGACCATATCGCCCATCTCGGACATGGCCTCGCCCTTAAGACCGCGGGTCATGGCGCCAGAAGGATAGACACGGCAGTGGCCGACCTCGGCAGCGCGGGACTTGACGAACTCAACGACGGTACCGTTATCGGTAACGGGGTCGGTGTTGGGCATGGCGCACACGCCGGTGAAGCCGCCCTTGGCAGCCGCGCGGGTGCCGCTCTCGATGTCCTCTTTGACCTCGTAGCCGGGCTCACGCAGGTGGACATGCATGTCCACCAGGCCAGGGACGAGGTACTTGCCGGAAAGGTCGCGGACCTCGGCTCCCTCGGCGGCGAGGTTCTCGCCGACCTCGGCGATCTTGTCGCCGTCAATCAGGACGTCAACGACACCGTCAAGCTCGACGGACGGGTCGACGACGTGAGCATTCTTAAGAAGCAAGGCCATTATCGGCACCTCCAAGCAGCAGATACAGGATAGCCATACGCACGCAGATACCGGCGTAGACCTGCTCCAGGATGACGGAGCGTTGCGGGTGGTCGGCCATGTAGGAGTCGAACTCGACGCCGCGGTTGATGGGGCCCGGGTGGCAGATAATCGCATCGGGCTTCATGAGCTTCTCGCGGTCCTTGGTCAGGCCGAAGAGCTTGTGGTACTCGCGAATCGTGGGGAACGGGGCACCCTCGAGGCGCTCCTGCTGCACGCGCAGCATGTAGACAACGTCCAGCTCGGGCAGGACGGAATCGAGGTCGCTCGTCACGTGGTCGCAGCCCAGAACCTCGGGCGCCGGCGGCAGCAGCGTACCGGGGGCGACGGCGTAGGTCTCGCAGCCCATGATCTTCAACGCGGGGATCAGCGAGCCGCAGACGCGGGAGTGGGCGATGTCGCCGACGACGGCGACCTTCAGACCGTGGAAGTCACCCTTGTGCTCCCAGATGGTGTACAGGTCGAGCAGAGCCTGCGTGGGGTGGTTATGCTTACCGTCACCGGCGCAGATGACGCTCGCGGGCGAATTCTGGGTGACGATGTAGGGAGCACCGGCATGCTTGTCGCGCACGACGATGCAGTCGATCTTGTAGGCGTTGAGGGTCTCGACGGTATCGACGAGGCTCTCGCCCTTGACCGTGGAGGTCGAAGAGCCGCCGAAGTTGAGGCTGTCGGCCGAAAGACGCTTCTCGGCGAGCTCGAAAGAGCTGCGGGTACGCGTCGAGGGCTCGTTGAACATGTTGACGATGGTCTTGCCCTTGAGCGTGGGGACCTTCTTGATGGCACGCTCGTTGACCTCGGAGAACGCCTTGGCGGTCTCGAGGATGAGCTTGATGTCCTCTTCGGAGTACTCGGTAATGTCGATCAGATGCTTATGATTGAACGCCACGGTACTACTCACCTCCCAGCGGCGCGGAGCCCACGTGGGAACCCGGCGCGACGTCGTTGATCTCGACAGCGGTGCGGCCGTCGACTTCCTTCATATATAGGTGCACGTTCTCCTCGTGCGACGAGGGAACGTTCTTGCCGACAAAGTCCGGCGAGATAGGGAGCTCGCGGTGACCGCGGTCAACGAGAACTGCCAGCTCGACTCGGCTCGGACGGCCCAGGTCCATAACGGCGTCCAGAGCGGCGCGGATGGTGCGACCCGTGTACAGGATGTCGTCCACCAGCACGACGCGCTTGCCGTCGACGCTGAAGGGAATGTTGGTAGCGTGGATCGCGGGAGCGAAATTGGTCGCATAGTCATCGCGGTAGAAGCTGATGTCCAGGCTGCCGAGCGGAACTTCGACGCCCTCGATCTCCTTGATCTCCTCGGCGAGCTTCTTTGCCAGAAGGTCGCCGCGCGTGACGATGCCGACCAGAGCGAGGTCTTCACAGCCCTCGTTGCGCTCGAGAATCTCGTGCGCAATGCGGGTCATCGCTCGATTGACGGCGGTCTCGTCCATGATGACCGCCTTGGGGGAAGTCGTGCCCATCGATCTCCTTCCTCACATGTCTTGACTGCTGACACAGTCAAAAAAATAGATGCCCGACCGCTTAAAGCGGACCAGACATCCACAGGAAGGACTGCTCTTTGGCAGCTATGTAATTCCATGTGGGTATCTCGTACCCCTTTAATGGTCAAGGGATAGTGTAGCCAACCTCGAGCTTAATTGCGAGCATAAATACAGAGCAATCCGTAAACGGAGCCCAATGCTCAATAAACCTATATATATTTGTGGGACGAGCTTGAAAACATACGCACGAGCTGGCATAATCCCCTCTGCTGCACGCAAATCGGATCTACGTCCAGGGCCGTGGCGTGAGCACTATCGCCAAAAGAGAAATATCTCTGTGTAGATTACGCACAGGGAGCTGCTTCTGTGCTATAGTTCAGGCTTGTTTGTTAACGCGACATGTTCGTTTGTCGCCCAAGGAGGGTCAGTTATGTCCAAAGTTTGCGAAGTTTGCGGTAAGCACCCCGTTGCCGGTCGCTCCATCAGCCACTCTCACCGCGTCACCAACCGTAAGTTCCGCCCCAACATCCAGCGCGTCTACGTCGTCGTCGATGGTCACCGTCGCAAGATGAACGTTTGCTCCACCTGCCTCAAGTCCGGCAAGGTTGCGCGCTCCTAAATAAGGTCTTACCAACAAGTACCTCGGACTCTCCGGGTCAAAGACCTCGCGTTCACATAGAACTTACCAAAGGCGCCCTCCCTTACGGAGGGCGCCTTTTTGCACTCATTTGGGACAGACTTACATGAGTGCTTTCACGCATTGGGGACAGACATGAAGCACGCATGCGACGCACTGACTGGCTCCGGCCCCTGCCTCACGCAGCATCCTTCCAGCCTGCAGTTGCCTTGGTCACGCTTGTAGCGCCGATGCCGGTGATACGGGCAATTTGCTTGACCGTGAGATGCGCCCGCCTAAGCCTCAGCAGACACGCATCGCGTTCGGGGCGTGGCAGGGCTTTGAGCAGTGCAGGATCTATGCTCGGCAGAACTTCGCGCGCAACGGAAAGGGCCTCCTCATCGGGGATCCGCCGGCGTGGAAGAACCTCCATTGACCAGATGCGCCCGGCAACTTCCTCGAGATGCTCGCAATAGCAACGGGAGCCACCGACAATATCGAGCATAGGAGCCGCATCACAGATGTCAAAGGGATCATAGCCCAGCTGATACGCCTTATAGCTTGACCAGCGGTACGCATCGAGCGAGTCAAGCGCACCCTTCACGGGATTGAGATGAATATAGTCGAGCAGCTGCACCGCCTGCGTGTCCGACTCAACCGCGACCCGCGAATAGCGATTGTCAAACAGATGTCCCGTTCTCCCCGTTTTTCCATTGAAATACTTAGCATATGCCGTCAGCGCGCACTGCATTGCCTTTGAAAGGTTGTCAAATGGGTCATCAACCATCAAATGGAAGTGATTGTCCATAAGGCACCAAGCCAACACCGCCACTTCATGGCGCGCAAACCTGTCCGAGATATCCGATAAGAAACGATAACGGTCGGAGTCATCTTCAAAAATAATCTGTTTGGAGTTGCCGCGGTCAAAGACGTGGTAATAGCCGGTGATCGAAACGGGGCGGGCGCATCGGGGCATAATCTCTCCTTTCAAAACTGTTCAGGCAACACCTAAAAGGAGAGAAGCAACGCGAAATGCTGAGCCTGCAACCTATTTATATCCAATAAGCGGCAATAACAGGCCCAGAACGGCAAAATGGCAAAACGATGTCTGTCCCAAATGAGTGAAAGCACTCATGTAAGTCTGTCCCCAATGAGCGGGCGATGCATTGGGCATAGTTTTAGTTGAAACGCTTCATTTTATTGAAGCGTTTTAGTTTGTCTTTTACGGGAATCTGACCGTTCGCCGAATAATTTCTTGCTATCATGCAAGGCGTAGGGTAAATCTCCGATCGCAAGGAGACACAAATGGTGAAAAAGTCACCGGAAAACACTACTCCCGCAATTGTGGACAACGTAGAGGCGCTTGAGGCTAAGCTCGCTCAGATGCGAGAGGCCCAGGCGCTTTTTGCTACGTACACGCAGGAGCAGGTCGACAAGATCTTCTACGAGGCCGCCATGGCCGCCAACAAGGCTCGTATCCCGTTGGCGAAGATGGCCATCGAGGAGACCGGCCGCGGCGTTCTTGAGGACAAGGTCATCAAGAACCACTACGCCGCAGAGTACATCTACAACGCTTACAAGAACACCAAGACCTGTGGCGTTCTGGAGCGCGACGAGGCTTACGGCATCACCAAGATCGCCGAGCCCATCGGCATCGTGGGCGCCGTCATCCCGACGACCAACCCCACCTCCACCGCGATCTTCAAGACGCTGATCTGCCTGAAGACCCGCAACGCCATCATCATCTCCCCGCACCCGGCTGCCGCCAAGTGCACCATCGCCGCCGCCAAGCTCGTGCTTGACGCCGCCGTTAAGGCCGGCGCCCCCGAGGGCATCATCGGCTGGGTCGATGTCCCCTCCATCGAGCTGACCAACATGGTCATGCGCGACGTCGACATCATCCTCGCCACCGGTGGCCCGGGCATGGTCAAGGCCGCTTACTCCTCGGGCAAGCCCGCCCTGGGCGTTGGCGCCGGTAACACCCCGGTCGTCATCGACGACACCGCCGACGTGCTGCTCGCCGTCAACTCCATCATCCACTCCAAGACCTTCGACAACGGCATGATCTGCGCTTCCGAGCAGTCCGTGACCGTCATCGACACCATCTATGACCAGGTTAAGGCCGAGTTCCAGAAGCGCGGCTGCTACTTCGTCAAGCAGGGTGCCGAGATGGAGGCCCTGCGTGCCGCCATGTTCAAGAACGGCGCTCTCGACCACCGCATCCCCGGCATGGCTGCCGCCAAGATCGCCGAGCTCGCCGGCATCGAGGTTCCCGCCAAGACCAAGATCCTGATCGCCGAGGTCACCTCCACCGACCCCGCCAAGGAGGAGTTCTCCCACGAGAAGCTCTCCCCGGTCCTGGCCATGTACCACGCCAAGGACTTCCAGGAGGCCGTCGACAAGGCCGAGCACCTGGTGCTCGCCGGTGGCCCGGGCCACACCGCCTCTCTGTACGTGCACCCCGCCCAGGCCGAGAAGATCAGCCTGTTCGAGCACGTCATGAAGGCCTGCCGTATCGTCATCAACACCCCGTCCTCGCACGGCGGCATCGGTGACCTGTACAACTTTGGCATGAAGCCGTCTCTGACCCTGGGCTGCGGCTCCTGGGGCGGCAACTCCGTCTCCGAGAACGTTGGGGTGAAGCACTTGATCAACGTTAAGACTGTGGCCGAGCGCCGTGAGAACATGCTGTGGTTCCGCGCTCCCGAGAAGGTCTACTTCAAGAAGGGTTCCACGCCCGTCGCCCTCGACGAGCTGGGCAACGTCATGGGCAAGAAGCGCGCCTTCATCGTCACCGACCAGTTCCTCTTCAAGAATGGCAACACCCGCGCCATCGAGGCCAAGCTCGACGAGATGGGCATCGCCCACGACTGCTTCTACGACGTCGAGCCCGATCCGTCGCTGCAGTGCGCACGTCGCGGCGCCAAGCAGATGGCTCTCTTTGAGCCTGACGTCATCATCGCCGTCGGCGGTGGCTCCGCTATGGACGCCGGCAAGATCATGTGGATGATGTACGAGCACCCCGAGTGCAAGTTTGAGGACATGGCCATGGACTTCATGGACATCCGCAAGCGTATCTTCACCTTCCCCGAGATGGGCAAGAAGGCCTACTTCGTCGCCGTCCCGACCTCCTCGGGTACCGGCTCCGAGTGCACGCCGTTCGCCATCATCACCGACAAGGAGACCGGCATCAAGTGGCCGCTCGCCGACTACGCGCTGCTCCCCAACATGGCTATCGTCGACGCCGACAACTGCATGACCGCCCCGCGCGGCCTGACCGCTGCCTCCGGCATCGACGTCATGACCCACGCCATCGAGTCCTACGTCTCCATCATGGCTTCCGACTACACCAAGGGCCTCTCCGAGCGCGCTGCTAAGCTCGTCTTCGAGAACCTGCCCTCCAGCTTCACGAACGGCGCCAAGGACCCGCACGCCCGCGAGGAGATGCACAACGCCTCCTGCATGGCCGGTATGGCCTTCGCCAACGCCTTCCTGGGCCTCAACCACTCCATGGCCCACAAGCTCGGCGCTTTCCATCACCTGCCCCACGGCCTCGCAAACGCCGTCATCCTGACTCGCGTCATGCGTTACAACGCCGCCGAGGCTCCCGTCAAGATGGGTACCTTCTCCCAGTATCCTTACCCCAACGCGCTGCACAACTACGCCGAGATGGCCAAGTACTGCGGCATCGAGGGCAAGGACGACAAGGAGGTCTTCGAGAACTTCATCACGAAGCTCGAGGAGCTCAAGGACTTCATCGGCGTCAAGAAGACCATCGCCGACTACGGTGTCGACGAGCAGTACTTCCTCGACACCCTCGATGAGATGACCGAGCAGGCATTCAACGACCAGTGCACCGGCGCTAACCCGCGCTACCCGCTCATGAGCGAGATCAAGGAGCTCTACCTGGACGCCTACTACGGCCGCGAGCCTCAGGATTACGCCGTCTGCTAGTTCTAGCACGGTTTTAACGGCGGGGGTGCACGGGTGTTTCACACACCCCCGCCGTCGCTTCTATCGCATCGTTGAAAGGATGCAACCATGCTGCTACCCGATTCCAAGACCGAGCTCGTCCGTCGCGGCAACAAGGTCGTTTACGACCTGGGCGACAAGATCGTCAAGGTCTTTAACGAGACCAAGCCCGTCTCCGACGTGTTCAACGAGGCTTTGAATCTTGCCCGCATCAATGAGTGCGGCATCCGCAGCCCCAAGGCTCTCGAGGTTTCCCAGCTCGAGAACGCCAACGGCTGGGCGCTCGTGACCGAGAAGGTTCCGGGCACCACCCTTGCCGAGAAGATGACTGCCGAGCCCCAGCGCTTTGGTGAGTACCTCGAGATGTTCGTCGACCTCCAGATCGAGATCCACGGCTACACCTCCCCGCTGCTCAACCGTCAGCGCGACAAGTTCGCCCGCATGATCGACAGCCTTGATCAGCTCAATGCCACCACGCGCTACAACCTTCAGGAGCGTCTGGACGGTATGACCAAGGAGTTCAAGGTCTGCCACGGCGACTTCAACCCCTCCAACGTCATCGTCGGCGACGACGGCCAGCTCTATGTGTGCGACTGGGCACACGCTACCCAGGGCTCCCCTGCTGCCGACGTTGCCACCACCTACCTGCTCTTTGCCCTCAACAGCAAGGACCAGGCCGAGGCTTATCTGGAGCTCTACTGCGACCGCGCCGACATGCCCATGCAGGTCGTACGTCAGTGGACGAGCATCGTCGCCGCTTCCGAGCTCGCTCGTAAGCGCAACGTGAACGATGAGTTCCTTAAGAACTGGATCGACGTCGTCGATTATCAGTAATATCTGAGCGATTAATTTCGCATCGGAGGCACAAAGGAAACCCCGCAGCTCGCATGGGCTGTGGGGTTTCCTTTTAGCGATTGAGTACGTCGAGAAGATAAAAGGACGGCCCCGCATCTCCCCTATCTGGAGAAATGCGGGGCCGTCCCGTATATCGAACTACAAGCGAAATCGCCGATTAACGGCGTGCCGCCTTCACAAGCTCGGCGACCTTGGCGACGACCTCGTCGATCGCCACGTCCTCGCGCTCACCCGTGGCACGGTCCTTGAGCTCGACGGTGCCGTTCTTGAGGCCACGCTTACCCAGAACGACCTGATACGGGAAGCCCATAAGGTCGTTGTCGGCAAACTTAAAGCCGGGACGCTCGTCACGGTCGTCGACGACGACCTCGATACCCTCGGCGCATAGACCATCAACGATCTGCTCGCAGACGGTAGCGCACTCCTCCTTCTTGGGGTCGAGCGGAATCACCGCAACCTCGTACGGAGCGACGGAGACCGGCCAGACGATACCGTGCTCGTCGTTGTGCTGCTCCACGACGGCAGCGAGCGAGCGAGACACGCCCACGCCGTAGCAACCCATGATAAGCGGCTTCTCCTTGCCGTCCTCGTCCATAAAGGTGGCACCCATGGCCTCGGAATACTTGGTGCCAAGCTGGAAGACCTGGGAAACCTCGATGCCGCGAGCAGCAGAGAGCGGCTTGCCGCAGTGCGGGCAGGGATCGCCGGCGACGACGGTAACCAGATCGGCCCACTCGTCGACGGTAAAGTCGCGCTCGGGGCAGGCACCGGTAAAGTGGTAATCGACCTCGTTGGCACCGCAGGCCCACTGCTTGGACTCGCGCAAGCTCTCATCGCACACCAGACGGATGCCCTCGGGCAGGTCAACCGGTCCGATAAAGCCCTTGTGCAGACCATAGGTCTGGAGCTCCTCGTCGGTCATCATACGATAGCCCTTGCCAAAGACGTGCTCGGCCTTGCAGTCGTTGAGCTCATGATCGCCCGGAACGATGGCCACAACCGGCTTACCCTCGGCGTCGATAAGAGCCAGCGACTTGCGCGTACCGTTCTCGGGGAAGCCGAAGAACTTGGCGACGGCCTCGATGGTGCCCATGCCCGGAGTCTCGACCTTAGTGAGCGTACCGTCGCCGGGACCCTCAGTCACAACCACCTTGGTGCTTGCAGCCTCGTCATCGGCAGCAAAGCCGCAATCGTCGCAGTAGACGAGCGAGGCCTCGCCCGCGTCGGCCAGAGCCATGTACTCGACGGAGGTGTCGCCACCGATCTCGCCGGAGTCGGCGACAACGGGCAGAGCCTTGATATAGCAGCGCTCGCAGATGTTGGCGTAGGCCTGCTTCATCTTGTCGTACTCCTCCTGCAGACTCTCCTGCGTGGCAGAGAAGCTGTAGGCGTCCTTCATGATGAACTCGCGGCCGCGCATCAGGCCAAAGCGGGGACGGAACTCATCGCGGAACTTGTCCTGAATGTGGTACAGGTTGACGGGCAGCTGCTTATAGGAACGCAGCTCGTTGCGCACCAGGGCCGTGACGGTCTCCTCGTGCGTGGGGCCCAGCACAAACTCGCGACCATGACGGTCGTCAAAGCGCACCAGTTCCTTGCCATAGGCATCGATGCGGCCGGACTCACGCCACAGCTCGGCATCGACCATAATGGGCATCATGAGCTCCTGAGCGCCGGCGGCGTCCATCTCGTCGCGCACGATGTTCTCGATCTTGCGAATCGAGCGCCAAGCGAGCGGCAGATAGGAATACAGACCGGCGGCCTCCTTGCGGATCATACCGGCACGAAGCAGCAGACGATGGCTTGCAAGCTCGGCGTCGGCCGGATCCTCTTTGAGCGTCGGCGCATAGAGCTTAGACATATACATTGCTCGGGTCATTTATTTCTCCTCAATAAGCTTGTCGACCTCGGCCATAAGCGCGTCGACAATTTGGTCCTCAGCTACTTTACCAATGATCTGGCCATGCGAAAAGAGCAGGGCTTGACCACGTCCGCAAGCAACGCCCAGGTCGGCATCAGAAGCCTCACCGGGGCCATTAACGGCACATCCCATGACGGCAATCGAAAGCGGCGCGGCATAGTTCTTAAGCCGCTCGGTTACTTCCTCGGCGATAGGAATCAGGTTAACCTGGCAGCGGGCGCACGTGGGGCACGAGACAATCTCGGGACCACGGCGACGCAGACCCAGGGACTGCAAAATTCCCCAGGCGACCGGCGGCTCCTCAACCGGATCGGCCGTGAGCGAGACGCGCATGGTGTCACCGATACCCTCAGACAGCAGGATTCCAAGGCCCACCGAGCTCTTGATGGTACCCTGTAGCTTGGTACCCGCCTCGGTAACGCCCAGGTGAAGCGGAACGTGGGGAATCTCACGCGACAGAGCTCGATAGGTATCGAGCGTCGTTTGCACACTATGGGCCTTGGCCGAAAGCACAATGTTCGTAAAGCCGCGGTCTTCAAAATGCTTGACGAAACGCTCGCTCGACATCACGAGCTTTTCGGGCTGCGTGAGGTCGTCGCGCTCGGCGATATCCTGCTCAAGCGAACCGGCATTGACGCCGATACGAATCGCACAGCCCGCGGCACCCGCGGCATCAATCACGGCATCGACCTTGGCCCAATCGCCGATATTGCCAGGATTGATGCGCAGCTTGGCAGCACCGGCCTCCACAGCACCAATGGCGAGCTTATGGTTAAAGTGGATATCGGCGACAATCGGCACCGGAGACTCGGCACAGATGGTGCGGAAACCCTCAAGAGCGGCCTCGGTGGGCACGCTCACGCGCACGATATCGCAGCCAGCCTGCGCCAACGCGCACACTTGCGCAAGCGTTGCCTGGGCATCAGCGGTATCGGTGCAGGTCATGGATTGGACCACCACCGGTGCGCCACCACCGATCTGCACGCCGCCCACATGCACCGGGCGCGTCAGCTCGCGAGGCAAAGGATGGGATAAAGACAATCCAAACACTCCCCTATAGAATAAATCGAAGGATGTCGGAACGAAGCATATAGACAAACAGCAGCGCAAAGAGCGCGATGCCCACATAGCTCACAATCGTCTGGACCTTGAGTGGAAGCTCGCGGCCCGCAATCTTTTGAATGATCTCGATGACCAGCTTGCCGCCATCGAGTGGTGGGATGGGCAGCAGGTTCATAAAGCCAAGCGAGAACGAAATGAGAGCGGCAAACGATAGGAACGTGGCAGGACCGGCAGCAGCAGCCTGTGAGGACATAACGCTAATACCCACGATCGAAGAGGACTGATCGAGAATCTCCATCGTATGCTGCGGCTGGAGCAGGCGCATCACGCCCTCCGCTGTCTGCACGACATAGGAGAACGACAGGCGAGCGGACGTGATGGGGTCTAAACGGACCACCTGCGTAGAGGCATACACACCTAGGCGCTCGTCATCTTTGAGCGCAACCGTGGTCGAATGCTGCTTGCCGTCACGCTCGTACTCAATGGCGATATCGTCCTTACCGGCAGCCTTGCCGATGGCATCGTAAACGTCCATCCAAGTAGAGCACGATACTCCGTCGACCGAAACGATCGCGTCGCCGCCCTCGATTCCCGCCGCGGCGGCAATCGAGCCTTCGTCAACCTGGCCAATCACATTGGTATCCACCGGCACCGTGACACCTGCGATGGAATAGATGCTCATAAGGAGCAAAAAGCCCGTCAGGATATTGACGATAATGCCTGCGAGCAGCATAAAGGCACGCTTGACAAAGCCCTGGCCCAAATAGGTGTGTGAGCGCTCGCGTGCAAGGAATTCGGCCTCGCCGCACGGCAGTTCCCAGACATCGCCCTCGGCAGTCGCGTGCTCGCGATCGAACCGACGGCCGTCAAAGGTGGTATAACCCGCCGCATCACGCGGCAGGGTCTGGTACTTGGTGGGATAGTAACTGGGCGAAGGCTTTTCCCCTTCTTCATACCAGGGAGCGATGGAACCCCAGCCCAACAGCAAAGCACAGGCCTCGAGCACATCCTCCTCGGACAGCTCGAGCTCGACGGCAAGATCGGCCACCGTCACACGACCGTGGCGATAGATGGCAGCAAGCACGCGATCGGCACACGAGACGTCGGTCGGATCCATGCCACAAATGGCAGCATAGCCACCCAGCAGCAGCGGCGTCACGCCAAACTTGGTGCCGATGCGACGCGACGTGTGGTGGATATCAAAGCGACACGGCAGGCCCAAAAAGAACTCAGTCACCCGGACGCCACAGGCACGCGCCGCCAAAAAGTGGCCGCCCTCGTGCAAAAACACGAGGACGGAAAGCATCAGCAGGCCCCAAAAGACCGATGAGAGAGCGCTCAGAACAGTATCCATAAAACGAAAAAGCAATCCTTATGGGTTAAGAACGAGTTGCGGCGAGCACCTGCGCGGCCTTTTCACGCGCCCAGCCATCGATGCCGCGAAGCTGTTCAAACGAATCGACCGTCTGCGCATCGTGAGCATCCATGCAGGATTCCACAATGCGATCGATATCGGTAAAGCTGCAGCCATCATGCAGGAAGGCATCGACGGCGACCTCGTTGGCGGCATTGAGCACGCACGGCATGGTGCCGCCCGTCTTGCCGGCACGTTCGGCCAGCGAAAGGCAGCGGAAGGTATCCATATCGGCCGCGTCAAAGGTAAGCTGCCCCAACTCGCGGAAATCGATACGCGGAGCCGGCGTATCCCAACGCTCGGGATACGAGAAGGCAAACTGGATAGGAATGCGCATGTCGGAGGCACCAAGATGCGCCATCACAGAGCCGTCGGCAAACTCGACCATGGAGTGAATCTTAGACTGGCGCTGCACGACCACGTTAATGAAATCGAGATCGCAGCCAAACAAATGCATGGCCTCGATACGCTCCAGACCTTTGTTCATGAGGGTGGCGGAGTCAATCGTAATCTTGGCACCCATAGCCCACGTAGGATGCGCCAGGGCATCGGCGCGCGTCACGCGATCAAGCTCGTCACGCGTGCAGCCAAAGAACGGGCCACCCGAGCAGGTAAGCCAAATGCAGTGAGCCTCGCGCGGATTCTCGCCCAGATAGCACTGGTAGATGGCAGAATGCTCGGAGTCGACCGGGATAAGCTGACCCGGCTGCGCCAACGGCATAAGCAGATCGCCACCGACAACGAGCGACTCCTTGTTGGCCAGGGCAAGACGCTTGTTCGAGGTCAGGGCAGCATGGCTCGCCTCGAGACCGGAAGCGCCCACGATAGCCACGAGCACGCAGTCGACATCATCGCGGCGTGCGAGCTCGCACACGGCCTGCGCGCCAACGCCGAGCTCCGTGCCCTCGGGCAATTCCTGCAGCACCGCGTCGGCGCCATGGGAGGCGTCTGCCACGGCAACAGCCGGAACCGAGAACTCACGAGCAGCGGCAACGAGCTCGGGGGTGCTGGAGTTAACGGACAGCGCCGTCACCTGCAAGCGATCGGCATGCTGACGGCACACGTCGAGGGCCTGAGTGCCGATAGAACCCGTACAGCCCAGAATGGCAACACGGAGGCGTCCATCGGGGCCATACGTCGTCTGGAATGACATTACAGCACGCCTCCGATCATCAGCAGCAGCTGCGCGGTAATGCAGCCAAAGATGAGCGAATCGCTGCGATCGAGCATGCCGCCGTGGCCGGGGATGAGATTGCCGGAATCTTTGACGCCCACACCGCGCTTGATACGCGACTCGATGAGGTCGCCGATAACGCCCAGGATGGAGACGACCACGCCGCACAGCAGTGCATAGGGCAGGCTCAGCTTATACAAGTGCGTTGCCCACAGGATGAGCCAGATCAAAACAGAGCCCAAAATGCCGCCGACAAAGCCCTCCCAGCTCTTTTTGGGAGAGATCTTGGGGACCATCTTATGCCTACCGATGCGGCTGCCCACGATGTAGGCAAACGAGTCGGAGACCCAAAGGGACGCGCAAACCCCAACCGAAAGCAGGGCGCCGGCAAAACCGGGCACGGCATCGCGCAGCAGCACGATAGCCGACAGCATAAAGCCAGTGTAGATAGGGCCCATGAGCGTCACGGCAACGTCAGAGATACGCGTGCGCGGAGACCAGACATACCAGATACCAACCGCAAGCATCAAAGCGAACAGCAGAGCGTTCAACAGCAGCGAATCGCCCAGAGCCGAGAGCGGAAAGAGCACGGCGGCAGCGATTCCAAGGCGCTCGTTGGCAACCTTGCCGTCGAGCCTCGTCATGCGGAAGAACTCGTAGCAGCACAGACCGCTCATGACGGACACGAAGATGGCCGTGGGCACAATACCCAAAACGAGGCACAGGATAAAGACAACGGCATAGACGATACCGGCGGCGGCACGGGTGATAAAGCCCGCCAGCCACGAACCGGAGCTGCCCTTCGCTGCAGGCGCCCCTGCAGTGGCAACCTTAAGCGCGGGCGTCGCGGAAGTAGGCGCCTTGGGAGCGGATGCCTTGGGACGTTCGGACACGATTAAGCCTCCTCGGTCTTGCTCAGTCCACCAAACCTACGGTCGCGACCCTGGTAGGCCAAAATGGCGTCGACAAGGCCCCAACGATCAAAGTCGGGCCAATAGGTATCGGTGACATAGAACTCGGAATAAGCAACCTGCCACAGCAGATAGTTCGAAAGACGAAGCTCGCCGGAGGTGCGAATCACAAGCTCCGGATCGGGCAGCCCAGCGGTGTACAGGTGCGAAGCCACCATATTGTCGTCAACCGCGGCGGGATCGATCTTGCCGGCAGCCGCATCAAGTGCGATCTGGCGGACAGCGCGGGTGATCTCAGCACGGGCACCATAGTTAACGGCCAGCGCCAGCGTCATACCGGTATGGTCGGCGCACTCGGCAAGGCCGCGCTCAAAGACGTCGCGGGTCTTCTTGGGCAGCGCGGAAATATCGCCCAAAAAGACAACGCGAACGTTCTCGCGCTTAAGCAGCGGCAGCTCATCGATAAACGTCTTGGCAAACAGGTGCATCAGAACGTTGACTTCGTGCTGCGGGCGATTCCAGTTTTCGGTCGAAAACGCATAGGCCGAAAGCACGTCGACGCCCAGGCGCACGCAGGCGGTAATGATCTCACGCAGCGAGACGATGCCGGCCTTGTGGCCTTCGGTGCGGGCAAGACCGCGCGCCGTGGCCCAACGGCCGTTGCCGTCCATGATGCACGAAATATGGTGCGGGATGTTATTGAGGTCAAGGTCGGAAAAACCGACGCCCGCAGGGGCGTCGGCAAAGTACTCGACCAGTTTATGCTCGTCGTATTGCACCTTAGATCTCCATGACCTCGGCTTCTTTTTCCTTCAGAAGCTCCTCGACCTTGGCGACATACTCGTCGGTATGCTTCTGGACCTTGGCCTGCTCGCGACGGACATCGTCCTCGGTGAGCTCCTCGTCGCGCTCGAGCTTGTTGTTAAAGTCGCGACGGATGTTGCGGATGGAGACCTTGGCCTGCTCGGCGTACTCGCGGCACTCCTTAACGAGCTCGCGACGACGCTCCTCGGTGGGAGCCGGGAACGGCAGGCGCACGACGGTACCATCGGAGTTGGGGGTAATGCCCAGGTCGGAGGCGCTGATGGCCTTGACGATGGCATTGATGAGCGCCTTATCCCACGGCTCGATAAGCAGCATGTGGGCCTCGGGGGTCTTAACGGCGGCAACCTGCGTAACGGGCGTGGGAACACCGTAGTAGTCGACGGTGATGTCGGACAGAATGTTGGCGTTAGCGCGGCCAGTGCGGACCTTGGAGAAGTTATGCTTGAGGGACTCGAGTGACTTGTCCATGTGGGCGGTGATGTTCTCTGCCATGCTTAATCCTCCTGATAGACGAGCGTGCCGACGGGCTCACCCGCGAGCGCGCGCTTGACGGTGTCCTCGCCATCGATGTTGAGGACCAAAATGGGCATACGGTTGTCCTGGCAAAGAGCCGTAGCCGTGGAATCCATAACCTGCAGGCCGCGAACGAGCACCTCGTGATAGGAGATCTTGTCAAAGCGGACGGCGTCGGCGCACTTGACGGGATCCTTGTCGTAGATGCCATCAACCTTGGTGGCTTTAATCAGAATCTCGGCACCGATCTCGCAGGCGCGAAGGGCCGCGGCGGTGTCAGTCGTAAAGTACGGATTACCCGATCCGGCGGCAAAGATAACGACGTTGCCCTTGGACAGGTGGTTGATAGCGCGACGGCGAATATAGGGCTCGCAGATCTCGTTCATCTGGATAGCGCTCATCACGCGGCAGGGAACATCGTTGTGCTCGAAGGCATCCTGCAGGGCAAGCGCGTTCATAACGGTAGCGAGCATGCCCATGTAATCGGCCTGGGCGCGCTCCATACCACCGGCGGCGCCGGCCATACCGCGGAAAATGTTGCCGCCGCCGACAACGACGCCGACCTCATGACCAACGGCGAGCAGCTCCTTGACCTGCTTGGCAAGATGATCGGTAACCTTGGGGTCGATGCCGTAGTTGCCATCGCCCATCAGCGCTTCACCGGAGAGCTTCAGAAGCACGCGTTTATATCGGATGTCGGACAAAGCGATCCTCCTTTAATTAGACTCACAACATAATATCAAAGGCTTAACGGGGAGCCATGAAAAAGCAGGCTGTGAGTAAAACCCACAGCCTGCTCATTACCAGCTACAAGAGCTTATTTACTCGCCACGGACCAGACGGTCAAAGGCAACGACGGTAATGGTGTCGCCGAGCTCCTTGGAGACCTGCTCAGCGTACTTCTTGATGGTGAGGGAGCTGTCCTTGATGAACTCCTGCTCGGTGAGCACGGACTGCTTGTAGAACTTCTCCAGACGGCCAACAGCCATCTTCTCCTGGATAGCCTCGGGCTTGCCGGACTCGGCAGCCTGAGCCATGTAGATCTGCTTCTCGTGCTCGACGGTCTCGGCCGGAACCTGATCGCGGGTAGCGCAAATCGGGGCGACGGCGGCAACCTGAAGGGCAACGTCGTGAGCAAAGGTCTTGAAGGACTCAGCCTGAGCGGTCTCGGCCTTCTCGAAAGCGAACTCGACGAGAACGCCGATCTTACCACCCATGTGGATGTAAGAAGCGAGAGCGCCGTTCTCAGCCTTGCGGGCGGCGAAACGGGAGATCTTCATGTTCTCGCCCATGATGTGAATCATCTCGGTGAGCTCGGAGGAAACGGTCTCCTCGCCCATCGGCTTCTCGAGCAGAGCGTCGACGTCAGCAGGCTCGGTGGTAGCGACAACCTCAGCGACCTTGGAAGCAAAGCCGGTGAACTTGGCGTTGGAGCCGACGAAGTCGGTCTCGCAAGAGAGCTCGAGCAGAGCGCCGGTCTTGCCGTCCTCGGAGACGAACGCGGCGACGGCGCCCTCGTTGGTCTCACGGCCAGCCTTCTTGGCAGCCTTGGCGAGGCCGTTCTTGCGCAGAACGTCAACAGCGGCGTCCATGTCGCCGTCAGCCTCGACGAGAGCCTTCTTGCACTCCATCATCGGGGAGTCGGTCATCTCGCGGAGCTGCTTGACCATAGCGGCGGTAATCTGGGCCATTGTGGTTCCTTTCAAAGAGATGAAAAAGAATTAACTAAGACTGATTTACTCGGCCTTGGGCTCAGCGGCCATCTCGGCCTCGGAGACCTGCTCCTTACCGGAGCCAGCGAGGCAGGCGTCGGCCATGAGCTCGCACATAAGGGTGACAGCGGAGATAGCATCATCGTTGCAGGGGATGCCGTACTCGACCTCGTCGGGATCGGAGTTGGTGTCAATCAGAGCGACGACGGGGATGTTCAGGCGCTGGGCCTCCTTGATGGCGTTCTCCTCGCGCTTGGTGTCGATGACGAAGAGAGCCTGGGGCAGACCCTTCATGTCGCGGGCGCCACCGAGGTTGGTCTGGAGCTTGGTGAGCTCCTTGCCGAGCACAGCCTGCTCCTTCTTGGGGAGAACTGCCATGCGGCCGTCCTCGACCATGGCCTCGAGCTCCTCCATGCGGTTGATGCGGGAGCGGATGGTAACGAAGTTGGTCAGCATGCCGCCGAGCCAACGCTGGTTGATGTAAGGCATGTTGGCGCGCTCAGCGGCGTTCTTGACGGCCTCCTGAGCCTGCTTCTTGGTGCCGACGAACAGCACGTTGCCACCCTTGGCGACGTTCTTGACGAAGGTGTAGGCCTGGTCGGCATCGAGGATGGTCTGCTTGAGGTCGAGGATGTAGATGCCGTTGCGCTCACCGAAGATGAACGGCTTCATCTTGGGGTTCCAGCGACGGGTCTGGTGACCGAAGTGGCAGCCGGCCTCGAGCAGGGTGCGGATATTAATCTTGGTAGCCATGTTAAACCTCCTGTGGTTTGCCTCCGCGCGGGGTCATCCTCCAAAACCAACCCGGACATGTGCTACCAAAGCCCGGGCACCACGGTATGAAGTAGCCGCGCGTGCGTGATAAAAACCTGTTGCCGTGAAGCAACCCGATGAATGATAGCAGGATTGCCTCTTCCTGCCAACCCGCAATCAAAACCACACACCTGAATGTGCATCGACCCCCGGGGCCGCGAAAGGCTATTCGCCACGAGGATGAGCTTGAGCAACGGCACGCTTAAGCCGATCGGGCGTGAGATGCGTGTAGATCTGCGTCGTAGACAGGCTCGCATGTCCCAGCAGCTCTTGAACCGAACGCAGGTCCGCGCCGCCCTCAAGCAGATCGGTCGCAAACGTATGACGCATCGCATGCGGCGCGATGTCGGCCGGAATGCCGGCGAGCGTCGCCAGCATATGGAACCGTCGCCTGAGCATAGCGGCACTCATGCGATTGCCACGCGCAGATATCAACAGCGGATGGGGACCGTTTGCGGCATCGCGGCGCTTTGCCTGCGCGAGCAGCGCCGGTCTCCCCTCCTCGACATAGGTGCGCGTCGCCTCGAGTGCGCGTCGATACAGAGGAACGATACGTTCCTTGCTCCCCTTGCCCCATAGCCGCAGCGTACGCTCGGACCATGAGATGGATTCCACATTGAGCGCCGCAAGCTCTGAGATGCGAGCACCCGAGGCATAGAGAAGCTCGAGCATCGCAGCATCGCGCAGTCCCGCGGGTGTTGAGGTATAAGGCGTCTTGAGCAGCGCCTCCACCTGTTGGGTCGTCAGCACACCGGGCAGGTCGCGCGGTAACTTGGGCGACGCGATCGCCGAGATCGCATCACCGTCCACGATTCCCTCGGCAGCCATCCAACGATAGAGCGACCGAATAGCCGACAAATGTGCCGCAAGGGTGCGAGGCGCCACCTGCTCGCGCGAAAGCTCGGCCAAATACGCGCGGACGGTACGCACGTCGGCCATACGCGCGTCGACACCCGTACGCTCGCACCAGGCGGCAAAGCGCTCCAACCGCGATCCATAGGCAGTCACCGTATTGGGAGAGAGCCCCTCGACACGTGCGATGTAGGCAATAAACGAGTCGACGGTATCGTACAGGTCAAAGGCTATGACCGGTCGCCTCCAAACAGGTCGGAACGCGTGGCCAAGTAGGCATCGAGGGCCTCGAGGGCGCGATCCGCATAAGCCTGATAGCGGTCGCGCTTACTGCGGCGCTTGCCGTCCTCGAGCGGCGGCACCAGGCCAAAATTGACATGCATGGGCTGATAGCCCACCGTTGCCGGATCGGTCGCATAGCCCACGAGCGCGCCCAGGGCGCCCACTCGCGGCAACTCAACAGGCTCCGCCTCGATTGCCTCGGCATAGGTGTTGAGCGCAGCAAGCAGACCGGTCGCCACGGCCTCCATATAGCCTTCGGTGCCGGTGATCTGACCGGCGAGGCGCACACCCGTGCCAGGCACGGCAAAGGTGCCGTCAAGAACGTGCGGCGCATCGACAAAGGTATTGCGGTGCATGACGCCATAACGGAAGAAGTCGGCATTCTCCAGACCGGGAACCATGTGGAAGACACGCTTCTGCTCGCCAAAGGTCAGGTTGGTCTGGAAGCCCACCAGGTTATAGGCGGTCTTTTCCTTGTTCTCGGCACGAAGCTGAATCGCCGCCCAGGGGCGACGTCCAGTTCGCGGGTCGGTGAGGCCGACGGGCTTCATGGCGCCAAAGCGAATGGCATCCTTGCCCGTGCGCGCAACCTCCTCGGCAGGCTGACAGGCTTGGAACAGATCCCCGCCCTCAAAGTCCTTGAGCACCACGCGGTCGGCGGTGGTGAGCGCCTCGATAAAGGCTTCGTACTCCTCCTTGTTGAGCGGAGCGTTGAGATAGTCGCCGCTCCCCTGCTCCTCGTAGCGCGACTGCGAGAACAGCACGTCCATATCGAGCGTGGAGGCATCGACGATCGGCGCGGCGGCGTCAAAGAACGCCAAGGCATCGCCACCGACGAGCTTCATGACCTCATCGCTCAGCGCGGGCGAGCATAGGGGGCCAGCGGCAATGACTACATGACCCTCGGGAATCTGCGTGACCTCGCCGTGCACGACCTCGATATTGGGTCGGGCGGCAACCTCGGCCTCGACAAGCTCCGAAAATTTAACGCGGTCGACCGCCAAGGCGCCGCCGGCGGGAACGGCCGCGCGATGGGCGCAGTCGAGCAGCACCGAACCCATGCGCTCAAGCTCGGCCTTTAGTAGGCCAGCAGCGGAGTCCGGACGGGTTGACTTAAACGAATTTGAGCAGACGAGCTCGGCCAAGTGATCGGTATGGTGGGCCGGAGAGCTCACCTGGGGACGCATCTCGCACAGCTTTACGGCAAACCCGCGATCTGCCAGCTGGATCGCACATTCCGAACCCGCCAGACCGCCACCGATAACCGTCACCTGATCGAACTGCATCTGCAAACACCTTTCTAATTGACACGCCTTCCATTGTGACCGAAGGGCGTCTGGGCGTGAAGCGCAAACTTTGAGGGCGCATACCTTCCATCCATCATGCGCTCGATCAGACCCTCGAGCTCGAGCGAGCCCAAGAGCTTGAGCACGCCGACGGCATCAAGCGAGACGAGCGCGGCAATGTCTTCGACCTTGAGCGGCGAGGCGATGAGCGCGTGCATCACGGCCTGCTGCGTGGGGTCAAGGTCGGCGATGCCGGGTGCATCGGGACGCGAGTAGCGCAGCGTGCCGTAGATGCGCGAGATGGCCATCTCGATTGATTCCTCGTCGATGATGCAGCAGGCGCCGTTCGCGATGAGATAGTTGGTCCCACGCGACTCGGGCGAAAGGATGGAGCCCGGCACTGCAAGTAGCTCTCGTCCCAAGTCCATAGCGGCCTCCGCCGTTGAGAACGTACCCGAGGGCATGCCCGCCTCGGAAACAAAGAGCGCCTGCGACAAGGCGGCGATCACGCGATTGCGTCGCGGAAAGGCGAACTTACGCGGTCCCATACCCCACGGCGAAATCGAAACGACCGCGCCGCCCGTATCGAGTGTGCGCGTGATGAGGCCGGCGCTCGAGCGAGGATAGACAACATCGGCGCCGGTCCCCAGTACCACGACGTGTTTGCCCCCGGCGTTGACCGCAGCCCAACCCGAGGCCTGGTCGCAGCCGACCGCACCGCCCGAGACCACCGTTACTCCCGCCTCGACCGCCACCTTGGCCGCAAGTTCTGCCACGGCAAGACCATACGGCGAGGCCTTGCGCGCGCCGATAATGGAGAGCGCGGGCGTCGAAAGCACCTCGGGGTTGCCGCGCACATAAAGCGTCTGAGGCACATCCGGGAGCTCCAAGACGGTCTTGGGATACAGCGCATCACCGGGGTGCAATTCGAAAATCTCCTCGCCCATCATTGGTCCCTCCTTCCCTGGTACATCGCCGCCTCGAGCACATGATCCTGCGTCACCTGTTCGCTTTCGGCAACATCGGCGATCGTGCGTGCGATGCGTACCAGGCGCACGATGCCGCGACCCGTGAGATGCGTGCGTCTCGACAGTCCGAGCACGCATTTCTCGGCGGCCTCATCAAGCCCAAAGGTCGAAACGACGCCGTCAATGGACCGCGACCCATCTTCCTCGGCCTCGGTGTCCGCATCGTCCATACGGGATTCACGCCAGGCGCGAAAGGCGCGCCCACGTACGACATAATCGCGCAGCTCAGCCGATGACATACCCTCCGCGCCCTCAATGATCACCTGGGGATCGGGGCGGGTCACATCAATCATCATGTCGATACGATCAGCCAAAGGACCGCGCAACTTGCCCCGGTAGCGCTCGACCATCGACGCGGAACAGCGACAGGGCACTTCGCGATCGCCCAAAAACCCGCAGGGGCAGGGATTGCTCGCAGCTAGCAGCTGAAAGCGCGACGGGAACGTAAAGGCCCCGTCAACGCGCACGATCCTTACGTACCCGCGCTCAATGGGCTGACGCAGCGTCTGCAGCACGCCGGTGGGAAACTCGGCAAGCTCGTCCAAAAAGAGCACGCCACCATGAGCTAGGCTAATTTCGCCCGGATGCACCGGACGACCGCCGCCGATGAGTCCCGCGGTCGAAATGCTGTGATGGGGGCTTCGAAACGGCCGATGCCCCGCAAGCAGTCCATCGATGTTCTCGCCCAAGACCGAATGGATGCACAGTGCCTCTTGCTGATCCTCGAGAGAAAGCTCGGGCAAAATGCCCGTCATGCGCCGCGCAAGCATGGTCTTGCCCGAACCGGGCGAGCCGATCATGAGCAGGCCGAGCTCGCCGGCGGCCGCAAGCGCCATGCCACGTTTGGCGACCTCCTGCCCCAGCACGTCGGCATAATCGAGCTCGGGCTCAAAGGTCGCCTCGAGCACTTCAGAATCCAGGTAATGCCGTGCGGCATCCCCCATGCCATGGGCAAGCTGAGACAGGTGGTCGATAAACCCGCAGTCAACGCCCGCAAGCGGGACATGCTGATCGGACCTGCCGGCGATAAAGGAAAGCCCCATATCGCGCGCCAACAGCTGAAACGCCACCTCGCCCTTGACGGGCAGCACCGTGCCGTCCAGACCAAGCTCACCTGCGATAAGGCAGCGATCGAGGTTGTCACGGGGAATCTGTCCATCGGCCGCCAGAACCGCGATGGCGATCGGCAGGTCAAAACCGCTGCCAGTTTTACGGATATCGCCGGGTGCCAGGTTGACGGTAATGCCAGAGCGCGGGATCTCGAAGCCGGCCGAGCGCATGGCGCACCGGATACGCCCGCGCGACTCCATCACCTCCATGCTCGGAATGCCGAGCATCTGGATGCCCGGAACGCCACCGGCAAGCGAGACCTCGACGGTGACGGGAATTGCCTCGACGCCGCGGATGCAGGCCGCGTGTACGGCAAACGTCTCGAACGCCATCACGACACCTGCCAATCGAACGCATTGTACTGGTGCTCGATCTCGGCGATATGCCCGCCGCGGATGGTGACGCCCACGGCATCGAAGCGAATCGATCTGAGCGGATAGTGCTCCATGAGATAGCAACTTGCGATACGGCGATACCGACGCTGCTTTTGGGCGTCCACGGCCTCCTCGGGAAAGACCCGCGTGGTGCAATCCAGGGCAACGCGTCTCGTCTTGACCTCGGCCATCACCACGACATCGTCGAGCTCATCGAGCAGCACCAGATCGGCTTCGCCCTCAATGCAACGATAGCCCTGCTCCAACAAGGTGTAACCACGCTCGTTAAAGTAATCGATGGTGATCAGCTCGCCCAGCATGCCGAGCTCGCGGGGACTGAGCCCCTTGATAAACTCGGGCGTAATCGCCCCGCAGTCGAGCTCGCCGTCTTCCCAGCGCTCCTTGAGTTGCTGCGTCTTGCTCTTTTTGCTTGCGGCACACATGGGTTCTCCTTTCCCGCACACTGCATTGCCCCGATGATGAGGGCACCTTTCATGCGGGTAAGTACCGGAAGCAAACCAAAAGCTGACCAAATGCCGACAAGAAACGGGCCGTACGCAACAATCACGTTGCACACGGCCCGCTACCAGCAGGTTTATAAAACGCCAGAGATCCCTGTCTCCACAATTGGCCTAGAAAAGGCGCTCAGTCTGCAGAAAGTTTCCGCAAAAGCTCACGCGGTGCAGCGGACAAAGTCCATGTTTGCGAATCGCCTCTATGTGCTCGGGGCTTGCGTAGCCCTTCGACTCGGCAAAATGATACTCGGGGTACTCGGCGTCGTACTCGACCATCATCTCGTCACGCGTGACCTTGGCCATGATGGATGCCGCAGCGATGCAGGCGATTTTGGCATCGCCCTTCACCACGTCGCGCTCGTTGGGAACGGCGCCCAAGGGGTTACCGTCCATAAGCACGCAATCGGGCTCGAGTCCCGTATCGGCCACGGCGCCCGCGACGGCAGCGCGGATGGCGCGGGCCATGCCCATATAATCGATATCCGCGGGCGCGATATGGCAAAACCCAATCGCCGTCGCGACCTCGGCAATCTTCACCGAGAGCAGCTCGCGGCGCGCCGGCGTGAGCTTTTTGGAATCGTTGATGCCCCAGACGCGCGGTTCCATGGGAAGGCACACGGCGCACACCGTCAAAGGGCCGGCCACCGAGCCGCGACCTACCTCGTCGACGCCCACGACCACGCCATCCCCACCGAGCTCGTGCATTAGCTCGTACATGCCGTTGACGCGCTCGCGCTCGGCAAGTTCCTTGGCATGACGCTTAAGAGCACGCTCGCAAGCCTTGATCACTTGCTGGCGCGGATCCTCACGATAATGCTCCACGAGGGCGGGAATCTCCTCAAACGTGGCGCTCGCCAGCTCGCCGGCAACCTGCGATGCCGAAACCGAGCTCGTCATGTTGGCCATATCGGGGCCTCCTTGCATGCAAATCAGATAAAAAGAAGGGCCACCCGAAGGTGACCCTTTTGTCCAAACGAGTGGACAGACGCTGCGATCTTCTTAGCGCTTCTCGGGGATGCGAGCAGCCTTGCCCACCTTGTCGCGGAGGTAGTACAGCTTGGCGCGACGGACGCGACCATGACGGACGACCTCGAGCTTGGCGATCTTGGGGCTGTGAAGCGGGAAGGTACGCTCAACACCGACACCGAAGGAAATCTTGCGGACGGTGAAGGTCTCACGGGCACCGGCGCCGGCCATGCGGATGACGTCACCCTGGAAAACCTGGATGCGCTCGCGGTCGCCTTCCTTAATGCGGTAGTGGACCTTGACGTTGTCGGCAACGCGGACCTGCGGGATGTCCTCGCGGATCTGCTGACGCTCGATTGCGCGGATGTAATCCATGTGCAATTCCTTACTCTTCTAGAGGTGCCGTACCACCTTGGCCGGCACGTAGTTGAACAAACGTATTCGAGTATACACGCCACGACCTTGGCTGCAAGAACTATTTTGCCCGTGCGCAAAAAGACAAAAACACGCACTCTCTCTGCACTTATGCGCCGTCCACAGCATCAGTCGTCGGCGTCGTCACGGTCGTTCCGGGCGCGATATAGCCGTATTCGAGCAGCACCGAAAGCGCATGCTGCTTCCAGGTGGCAAGCTCTTCATCAGTATAGTTGTCATGGGCCCATTCGTTCATCGCGTCCTCGGCGTCTTGGGGCACCAGGTCCTGGCTGTCCGCCATCAAGTACAGGATGCCTAAGATGTCGAAGTCCTGCTTGGTCATCTCTTTCTTGTTTGATGTGCTGATGAGGCCGTGATCGATGCCGTAGCGGCAGATATCGGTCAAAACGGTAACGAGGCCCGTAGGAATCGGCGAAGCATCCTTCGTGGCGGCGGGCGCGGTGTCGTCAGTCACTGCAGTGGCATCGTCGCTCGCCGGAGCAGACTCGGCCGCGTTCACACCGGAAGCTGCCTGCTCTCCCTGGGCGGGAGCTGTGCTATCCGTCGTTGCCGAAGCATCCCCCGAAGAAACGGACGTAACGCTCACCGACGTCTCGACCACGGTCGTCATCGGGTCGACCGGTGCGGGTGCGGCGATGACCTCGGCCCAATCGGAATACACGCCGTCAATAAAGGCGCGAACATGGAAGGTGCCCGGTTGCGAGATGCTCATCGTGCCGTCCGTCGCGACCGAAATGCCCTTGCTCTCGAGCTCTTGGGCCTCCCAGCTGCAGACCCTATCGACTTCCTTACCCGTCGTGTCATAGACCGTAGCTGTCAGGCCTTCGATGCCGTTAAGGTTCTCCTCGACGCCGACGACGGTCTGTGCCGAGCCCTCGAGTTTGATGCTGCCGTTAAACGGCTCGGGCGCCACGTCGCTTACCTTATATTTATAGGCCGCGGCATCGATCTCGTCATTGGTCGAGACATGCCCGTTCACGTCCACATAGGTGTCCTCGGGGATAAAGTACTTTACGTAGGCGGTACCGGCCTTCTTGCCTACCACGACTTGTTCGTGGGTGACAGGGTCGGTCTGGATCTCGATGACGTCGGACTTGCACTCCTTGCCCTTTTTATCGACCACGCGCCAGTCGCCCGACGACTTCACAAAGCCGTAGTAGTCAACATCGTCCTCGTCCCTTGCGCGCACGCGATAGGAAGAGATGGGGTCTTCCCCTCCCACCGTAAGCCTTCGGGTCTTATCGGTCTGCAGCGACACGAGAATCTTGGAGATGGGCTTAATGGGCTGCGGCGTGCCCAACTGCGTATCGACCGTCACCGACTCAAACGACAGATTGGAACCCGTAATGGACATGGGATAGGTCGCGGCCATGTCATTGAGCACGTTGCACGTGCGCGGGGCGCCACCGTTGCGCGAAGGCACCTCGCGATCGGCCAGGACCGAATTCCAATCGATGGCGCGCACCATGTGGTTGTTGGTGCGATGCGACCAGCTCGTGACGTTTCCGGCGGTGGTATCGTAGCCGTCGTCGCCACGATGGGCGATTGAGCGCAGGAACAGGTTCTGCACGCCGTCGTTCGACTGATCGCCAAAGGTGGTGTAGAACGAGCGCTGGTCATAACCGGCGGTATGGAACTCCTGCACGGCGGCGTTGTCGTCGTAGCACTCGCCGTTCATGTTAAAGATAATCACGTCGAACGTCACGCCCACCGGCTGGTCATAGTCCTCGGACAGCGTCGTGGTAGAACTCGTCTGCTTGCTATTGACCTGCGTGTGCGCCGGGATCGTCATATTGACGGTAACCGACTGATTGTCCGTCGTGGTGATCGACTGTTCCTCGGTCTTGCTCGCCTCCCACAACTGGGACATCGTGGTTTCGGCCGAAAACGAAGTCTCGATCTCCTCGCTCGCTGTTGCGGGCACGCCCAGCGACTCCTTGAGGCTCACCGATGCGCCCCACGAGCCGCCTTTGGAATACGATGCGGATTCAGAAGTGCTCGTGCCGACCGTCTCCTCGGTACCGCGGGCGAGCGTGATGCTCTGCGAGGCGTCCTCATAGCCGACGTTAAGTGCCGAGGTAACGAGCTCCTGCTCAGTCTTAGAATCGACAAAGGAATAGCCCGGCGCGTCCTCGGGCGCACAGTTAAGCTTGTTCACGCTGTTGAGCTGCTGAACTCTAAAGTTATAGAACGCGATGCCAAAGCCATTGAAATCGTACTGATAGGTGCCGCCGAGCTTGTCGACACAAGCAATGGTGGCATAGATGACGTCCTGCTCAGTCGTGTCTTTCGACAGTCCGTCGAGCGGCACGTTTTTACGGAAATCGGAGCCCTTCAGCTTGTGACCGATACAGCCGGCGATATCGTCGGTCAAGCGCTCGTAGACCGCATTGAGGCTTTTTGCAGATGTCAGACCACTCTGCTTCGATTTGTCGGCACCATCGGAATGCTCACCGTTGCCGCCCGAAAGCGCATCATAGAGATAGATGTAGTGACCCTTGCCGAAGTCCTTCTCAAAGCCCTTGCCGGCGTGGTCCCAGTACAAAAAGTCACCGGAGTCGTCGCCTCCGCCATAGCCAAGGATGTTATAGGCTAGCGACGCCCAGTTGGGCAGGACCTTTCTGACGGCGGCCGTATAGAACGAGACGTTGTCGTACATCGAGGTACGGCCCTCGAGCTTGCCGTCATCGATATCTACAAACGTGCAGTCGCGATCGTTGACCGTAATGGTGAGCGGGTTGACCACGTCACCATAGAGCTCGTCGCGCGAATCATCCTGAAGGGCAAAACCGGCTGTCGGCATCCCGCAAAGCGCCGTGACCGCAACGACCACCCAGCACAGGGCCATCCGTACTCCCCGACGCGCTCGTTGCAAATACCTGGTGAGGTTTTTCATCGCAGTCCTCCCGTCAGTTGCCAATGTATTGAACAAACGTAAAACGCCGCCGCGTCCACAAGGGGCGCGACGGCGCGAAGGGGAACCTAAAAGGCGCAAATGGAACGCGACTCCGTTAAGCGGAACGCTTGGCCTCGAGCTTGGCCTGAGCGGCAGCCAGACGCGCCAGGGGCACGCGGTAAGGCGAGCAGGACACGTAGTCCACATCGGCCACGTTAAACAGGTCCTTGATGGACTTGGGGTCGCCGCCGTGCTCACCGCACACGCCAAAGTGCATGTCGGGATTGGTGGCACGACCCTTCTCGACGGCCATGCGCACGAGCTCCAGCACCGCCGAGTCGATAGTCTCGAAGGGGTTGTCCTTCAAGATCTTCTTGTGCATGTACAGCGGAATGAACTTGGCCTCGGCATCGTCGCGGGAGAAGCCGAAGGTCGTCTGGGTGAGATCGTTGGTGCCAAAGCAGAAGAAGTCGGCGTGATGGGCGATCTCGTCAGCGACCATGCAGGCGCGCGGCAGCTCGAGCATCGTGCCCACGGGAATGTTGAGCTCGACGCCCTCCTCGGCGGAAACCTCGGCGATCACGCGCTCGATGACCTCGCGGGTCTGGACATGCTCGGCCGTGATGGAAACGAGCGGAACCATGATCTCGGGGCGCGGGTCGACGCCTTCCTTGATAAGGCGAGCGGCAGCCGTTGCCACGGCACGGACCTGCATGAGCGGCAGGTCACCGAAGACGACTGACAGGCGCACACCGCGCAGGCCGAGCATCGGGTTGGACTCGACCATGCCGTCGATACGGCGCAGGCGGGCACGCAGGGCGGCAAGCTCTACCTCGCCGGCGCCAGCGGCCTCCTTCTTGGTGATGGCGACCTCGAGCTCGCGAGGATTATCCAGGAACTCATGAAGCGGCGGATCGAGCAGGCGAACGACCACATCGCGACCGGACATGGTCTTGAACATCGCCAAGAAGTCCTCAGTCTGAACCTTGAGCAGATCGGCCAGGGCCTGCTGCTTCACAGCCTCGTCGTCGGACAGGATGAAGCTCTGGATAATGTTCTTGCGATCGCCCAGGAACATGTGCTCGGTACGGCACAGACCGATGGCCTCGGCGCCAAACTCGAGCGCGAGCTCGGCATCCTCGGGGTTGTCGGCGTTGACGCGCACGTGGTTGGCGTGACCGTCGGTCTCGTCCAGGCGGATCTCGTCGGCCCAGGACAGGATGGTGTCCAAGTCGCCAGTGAGCTCGGCCGAAACCAGATCGACGGCGCCGTCGACGACGATGCCTTGAGTGCCGTCGATGGAGATGATGTCGCCCTCGTGCAGCACGCGATCGCTGTCCTCGATACGAACGACCTTCTCGGCAGCGTCGATATGGAAACGCTCGACACCGCAGACGCAGGGAGTACCCATGCCACGGGCGATAACGGCGGCGTGGCTTGTCTTGCCACCATGGCTCGTCAAGATACCCTCGGCGGCGACCATACCCTTCAGGTCGTCAGGGTTGGTCTCCCAGCGGACCAGAATGACTTTATGGCCCTCGGCAGAACGCGCGACGGCGTCATCGCTCGAGAACACGACCTCGCCCACGGCGGCACCGGGACTGGCGTTAAGGCCGCATGCGAGCGCCTCGTACTTCTTGGAGGAGTCGAACTGCGGGTGCAGGAGCTGGTCGAGCTGCGCAGGGTCGATGCGGCTCACGGCCTCCTCACGGGTGATGAGGCCCTCCTCGACCATCTCGATAGCGATGCGCAGGGCGGCGGTTGCCGTACGCTTGCCTACGCGGGTCTGGAGCATCCAGAGCTTACCCTGCTCGATGGTGAACTCGATGTCGCACATGTCACGGTAGTGATCCTCAAGCGTCAGGAAGACATGCTCAAGCTCCTCACCTGCGGACTCGAGGCCCGGGGTGGTCTTGAGATCGGCGATGGGCTCGGTGTTGCGGATGCCGGCGACGACGTCCTCGCCCTGAGCGTTGACCAGAAAGTCGCCGTAGAACTCCTTGGTGCCGTCGGCCGGGTTGCGCGTAAAGGCGACACCGGTCGCCGAGGTCTCGCCCTTATTGCCAAAGGCCATGGCCTGGACGTTGACGGCGGTGCCAAGGTCGTCGGAAATGCCGTGCTGCTTGCGGTAGATGCAGGCGCGCTCGTTCATCCAACTACCAAAGACGGCCTGGATGGCAAGGCGCAGCTGAAGCTCCGGATCGTGCGGGAAGACGGGCTTGCCGTCCGCGACCTCGAGCTCGGGGTACACGGCGGCCTCGACGTTGTCGGAGAAAATGCCCTTAAAGGTCTCAACGAGCTCCTGCAGGTCCTCGGCCGAAAGCTCGGAGTCGACGCGAACGCCGGCGACCAGGCGGGCCTGGGTCAGGGCATTCTCGAACAAGTCGGCATCGACACCCATGACGACGTTGGAGAACATCTGGATAAAGCGACGATAGCTGTCCCAGGCAAAGCGCGGGTTCTGCGTCTGGGCGATAAGGCCCTGGACGGAGTCGTCGTTGAGGCCCAGGTTGAGGACTGTGTCCATCATGCCGGGCATAGAGAACGGAGCGCCCGAGCGCACCGACACGAGCAGCGGGTCACGGGCGTCGCCGAGCTTCTTGCCGCAGCGGGCCTCGAGGTCGGCCTCGGCGGCAATGATCTCGTCGAGCGCGCCTTCGGGCCAGACGTTGCCGGCACCAGAGTACTCGACGCAGGTCTGGCAGGTAATGGTAAAGCCACCGGGAACCGGTAGGCCGATACGGCTCATCTCGGCAAGGTTAGCGCCTTTGCCGCCAAGCACGAAGTTCATGGACTTGTCGCCCTCAGTGACACAGGTGCCCTGGGCATCGGTTCCAAAACGGTAAACCCTCTTGCAATCGCTCACGATACTTCCCCTTCCATGCGCTCTCGCGCACGACCGTGGTGACGAATCGGCCCGCCGGATGCGGGCCGTGAGGGAACTATACGGCGGGATTTGAATGGGCTTGAGCAGAGGATACGCGGTTTGGTAAACGTGCTAAAACTAGCGGTAAACGGTAGGTAAAGGTGGTTACCTTATGAAGATACCACTACAAGAAACTCGCAGGTCAAATGCAAGTTATTTGCTAAATCGCTTTATCAGTATCAGGTTTTTTAAGCTAATCCAATAAGCTAGCTTTGTTGGGCGCGGCGGGCGGCACGGCGGGCTCTTGCCTCTTGAATTTCTTCGAGGTGGGCAATGATCTCGGAGGCACTCTCCTCGATCGCCTTGCCGTCGGTGCGCACCACAAAGCAACCCAGACGTTTCATGAGGGCACGAGCCTCCTCGAGCTCACTGCGTACACTCTCGGGCTCGGCATAGGAGCCGGCAACGGCACGGGCATAGTCGTCGCCCAGGCGGCTATCGCGAATCTCGGAAATCACATCGACGGTCGAAATCAGACCGAAGAGACGCATCGGATCGACCTCGTAAATCGACTTGGGCGGCTCCATACCGTGCGCCAACGGAACGTTGGCGACCTTGTAGCCCTGATAGGCCAAATACATCGACAACGGCGTCTTGGACGTGCGGGATACGCCCAGCAGCACGATATCGGCAGCCGACAGATCGTCGCAACCGCGTCCGTCATCGTGCTCGACAAAGTACTCCATGGCCTCGATGCGGTGGAAATACCGGTCATCGGTCTTATGGATCACACCCGCCACTCCTTTTGGCGGCACGCCAATAAGCGACGACAGCACCGCAAGCGTCGGGCCAATCAGGTCGACCGAGCGAATGTGCAGCATACCCAAGTAGTCGAGCACACGAGCACGGAGCGCCGGATTGACAATAGTGTGGAACACGGCGATATCACGATGGTCGGCATCGACACGCGGTCCCACAAACGACTTGACCTGCTCCACCGAGGTCACCTTAGGCAGACGAAAGAGACGAAAAGCCCCTTCATCAAATTGCCCGGACGCCGCAAGCACCACCTCACAAGCGGTATCACCGAGCGAGTCGGAGATAACGATAACGGTGGGACGAGCGGTGACCGGGCAATCCATGCGGGGCTCCTTTTGCGCTTATGCGCAGGCTAGCTTACTTTTTGCGAGCAAGCTCACCGATGTTGGCGATGCCGGAGAAAACGGCCTCGAAGCGGTTGAGCAGCTTAAGGCGATTATCGCGGAGCTGCTCGTCCTTGTCCATGACCATAACCTCGTCGAAGAAACGGTCGATGGGCGCGCGCAGGGCGGCCAGAGCGGCAAACGCGGCCGGATAATCCTCGGCGGCGAGAGCGGCATCGACGGCGGTCTGAGCGGCCTCGGAGGCGTCAGCAAGCGCAAGCTCGACCTCGCCCATTAGGCTGCGGTCGTACTCCGCACCCAGCTCGGGCTTGGAGATATGCGCGGCGCGGGCATAGGCGGTGGCCAGGTTGTCGAAGGTCTCGGCATCGTTCTTGCGGGCCTCGTCGAGGGCGGCACAGCGGGCGAAGAAGACCGACGGCGCGATGATGTGCACCGCGGAGACGGCGGCAACAGTATCGGCCGGAATCTTCTCATCGCGGGCCATGCTCACCAAACGGCCGTGGAAGAAGTCGCGAACCTGCTGGGCGACCTCGGCGGCGTCGAACACAATACCCTGCTCGCTATAGAGCTCGAGCGCAAAGTCGATGAGCGACGTGGGGTCGATCGGCAGACGGTCGCGCAGGATGTTGATGATGCCGATGGCGGCACGACGCAGCGCGTACGGGTCGGAAGAGCCGGTCGGGGGCTCGCCGATGGCAAAGATGCCGGCAATGGTATCGAGCTTGTCGGCGCAGGCCACGATGCAGCCAGCGGTGCCCTCGGGCAGCTCGTCGCCAGCAAAACGGGGACGATAGTGATCGCGGATAGCATGTGCGACCTCGTCGTTCTCCCCCATCGCGGAGGCGTAATAACCGCCCATCACGCCCTGCTGGCTCGTGAACTCGACGACGGCGTTGGACACCAGGTCGGCCTTGCACAGGTGAGCGGCGCGGCCGGCGTCGGCGGCCAGGTGGGCACCCAGGTGAGCCTCGCGGGCAATAGCGAGCGCGAGCTGCTCAATACGCTCGGACTTGGCGAGCACACTGCCGAGCTTCTCCTGGAAGGCGACCTTGGCCAGACGCTCACGGAACTCGTCGAGGGAGATCTTCAGATCCTCCTCGTAGAAGAACTTGGCGTCGTCCAGGCGGGCGCGCACGACACGCTCGTTGCCGTCGATCACGCGCTCGGCATTCTCGGGCTTGCTGTTGGAGACGACCACGAACTCACGCGTCAGCTTGCCCTCGCCATCATAGATTGGGAAGTAGCGCTGGTTGGTGAGCATAGACTCGCAGATGATCTCGTGCGGCACCTTGAGGAACTCCTCATCGAAGGTACCGACGAGCACCGTCGGCCACTCGCAGAGGTTGATGACCTCCTCAAAGACCTTCTTGGGCGTATCGACGTGGCAGCCGGGGCGCGCAGCCTCGACCTCGGCGATACCGGCAAGGATGGCCTCACGACGGCGCTCGGCAGAAAGCACGCCGGCGTCCTCGAGCACTTGCTCGTAAACAGCGGGGCTGGCGACCACATGGTCACCGGGACCAAGCACGCGGTGGCCGCGCGTGGTGTTGCCACTCGTCACGTCGGCAAACGACACGGGCACGACGTCCTCGCCCAGAAGGCAGCAGATCCAACGGACCGGACGCACGAACGTGGCGTGCTCGTGGCCCCAGCGCTGAGAGCGGTAGTTGGGCCACTGCAGGCCGGCGATGGTCTTCTCGCACAGGGCCGTCAGAATCGGGATGGCCGGGGCGGAAGGGATGTTCTTCTCGGCAAAGACGTACTCACGGCCGTCGGTGTCCTCGCGACGGACCAGATCCTCGGCAGCCACACCGCACTTGCGGGCGAAGCCCTGGGCGGCCTTGGTGGCGTTACCGTCGGCATCGAAGGCGATGTTGGCCGCGGGGCCGCGCTTGACCTCGTGAACCTCGTCGGTCGCGGTGGCGACGTCGGCAACGAGCGCAGCCAGGCGGCGCGGGCTCGAGATCACGCGGACCTCGCCGTGGGCCAGACCGGCCTCGTCGAGACCCTTGGCGATCATGGTGCCAAGCTGCTTGACGGCATTGTTCAGCGGTGCAGAGGGCATTTCCTCCGTACCGATCTCAAACAGGAAATCCTTAGCGTCTGCCATGGCTTACGCCACCTCGCCTTCCCGATCGGCATTCTCGTTGATTCCGGCGACCTCGGCCATATAGGCCTCGCAGCACGCCTTGGCGACGGCGCGGACGCGCAGAATGTAGTTGGCGCGCTCGACTGCGGACAGCGCACCGCGGGCATCGAGCAGGTTGAAGGCGTGGCTGCACTTCATGACGCAGTCATATGCCGGCAGCGGCAGCTTGCGCTCCAGGCAGGAGTGGCACTCGGCCTCGTAGTCGTCAAACTTCTGACGCATCATCTCGACGTTGGCGACCTCAAAGTTGTAAGCGCTGAACTCGCGCTCGTTCTCCAGGAACACGTCGCCGTAGGTCATGGGCGTGCCGTCGGGCAGGTAGCTCCACACCAGGTCGTAGACCGAGTTGACGCCCTGGGCGTACATGGCGATACGCTCCAGGCCATAGGTGATCTCGACGGGCACGGGATCGACCTCGATGCCGCCCACCTGCTGGAAGTACGTAAACTGCGTGACCTCCATGCCGTTGAGCCAGACCTCCCAGCCAAGACCCCAGGCGCCGAGCGTCGGGCTCTCCCAGTCGTCCTCGACAAAGCGGACGTCATGGTCGTTGGGGTCCAGGCCAATGGCGGCCAGCGAACCCAGGTAGAGCTCCTGGGCGTTGACCGGCGAGGGCTTGATGAGCACCTGGAACTGATAGTAGTGCTGCATGCGGTTGGGGTTCTCGCCGTAGCGGCCGTCGGCGGGACGGCGGCAGGGCTGTGCATAGCAGGTGCGCCACTCGGCGGGACCGAGCGAACGCAGCGTGGTCGCGGTATGGAAGGTACCGGCACCGACCTCGGAGTCATAGGGCTGCATAATGACGCAGCCCTGCTCGCCCCAGTACTGCTGGAGGCGCAGGATGATGTCTTGGAAGGAAAGCGATGAAGCGTTCATGCCTCTAATATCCCCTCGTCGAAACGATTACACGGTTAGGTACTGTACTATAGCGGTTTTTAATCGATAGCGCCGATACGGTTGAGCGGCCAGTAGCGCACTAGCGCCACGGCGATCAAGTCGGAGCGGTCGACCGGGCCAAAGTAGCGGGAGTCAGCAGAGTTCTCGCGGTTGTCGCCCATCACCCACACACAGTCGTCAGGGACGGTGTAGGGATAGCTCACCTGAGCGCCGGGCGCCTGGACCGAAAGCGGCCAGCTCATGCCGGTCGTATAGTCCTCGTCGAGCGCCTGGCCGTCAACGACGACCTTGCCGTCCTGCAGGTCGACCGTCTGGCCGGCCGCGGCGATGACGCGCTTGACCAGCACGTCGTGCTCAGATGTACCATCGGGGTTGTGGAACACCACAATATCGCCCTGTTTGACAGGCTGGCCGAGCTCAAGGCTCACCTTCTGCGCCAGGATCTGGTCGCCGATCTCGATCGTGGACTCCATGGAACCGGTGGGCACCACAAAGGGCTCGACCACAAACGTGCGAATCACGAAGGTGGCGGCGAGCGCGATCGCAACGATTACGATCCACTCAAAGGCGCCCCTCAGGGCAGAATGCTGCGATGGAACCATTCTCACTCCTCGCTCTGCGAATACGAAGCGTCCAGGATCTCCTGCGCGTACGCGCGCTCCTCGGGCGTAAGGTGTGCCGTCTCGATAAGATCGGGACGCCAGCGACAGGTACGCTCGATAGCGTTTTTGCGACGCCAGGCATCGACCTTGGCGTGGTCGCCGCTCACGAGCACTGGAGGCACGCCCTCGCCATTGAACTCGGCGGGGCGGGTGTACTGCGCGTACTCGAGCAGGCCACCATCCTCGGCGGTCGAGAAGGACTCGTCCACGTTGCTCATCTCGTCGCCCAAGGCTCCAGGAATGAGCCGTACGACGGCATCGGCCACGACCATAGCGGGCAGCTCGCCGCCCGTGAGCACGTAGTCGCCAATCGACAGACGCTCGTCCGCATACGCATATGCGCGCTCGTCGACGCCCTCGTAACGGCTGCACACAAACAGCAGGCGCTCGCTTTTGAGCAGGCGCTCGGCCACATGCTGCGTAAAGGGCTCGCCGCAGGGGGTGAAGAACACCACGGTGGGCTTGGGACCCTCGGAGCTAATAGCCTCAATTGCCTCGGCAATGGGCTCAACCTTCATGAGCATACCCTGCCCGCCGCCATACGGCTCGTCATCGACGGTGCGATGGCGGTCGTGCGTCCAGTCGCGCAGGTTATACGCCTTAAAATCAAAAAGGCCGGCCTTGCGGGCGCGGCCCAAAATCGACGTGGACATGACGGGCTCAAACATCTCGGGAAAGACCGAAAGGGTCTCAATCAGCATGTTGTCCTCCCTACTTGTCCATATCGATCAGGCCGTCCATCACGTGGACGGAAATTGTTCCTGTGTCGGGAAGATCGAGCACAACCTGCTCGATCACGGGAATCAGTACCTCGCCGTACCGATCACCCTCGACAACCCAAACATCGTTAGCGGGCGTCGACATGATCTCGACGATCGTGCCGAGCGAACCGAACCGCTCGTCGACCACCTCGCGACCCATCAGGTCGGTATAGGCAGCGTCGAGCGAATCGAGCTCAAAGTCGTCACGATTTGCCAGCACGTAGCATCCCGTGATGCCCTCGGCGGCCGTCAAGTCGTCAATGCCCTCAAACGAGACCAGATCGCCATCGCCCGTATCGGTGACGGACACGACCGTGCAAAAGCGGTCGCGCTTGAGCGCCGGCGGCGTCAGGGCGACGCGCATACCCGGCTCTAATACAGAAGGAAGCCCCCGCAGCGGCTGTGCGAGGACCTCCCCCTTCCTTCCGTGTGGCTTGACCACACGGGCGATGTTTTTGTACTGGGACCTCAAGGTCCTAGCCCAGAACCTCTACCTCGACAGCAGTGTCGAGGCGAGCGGCCAGTGCACGGGCGAGCGTGCGAATGGCCTTGATGGTACGGCCACGACGGCCGATGACCTTAGCGACGTCATCCTCGGCGACCGAAACCTCAATCGTAGAGGCGTCGTCGCCATCGATGACCTCGAGGCTCACGGAATCCGGGTCGTCGACGATCTGAACAACGAGATATTCGACGAGATCAGCGATGCGATCTGAGAGCATTGCCTCACCCTCGAGCTGTGCAGCGTCAACCTCAGGCACGATTTACTCCTCGGCGCCCTCAGCGGCCTCAGCGGCAGCCTTAGCGGCCTCGGCCTCTTTGGCGAGCTGCTTCTTGGACTTCTTGACGACGGTCTCGGTCTTCTCGCCCTCGTTGGCGGCCTTGACCAGAGCGGCGACGGCGTCGGTGAGCTGAGCGCCCTTGGACTGCCAGTCGGCGATCTTCTCGAGGTCGAGGTTGATGGTCTTGGGGGCGGTCATCGGGTTGTAGCGGCCAACCTCCTCGATGATACGACCGTCACGCGGGGCGCGGGAATCGGCGACGACGACACGGTAGTACGGACGCTTCTTAGCGCCGTGACGAGCAAGGCGAATCTTGACTGCCAAAGGAAACTCCTCCAACCAAGCAGCTTTAGGCTGCAACTACAAACAAACAGTTGAACATAATACGCCATCGACGCGGGCAGGTGAAGTCCGTGAGACCAACTTCTTCGGTGTAGTCGAGGGCAAATCCATATCTTAGACAAGAATTCGGGATTTGCAAGCACATACACGCACCCCACATGAGCTGCGCGGTATACTCATGACATGGAAAGACGCGAACATACATACGGTTATGAGGATGCCATGGGCGTCACGCCGCCTCCCTGGACGGGTCCGGCGGTGGGCCTCATGGACCTCGATGCGTTTTTTGCGAGCGTGGAGATGCTCGATCATCCCGAATGGCGCGGAAAGCCGCTCATCGTGGGCGGAGACGCCGATTCGCGTGGCGTCGTGTCCACGTGTTCGTATGAGGCGCGTCGTTTTGGCGTGCACTCTGCCATGGCCTCGGCCGAGGCGCGGCGCCTGTGCCCGCAGGCCATTTGGACGCATGGGCATTTTGATCGCTACCGCGAGGTGAGCGCGCAGGTCATGGCGATTCTCGCCGACGAGACCCCGCGCGTTGAGCGCGTATCCATCGACGAAGCCTTCATCGATATCACACCGGGTCGCTTTGCGCCCGAAGACCCGCTGCTGGTTGCGCGGCGTATAAGCGATCGCGTGGCAGAGCTGGGAGTGACGTGCTCCATTGGCGTGGGCTGCAACAAGACGGTCGCAAAGATCGCAAGCGAGCGGGATAAGCCGTTTGGGCTGACCATCGTGCGCCCCGGAACCGAGCAGCGCTTTTTGGCCGCGCTGCCGGTATCTGCCATGAGCGGCATCGGGCGCTCGGCCGAGGAACGACTGCGCCGTATGCGCATCTACACCCTCGGCGAGCTATCGCGTGCACCGGAATCCACCTTGGCCTCTATTTTTGGCGTCAACGGCGAACGCATGCGCCAGCGTGCGCTAGGACTCGAAATCTCCGAAGTCACGAGTCTCGATGAAGGGCGCGAGGTCAAATCGGTCAGCAATGAACGCACCTTTGCGAAAGATTTGACTGAGCGTGGGGATATTGAGGCGGCGATTGCGCTGCTGGGCGAGTCAGTGGGACGCCGCCTGCGCCGTCAGGGACTAACGGGCGCCACGGTGACGCTCAAGCTCAAGTATTCGTATGGAAACGGTCGCTCGGCACAGCGCCGGCTGCCTCATCCGACCGACGATGAGAACATCTTCGTGGCTGTTGCACTTGAACTGCTCGACAACATCTGGCAGGAAGGAATGCACGTTCGCTTAGCAGGCATCGGCATGAGCGACTTCGACCACCAAGGCGGGATCCAAACCGACCTGTTCTGCGAAGTCGACGACCGCGGAGCCCAATCGAGCGACCGTCGCGACCTCTCCGTCGCCATCGACGCCGTCCGAGACAAGTTCGGCGACACCGCCCTTTCCTTCGGCCGCCAATCCCGCTTCAAAAACTAATCTTTTTTGGACGGGGCTTTTTGCTGCCTTCCGTCCGACACGGCATGGGTAGTCAATTTGGGACGGGGCTATTTTAGCTACCCCTATATCTCGGTTGAACTTCATCCCGGCCCACAATCATTCACCGTCAGGCAAGGGGTAGCTAAAATAGCCCCGTCCCAAATTGACTACCCCGGATGCCCGGTTTGGTGGCCGTAGCAAAATTACCCCGCCTGAAATGAGCTACTTTTCAACTTTGACTTTTTGAATCGTGCAGTGGCCGATGCCCGTGAGGCGCACGATCTGCTTGATCGAAAAGCCCTCGCTTTTGAGCTTGCGGATACAGTCATCACGCACGCCCTTTGGCAGAGCTTTGAGATGGTGAGGCTCGTAAGGTTTGAGCAACGCCTGCGCAAACTCAAGCGCGTCAGCATCACTCACGTGAGCGCCATAACGGAAGCAATAGCCATTGGGCTCGCCCGAGGTGCTAAATGCAAAAAACCTCTGGGAATTCCCGAGCAACTCGAGCACGCAATCAGTCTTACAAATACCCGGATAGCCCATATACTCGCTAAAGCTGCTCCAGCGATAGAGCGAAGCAGTGTCAATTCTGGCTTTCGCAGGGTTATCGTGAATGTAACGAACGCAGTTGAGCAGCTGATCATCATCAAGAATCGGCACGCTCTTAAATCGATCCTGGAAGAGTGGACCCTTTCTGCCTGTCTTAGAATTGAAATACATGGCATACGCCGTCGTAATCGAATGCATGCAATCACTCAGATGAGCATGCTCGTCGTCAAGCAGAAGATGAATATGGTTATCCATAAGGCACCACGCGATGACATCAACTTTGAACTTCTGGCATTTCGAAGCAACCAGCCGAATTAAATAGAATCGATCATCCTCATCCTCAAATATCAGCTGACCACCACACCCCTTTTGAACGACATGATAAAAGCCATATTCAGAGATTTCTCGCGCAGTCCGAGTCATACGCATTCCCTCCTCTACAGATAAGAATTACGTTACCCGAGCCAGAGCAGAAAAAAAACGTACTGGGTGCGACAAATCGCGTTGTTCGGCGAACGGTAGGTGGTAGCTAAAAAAGCCCCGTCCCAAATTAGCTACTTTTGGGCAAAAGAAAGCCGGGCAGCTGCAAATGGTGCAACTGCCCGGCAAACGGATAAGGGTAGCTAAAAAAGCCCTGGCCCAAGCAAAGCTCTAGAGGAGGTTGAGGGGGAGCTGGGGAGCGTCACCCCAGAGCTTTTCGAGGCGGTAGAAGTCGCGGGCTTCGGGAGTGAAAACGTGGACGACAACCGAACCGTAGTCCATGAGCATCCAGGTCTTCTGCTCGCGGCCCTCGATGGAGAACGGATGCTCGCCGCAAGCCTCGGCGACCTTCTCCTCGATCTCGTCGACAATTGAATCGACCTGGCGGTTGTTGGCACCGGTGGCAAGCACAAAGTAGTCGCACACATCGGAAAGCTCGGTCAGGTCGAGCACCTGAACGTCCTCGCCCTTCTTGTCGTAGGCGGCCTGCGCGGCGGCGCGGGCGACATCCTCGGCGGCGACACCGCTCGCGGACAGCGAGGCGGCAGTGCGGTCGGACGTGGCGGCGAAGCTCTTGTGCTCCACGCCTTCAAGAATCTGCTCGTCGGTCATGGTCTCGTCGGCCATGGAATACCTCTTTCTAGACAGCCCGAGCTAGCGCAGCTGGGCGTAATGGTTGTAAATCGTAATAGCCGTGGGATAAAGATAGCGCCCGGACTGGATCACATAGACCAGACCCTGCGCAAAACAGGAGAAGAACAACTCATCGAGCGTCGACTCCCCCACCATCTCGCGCAGGGCATGCGCATAGTCGCCGTGGCGGTTGGGCTCGATGGCATCGGCCACAAAGACCACCATATCGAGCGGCGTCATGTCACAGGCACCCACGGTATGACGGTCGACAGCCTGGAAAACGGCCGGCGACAGTTCGGGAAAAAGCTGCGGAAGTTCATAGGCGGCAACAGGGCCATGCAAAAGCGGCGTCGCGGCGGAAGGAGAGCCGGCAATCTTAATGCCGTAATGCAGAGCGCGCGTAACCAGCTCGTCGTCGGAGAGCACTTTGTCCCAGTCGTGGATCAGACCGGCAGCAGCGGCATCTAAGCGGTCAACGCCGTAGACCTCGGCCAGATGAAGTGCGGTCTCGGCAACACCCAGCGAATGCACATAGCGCTTGCGCTTATCCTTCATGCGAACATCGAGCAGCTCTTGAATGCGCTTGAGCAGCGCGCGCTCATCGCCCTCAAACTGATCCTCTACCGACAACGTAGACCCCCATCACTCAAAATCTTCTTGGCCCAAATCGGCATATAGCCTGCGTTTGCGAATGTAGCCGAGCACGGACTCGCTCGTAAGATAGCGCACGCTCATACCGCGGGCAACACGCTTGCGAATGTTCGTCGAGCTGATCGCCAGCGCCGGAATCTGAATATAGCGCACGTCGAACGGCAGCCCCGACTCTTTGATTCGGGCACGCGCCGTATCGATATCAAAGCCCGGTCGCGTCGCCGCAATAAAGGTAGCAAGCTCAGCGATTCGTTCGGCATCATGCCAAGTCACAATATCGATAATCGCGTCGGCGCCCGTAATAAAGTAGAGCTTTACCTGCGGCGGGTAAAAGTCGCGAAGGGCATGAAGCGTATCGGCCGTATAGGTTACGCCCGGGCGGTCGATCTCGAACCGGCTCGCCAAAAAGGCCGGGTTCGCGGCGGTGGCGAGGACCGTCATGGCATAACGGTCCTCGGCAGGCGTAACCGGCTTGTCGAGCTTAAAGGCAGGAGAACCCGCCGGCATAAAGAGCACGGCATCCAAGTCGAGGGACTCACGCGCCTGCTCGGCGGTCACCAGGTGCCCGTAATGGATGGGATCAAAGGTGCCACCCATAATGCCGAGCCTAAACTCCTGCCCGTCCTCTAGAGGAAGCTCGGGCAGACCGATTCCACCGCGCAGCGACATGGCCTACTCGCCCTCCGAGGTCTCGGCATCGCCCGCGGCATCCGCCGCATCGACAACCTCGACGCCCTCATCCGCAGCATCGGCCACGTCAATGGCTTCAACGGCAACGTCCTCACCAGCATCCTCGAGCTCCTCGTACTCCGAGAAGTCCTCAGCGCCCTCAAAGTCAAAGGCGCGCTGGCAAATGCGGACCTCGTCGCCCGCACGGCAACCAGCCTTCTCGAGCGCGTCGTCAACACCCATACGCGCAAACTTATGCTGCAGGTAAATGACGGCTTCCTCGTTTTCCCAGTCGGTCTGAATGACCATGCGCTCGATGGCACGACCGACCACGCGGAAGGCACCGGGCTCTTCCTGGACAATGCGGAAACGCTTCTCACGCTGCAAGCGACGGCGCTCCCACTCCTCGTCGCGCAGAACGACCGGCTCATCGGAGACAGCCAACTCGGCGCGAAGCTTAGCCACCTGCTCGCCCACGGCAAGCATCAGCGTGTTGAGGCCGGCACTCGTCACAGCAGACACGGCAAAGAACATATGTCCATCGTCGAGCGCTGCGCGCTTGAGGTCGGCAATCTTGTCGGCCGTGCCCGGCGCATCGCACTTGTTGGCAACGACGATCTGCGGACGCTCCGAAAGCTCGGCGCCATACTGCTCGAGCTCGCGGTTGATGATGCGATAATCCTCGACCGAATCGCGATCCTCAAAACCACCCGTCATGTCGACGACGTGCATGATGAGTGCCGTGCGCTCAATGTGGCGCAAGAACTGGTGACCCAGGCCCTTACCCTCGCTCGCGCCTTCGATAAGACCGGGGACGTCAGCAACGACGTAAGAATATTCGCCGGCACGCACCATGCCGAGGTTCGGCACGAGCGTGGTAAACGGGTAGTCGGCAATCTTGGGGCGGGCGGCACTCATGCGCGCAATGAGCGATGACTTACCCACCGAGGGAAAGCCCACAAGCGCGGCATCGGCCATAAGCTTCATCTCGAGCTCAATCCAGTGCTCCTCGGCCGGTTCGCCCAGCTGAGCGAACGCGGGCGCGCGGCGCACCGACGTCACAAAGTGCGTGTTGCCCAGGCCGCCGGCACCGCCGGGCGCCACGACGACGCGCTCGCCATCGTGCACCAGGTCGGCAATCTCGAACATCGGGGTCTGCGTCTCGGGGTCGAGCTCCCGCACCACGGTACCCATAGGGACCTTGAGAATCAGGTCCTCGCCGCTCTTACCGTTACGACGGGCACCCTGTCCGTGCGTGCCGCGCTCGGCGCGGAAGTGATGCTTAAAGCGGTAATCGATCAGCGAAGACAGCTGAGCATCGGCCTGGATGACGACATTGCCGCCACGACCGCCGTCGCCGCCATCGGGGCCGCCCTTGGGAACAAATGCCTCGCGCCTAAACGACATGCATCCGGCTCCGCCGTCGCCGCCGCACACGTTAATGCGGCTGATATCGGTGAACTGTGACAACAGAATCGCCTCCTACAAAAAGAGGGAGACCCTTGAATCCTAAAACTCAAGTGCCTCCCACATATGTGCTCTATGAAGGGTGAATTACGCGTTCGCGAGCGGGCGTACGCTGACCCTGTGCTTGATACCCTTGTGGAACTCAACGGTACCGTCGACCAGCGCGAACAGCGTGTCGTCCTTACCACGGCCAACGTTCTCACCCGGGTGGATGTGCGTGCCGTGCTGACGGACGAGAATCGTGCCCGTGGTTACCGTCTGGCCGGCATAGCGCTTCGTGCCAAGGCGCTGACCGCGGGAGTCACGGCCATTACGGGAGGAACCGAGTCCTTTTTTGTGTGCCATTGTGTATACCTACTCTTTCGTTACGAGTGTAATCTACTCGGCGACGGGAGCCTCGGCAACAGCCTCAGCCTCTGCCTTGACAGCCTTCTTGGCGCGGGAGGTAGCCTGAACCTTCACGATCTTCAGCTTGGTGAGCTGCTGACGGTGACCCTTCAGACGACGATAGCGCTTGCGCTTGTGGAACTTGAAGACCAGCTGCTTCTCGCCCTTGAACTGCTCAACGATCTGAGCGGTAACCTTGGCCTTGGCCAGCTTGTCGGGATCGGTGACGATCTTCTTACCATCGTTGAGGAAGATAACCGGCAGGGTGACCTTGTCGCCCTCATTGCCCTCGATCTTCTCGACGGTGATGACATCGTCGGTGGCGACCTTGTACTGCTTGCCGCCCGTGTTAACGATTGCGTACATGTTTACTTGCCCTTCATGCATCAGTTAGTGCAACAGCCGAATATAGTAGCAGGCGAAAATACCCCCGTCAACGAGTATGTGGAGCAAATCCACAAGTTCGCACAGGTATGGGGCTGACAAGTCGGCCCTCGTCGTCCTCGCATGCTTGATTCTGACGCTCGACATCGTAGGAGCAGATGGTCACGAGGTCTTGCATACCGGTGGAAACAATAGGTGCATCCACGCCCGGGGTCAAGCCCTGCAACAAAACATCAGCAGCAGAAAGCAAAATTTCCGGACGCATGGAGCCCTCGTTGTCGGCATGGGTGTCGAGCATGAGCACCAAATGGTCCGGGCGCTCCCCCGCCGTGAGCTCATAGCCCACGAGCGTGTGATCCAAATCCAAGCGCTTGCTCTTTTTGCCGCGCGCGTAGTCGATGCCGTGGCCCGCGCGCAGCGTGTCGATCGCACGACGCACCTCGTCGGCGCTTACGGGCGCCTCGGGATCCAAGTGCAGGTCGATGCGATACGACAGGCGCGTGAGCTGCGCCGTCAACGCCGGCGTGCGCACGTCGATGTACGCCGCCTCGATGGGCGCCAGATCGGCCGGAGACGCCGCAGCCAGGCGCCCAAACGCCTCGTCGAGCGCCACGAACTCGGTCATAAACAGGTCATACCACTCGCAGGTCGACGACGTACCCACCGGCAGCGCCGAAGAGAAGCCCACGCGCATGTGCGGAGAGAAGCCCTGCGTGACGGCATAGGGAAGTCCCGCACGGCGCACGATGCGCTCAATGGTATGGATTACTTCGAGATGGCCCAGGTACTTAAGGCGATCGCGCTTGCCATAGCGAACACGAAGCCTAAAGAGCGAGGGGTTGTCGGTCAGGCGCTCACTCATGCGCGATCACCCATCAATACATTCTTGGCGTGGAGCGTGGGGCAGATCCCGCAGCCGGTGCACGACGTGCGGGTACAGTCGGGAGTCGTGACGCCCTCGAGCGAGCGACGGTACTCGCGCTCGAGGAAGCCGCGCGTGCAGCCGGGGCTCACGTGCTCCCACGGCAGGCGCCAGTCCAACTCGTAGGGCAGGTGCACGAGCTCATTGAGGTCGATGCCGTTTTTGGCAGCAGCTTCCTTCCAGTTATCGAGCGAGAAATGCTCTACCCAGGCGTCAAAGCGAGAGCCCGAGCGCCAAGCATCGATGATGACGGGCGTCATGTCACGACCGGCGCGGGAAAGCGCGGCCTCGATGAGCGAGGTCTCGGCATCGTGGTAATGCACGCGGACGGCACGGTTGCGAACGCTCGTGATAAGCAACTTCTGGCGACGCTTGACGTCGTCGTAGTCGAGCTGCGGGCACCACTGGAACGGCGTGGCAGCCTTGGGGATAAAGACCGAAACCGAGATGGACACCGAGATCGAGCCGCGACGAGCCTTGGGCACCACGGAACGACCGAGCTCCAGCACGTGATCGGCCAGATTGGCGATGGCCACGATGTCCTCATCGCGCTCGCCGGGAAGGCCCATCATAAAGTAGAGCTTCATGCGGTTCCAGCCGGCCTCGAAGGCCGCCTTGGCCGCACGGTCCAGGTCCTCCTCGGTCACGTTCTTGTTAATGATGTCGCGCATGCGCTGGCTGCCGGCCTCGGGCGCGAACGTCAGGCCGCCCTTCTTTTCGCCGGCGACCGACTCGGCCATATCCACGCCAAACGAATCCAGGCGCTGCGACGGAATAGACACGCGTATACCCGTATCCTCCAGGCGACGGTTGAGCCTGCCGAGCACGTCGCGAATGCAGGAGTGGTCGGTCGTGGAAAGCGAGGTCAGCGACACCTCGTCATAGCCGGTCTTTTCCAGACCCTGAATCACCGACGAGACGATCTGGTCGGCCGAGCGCTCGCGCACCGGGCGATACGTCATGCCGGCCTGACAAAAACGACAGCCGCGGGCGCAGCCGCGCAGGATCTCGATAGACAGGCGGTCGTGAACCAGCTGCGCATAGGGCACGCACGACTGCGACAGCGGATTCGTGGCGCCGAAATCCTCAACGACGCGCTTGTAGACCACGGTCGGCGCATCCTTGCCTTCACGCGGCACGGTGTAGCCATGCGGCGAGCAGGGCTCGTCGTGACGAACCTCATAGAGCGACGGCACGTAGTTGCCGGCAATGGATGCAAGCTGCTCGACAATCTGCGCGCGCGGGACCCCTTCGTCACGCAGGCGGCGATGCAGCTGGCAGGTCTCGAGCAGCGATTCCTCGCCCTCACCGATGAGGATGGCATCGAAGAAGGCCGCGTACGGCTCGGGGTTGTACACCGAGGGACCGCCGGCGATGATGATTGGGTCGTCTTCACCTCGGTCGGCCGCTAACAGCGGAATGCCAGCGAGGTCCAAAGCCTCGAGGAAGTTCGTCACCGCCATCTCGTGCGGCACATGCAGACCGACGATATCAAACGAAGCGACCGGCGCTGCACCCTCGAGCGATAGCAGCGGAATACCCGCCTCGCGCATGGCGTCGCCCATATCGGGCCACGGCACATAGCCGCGCTCGCAGGAGATGCCCTCGGCCTGGTTAAGGATGTTGTAGAGGATGGCGATGCCCTGGTTGGGCAGACCGACCTCGTACACATCCGGATAGATCAGGCAGCAACGGTAGTCGGCATCGGCCTTGGAAAGCGTGCCCCACTCGTGATCGATATAGCGACTCGGCTTCTCGACCTTGGCGAGCAACGGCTCAATTAAATGAAAACAGTCTTGGTATGCAACGCGCAACGGAAAACCCCTAAGCAGCGAGATCTGATGCGTCCTGATAGGACGCCATAGGACGGGTAGCGCCCGCGACCGTGGTCACCAGATCGCGAACGCGGGAGAACGTGGCAGTGACCACCTCGTTGGCACGGCTGTAGTCGGCATCGCGCTCGTAGAGCGAAACGAGCGCACGGCCCATGCCATAGGTGCCCGCGGCAGCAGTGAGCGCCTTGACGGCAAACCCAATATGCGGCGTCTGCTTGACAAGTGCGCGGGTGACCGCTCGGATCACAAGACCGCCGGCAAGCACGCCCGCGACCTCGTAGCCGCGCTCAGGCTTAATGCCGCGTCCAAAGACGGCAGCGAGCTCAAAGAGCATGCCCACCTGCGCCAGCGCCATAACGGGATAATCGGCGCCCGGCAAAAACACCAGCGCACCGGTCGCCATATTGGTGAGCGCGCACGAGGTGATGATACGATTGGCCGCAGCGATGCGCATGAAGGCAAAGTTCGCCGCAAAAGCCGTTTCCTTGTCGGTGCGATCGAGAATCCAGCGGGCAAGCGTCTCGAGCAGATACGTCTTATCGGTTGCCGCTACCACGCCGAGCATGGGCGTAGACTCCTCGATAAACGGCACCTCCACAGCAGACTCGGCAAGCACGCACACGGGCGCGCCGGCGATCACGAGCTCCTGCACGGCACTCTCCAAGCGGTCGGAACCACACGAGAGCACCAGCACCACATCGGTATCGGTCTTTGGAGCAATTCGCTCCTCCCCCAGACGCTCGACGCGCACAATGCCCGAGGTCGTCTGCGGCACAAAGGCGTCACGCACCGTCTCGGCCAGAAAGCGCGAGGCGGACGAATCCAGATAGACCGAGACGCGCACAGGTGTATCGGAATCCTTCTTAACGGACGCGCCCATCTTAAAAGCGCGGGTCAGCTTATCTACGGGAATTTTCATGGCAAACCCCTCCAGCGGTTACGCGGCGCCCGAACGATGCCGCCATATGGATTGTACGATACCCACCGTCAGCAGCTGAATCATCATCGAAGACGAACCGAAGCTAATAAATGGGAGCGGAATACCGGTAATCGGCATCACGCCGATGCACATGCCGATGTTTTCGAAGGTCTGGAACGCCCACATGCCAACGATGCCCACACACGAAAGACGCAAAAACAGCGACTCACACTTAAAGGCGACGCGAATCGTCGAAAAGATCAGCAGCACGTAGAGGCACAGGAGCAAAAAAGAACCGCAAAAACCAAAGGTCTCGGACAGGAAGGCGAAGACGAAGTCGGTGTGGAACTCAGGCAGAAAGCCGCCGGCCGACTGCGTCGCATGGCCCAAACCCTTACCAAAGAAGCCGCCCGAGCCAACGGCGATAAGCGACTGCTGCAGGTTGTAGGCATCGTCCGAATCGGCATTATCGGGGTCGATAAAGACCGTCAGACGGTTCATCTGATACTGCTTGATGAGCACATCGTGGCCGAGCAACGAATCAAAGACCGAATCGAGCGCCAGAACGAGGGCCACCAAGCCCACGAGCAGGGCAAGAGTCGACAGCACCCATTCGCGGCGTGCACCGCTCATGCAGATGACGATGGCGCCCGAAACAAGCACGACCAGGCCCGAGCCCAGGTCGCCCATGGCAACGACGGCCAAAAACGGAATGGACAGCATGCCGCAGAGCTTGACGTAGTCGCGAACGGTATCGATGCGACCGTTATACTGCGAGCCAAGCGTAGCAATAAAGAAGATGGTGATGAGCTTGGCAAGCTCAACCGGCTGGAATGTCAAGCCGATACCGGGAATCTTGATCCAGCCCGTCATGCCCAGACCGCCCGTATAGGACAGGCCCGGAATCTTGGGCGAGAAGATCACGATCAGGTCGATGACGAGCAACGCCGTCGAGAAATTGGAAATACCGCGCAAGTCGGTACGCCAGACCAACACCGCCAGCACCGCCCCGATGCCGATTCCCAGCAGATGGCGTGAGAACGAGGCATCGGCCTTAAACTGCGAAGCCGACCAGATGATGATGGCACCGTAGGCGACGAGCGCCACAGTAGCCACGAGCACACCGATATGCACCTTTTGGCGAAACGTGCCGCGCGAGGCCGAAAGTTGCTTGTTGACGCGGTCCAGGCTGCTGCGAGAGCCGGTCTTGGTTGAACGGAACAGATCCGCCGGAGAAAAATCCATCGCAACCTCCTATCGAACCGAAGAATCGCCCGAGGCCGAAGAGGTATCGGGCTCGTCATAAATCACGCCGAGCACGTCGCGCACGACATGCATCGCGGTATCTGAGCCGCCGCCGCCCTGCTCCAGGACGGTAGCGATGACATACTTGGGATCATCGGCCGGTGCATAGGCGCAGAACCACGCGTATTCGTCCTCGCCGCTTTTCTCGCCCGTGCCCGACTTGCCGTATACCTGCGGCGTCAGGGTGCCAAAGTGAGCCGCCAGGGACGTCGATGCCGTGTAAATCACGTCGTGCATGCCGTTGCGAACAAGAGCCAAATCCGAATCGCTGTTGATCTTGGCCTCCAGGCGCTTCTTCTTGCCCTTGCCGTTGTATTTATAGGCATCGCCGTCGCCATCGCGCGACACGGCAGACAAAAACACGTGAGGCACGTACTGTTTGCCGCCGTTGGCAAGACCCATATAGGCACACGCCATCTGTAGGGGCGTCACCAGGATGTCACCCTGACCGATGGCAATGTTGGTCATATCGCCGGCATTCCACTTGCGGTCCTCGGCAGAGGCGTCGGTGAAGTACGACTCTTTCCACTCGGCATCGGGAATACGGCCCGCGCCCTCACTCGGCAGATCGATACCGCAGGTCTTGCCTAGGCCCCAGCGACGAAAGACCTCCTGCAGGCCCTCGGAATGTTGCTCGTCATAAAAGAACGCCTTGCCCATGTCGTAGAAGACGGGGTCGCACGAGTTGGCGATACCCGACTGCAGCGTCATGGTGCCGTGGCCGGAATGCAGCCAGCAGTACTTGCCCCACGACTTGCCCAGACCCGTCCAATAGCCCGTGCAGTTGGTCGTCTGCCCCGACGTGTAGGTTCCAAACTCAAGACCGGCTAGTGCTGAGAGCGGCTTGATGGTCGAGGCCGACATGTACTGTCCGCTAATGGCGCGGTTGAGCAGCGGGTGCGAACCCTTGTCATCATTGAGCTCGGTCCACACGTCATTTGAGACGCCGCCGATAAAGACGGACGGATCGAACTTGGGCTCGCTCGCCATGCCCAGGATCTCGCCATTGTTGGGATCGAGACACACCACAGCGCCGTTGCCGGCATTGCTGTAGCCAGTGGTCTTGGCAAGCTCGATAGCGCTCGCCAGTGCCGTCTCACAGGCCTGTTGGATCTTAAGGTCGAGCGTGAGCTTAATGTCGGAGCCGGCCTTCGCGGGCACGGCGCCGGCCTGACCGGTCACATTGCCCGAGGCATCGACCTTGACGGTCTGCTCACCACGAATACCCTGCAGCAGGTTTTCGTAGTAGCTCTCAACGCCCGCCTGGCCCACGATATCGCCCGACTGGTACGTAATCTTGCCAGCGGAAGCATCATCATCGCCAGAGGTTTTCTTATTCTGGGCCTCGAGCTGCTCGGAGGTAATGGTGCCGGTATAGCCCAAGATATGGCATGCCGTCTCACCATATGGATACTGGCGCTCGGTACGCTCGGCAATCTTGACGCCCGGGAACTCGCCGGCATGCTCCTGAATATAGGCAACCGTGGAGCGACGGACGTCCGTCGCGATGGTATGCAGGCTCTGGGCGCCCTCTGTATTGTCCTGAATATTGCGAAGGGCCGCCACGTAAGGCATTCCAAGCACGTTGGCAAGATGGCGAACCAGAACCTCATCCTCGGCAAGGTCGCGGTAGGCCACGACAGCAAGTGAGGGACGGTTCTGAACAAGCGCCACGCCATTGCGGTCGAGGATGCGACCGCGCACAGCGGGTGTGGTAACGGTGCGAGTCTGATTGCTATTAGCCTGCTTCTCGTAATAGTCCGACGAGACCATCTGCATGCCCCACAGCTTGACGGCAAGCGCCGCAAACATCGCGCCCACACCCGTGGTGAGGATGGAAAAGCGGCCCTTGAAGGCGGTCGCCGCGGTATTGCCCTCGCCCTCGGTGGCGCGCGGGGCCGTTCCATGCTGCGTATCGTAGGTAAAACGGGAATCGCCACGACGCATGATGACCAGCGCGACCACGATGGCCACAACCAGCACGATACCGGCGATAATAACCGTCAACTGGGAAGACATCTACGGGCCTCCCCTATTTGAGCTTACGGGTCTTGGGCTTAAAGCGCATGCCCGTCTGGCGTCCGCCACGCGCGGAGAATCCATAGCCGGACTGCGGCACGACACCGGACATCAAAAACGGAATGGCAACCAGACCCGTCAGGATCGAGGACGGCAGCGCATGGCCGAAGATCGCCACGACAAAGCTCGTCTCCAAACCCATAAACAGCAAGATGATGCTGTAGATCACATTAATGACGAGCGCGAAGGCGCCCACAGTGACGCCGCGCGCACTCGGGGTACCGCCCGTCTGACCGACGGCGCTGTGCACCAGGGCAAAAGAACCCACGGTCAGCAGGAGTGACATAACGCCCACCGGCACGGCAGCGGACAGGTCATAAAACAAGCCGCTGCAAAAACCGCACACGACGGCACGGGTCGGGTCGCCCGAGAACACGCTTAGGCACACCAGGATAATCATGAAGTTGACGCGACCGCCCGCAATGGAGATCTGCGGTGCCAGGCCTGCCTGCAGCAGCACGCACACGATGGCGGCGATCACAAACGTACGGGAGCTCATCCCCTGCTCGTGTAGATCCATGGACATGCCCCCTATTCGCTCGAGCCGGAATCGGTCGTCTCGGACGTGTCGGAACTGTCATCCGAGCTCTCGTCCTTCGTCTTGGTCGCAGCATCGCGCGACGTTCCCTGCGGTGTGCTGTTGGCCGTCCTCACGTCTTCATCCGAGGCCGACTGTTCGTCGGTCAGCGAGGTGATGACCAGCACTTCCTCGTTGTTCTCGGCCGTCGTCTGGGCGCGCACCACAATGGTGTAGTACACGTCGTTTGCCGATTTCTCAACCGACGAGACGGTGCCAAGCGGAAGGCCCTTGGGGAACACGCCACCGATGCCCGAGGTCACGATGATATCGCCAACCTTAACGTCGGAGTCAACGCTCACGTACTCAAGACGCAGCGTGCCGTCAGCCTGACCCTGTAGCATGCCCTGAGCGCGCGTGTCCTGCACCATAGCGGACACGCCGGAGTTCTCGTCGCCAATCAGGCGCACGGTAGAGGTCTTGGCCGATACCTCGATAATCTGGCCGATAACACCGGCAGAGCTCGTCACGGGCATGTTGATGGTAAGGCCGTCGGCAGAGCCCTTGTCGATGGTAACGGTCGAGGTCCAGGCATCGCCGGAAGCACCAACGATACGAGCTGCGGTCGATTTGAGGTTATAGGTCGACTGCAGGCCGACCAGCCCCTCCAGACGCTCGGCGGTCTTTTGAGCCTCGGAGAGCTCAGCAACTTTAGAGGTCAGTTCCTCGTTTTGCTTCTTGAGCTCGTCGAGCGTGTCCTGCGACGCCGTAAGGTTAGAGAACACGTTGCCGATCGCATTGAAAGGAGCCGCCACGGCCGAGCCCACGAAGCGCACCGGCGAGGTAATCGTCGTTACGCCCGAACGCACGGCATGAATCGGTCCTGCCTCGCCCTCGCGGATGTAAAACGTGAGCAGCAACACCGAAATCAGGCTGAAAACAATCAACGGGCGCATACCCGTTGATTGTCGCTTGGTATTCAGATTTGTGGAGAAACCCGAAGATCGTGCCAAATGGAATCCACCTTTTGGAAATTAAGCATTGGTCTGGACGAAGCCGCCATCAAACGCATTGGCCTCGAGCACGCGGGCACAGCCGTTAACGACGTTATCGAGCGCCGTGGGGCTGACGTTGACCGAAACGCCGGTCTCATCGCGCAGGCGCACGTCGAGACCGCGCAGCAGCGCGCCGCCACCAGTCAGCAAAATGCCGTAGTACATAAGGTCCGAGGCAAGATCGGGCGGCGTGGCATCGAGGGCGTCCTTAACGGCCTTGGCCATCTCGTCGAGCGGCTTGTTGAGCGCGCGACGAATCTCCTCGCTCTCGATGCGCACGGTCTTGGGCAGACCGGTGATCACGTCGCGGCCGTTGACCTCGACATCGAGCTCGTCCTTGAGCGGCACGGCGGAGCCGACCTTGATCTTGATGTCCTCTGCCGTACGCTCGCCGATGGCCAGGTTATAGGCATCACGAACGTGCGTGAGGATGGCCTGATCGAACTCGTCGCCGGCAATACGGATGGACTGCGAGACGACGATGCCGCCCATAGCGATAACGGCAACCTCGGTGGTACCGCCACCGATGTCGATGACCATGGAGCCGGTGGGTTCCTCGACGGGCAGGTCGGCGCCGATAGCGGCGGCCATAGGCTCTTCGATCAGATAGGCCTGGCGAGCGCCGGCCTGGATCGTAGCCTCAAAGACGGCACGCTTCTCGACCGACGTGACGCCGGAGGGAACGCAAACGACAACGCGCGGACGCGGGGTCCACGGATAGCGCTTCTCGGAAGCCTTGTCGATAAAGTAGCGAAGCATGGCCTCGGTAACATCGAAGTCGGCGATGACGCCGTCCTTCAGGGGACGAACGGCCACGATGTTGCCGGGCGTACGGCCGAGCATGCGCTTTGCCTCGATACCGACCGCCAGGATGCGCTCGTCGTTCTTGTCGATGGCGACAACAGAGGGCTCGCGAATGACAATGCCCTTGCCGCGCACGGAGACAAGCGTATTTGCGGTGCCGAGGTCGATGGCAAGATCGCCCGCATAGCTACCGAAGAACATATCCATCAAAGAAAACAACGCAACTCCTGATGTGTTGGATGATTGCTGGAAAACTACTAGCTCATGATACTAGCGCAAGCCCGGCACCTCACTTGCGGTGAAGCGCCGGGCAAAGCTAAATCCCATAAGGTCACTACTGGTTGTCAGCAGCCGAGAAATCCATATCGAGCGAGGAAACGGCCCAGCCGATATGGTTGTCGGAGCGCACGAATTTGACGGTGTACTCCTGCTCGCCGCCCTTGGACAGCGATGCCTTCACCTTGGCGGTCGTCTCGGTCATGGACTGATCCATGCCCTCGACTGACACGGTGGCACCCTGCGGAATCGAGGAGATGATCATAGACTTGGCGTCCTCGGACAGGCTCGATGCAAGGCAAGACTCGGCCTTTGCGGTGTCACCGTCGCCGGCAGCCTGGAACAGATCGGTAACGACAGATTCCTGAGACGGGAAGCCAAAGCCGCGCGTGTAGGCAAAGCCCAGACCGCCCGCGGCGATCAAAATGAGCAGAAGCAGCACAATGAAGACTTTGAGACCCGTGTGGCGATGGCGACGACGGACCTTGGCCTGCTTACGATCCTGACGGTCCTGCTGGACCATCTCGGACTCGGACAGCGTAAAGAAACCGGTGTCCGAGGGATCGGGCATAAACTGACCGGTCGCGCCCGTAGGATCGAGCGGATCGACGGCAGGAGCGTCCATCGCGGGCGCCGGAGCCGTGGCCATAGCCGTCTGGGCAGACAGCGCGGCAAGCGAATCGTGCACGCGGGCAAGCTCATCGGCCTGCTCGGAGGTGAGCTGGTAGATGCCATCGGCAGTAGCGGCGTTAAAGGCGTCGAGTGCGTCGGAGGGGCGGCCGGCGGCAGAAAGCGCCTGACCCATGCCGGCGTTGAGCGCACGCGTGTCGTCGCGGGGACCGGCAAAGTCGATAGCCGTGCGGTAGGTCTCCACGGCATCCGCCGGACGGCCGAGCTTAATGAAGCAACGACCGAGCTCGCCGAGTGCGGCGGCAGGAGCCGGATTGGCGCCGTCGATGGCAGCCTGACGGAAGGCAGTACCCGCGTTGGCATAGTCGCCCGACTGGAACAGCGCGTTACCCAGGCCCAGATAGGCCTTGAACGGCGTGGCATAGGAAGCATCCTGCGTAGCAGCAGAGAACGCCTGGGCGGCCGTCGTGTAGTCGCCCACGGCGGCGAGCGCCTTGCCGCGGTTGGTGAGCAGTGCGCCGCGCTTGCCGTAGGTGCCGTCGTTGAGGGCGGCGGCATAGGCCTCGGCGGCCTCGGCATACATGCCCAGGTGCATCAAGGCGTTACCACGAAGGTGATCGGCCTCGCCCATAATCTCATCGGGAGTTTTTGCCGCCCCAAGCATCTGGGCTGCAGCGGAAAAATCACCCGCGCGGTAAGCGGCGCGGCCCTGTTGGATCAGCTGGCTATTCAAGGAAGTCCCCTTTACTCGTGAACGATCTCGACATGGACGATCTCGTCGCCGGCACGCAGCTGCGAAATCACATCAAGACCCTCGACCGTGGTACCAAAGACGGTGTAACCGGAATCGAGGTTATGCTGGGCGCCCAGGCAGAAGTAGAACTGCGAACCCGCGGAATCGGGGTCCATGGAGCGTGCCATGGCAAGGGCACCATCGACATGGCTGTTGCGCGGATTGGTGGCAAACTCGCCCTTAATGCAGTAGCCGGGGCCACCGGTACCGGGCATGCCGTCGGGGCCCTCAAGACCGGCAGCGACGTCGGCGCCGGACATATCGCGGGTATTGGGGTCGCCGCCCTGAATGACAAAGCCGGGCACATAGCGATGGAACTTAAGGCCATCATAGAAGCCCATCGTGGAAAGTTCGCAGAAGTTCGCGACATGAATGGGAGCGCCCTCGCCGTCAAACTTGACCTTGATGGTACCCTTCGACGTCTCGATAACGGCGCACTCGTCGCCGGCAAGCTGATACTGGGGCGTGTAGAGCTCTTTCTTAAAACCAAACATGTGGTTCCTTCCTCGTGCGTTTAAAGCATATTTGTACGAATTGTAGCAATAAGCATGCGCTTACATCAATTGCGCACGTAGGTTATGCCGACTATGGCGAACTAATTTTAGGAACGCTGCTGCGGCTTCCAGGAGCCCACGTTGGCGTCGTACTGATTAAGCGCGCTGTTGCCACTCTGCGCGATGGGCGCCAGGATCTCGCTTTGGTGGGAACTCATCGACTCGCCATCGGGAATGGCCAGCGAGATGTCCCAACTCTGGCAGATCACGTCGACGCGCTCATACATCCACTCGGCAAGCTGCTTTAAGTGGGCGATGTCGTCCGCATAGACCGTATCGTCTTGGTACTTAAGGTTGTTGAGCTCATCTTGCGTCTTTTTGATCTGGTCGCGCAGGGCGTAAGCACTCTGTGACAGCTCCTGACGGGTGGACAGCGGCGTTCGGAGATAGCCGTTGTTAAAGGAATCGATGACCTCGCCGATCTGGTCCTCGTCACCGTAGGACACGATGGTCTGATACAGACCGTCGAGCCTGGTATAGAGCTGATCATCGGTGAGCACGGTTTCTTCCTGGACCACCTCGGCAGAATCGTCCTGCTTGGTATCGTCCTCATTCGCCTCGCCCTTTTGGCGCGTGGGGAAGGTCGTCTGCGCGGCCTGGCCAAACTGGTCGTAGAAGCCAGGCATGACACCCATGGGATCGGCCGTCACGAACCAATAGGCACCGCCGCAAACGACAGCAAGGACCGCGATGATAATGAGCGGCTTGGGGATATGACGCTTGTGCTTGTGATAGGCGTCCTCGTCGGGATGCACCTTACGCTTGGGTTTTTGAGCATCGTCATGCAGGGAAACGGGCGTGGGAATATCGACCTTGGGGATACCGAAATCCTTATCGAAAGCCGGCAGCACGCAGGTCTCATTGGGGTCGGCGGCGTCTGAGAGCACCGCAGCGGCAGAGGCCGGCGCATGCGGCACCTCGGTATCGATCTGCTCTTGCGTTAGGCGCGGAAAGCCCGCCGTGCGGCCCGCTGCCAGGTCGGATGCGGCCGCGTCCTCGGAGAGGATACCCGGAGCGGGGCGTCCGCATTTGGGACACGTACGATCGTGCGGAGAAAGACGGGCACCGCAGCCCTCGCAGAACACGAACTCGGTGTGCTCGGGACCATCGCCCGGACCCACATAGGCGTTGCAGTAGGGGCAGAACGAGGCGCCGTCCTCGATAGTCTTAAGGCAATGCGGGCAGATCACGGCATCCTCTTTTCGAAGCAATTCAAACAATTGAGGTTAGAGCATAACATCGCCACGGCCCCACAGGAACAAGGCACCAATTCAACATCGCCAGGGCGCGTAGCTACTTCTTCTTTTTGCTTGGCATCGAGACTTTGATGCCTTGGGCGGACTTGGTCACACGAGAGCGCTTAGCTCCGGTACTCTTCTTTTTCTTGGGCTGGGCCTGGGCCACGCCCTCGAGTGCGCGGGCCTCGGCCTCGCGAGCGGTGCGATCTTCGCGGCGCTGCGCCATGTCGGCGGCGACGCGCTTGGCAAAACGTTCGGCCGTCGAGCCCGTCGAGCTCACCTTGCCGCCACCGCGACCCAGGCGGACACGCACACCGCGGCCAAAACCAGTTGCGGCATGACGACGACGCGGCTTGAGCGAATCCATCATCGTGGCGAGCTTAGAGAACACCGAGCAGGTAAAGACCACGATAACAGCCAAGATAACCATCTGGCCCATCGACAGGTTGGCAATAGACAGCAGCTCCGGGAATCCGATAACGCCCACCAGGATGCCGGCGACTACAAACACAAAGAGCACCACACGTAAGGGCGTGAGAGGCTGCGAGATGCGCCAGATTAGGCTGACGCTTGCCGCGCACGACGTAAGCAGGCACATCGTAGACAGCGTGAGCTGGCTAAAGCCAAACACGCGCGCCACAAAGATATCGAGCGCCGCAGCCAAAATGACCGCAATCGACGCCGGCAGTGCACGCTTGAGTACGTTGCTCAAAAACGCACCCTTCACACGAGCATTGTTGGGCTCCAGGCCCAACACAAAGCCCGGCGCGCCGATGCAGAAGAAGTTAATGAGCGTCATCTGGATGGGCTCGAAGGGGTACGGCGGCAGCGCGATACACAGCGCCGCCAGGCCCATCGAGAACAGCGTCTTGGTCAGGAACAGTGAGGCCGAACGCTGCAGGTTGTTGATGGAGCGACGGCCCTCGGCCACCACGGCGGGCATCGAGGCAAAATCGTTGTCGACGAGTACGATCTCGGCCACGTTGCGCGCTGCATCGGAGCCGGCAGCCATCGCCACGGAGCAGTCGGCCTCCTTGAGCGCCAGCACGTCGTTGACGCCGTCGCCCGTCATGGCCACGGTGTGCCCGCGGCGTTTGAGCGCCTGTACGAGCTCGCGCTTCTGCTGCGGCGTCACACGCCCAAAGACGTGATAGCGGTCCACCGCCGCATCGAGCTTGGCAGGCGTATCGAGGGTCGTGGCGTCCACGTAAGCGTCGGCGCCCGGCACACCCACCACGCGCGCGATTGACGACACCGTACGCGGGTCGTCGCCGCTGATCACGTTGAGGGTCACGCCCTGCTCGTTAAAGTAGCCGATAGTCTCGGCCGCCGAGGTACGAATCTCGTCACGAATAGTCACAAAACCCACGGGCTCGGCCTCGCCCACCATATCGCCATCGGGCGAAAAGCCGTCCACGCGCGCCACCACGAGCACACGGCAGGTATCGGCGAGCTCGGCCACACGATTCTCGACCTGCGCAAATGCGCGGTCAGAGAGCACAAACTGCGCGGCGCCCATCACATAGGAGCCCTGCGCAAACGACGCACCGCTCCACTTTTTGGACGACGAGAACGGAATGACCGACAGCGGCTCGGACACCTCGACCGGACGATCAGCGTAGTAGTTAAGTAGCGCCTGGCAGGTCTCGTTGGCATCTGCCGAGGTCGCATGCGCCACATTGGCGAGCGCAAAATCGAGCACCGTGGTCTCGACGGGGACAGCCGCCTCATCCGAGTCCGCGCCAAAGCCAACACCCTCAACAGGCAGCGGGTAGGTGCCCTCGACCTCCATACGGCCCGAGGTGATGGTGCCCGTCTTGTCCAGGCACAAAACGTCGACGCGCGCGAGCGTCTCGATGCAGTAGAGCTGCTGTGCCAGCACCTTGCGACGCGCCAGGCGCACCGTGGCGATCGCGAGCACCGACGAGGTCAGCAGCACCAGGCCCTGCGGAATCATGCCCAGCAGGGCACCAACCGTGGACAGCAGCGCCGAAGAAGGCACACGGCCGGCCAGCAGCTCGGAGAAACACCAAGAAAGCGCGCTATCGCCCGGGGTTCCCGCGGCATCCCACAGCTCGCTCACACTCGAAGCAAAGAGCGCCAGACCAAGCGGAATCATGATAATGCTCGCGAACCGCACGATGGCATTCAACGCGTTCATGATCTCGGAATTGACCTTTTTGACGTACTTGGCCTCGTTGTTGATCTTTGCCACGTAGTTATCGGCGCCGACATGGATCACGCGGGCGCGCAGCAGGCCTGAGTCGATAAAGCTGCCGCTCATGAGCTCGGAGCCGGGCTGCTTTTTGATAAGATCGCTCTCGCCCGTCAGCAGACTCTCGTTGACGAGCGCCTCGCCCGACACCACCACGGCGTCGGCGGGAATCTGGTCACCGCGCCCCAGGCGAATGATATCGTCGAGCACGATCTGGTCCAGGTCGAGCTCCACCTCGGCGCCATCGCGCACCGCGATGGCCTTCTTAGAGGTGAGCAGCGTAAGCTTGTCGACCATCCGCTTGGAACGCATGGACTGAATGACGCCAATTGCCGTGTTCAAGAACACCACGAACAGAAACGTCAGGTTCTTAAACGAACCGGTCAGCAACACCAAAATCGCCAAGACCACGTTGATCAAGTTAAACAGCGTGCAGAGGTTCTCGATGATGAGCTCTTTGACCGACTTGGTCTTGAGCTCCATGTTGCGGTTGATCTTACCGGCGGCGATGCGCTCCTCGACCTCGGCGGTCGAGAGTCCGCGCTCGATATCCGTTGCTGCCATACCACGTCCCATCATGTCGCGTCGGTATAAGAAAACCGCCCGGACCATGCGAGGTTCGGACGGTCTTACGTTCGATGGTGCCCCATGTTGGATTCGAACCAACGGCCTTCTGCTCCGGAGGCAGACGCTCTAATCCCCTGAGCTAATAGGGCGAACGGTAGGCATTATACCCAAGTGCGCCGCGGGCTAACAAAATAATAGAAAAAGCTTTGCAATTACGTGGGAGACGCGCCGCGACGGCGCGCTTTAGGCGGCAAAAGCGAGTCAGATAGTATAAACTCTCATGCACATATATAACGGCTCGCGATGCGAGCCGTTTTTGCAAGGGCTATCTATCGAGGTGAGAGGCACACCATGATTGCGATTTTAAAGCAGAGCGCCAGCGACGAGGCCGTCGGCCACATCGTCAGCTGGATCGAGAAAAAGGGACTCAAGACCGACGTCTCGCGCGGTGAGAACGAGACCATCATCGGCCTGGTGGGCGACACGACCAAGATCGACCCGTTCCTGCTCGAGTCCATGGACGTCGTCGAGCGCGTGCAGCGCGTCTCCGAGCCGTTCAAGCGCGCCAACCGCAAGTTCCACCCCGAGGACTCCATCATCGACTGCGGCCACGGCGTCAAGATCGGCGGCGACCAGTTCCAGGTCATCGCCGGCCCGTGCTCCGTCGAGGGCGAGAACCTCATCCGCATCGCCCGCCGCGTGAAGGCCGCCGGCGCCACGATGCTGCGCGGCGGCGCCTACAAGCCCCGCACCTCCCCGTACGCCTACCAGGGCATGGGTCCCGCCGGCCTGGACCTGCTGTGTGAGGCATCCGCCGAGCTCGACATGCCGATCGTCACCGAGATCATGGACCCGCGCGACGTGCAGGTCTTCCTCGACAAGAAGATCGACGTCATGCAGATCGGCGCCCGCAACGCCCAGAACTTCCCCCTGCTCAAGGAGGTCGGCAAGACGCAGACCCCGATCCTGCTCAAGCGCGGCATGTCCGGCACCGTCGACGAGCTGCTTATGGCAGCCGAGTACATCATGAGCGAGGGCAACGACAACGTCATCCTGTGCGAGCGCGGCATCCGCACCTTCGAGACCCGCACCCGCAACACCTTCGACCTCAACGCCGTGCCGGTGCTGCATCACCTGTCGCACCTGCCCGTCGTCGCCGACCCCAGCCACGCCACCGGTTACACCCGCTATGTTGAGCCCATGGCGCTCGCCGCGACCGCCTGCGGCGCCAACGGTCTGGAGATCGAGGTCCACGACGACCCGAGCCACGCTTGGTCCGACGGCGCTCAGGCCCTCACCCCCGACCAGTTCGACGACACCATGCGCCGCATCCGCGCCATCCGCGAGGTCGTCTGCCAAGAGACCGTTCAGGAATAGCCCATGGGTACGGTGAGAAACGCACGCGTTAACCAGGGCGGACCCAAGTGCGCCGGCATCGTGGGCCTGGGCCTCATCGGTGGCAGCTTTGCCCGCGGCTATGCGCAGGCGGGCGTCCGCGTGCTGGCCTGGGACCCCGATGACGATGTCATGACGGCCGCCAGCATGGGCACCGTTGCCGGCGAGCTCAACGACGAGACACTCGGCGAGTGCGACATCATCGTCCTGGCATGCTACCCCGAGGCCTGCATCGAGTGGCTCGAGGCGCACGCCCGGGCACTCGCCGACGCCACCGACACCGAGGCCATCATGGGCCCCGTGGTGATCGACACCGTGGGCGTCAAGGGCATCGTGTGCGAGCGCGCCTTTGAGCTTGCCCGCGAGCACGGTTTTTACTTTGTGGGCGCGCACCCTATGGCGGGCACGCAGTTCTCGGGCTACGCGCATTCCCGCGCCGACCTGTTCCAGAGCGCACCGCTCGTGCTTGTACCGCCTGCAGTGGACGACGCACTTAAGCTGGAGCTTTTGGGCCAGGTGCGCGAGATGGTGCGCCCCTTGGGCTTTGGCAAGTTCAGCGTAACGAGCGCCGCCGAGCACGACCGCGTCATCGCCTTTACGAGCCAGCTCGCGCACGTCGTCTCCAACGCCTATGTTAAGAGCCCGACCGCTCAGGTCCACCACGGCTTTTCGGCCGGCAGCTACCGCGACCTCACCCGCGTGGCGCACCTCAATCCGCAGATGTGGTCCGAACTCATGATCGACGACGCCGATGCGCTCGCCTTCGAGATCGACCATCTGATCGAATCGCTCGGCGCCTACAGCCGCGCCCTTAAGGACCGCGACCAGCGCTATCTGGAGAATCTCCTTGCCGAGGGCGACCGCATCAAGCGCGCACTCGACGACGAGGCCTCCCACTAGACCACCCATCACGCCAGGTCGAAAGGACCGAAGCTTATGGCGATTACCATCGATATCGACACCGCACGCCCCTACCAGGTGCATGTGGGCACGTTTTTGCTGGAAGAGGCCGGCCCGCTCGTTCGAGCCACCGCCGGCGGCTCGCGCGCCGTCATCGTGACGGACACCAACGTAGGCCCCCTCTACCAGATGCCCGTTAAGCAGAGCCTCGAGTCCGCAGGCTACGAGGTGAGCATCTGCACCTTCGAGGCCGGCGAGGCGCACAAGCGTGCCGAGACCTACGTTGCCATTTTGGAGTTTGTGGCCGAGCACGAGCTTTCGCGCTCCGACGTGATCGTGGCGCTCGGCGGCGGCGTCGTGGGCGACGTGGCGGGCTTTGTGGCCGCCACCTACATGCGCGGCTGCAAGTTTGTGCAGATCCCGACGAGCCTGCTCGCCATGGTGGATTCGTCGGTCGGCGGCAAGACGGCCATCGACCTGGCAGCCGGCAAGAACCTGGCCGGCGCCTTTTGGCAGCCGAGCGTGGTCATCGCCGACGTGGGATGCCTTGCCACCCTCACGCCCGAGCAGTTCGCCGACGGCTGCGGCGAGGTCGTCAAGCACGCCGTGATCGCCGACCCCGAGCTCTTCGCCGAGCTGGAGAAGACCCCGCTCACGCTTGAGCTGCTGAACCGCGACGTGGCCCGTGTGGCACTCATCATCGCCCGCAATATCGACATCAAGCGCGCCGTGGTCGTTGCCGACGAGCGCGAAACCAATCAGCGCAAGCTCCTCAACTTTGGCCACAGCGCCGGGCATGCCGTCGAGGCCTGCGAGCACTTTGAGCTCGGCCACGGCAACTGCGTGTCGATTGGCATGGGCATCATCACGCGCGCCGCGGCCCTGCATGGCGTTTGCGACGCCGAGCTGCCCGGCCGCATCGAGGAGCTCTGCGCCCGCCACGGCCTCAAGACCCGCTGCGACCTAGATGCCGATGCCGTCTTTGCCGAGGCGCTCCACGACAAAAAGCGCACGGGCGACACCATCGACTTGGTAATTCCGCATGACATAGGCCGTTGTAGCATCGACCGCACGCCGCTTTCCACCTTCCACGATTTGATTGCCGAGGGCCTCGGCCAGAAGGGAGACGTTTCCGCATGTTAGCCCGCATCACCCCGTCCCCGCTCAAGGGCACCGTTCCCGCCATCGCGTCCAAATCGATGGCGCATCGCCTCATCATCTGCGCCGCGCTTGCCAACGGTGAGACGCACGTTACCTGCAACACGACCTGCGCCGATATCGAGGCCACGGTACGCTGCCTCACGGCGCTCGGTGCCCGCATCGAGACCGTCGAGGACGGCTTCCAGGTCCACCCCACCATGAAGAGCGTTGAGTTCGGCCTGCTCAAGGCCCTTGCCGGCGGCACACTCGACTGCGGTGAGAGTGGCTCCACGCTGCGCTTTATGCTGCCTGTCGCCTGCGCGCTGGGGGCAGAGGCCACCTTTGTGGGCCAGGGCCGCCTGGGCGCACGCCCCCTCTCTCCGCTCTCCGACGAGATCATTGCCGCCGGCTGCGACCTGCAGGGTCTGGGCGGCTTCCCGCTTAAGACAAGCGGCCGCATGCGCCCGGGCACTTTTGTGCTTCCGGGCAACGTGAGCTCGCAGTATATCTCCGGCCTGCTGCTGGCAGCCCCGTTGCTGGCCCAGCCCTCCTGCGTGCAGGTGACCGGCCTCATCGAGAGCCGCCCCTATATCAACCTGACGATCCAGGCCATGAAGGCCTTTGGCGTCGAGGTCAACGTCGAACGTATTCCGGCCAAGGACGGCCAGCCCGAGGTCACGAACTTCCGCGTGAACAGCGGCTCGTACCGCACGCCCGGCAGCGTAGCTGTCGAGGGCGACTGGTCCAACGCCGCCTTTTGGCTGTGCGCCGGCGCCATCGGCACCGACCCCATCACCGTCGAGGGCGTGTCGCTGAGCTCTGCACAGGGCGACCGCAACGTGCTCGCCGCGCTTTCGCGCTTTGGCGCCCGCATCGTGCGCTCCACGAACGCCGCCACCGTCCAGTCCGACAAGCTCGCCGGCTTTGAGATGAGCGCCCACGACATTCCGGACCTGGTACCCGTTATCTCGGCCGTAGCATCGCTGGCTCAGGGCCGCACGTTCATCCGTGACTGCGCGCGCCTGCGCATCAAGGAATCTGACCGTCTGGTCACCACCACCCGCGAGCTCACCGCGCTGGGCGCGCAGGTGCGCATCGCCGGTGACGACCTCATCATCAAGGGCGTCGATGCCCTTACCGGCGGCGAGGTCGATTCGCACAACGACCATCGCATCGCCATGATGGCCGCCATCGCCGCGAGTCGCGCCACCGGCGAGGTCGTGATCCACGGCGCCGAGGCCGTCAACAAGTCCTATCCCGATTTCTTCGACCACTACCGCCTGTTGGGCGGCAAGGTCACGCTCGAGGAGGAATAGCATGTCCTCGACCTTTGGCAACGTCTTGCACGTAAGCATCTTCGGCCAGTCGCACTCCCCCGCTATCGGCTGCTCGCTCGATGGCATTCCGGCAGGTATCGCCGTTGACCTGGAGCAGCTGCAGGCCTTTTTGGACCGTCGCGCCCCCGGCCGTGACGAGACCGCGACCAAGCGCCGCGAGGCCGACGCCGCCCACATTATCGCCGGCATAGTTGATGGACACACCACGGGCGCGCCTATCGCCGCGATCATCGAGAACACCAACACGCGCTCCAAGGACTACTCCGAGCTACGCCGCAAGCCCCGCCCGGGCCATGCGGATTTCCCGGCACGCGTGAAGTACCACAACATGCACGACGTCGCCGGCGGCGGACACTTCTCCGGCCGCCTGACAGCGCCCCTGTGCATCGCGGGCGGCATCGCGCTGCAGGCGCTCGAGGCCCGCGGCATTAACGTGATGGCGCACGTAGCGCAGATCGGCGGCATCTCCGATCTGCCCATGGACGACATGGTCTATCGCGAAGCCGACCACAAGGCGATCCTTACCAACGACCTGCCGTGCATTGACGCCGCAGCTGCCGGTCGCATGCGCGAGGAGATCTTTGCCGCGTGCAACGAGCTCGACAGCATCGGCGGCATCGTGGAGTGCGGTATCTACGGCCTGCCCGCGGGCATCGGCGACCCCATGTTCGACGGCATCGAGAACCGCATCGCACAGATCGCGTTTGGGATTCCCGCCGTGAAGGGCGTGGAGTTTGGCATGGGCTTTGCCGTCGCCGCCATGCGCGGCAGCGAGAACAACGATCCGTATCGCATCGACACCGAGACCGGCCAGATCGAGGTCGAGTCCAACAACGCCGGCGGCATCCTGGGCGGCATTTCAACCGGCGCGCCCGTCATGTGGCGCATGGCCGTAAAGCCCACGCCCTCCATTGGCCGCGAGCAGCAGACGGTGGACATGGACGCTATGGAAAATGCCGAGCTCTCGGTCCACGGCCGCCACGATCCCTGCATCGTCCCGCGCGCTGTCCCCGTAGCCGAGGCAGCCGCCGCCCTCGCGATTTGGGACGCCCTCCTCGAGGACGCCGCCCAGCGCTAAAAATCTCCGGGGGCCAACTCCGGCCCCCACACCCACCCAGTGAAAGGGGTCCCTATGGACCTTGCTGACATTCGCCAGACCATCGATGGCATCGACACCACGCTCCTCAACAGTTTTGTCGAACGCATGGACATTGCCACCGAGGTCGCCAAATCAAAAATCGAGATGGGCAAGGCCGTCTTCGACCCCGCCCGCGAGCGCTCCAAGCTCAGCAACCTTGCCGGCCGCGCACCCGAGCGCTACGAGGCGCAGACCATCACGCTGTTCCGCCTCCTCATGAGCATGAGCAAGGCCGAGCAGCAGCGCTATATCAACGAGCTCAAGGGCATCACGGTCTCGCAAAAGGCCCACACCACTGCCCGTGCCTTCGACACGCCCTTCCCCCAGACTGCCAGCGTCGCCTGCCAGGGAGTTGAAGGTGCCTACAGCCAGATCGCCGCGTGCAAGCTCTTCGACGTGCCCGATATCGCGTTCTTCGATACCTTCGAGGGGGTCATGCGCGCTGTGCGCGACGGCTTCTGCGAGTTTGGCGTACTGCCCATCGAAAACTCCACCGCAGGCTCGGTCAACGCGGTCTACGACCTGCTCGCGCAGTTCGACTTCCACATTGTGCGCTCGCTGCGCCTCAAGATCGACCATAACCTGCTCGCCAAGCCCGGCACCAAGCTCGCAGACGTGCGCGAGGTCTACAGCCATGGCCAGGCCATCGCGCAATGCGCCGGCTTTATCGAGGCGCACGATCTGCACGCCACCAAGTATCCCAACACGGCTATGTCGGCCGAGATGGTCGCCAACTCCGAGCGCACCGACGTCGCCGCCATCGCCTCGCGCAGCTGCGCGGCGCTCTACGGCCTGGAGGTGCTGGAGCCCAACATTCAGGACTCGGACAACAACTACACGCGCTTTGTCGTCATCAGCCGCGAGCCACGCGTCTACCCCGGCGCCAACCGCACCTCGCTCATGATCACCACGGCCAACGAGCCCGGCGCCCTCTATCGCGTGCTCGAGCGCTTCTATGCGCTCAACATCAACCTTATCAAGCTCGAGAGCCGCCCCATCCCCGGGCGCGACTTTGAGTTTATGTTCTACTTCGATCTGGACTGTCCCTTTGGCAGCAAGGCCCTCGACGACCTGCTCGATTCGATCGACGACGTATGCGAGAGCTTCACCTACTTTGGCAGCTACACGGAGGTGCTCTAGATGACCGATACCGCCGCAACCCGCCCCTACGGCGTGCTGGGCCGCGTGCTGGGCCACAGCTACACCCCGACCATCTACAAGGAGCTGGCGGGGCTTGAGTACGTGCGTTTTGAGCGCGAGCCCGAGGATCTTGAGGCTTTTATGACGGGCGACGAATGGGAGGGCACCAACGTGACCATCCCCTACAAGCGCGCCGTCATGGAATACCTGGACGAGCTGAGCCCGCTCGCCGAGCGCATGGGCAACGTCAACACCATCACGCGCCTGCCCGACGGCCGCCTGCACGGCGATAATACTGACTACTTCGGTTTCCAGTGCCTGGTCGAGGAGTTGGGCGTTGAGGTTGCCGGCAAGAAGGCCCTCGTGCTCGGTGCCACCGGCGGCGCCGGCACCACGGCAAGTATGGTGCTGGGAGACATGGGCGCCATCGTCGTACCCGTGGGTCGCACGAGCGAGGTCAACTACGACAATATCGCGCAGCAGTCCGACGCCTCCCTACTCGTCAACTGCACGCCCGCCGGCATGTTCCCCCATTGCCCCGACGCGCCTTGCACGCTCGAAGGCCTCGATGCGCTCGAGGGCGTCATCGACATTGTCTACAACCCCGCCCGCACGAGCCTGATGCTCGAGGCCGAGCGCCGCGGCATCCCCCGCATCGGCGGCCTGCTTATGCTTGTTGCCCAGGCGGCACAGGCTGTCGAGCGCTACACCGGCCAAGTCACCCCGCGCGAGAGGATCCTGGACGTAACGGAGCGCCTGTCACGCCGCGAACAGAACATCGCGCTGATCGGCATGCCGGGCTCGGGCAAAACCCGCGTGGGTGAGCAGATTGCCCTGCGCACGGGTCGCGAGCACATCGATCTGGACCGCGCCCTCGAGGAGCGTCTGGGCATGCCCTGTGCCGACTATATCGTCGAGCGCGGCGAGGCGGCCTTCCGCGAGCAGGAGACGGCGGCGCTGTCCGACATCTCCAAGCGCAGCGGCCTGGTGCTCTCCACCGGCGGCGGCGCGGTCACGCGTGACGAGAACTACCCGCTGCTGCACCAGAACAGCCAGATTGTGATGCTCAACCGCAAGCTCGACGAACTCGCCCACAAGGGCCGTCCCATCACCGCCCGCGACGGCATCGATAAGCTGGCTGAACAGCGCATGCCCCGCTACCGCGCCTGGGCCGACCACATCATCGACTCACGCGACTGCGCCGCCAACACCGCCCAAGCCCTCCTCGACACCCTCCCACCCGCTCTCTAACCAAAACCACCACAAAGGGGACAGGCACCTTTGTGGTGGCTTTCCAACCGCAAAGGAAGCAACCATGAAAGCACTCGTCATCAATGGCCCCAACCTCAACATGCTCGGCATTCGCGAGCCGGGCATCTATGGCAGCGACAACTACGACCGCCTGGTCCAGATCTGCCAGGAGGCAGGTGCCGCGCAGGGCTTCGACGAGGTCGAGGTCTTCCAGTCCAACCACGAGGGCAACATCATCGACAAGATCCAGGAGGCCTACGGCAAGGTCGACGGCATCGTCATCAACCCGGCTGCCTACACGCATACGAGCGTGGCGATCCTCGACGCCCTCAAGGCCGTTGCCATCCCTGCCGTCGAGGTGCACATCAGCGCCGTAGAGACGCGCGAAGACTTCCGCCAGGTGAGCTATGCACGCCTAGCTTGCTTCGCCACCATCACCGGCGAGGGCCTGCAAGGCTACGCCCACGCGTTGGAGCTGCTGAAAGAGCATCTCGAAAAGTAAAATGCCAACCCCAACAAACAGCAGCGGCTTGCTCGCGCTCGGCTCCAGCAACACACAAGATGAAAAAAGCCCAGACCACCAAGCGGTCTGGGCTTAATAAACGATGGTGCTCCATGGCGGATTCGAACCGTCGACCTTGGGATTAGAAGTCCCCTGCTCTATCCAACTGAGCTAATGGAGCAAATAACCGCACGCCCAAGCAAGCACAAGCCTGTCAGGCGCAAGTAATTATAACCTAGTTGAACTGCTCGCGGTACGCCTTGCAGACCTCATCGACCGGGCCGTCCATGCGAAGGTCACCCTTCTCAATCCAAACGGCACGCTGGCAGATGCGCTCAACCTGCTCCATAGAGTGCGAAACGAACAGAACCGTCACGTCGCCGCTCTGGATAAAGTGCTGGATGCGGGCCTCACACTTTTGCTGGAAGAACACATCACCGACGGACAGCGTCTCGTCAACGATCAGAATATCGGGCTCGGTAATCGTCGCGATTGCAAAGGCGATACGCGCGACCATGCCCGAGGAGAAGTTCTTAAGCGGCATATCGACAAAGTTCTGCAGCTCAGCGAACTCGATAATGCCGTCAAAGTTGGCGTCGATGAACTCCTTGGTATAGCCAAGCAGGGCGCCGTTCAGATATATGTTCTCACGGGCAGTCAGCTCGGGGTCAAAGCCGGCACCAAGCTCAATCAACGGTGCGATATTGCCGTGCACCTTAACGCTGCCCTCGCTAGGCTCAAGCACGCCAGCGATAATCTTGAGCATCGTAGACTTGCCGGAGCCATTGGTGCCGACCAGACCCACGACCTCGCCGCGATGAATATCGAACGAGATGTGCTTAAGCGCCCTAAACTCCTCAAAGAACAGCTCGTGCTTGGCAAGCTTGATGAAGTACTCCTTGAGGTTGGTCAGCGACTCGGACGCCATGTTAAAGATCATGGTGACGTCGTCGACCTCGACAGCCAGAGGCTGCTCGCTGTAATCAACAACAGATTCAGTCATCACAGCACTCCTTAGATGTAGAGGATGAACTTGCGCTCGGACTTATGGAACACGGTGTAGCCAATAACAAGCGCAAGAACCGCCCAAGCGACGCACATACCAAACGTCATAAGCGAGGGCGTAGTCTGGAACAGGAAGATATCACGCATAAACTGCAGGTAGTTATACATGGGGTTCGCATAGACCAGAATGCGCACGAGATGCGGCATTTGCGCAACGAAGTCGGTCGTCCAGAAGATGGGCGTAATGTAGGTCCAAGCCGTAATGACGACGCTCCACAGATGCATGACATCGCGGAAGAAAACCGTGAGGGCGGAGAGCATCATGCCCAGGCCCATGCAGAAGCACATAAGCAGCAGTAAGCAGACCGGCAGCAGAATCAGGTGCCAAGAAGGCATAACGTGGAACCACAGCATAACGATGGCAACGGCGACCAGCGAGAAGGCAAAGTTAACCAGCGAGAAGAGCACCTTCTGCACCGGGAAGACCCAGCGGTGCACCTTAACCTTCTTGAGCAGCGGGGCAGCACCCACGATCGACGTCAGAGCCTGGTTCGTAGACTCGGACATGACGGCAAAGGTGACGTTACCCACGATCAAATACAGCGGGTACATCTCGGGCGTAATCGAGCCATTGCGGCCCTGGGCAAAAATCGTCGAGAACACGATGGCCATGACAATCATCATCAGCAACGGATTGAGCACCGACCATGCGACGCCCAGAACGCTACGGCGATACTTGATCTTAAAATCCTTGGTAACCAGCTGACGAAGGATAAACGCGTCCTTCTCAAATTCGTTCTTAGCAAACGTCGCAGGCAGACTGCGAGTTTCTTGTTGCTTTGTCTGATCCGACACGGATGCAACTCCTTTACTCGTAATCGTTGACAAACGAACAGTATAGACCCGACGGCCCTGCAAACGATTCGCGCAACAAAACTGGAGAACTAACCCACATCTAAGGATGACAAGTCCAAACGGCTATACTTTCAAGGATTGAATGTGTAAGGAGCATTGAGTGAATTCTGAATCCATCGCCGTCATCATCCCCTGCTACAACGAAGCGCTCACAATCGGTAAGGTCGTCGACGACTTTCATCGCGAGCTTCCTCAAGCGACGGTCTACGTATATGACAACAACTCGTCGGACGACACCTCACACATCGCGGCAGAGCACGGCGCCACGGTGCGTTTTGAGCCGCGTCAGGGAAAGGGCAACGTGTGCCGCCAGATGTTTCGCGACATCGACGCCGATTGCTACCTGATGGTCGACGGAGACGACACCTACCCCGCCGAGGCGGCCAAAGCCCTCTGCGAGCCTATCCTCAACGGCACGGCCGATATGACCGTAGGCGACCGCCTTTCCAACGGCACCTATGCCGAGGAGAACAAGCGTGCCTTCCACGGCTTTGGCAACAATCTGGTCCGCGCCATGATCAAGTGGATCTATGGCTACAGCTTCGATGACGTCATGACCGGCTACCGTGCCATGAGCCGCCCGTTCGTTAAAACCTTCCCTGTGCTTTCCGAGGGCTTCCAGATCGAAACCGAGCTCTCGATCCACGCCGTCGACCACCGCTGGCGCATCAAAGATGTGCCCATCGAGTACCGCGACCGTCCGGAAGGTTCCGAGTCCAAGCTCAATACCGTAAGCGACGGCATTAAAGTCGTTGCGATGATCGGCACGCTGTTCAAGGACTACCGCCCGCTGAAGTTCTTCAGCCTCGTCGCGCTTCTGTTTGCGGTGATCGGCTTCGCCTTGGGCATGCCCATCGTTGTCGAGTATTTCCAGACCGGCCTCGTTCCGCGCTTCCCCACCGCCATGCTCGCCGCGTCGTTTATGTTCCTGTGCGGTCTGAGCCTTGCGACCGGCTTCATCCTCGATTCCGTGGCAAAGGTCGAAAAAAAGCAGTGGGAGGTAAACGTGTACAGCAAATACGCCTACGACGACCAGCCCGGCCACCCTACTTCCAAGCCAAGCGAGAGGTAAACCACCATGCCGCTCATCTCCATCGTCGTGCCGTGCTACAACGAGCAGGAATCACTTCCGATCTTTCTCAAAGAGCTCGATGGCGACGTTCGCATCATGACCCAGCAAGACCCCGAGATCTCCTTTGAAGCCGTCCTCATCGACGATGGCTCGGCAGACAAAACGCTCGCCGTCATGAAAGCAGAAGCCGCGGCGGCGCATCCATACGCCATCCGCTGGCACTCTTTCTCGCGCAACTTTGGCAAGGAGGCGGCACTATTCGCCGGACTCCAGCACGCAAAGGGCGACTATGTCGCCACCATGGATGCCGACATGCAGGACCCGCCCTCGCTCCTGCCGCAGATGTACGAGATCTTGCAGACCGAAAACTACGATAACGTCGCCACACGCAGGACCACCCGCGAAGGCGAGCCTCCCATCAGGTCTTTCTGTGCCCGTATGTTCTACAAGATCATCAACCGCATTTCCAAGGCCGACATCGTCGACGGAGCACGCGATTTTAGGCTCATGAAGCGACCTATGGTCAACGCCATCATCTCCATGGGCGAATACAACCGATTCTCCAAGGGCATTTACGGCTGGGTCGGCTTCAAGACCAAATGGCTCCCCTACGTAAACGTCAACCGCGTGGCCGGCGAGACCAAACGGAGCTTTTGGTCGCTGCTCCTCTATTCCATCGACGGCATCGTCGCGTTTTCCACGGCGCCACTCTCCCTCGCCGCCCTCACGGGTATCGTCTTCTGCCTCATCGCCATCCTAGGATTTATCGTCATCCTGGTCAAAACGCTTGTTTGGGGCGACCCCGTAGGCGGATGGCCCTCCCTTGCCTGCCTCATTACGCTGTTTGGCGGTATGCAGCTCCTGTGTCTGGGAATCATTGGCGAGTACCTGGCAAAAACCTACTTGGAGGCCAAGCGCCGCCCCATCTATATCATCCGAGAGTCCAACGAGGAATCTGATGACACAGCCCAATAACAGCACGCTCAAGAATGTGGCGTTCTACGCCGCCTGCTTCACGTTTTCCGTCGCACTCTTTGTCGCACTTGCAGCGGCGGGGCATGTCTACCCCCTTGGCGACAACTCGTTTCTCACCAACGATCTCAAATACCAATACATCGACTTCTTCGCGTGGTTTCGCCGCGTCCTTTTAGGCGAGGCAAACCTTCGCTATTCCTTCTCGCAGGGACTCGGCATGAACACATGGGGGCTCTATAGCTACTACCTCGCCAGCCCCTTCAACCTGCTCTGCGTGCTGTTTCCTGCAGACAAGCTGACGCTCTTCGTATTTGCCATAACCGCGCTCAAACTGGGCTGCATCCACATCAGCAGCGCTTGGTTCCTACAAAGGCGTTTTGGTCTACCCAAGCCCGCAGCATTCCTACTTTCCCTATCATTTACGTTTTGCAGTTGGACCATAAGTAATTTGTGTAATCCGCTCTGGATTGATTGTCTTATCCTACTGCCCATCTGCGCTTTCGGATGCTACGAGCTCATTCGGGAACAAAAAATGATACGCCTCGTTATTGCGATTGCCCTCAATGTCATGTTCTGGTGGTATACGGCCTATATCAGCATCCTATTCCTCTGCATCTTCGTATTGGTTGAGTTTGTCGATTACGTCGCTGCAGAAGGATTTAGCTGGATGCTCACGCTCGACCGGGCCCTACGATTTGCAGGGGCTATGATGCTTGGGCTGCTCCTGTCCGCCTGGACCTTTTTGCCGACCATCCTTGCCATGGCAAAAGGCGGCCCCGTGCTGGCACTTGGCCCTTTGCTTAAAACAGGCCTCAAATCGCTCATCAGGGGCTTCATCCCCGGCATGTGGGTGAATAACGGGAACACGCCGCAGTTCTATTGCGGCGTAATCATGATGTTACTTGCAATAAGCCTACTGTTTAACCGCAAGGTTTCGGCCAAGATACGCATCGCAACGTTCGTCGTCACAGCCGTCCTGATCGCTAGCTCCGTTTTGAGCCCGCTCGAGTACATCTGGTGCGGCATGCGCGTTCCCAACGGGTTCTATTCGCGCACAGCCTTTTTGCTGGGCTTCTTTACGATGTGGGCCGCAGGCTATTCGTTGCAGGTGTTCGAGGGCCAGCCCAAATTTTGTCATGTCTATCGACCCGCCGTCGTATTACCAATTCTGACAATCACCGCAATTGAGTTGTTTATCAACGCCCATGTGATGTGGAACCAACTGTACGCAGGCTATTCCGAAGATGCCAACTGTACCTATGTGACCACCGCAACCAACACGATCACAGCCATTCAAGACCAAGATTCTGCGTCATTCTACCGCATCGATCGAACGACCACGCGCGCCGATAGCGCCGCCCTCAACGAGGGCTTAGCGCTTGGGTACAACCAGCTGTCGTCCTACTCATCCGCAAATAACCCGCAGGCCATCGCACTGCTCAACTCCCTTGGATACAGCAGTGTCGGCGAATTCTCGACCCGTTATGCCGAGCCCATTCTCGCCGTCGATGCCCTACTGGGAGTAAAGTACGCCATCGCCGAGAACGCGCCTGCGGGATACGTTTCGGCCAAGACGAATCAGGCCGACTCCACAAGCGCGGTGTACCAGAACCCCTATGCGCTCAGCATTGGCGTCGCAGCCTCAAGCGATATCCAAAACAGTACGTTGAAGAGCGAGAACCCTTTCGAAAAGCAGAACGACCTCTACAGCAAAATCCTAGGCCGCGAGGTCAAGCTCTATACCAAGATCGAGGCCACGAGCACGGAAAATAGCGATAACTTAAAGCAATGGAGCGTTACCGTACCGGCAAGCTCAATCGGGTATCTCTACATCAACAAAGATGCGACCGCCGGCAGTTATTGGCCCGTCACCCTTACCATCGACCAGCGAACGATCGAAAACGAGGCCTGGAGATTCGACAATAATATCCGCCAGATTGCGGATGCATCGGACGCCCCGAGCCAGCATACGGTGTCAATCGGAGTCGCAGAGGGCAATTCAGACATGCCCCAAGACAATGAGCCGGTCTTTTACGCCCTCAATCTGGACGTTTTCGAGCAGATTATTTACGAGCTTAAGACGAGCGAATTTATCCCGACAGTTTTTGAGGACGGAAGGATCGAAGGCGAGTATACCGCCAAGGATGACGGCAACCTGCTGCTGAGCGTTCCGTACGATGAGGGCTGGAACGTAACGGTAAACGGAACCGCCGCAGAACTAACGCCCGCCGCCGATAAGGGCCTGTCGTCCCTGAACATGCAGAAAGGCGCGAATAGGATTGTGATGACCTACAAGACTCCGGGCGCCCTTGCGGGGCTTGTAGTGAGTCTGGCGACCGCCGCCGCCCTTGTTGCAGCGGGGCTATACGCCAGGCATAAGAAAAGCCGCCGTTAACAAGCGGCGGCTTTTACTCTCGAAAAGTTAATAGCGGCTAGAGCGTCTTGAGGTACTCCCCCAGCTCTTCCTCCCAGTCGGGCATGTGGAACCCGACCGACTCGAGTCTGGACAGGTCGAGCGCGGAGTGGACCGGGCGCGGGGCGATGGGGCCCTCGGCGCCGGCGTAGTAGTCGGCGGTCGATACCGGCACGACCCTGTCGCCGTTGCCGTTGGCGGCCTCGAAGACGGCGCGGGCGATGTCCGCCCAGGACTTGACCGCGCCCGAGCCGGTGCAGTCGTAGGTGCCGTAGGGGGCGCGGCTCCCCAGCACATGGAAGATTGCCTGCGCCATGTCGCGCGTGAAGGTCAGGCGGCCCAGCTGGTCGTCCACGACCGTGACCTGGTCCAGCTTGTCGTCCGGGTCGGCTACGCGGTCGGACAGCCCCTTCATGGTCTTGACGAAGTTGCGGCCCTCGCCGATGACCCAGCTGGAGCGCATGATGTAGTGGCGCGGGCACCCGGCCACGGCGATGTCGCCGGCCGCCTTGGTCTGGCCGTAGACGGACAGCGGGCTGAGGGGCTCCTCCTCGTCGTGCACCTCCGCGGTGCCGTCGAAGACGTAGTCGCTGGACACGTGGACGAGCGTGATGCCGTGCTCGGAGCAGGTGCGGGCGAGCAGGGCCGGGCCCGTCGCGTTGGCCTTCCAGGCGGTCGCGCGGCCCTCGGCGGTCTCCGCCCTATCCACGGCGGTGTAGGCGCCGCAGTTGATCACGGTGCCGTAGAGCGACCAGTCGTACTGTGTGTAGGCGTCCGGGTCTGACATATCGAAGGTGTCGATGTCGCAGAAGTCGAAGTCCTTGGCGACGCCGCGCTCCTCGGCGAGCTTGCGGACCGCATGCCCCAGCTGGCCGTTGCAGCCGGTGACGAGGGTGCGCCTGGGAGCCATGGGGACGACGTCCTTGAGCATCGGGTGGTTGAGGTCGGCCTCGGAAACGG
>CALAMG010000003.1 GCA_937925715.1 uncultured Collinsella sp.
TCACGAGCGGGGGCTCCTATCTTTTTAGTGCCCTCGGATTGGGTCATAGTGTCTGTCGTTGCCAAAACAACGTCGTTCCCTTGGTTGGCTTAAAGTGGCACTTTTACCTGCGACGTTGCCATCGCTGAAGTAGTCATTGGGAAGGCGGCAGCTGGGGACGTTCCTTTTCTGCCGGTAGTTGGGGACACTCCTTGTGCCAGCGTTGCATCGAGTGCTTGGGAAGATGCGACCCGGTTTTTGGCCGAATAGTGGGTCGCATTTTCCGGATGGGGTGGGTTGCGGAAAGTGCGACCCGGAATATTGCTCTGAAACGGGATGCGGTTTCCCTGATGCGCCTCAAACGGAAAGCATATCCCATTCCGGAGCTCCAAAACGGGATGCGCTTTCCGCGCGGAAGAATTGTCGCAGCTGCGTTAAGCAGTGTCGCTCGTTACTCGCCCAGAATCAGCGCCGCTAGCTCGTCCTGGGTGTCCACCACGTAGTCGGCGCCGGTGGCTTCCAGCTCTGCGCGGCCGCGGAAACCCCAGCTGACGCCCGCACTCTTAAGGCCGGCGTTGTGGCCGGTCAGGATATCGACATTGGAATCGCCTACGTAGAGCGTGGTCGCCGGGTCGGCGCCTAGCTCTTCCATCACATGCAGCGTGACGGGTGCTTCGGGCTTGGGCGGAAACGCATCGACACGGCCCTGCACCAGCGCAAAGCGCTTGGAACCAAAATACTTTTCGATAAGCGAAGCCGCCGAGACGTGGTCCTTGTTAGTGAGCACGGCAAGCTGAACGCCTGCGGCGCGCAGGCGGTCGAGCATCTCGATTGTGCCGGCATAGGGGGCGGTGTGGACCTCCTTGTGCTCGCCGTAGTAAGCCCTAAACTCGGCAAGCGTCTGCTCAAACATACGGCTGTCGCCCGCATACTCGGCAGGCATAAAACGCTCAACCAGCTTGAGCATGCCGTTTCCCACCTTGTAGCGGTACTCGTCGACGGCAAACGTGGGCCAGCCGTGCGTCTCGCAGGTATGGTTGCCGGCGGCCGCCAGGTCCTCGAGCGTGTTGAGGATGGTGCCGTCCAGGTCAAAGATCACATGGGAAAAAGCTGCTGCCATGAAAGCTCCCGTCATTGGATTTAAAACGCACCTCATAATACTGGGCTTCCGCGTTGGGCGTGCTTGGAATCTGAACATCTCCAGGGATACCAAGCCGCATCGCGCCGACCGTGCGGTTCCGCCCTAGCAAATTCTCGGCAGCTGCTCTCCCACGAGCATGTCGAGGATACGGGTCGAGTCCCAGCCGGTGCGCACGCGCACAGCGGGACGGGCACCCTCGGCAAGCGGCAGCACGCGACCGATGATGGCGGCATTCTCGCCGTAGCGGGCGGCGCGCATGGCGCTCAGCGCGGCATCGGCTTGCTCGGCCGGCACCACGGCGACCATCTTGCCCTCGTTTGCCACCTGCAGCACATCGTAGCCGAGCATCTCGCAGGCGGCCTGCACGTCGGGACGCACGGGCACGGCATCCTCGTCAACCTCCATGGCAACACCGCTTGCCTGGGCAAACTCGTTGAGTGTGGACGCCAGGCCACCGCGCGTGGGGTCGCGAAAACAACGCGTGCCGGGCGCTGCGGCCAAAACGTCGGCAATCAGGTGGTTGAGCGGCGCGGCGTCGCTTTCGATCGTGCTCGAAAACGCCAGGCCCTCGCGCTGGCTCATGATGGCGATGCCGTGGTCGCCCAACGTACCCGACACCAGGATGACATCGCCGGGCTGGCAGTTGGCGCCGCTGAGCGCCACGCCCGTGGGAACCTCGCCCACGCCGGCGGTATTGATGTAGACGCCGTCGGCCCCGCCGCGCTCGACCACCTTGGTGTCGCCCGTGATTATGGACACGCCCGCCTCGCGCGCCGTCTCGGCCATGGTCTGCACAATCTGGCGGAGCTTATCCATGGGATAGCCCTCTTCGAGGATAAAGCCGCACGACAGGTAGCGCACGTTGGCGCCCGAGGTCGCGACGTCGTTGACGGTTCCGCACACGGCAAGGCGGCCGATGTTGCCACCGGGGAAGAACTGCGGCGAGACTACAAAGCTGTCGGTCGACATGGCGATGCGCCCGCTCGCGGGCAGCGCGGCGACGCCGGCGTCGTTGCCCTCGAGCAGCTCGGGCGACCCAAAGGCATCCAAAAAGACCTCATCGATGATGCGTTTCATCATCTGACCGCCAGAGCCGTGGCCCAACAGGACGGTGCTGTCGGTGATGCTATGGGACATATCCAAAACTCCAATCGTGGGTGGTGCCAGTGTGCGGGTGCGTCCAGGCTAGTTACGGTAGCGGTAGTACGCCGCGCAGCTGCCCTCGGAGCTCACCATGCACGGTCCGACGGGGTGCTCGGGCGTGCAGGTGCGGCCAAAGAGCGGGCAGCTGTTCGGCGTAATGGCCCCGCGCAGCACGTCGCCGCAGCGGCATCCACGCGGCTCGACCGTCGCCTCAACGGGCACGTCAAAGCGAGCGCGGGCATCAAAGCGCGAGAACTCGGGGCGGATAGAAAGGCCCGAGTTGGCAATCGGCCCCAGCCCGCGCCACGTGGTGCCGCATGGCTCAAACACCTGCTCGACCAGCTGGCGCGCCACGGGGTTGCCGTCTGCGTTGACGCCACGGCGGTAGGCGTTGTCGATCGCGGGCCTGCCCTCGACAACCATCTGGACCAGCATGCAGATGCCCTGCAGGATATCGACCGGTTCAAATCCCGTGACCACGCCCGGGGTATTGAACTCGTCGACCAAAAAGCTAAAGGGCGCCAAGCCCGTGATGGTGGCGACGTGGCCCGGCAGGATAAAGCCGTCGATGGCGGTCTCGGGGTCGTTGGCGATGGCGCGCAACGCCGGCGGCGTGGTCTTGTGGGCGCAATAGACCGAAAAGTTCAAAAGCCCGCGTGCCTCGGCCTCCAAGATGGCGGCGGCGATGGTGGGCGTCGTAGTCTCAAAGCCCACGCCCATAAAAATGACCGGACGATCGGGGCTTTGCTCGGCGATGTCGAGCGCGTCGAGCGGGGAATAGACGATGCGGATGTCGCGCCCTGCCGCCTTTTGCGCAGCGAGCGAGGTGGACGATCCGGGCACGCGCATCATGTCGCCAAAGGTGGTGATGATGGCGCCGTCTATGTTGGCGAGCGCGATCGCGTGGTCGATGTCGCGGTTGGCGGTTACGCAGACGGGGCACCCCGGGCCACTCAGCAGCTTGAGCCCGGCCGGCATAATGGAGCGAAAGCCATAGCGGCCGATGCTCACGGTGTGCGTGCCGCAGACTTCCATAAGGTTGATGGTGCGGTCGCCGACGAGTTCATGGATGCGTTCGATGAGCTCGCGGGCCAGCTTGGAATCGCGAAATGCCGAAAAGTCGATACCGGAGCGCGCCGGCTGTCCGGCCGCCACTAGTATGCCTCGGCCGGGTTGCTGACCAGTTGGTCTTCTTCGACCAGCTCGGTCATGGCATTAACGAGCTCGAGCGTCTCCTGCGCTTCCTGCTCGTCGACAATCTGGATGCCAAAGCCGGCGTGTACGAGAATATAGTCGCCAACCTGCGCCGTCGGCACGAGTCGTAGCGACACGGGGCGCTCGATGCCCATCATGTCGACGGTGGCCTTGAGGTCGTCGTCGCGTTTGACTACTTTACCGGGAACGGCAAGGCACATATTGTTCCCCTTTTAGACGCTTTGCGCTGGATAGGCGCTCAATAATCCATCAGTTGATGGTAGCGCTCGCGGGGTTTGCGGGCAAACGCGTTACACCTGTGAGACGGCTGGGCACAGCGGCGTGTGAGGGCGAGCTACTGCGATGCAATCTGCGCAAGACGAGCGCTTGCGACCGCCGCCTGACCGTAGGCGATGCAGCCGTCATTGACGGGTACGGTGTGGGGGACCAAGACAGCAAGGCCCGCGTATTTGAGCTCGCGGGTGAGGAGCTGGAGCAGAAGTCGGTTCATGAACACGCCGCCCGAGAGCGCGACGGTGCCAATGCCCTCGCGCGCGCAGATTTCGGTGGCGATGCGCGCCGAGGAGCGCGCGACGGCGACATGGAAGTCGAGTGCGAGCCTGTCGGCGGGCGCTCCGGCTTCAATTCCCTCCAAAAGTGCCTCAAAGAGTGCTTTCTGGTCCAGCACATCGGGGCCGTCCAGCCACGATGGGCCAGATGTGGAATAGCCGACGTTGTCGTCGGGAAAACGGGCGATTTTGCCGTCCAGTGCACGCCAAGCGGCGGCTTCGAGCTCGATGGCGGGTTCGCCCTCGTAGGTTGCCTGGCCGCAAATGCCCAAAATCGCGGCTGCGGCATCAAACAGGCGACCCATACTGCTGGTGCGCGGACTGTTGATGCCGCGCTCGATCATCGTTGCCGTTATGCTGCGCGTTTGCTCGTCAAGGCTGTTCAAGAGCCCCACGGCTCCCGGGTGCTCGAGCAGGTCGAGCTCGCTGAGCAGGGCAAAGGCGTTGCGGCGGGCATCGTGTACGGATGCGGCGCCACCGGGAAGCGCCCAGGTGCGCAGATGCGCGACGCGCTCAAAATCGGCGAGATGGGCGACAAGAAACTCACCGCCCCATATGGTGCCGTCGGTGCCGGCACCCGTGCCGTCGAAGGCGATGCCGAGGACGCGTGTATCGGGCGCAAGCCGGCCTGCGGCAATCGCCTCTGCCATGACGCTCGCGATGTGCGCATGATGGTGCTGGACTTCGATAAGCGGCAGATTGTGCTCCCGTGCCTGCTCGCGCGCCCATTGGCTCGACAGATAACTGGGATGCATGTCGCATGCCAAGGCGGCAGGCGCCAGGTCAAAGAGGCTTTCCAGACGCGTGCGTGCGGCGCTCCAAGCATCGAAAGTCGCGCCGTTTTCGACATCGCCGATATGCTGCGACACAAAACAGGCCGCATGGCCGTCGGTGTCCTCGCGCGTGAGTGCGATCGTGGCTTTTTGCTGCGGCCCGCAGGCGAGCACACAGGGCGTGGCGTTGTCGAGCGCCGGCAACGACAGCGGCTGCGGCGCATATCCGCGTGCGCGGCGCACGGGCATGACGACCCCGTCGACTACGCGTACCACGGAGTCGTCGTAGCGCGACAGAATCGCGCGGTCGTTACCGAGCAGCGCATCGGCGATGCCGGCGGCAACAAGGTGCTCCCATGCAAGGGCATCGTCGGTCTCGATGGGCTCTTCGCTCAGGTTTCCGCTGGTCATGACGAGTGCGCTCATGCCGTGCGCCGCGGCTGCGGCGAGCAGCAAATGTTGAAGCGGGGTGTAGGGGAGCATGACGCCAAGCTCGGGCAAGTCGTGCGCGACGGATGGCGCGAGTTCGAGGGCGTTGGGGGAGCTGTGGGCGTCGTTGCCGGCTGCGCGGCGACGCAGCAGCACAATGGGACGAACACTGCCGGCCAGCAGGTTGCGCTCAATGCCATCGATATGACACAGGCGCTCGGCGTCGGCAAGGCCGCACACCATAACGGCGAGCGGCTTATTGCTGCGACGCTTGCGACGGCGCAACTCGCACACCGCCTGTTCGTTGGTGGCATCGCAGGCCAGGTGGAATCCGCCCAGACCCTTGATGGCGACGATGCCGCCGCCAGCCAGCAGCTCGACGCAGCGTTCGATGATGGCATCGCTGGCCTCGCGCCACGTAATATGCGGTCCGCAATCAAAGCAGGCATCGGGCTGCGCGTGAAACCGCCGATCGAGCGGGTCGGCATACTCTGAGGCGCAGGTGGGGCACATGGGAAAGCGATCCATCGAGGTAGCCGCTCGGTCATAGGGCAGCGAGCGGATGATGGTAAAGCGCGGTCCACAGTTGGTGCAGTTGATAAAGGGGTAGTGAAAGCGTCGGTCGGCGGGGTCGAATAGCTCGCACAGGCAGTCATCGCACGTAGCGATGTCGGGCGAGATGAGCGTCGTGTGGGCGGTTTGATCCTGCGACGCCACAATGCGAAAACCCTGCTCGTTGGCGGCGTTCCAGTCGCCGGGTGCTAGGTCCATAACCTCGACATGCTCCACGCGAGACGCCGCAGGCGCATGCTCGGAAAGCGCGTCGACAAATTCGTCGAGTGCTTCGCCAGGAGCGTGCGCCTCGATATGCACGCCATCGCCCGCGTTGAGCACCCAGCCGCAAATGCCGTGCGCCATGGCCTCGCGATACACAAACGGTCGCATGCCGACACCCTGCACAATGCCCGTTACATGGATATGCGCATGTCGCATGCGACCCTCCTTCGTTGAAATGTGTGCTGTTACAGCCCCAGGCTCTGCTCGGTGGCGGCGCAGGTGAGCTCGCCGTGTTTAACGCCGCGCAGGCCCAGCAGACGGTCAGCCAGCTCGTAGACACGCTCGCCGCGACCCTTAAGTGCCAGAATCTCCAAACAGTTGTGGTGATCCAGATGCACGTGCATGGTCGATACGATCTCGTCGGTGTAGTCGTGTTGCACCTCGTCCAGGCGGCGCGTCAGGTCGCCGGTGTGATGGTCGTAAATCATGGTGAGCGACCCGATGACCTGCTCGTCGGGCGTTCGCATCTGCTCCTTGGCAATCGAGGCGCGAATCAGGTCGCGCACGGCCTCGGAGCGGTTGGCTACGTCACCGCGGCGTGCGATCTGCTCGTCAAAGCGGCGCAGCAGGTCGTCGGGCGCGGTGACCGAAAAACGGACCAGCTCGGAGGCGGAGCCGCTGCAACGGCAGCCCGCGTCGCCGGTCGGCCCGTGCGAATGCTCGTGCCCGTGCTCGACCACGCTACACCAGCTTTACGGAGCCAACAGAGTTATGGTCGGCCTCGATGGCATCCTCATAGCCCTCGAGTGCGTCGTGCGCCTCGTGGAGCGCCGCCATGGCGGCCTCGAGCTTGGCGCCAATGCGCTCCATATCAAAGTTCTCGGTTGCATGCAGCAGCTGATGGCTCCACTCGTGGGCGAGCTCGATCGTGTCGTTGACCTGCTTGACGCTCATGGCAAGCTGGCTCATGTTCATTCCGACGTCATGCATGGGAAATCTCCTTTTGTACGGGTCTAATCAGTGGTTCAGATTCTACTACGCCCGCTTTGCGCATCGCCGCATAAGAAAACGGGTGCGAGTCCGTCTGACCCGCACCCGTTCACTGGGGGCTGTTTGTGATTACCATACTATCCGTGGTCGCGGGCGCAGCACTCGGCTCTCCGGTGAGCGGCGCAAAACCGCTCATGGACGGCAGCACATGACCGGCGTATTACAGGTGCTTCTCAAGCAGCGCCTGCAGCCTGGCCTTGGGCAGCGCGCCAACGGAGCGGTCGATTTCCTCGCCGTTCTTAAAGACAACCAGCGTGGGGATGCTCATAACGCCAAACTTCATGGCCAGGTCCTGATTGTCGTCGACGTTGCATTTGGCGACGGCAAGTTTGCCGGCCAGCTCGTCGGCCACTTCGTCAACAATGGGCGAGAGCGAGCGGCAGGGACCGCACCACGGTGCCCAAAAATCAACCAGCACGGGAAGGCTGCCGTTAACGACGGAATCGAAGTTCTCGGGGGTAATCTGCTTAATGTCAGCCATGGTGACCTCCATAGTGCGACGCGGCTCGGCCGCGTAAAACTCAGTACGACCGTGCTTATACCCAACGGCCCGTAATGCAACCACTCGCAGGCGGCTCTTTTATATAATGGTGGGCACGCAAACGATTGGAGAGCGCATGCCCACGTCACAAAGCCAGAAAAAAGAAGCCATCGCCCAGGCGACCGAGCAGGAGCTCGCATCGCTCGCGGGCCGCGGCGTGCGTATCGCAGGAAATGCGTGCTCGCCGATTGTGCTGGTAAAAGGTGATTTAGACGATGCCGAACGTGCGGGCGGCGAGCTGGCTGCCGGTCCGGACGGTGCTGCGCTGCGCAAAGCGCTCGGCGCCATCGGCTACGCGCCAGAGGATTTTTGCGTGCTGGCAAGTGTTGCCGGCGCGGGCGATGGGGCGGTTGCGACAGGCGAGGGCCTGCCGTGCGAGCTGTTCCGCGAGGCGCTCGAGGCCTTGGACCCCGAGGCGGTCCTGCTGTTAGACGATCGCGCGGCCGATACCATGCGCGAGACCTATGCCGACATGCTCGTGGCAATCGACGACTTCGATACCGCCATGCTCAAGCCCGGCTTGGTCGCCCATGTGCAGGGTCGTCGCGTGCTCGCGCTCGACGGTTTTGAGGCGGCGCTCACTGACAAAGCCGCCAAGCAGCGCATGTGGGCATACATCAAGCAGCTGACCCCGGCAGCCGCGCCGCTGTAGCGGATTGGCACCGGTGAGCGATTGCCTGGCGGGCAAGACACGCCGCGAGATCGGCGCCGCACTTCTACATCACAGCGCGCAGCTCAAACCGATCGCCGTTAATGCGGAACTGACAGTTGCCGTTCATGCGCTCCACGGCGAGTTTGATGCTTCTGGTGCCAAAGCCGTGGCCCGCATGCCGGGTCACGGGCATGCCGTCGACCATGCGCGGCGCGCGGTCAAACGTATTGGAAACTAACAGCAGCAGCTGGCTGTCCTCTAATCGCAGGTCAAGGTCGACGAATCGCTTTCCTTGGGGTGCGGCGCTTGCGGCGGTGATAGCGTTTTCCAAGGCATTTGAGAGCACGCTAAACAGGTCGGCGTCGCCTACGTGGATGGTTTCGGGTACGGCGGCGCGCAGGTTGGCGGTAATGCCGTTTCTATTGATATCCGAGTTAAATGACGAAAGCGCGATGTTTACGGTCTCGTTGGCGCAGAAGCGGCGTACGGCGGTGCGATCGCCGGCTTCGCAGAGTTCATCGATGCGTTTGAGCGCCTCGTCGGTGTGGCCCTCCTCAATTAAAGCGGCCAGGCCGCGTAGGAAGTGGCGCATGTCGTGGCGCAGAATCGACAGCTCGCGCCCAGATTGACGCCAAGCCTCGAGCTCTTTGATGGCGGCGCTGTCGCGGGTCTCGAGCATCCAACGCTCTCGCTCGGCGGTTTCCTTTTCTTCGTATTCGCGCAGGTAAACGGCAAGAAACATAAGATAGAAGGCACAGAGCGCAAATGCCAAAAACTCAACCGTCACCACCGAGCCCGAGTGGAACAGCGTGGTGTAGACGTTGGTGGCATAGTCAAAGACGTAATAGACGAGCGGCAGGATTAAAAGGATGCCCAGCTCGGTGGTGCTTTTAATCGCCAAGCGCGGACCGATGTCGCCGGCCCAATGCAACAGGACGGCAAAGACGGCGAGTGTGGTCGCGATACGCGCCAGATAGTACGCAATCTGCGAATCGGTTGCGGCAAAGGCGGCGATGCCCATCCAATTGCTGAACTGGCAGCTCAGATAGGCACTCGTAATGCCGAGCGCGGCAAGCAGCGGGCTCAGGCGGTAGCGCGCACACAAATAGATGATGAGCGGCAGATGCACGACGAGCGGATATACCTGGCGGGCGAAAAGCTCGCCGCCGACGGCATTGGCGAGGCCAAATGCGCATCCGGTTACGGCACCGACCAGCACCAGTTCAAGCGCATGACGCCGGTTGATCTCGATACCGCACAGCGCCGCCGAGGCAAAGACGCCAAAGAGTAGCGTCGTGGCGTGGTGGATTGCCCAAAGGATCATTTCGACCGAGGAGACCATCAGCGCCTCCCGCCCTCAAAGCGCACCGCAAAGTAGGCGTCTTGGAATCCCTGCTTGCAGCTGCGCGAAAGCGGGATGCACGCGCCGGAGCGCATGACGATGTCCGTGCGATCGAAGTGGTCGATGTTGCGCAAGTTGACCTGGTAACTACGGTGGCATTTAAAGAAGGTGGCATTTTGCGCCAAACGGTCCTCGACGCTGCGGAACGACTCGAGTGCCTCGATGTCGCGTCCGTCGCGCAGGTGGAAGACCACGTGCTTGTTGCGCGCCTCGGCATATTCGATGTCGGACAGGCGCAGGGCGTGGTAGCCAAAGGAAGTTTTGATCACGAGCTCGTCGGTTGCCGCCGGGCGCATGCTCGAAAGCTCGTTAAGTAACTGCGCCAGGCGTTCGTAAGTCACGGGCTTGAGCAGATAGTCGAAGGCACGGACCTCGTAGGACTCCAGTGCGAACTCGGGCGACGAGGTGAGGAACACCAGGCGCACGGCGGTATCGGCCTGGCGCAATTCGCGCGCGGTGTCCATGCCGTTGACGAGCGGCATGATCATGTCGAGCAGAATGATGTCGGCGCGCGATGCGGCATGGCGGGCCAGCAGGTCCTCGCCGCGCGTGACGAGCGCAACATCGACCGCCGTGCCCGTCTCGGTCGACCAACGGTCGATCATCCGGTGCAGTCTATCTAGAAAAGCGACATCATCGTCGCAGGCAATAATCTTGAGCATTCGGCCCCCTTAAGTAGTTCGATTTTGCCACATCGGGTACGCGCCGCTTGCGGGGGTGCGGACCGTTTGCGCCCCACGGCGTGCAACTCGCGCCAAGCGGTATTGCGGTGGCGAAAGATGCCTCCTGCGCCATCGAGAGCTCAGCTATCCTCAGCTTGCCAGTTCGAATATGGACCTGCCACATGATTGAATCTTTATTTCAACTTTACACCTAGGTTTACAGCTGTCTTGTCAGCTGTAAACCTAGGTGTCATACTAAAGCCCCAAGATTCGCCAAAAGAGAGGGGCCTTGATGGCACAGAGCGCGAACATGGATGCGTCGGAGCTTGCACGCGATATCGCGGCCGGCCTAGCATCGGCAACGACGGCAACGGAGCGCGCGGCACTGGTGCCCGCAGAGCTCGTCGAGGCCATTCAGCAACTAAAAACCCAACGTGACGCGGTGATCCTGGCGCACTATTACGTGGCGCCCGAGGTGCAGGCTGTGGCCGATTACGTCGGCGACAGCTTCTACCTGGCAAAGCTTGCCAAGAGTCTGCCGCAGCAGACTATCGTGCTGTGCGGCGTGGAGTTTATGGGCGAGAGCGCCAAGCTGCTCAACCCCACCAAGACCGTGCTGCTGCCCGAGCCGGGCGCGGACTGCCCCATGGCGCACATGGTCAAGCGCGAGACGGTCGATGCCGCCCGTGCCGAGTATGGCGATGACCTGGCCGTGGTGTGCTACGTCAACTCGACGGTCGAGATCAAAAGCTGGAGTGACGTGTGCGTTACCAGCTCCAACGCTGTCAAGATCGTGTCCGAGCTGCCGCAGCAGCACATTCTGTTCATTCCCGACCAGAATCTGGGCCGTTTCGTGGCCGAGCAAGTGCCGCAGAAGCACGTCATTCTCAACAAGGGCTACTGCCCGCGTCACCACATCATCACCGTCGAGCAGATCGTCGACGCGACGGAGGCCCACCCCGACGCGCTCGTGCTGGCGCACCCCGAGTGCAAGGCCGACGTTCTGGCCGAGGCCGACTACATCGGCTCCACCGCCGGTATCATCAAGTATGCCGAGGAGTCGGACGCGAGCGAGTTCATCATCGTGACGGTCCGCGGCGTGCTCTACGAGCTCGAGCGCCGCTGCCAGGGCACCGGCAAGAAGTTCTATTTCCCCGCGGTGCAGCCCACCTGCGTCAACATGGACCTCATCACGCTCGAAAAGCTCGTGCGCTGCCTGGAGACGGACGAGGGCGAGGTGCAGATCGGCGTCTCGGACGAGGCGGCAGACCAGGCCAAGCTCACGCTCGACCGTATGCTCGAGTACGCAGCGCGCTAGAACAATGTTGCATGAGGGACGGTCCCTTATGTCACATTACAAGGGAGAGGATTCCTGTGGAAACCAAGCAATACCCCGATATGGAGTGCGACGTCGTTATTGCCGGCTGCGGCGTGGCGGGTCTGTACGCGGCCCTCAATCTGCCGACGAGCACGCGCGTGATCATGCTCTCCAAGGGCGCGGTCGATGAGTGCGATTCGATGCTCGCGCAGGGCGGCATCTGCGTGCTGCCCGAAGGCTCGGACTACGATGCCTTCTTTGAGGACACCATGCACGCCGGCCACTACGAGAACCGCCGCGAGAGCGTCGACATCATGATTCGCTCGAGTCGCTCGGTCATCAACGACCTGCTAGCGATGGGCGTGGATTTTGAGCGCAAGGCCGACGGCAGCCTCAATTTTACCCGCGAGGGCGCGCACAGCCGTCCGCGCATTGCCTTCCATGCCGACATTACGGGCAAGGAGATCACGACCAAGCTGCTCCAGGCCGTTCGCAAGCTGGACAACGTGCAGATTTTGGAGCACGTGGCCATGACCGACATCCTGACCGCCGAGCGCGATGGCGCCACGGTGTGCACCGGCGTCGTCGCCGTAGCCGTGGACGAGGACAACTCGGTTCGCCCCGCCGACGAGCTGGCAAATGCCGCTGAGGGCGTGCATGCCGGTAAGCCGTTTAAGATCCATGCCCGCCACACGCTGTGGGCGACGGGTGGCATTGGCGGCGTGTACGACCACTCGACCAACTACCCGCAGCTCACGGGCGACGCCTGCTACATCGCTCAGGAGCATGGCATTAAGATGGAGCACCTGGACTACGTGCAGATCCATCCCACGGGCCTGTTCTCGCCGCAGCCGGGCCGCACCTTCCTGATCAGCGAGAGCTGCCGCGGCGAGGGCGCGATTTTGCTCAACGCCGCCGGCGAGCGCTTTACCGACGAGCTCCAGCCGCGCGATGTGGTCGCCGCCGCCATCCGCGAGCAGATGAAGCAGGACGGCACCGAGCACGAGTGGCTGAGCTTTGCCCCCGTCGAGCGCGACGTGGTGACCGGGCATTTTGCCAACATTCGCGCGCGCTGCCTTGAGGACGGTCGCGACATCCTGGACGAGCCCATTCCCGTTACGCCCACGCAGCACTACTTTATGGGCGGCGTGTGGGTAGACAGGGACGGCCGCACCTCGATGCCCGAGCTCTACGCCGCGGGCGAGACGGCTTGCAACGGCGTGCACGGCAAGAACCGCCTTGCATCAAACAGCCTGCTCGAGGCGTTGGTCTGGGGTCGTCGCGCCGCGTGGTACATGCGCACCGGCGAGTCGCTGGCCGTGGAGCAGGCGGGCGATCCCGCGCTCGATGGCCGTCATCGCGCCCTGAGCGTCGACACCCTGGCAATCGATGAATTGGCCCGTGCCGCCGGCACGCAGGCCGTGGAGGAGTAGACCATGAATCCCATTACCATGAAGCTCGTCGTCGATGATCTGATTCTGCAGGCTCTGCGCGAGGACATTACGTTTGAGGACGTGAGCACGGCGAGCGTGTGCCCCACGGCGCGTCCCGCCACGGTGGAGCTTATCGCCAAGGCCGACGGCATTATCGCCGGCCTGGACGTATTCGCCCGCACCTTTGAGCTGCTGGATCCGCAGAGCTCCGTGTTGTTCGATGTCTCGGATGGCGACGAGGTGCATGCCGGCGATCACGTGGGCCAGGTGCGCGGCGACGCGCGCGTGTTGCTTTCGGGCGAGCGCGTGGCGCTCAACTACCTGCAGCGCATGAGCGGCATCGCTACCTACACGCACAGCATGGCCGCGGCGCTCGAGGGCACTAAGACCGTGCTCGTCGACACGCGCAAGACCACGCCGGGCATGCGCGTGTTTGAGAAGGCGGCGGTCGAGATCGGCGGCGGCAGCAACCACCGCTACAACCTGTCGACGGCCGTCATGCTCAAGGACAACCACATCGATGCCGCCGGTGGCGTGACGCGTGCGATCGAGATGGCGCGCGCCCATGCATCGTTTACCACGACGGTCGAGATCGAGTGCGAGAATCTGGACATGGTGCGCGAGGCCGTGGAGGCCGGTGCCGATATCATCATGTTCGACAACATGACCCACGACGATATGGCTGCCGCGATTGAGCTTATCGCCGGCCGTGCCAAGACCGAGTGCTCGGGCAACGTGGACGCCAGCAATATCCGCGCGCTCGCCGACCTGGGCGTTGACTTTATTAGCTCGGGGGCGTTAACGCACTCCGCGCCGATCCTCGACCTCTCGCTTAAGCACCTGCGTCTGCTGGACGGTAAATAATGGACGCCCGCGAGCGTCGCCGTGCCATCATGGCCGTGCTCGAGGGGGCCAAGGGGCCCGTATCGGGCAGCGCGCTTGCCCGCGAGGTGGGTGTGAGCCGCCAGATCGTGGTGCAGGACATCGCCCTGCTGCGCGCCGATGGGCACGATATCGTGGCGACCAACCGCGGCTACGTGCTGCAGGAGGCGCCCAGCAGCCCCGCCGTGCCTACGCGCTTGGTCAAGGTTCGCCACAGCGTGGAGCAGGCAGGCGATGAGCTCACGAGTATCGTCGACGCGGGTGGCGCCGTGCTCAACGTGATCGTCAACCATCGTGTGTACGGTAAGATTACGGCCGACCTGGACATCCGCAACCGCCGCGATGTCGAGCGCTATCTGCGCGATATCGAGAGCGGCAAGAGCTTTCCGCTACTAACGGTGACGAGCGGCTATCACTTCCATCGTATTGCGGCGGAGGACGAACAGACCCTCGACGAGATCGAGGCCATGCTCAAGGAAAAAGGCTATCTGGCAGACCTGATGCCCTACGAGGACGATCTGTCGTAGCCGACGCTGCATCTATAAGTTGCGGTGAAATAGTTCCTAAAATCGGCATCCAAGCCATGAAACAGGAACTATTCCACCGCAACTGCCAAGGGTCCCGCTCCAAATTAGCTGCCCACACATGCAAAAGGAGGCCTCCGCGGCGATGCGGAAGCCTCCTTTTTGTGCACGGTGTACTTTTGAGTGTGCAGTGGGGGAGTTGTTACTCCTCGACGATCTCGGTGATCGCGCCAGCGGGGCAAGCGTCCTGGCAAGCGCCACAGGCGACGCAGGAGTCCTCGTCAGCAACGGTAGCGACGTCCTGGAGCTCCAGAACGCCAGCGGGGCAGGAGTCGACGCAAACGCCACAAGCGATGCACTCGTCGGCATCAATTACGGGATGAGCCATGGTAGTTTCCTCTCTGTTGACCGACGCTACAGGCGATGCGCGCCGGTTTGATTCGGGCAAAAACATACCACGGGAGCGACCGTTTGCAATACCCTCTGACCGGCATCTTCATACCGTTCGCCGAGTATGCCAAGGTTTACTAAAAAACGCGCAGGTGGGGCCGTTGAGCTGCGCAAATGTTAGCTAAAGGTGACTTGAAATATAGGGCGATTGAGCGCGCCTGCGGAAAGGGCAACCCAGAATTGGCGTCCAAAACGGGTCGCGCTTTCCGGTCGAGCCCTCTGGCGGAAACTGCGACCCAGAATCCACACTCAGACTGGGATCTATTTTCCCGAGGGCCTTGGTTGCGGAAACTGCAGCCCGGAATTCACGCTCAAACCGGGATTTGCTTTCCGCAGGGCCATCCCGAGGGGTTCCAGACCCAAACCACAGCCATCTCTACATAGAACTCGATAGATTTGCCCAGAACTCAAACAGGGCGTCTACCTGCGCATTTAAGAACCTAAACTCTCAGAGATAAGAAATCTTATATGAATTGACTTAGATTTTGTATATTCCGGCCCATAAGGGGATACACTACATCCTGAAAGACAAGCCGAAGCGCTGCGCGGCAGATCGTCGAGGCGGCGCGAACGCAAAAGAGAGAGGGAATTTCTAATGAGTAAGATTCTTGGTATCGACCTTGGTACTACTAACTCCGCTATGGCCGTCCTCGAGGGCGGTTCTCCGACCATTATCGTGAACGCCGAGGGCGACCGCACCACCCCGTCCGTTGTTGGCTTCCGTGCTGACGGCGACCGTGTCGTGGGTAAGGCCGCTAAGAACCAGGCTGTCACCAACCCCAAGAACACCGTGTTCTCCATCAAGCGCTTCATGGGCCGCAAGTACTCCGAGTGCACCTCCGAGATTAAGACCGTGCCGTATGAGGTCAAGGAGGGCCAGGGTGGCCGCGCCGTCGTCAACATCGAGGGCAAGGATTACACCGCCGAGCAGGTGAGCGCCATGACGCTCGCAAAGATGAAGGCCGACGCCGAGAAGTATCTGGGCGAGACCGTCACCGACGCCGTCATCACCGTCCCGGCCTACTTCAACGACGCTCAGCGTCAGGCCACCAAGGACGCCGGTAAGATCGCCGGCCTCAACGTCAAGCGTATCGTCAACGAGCCGACCGCTGCTGCTCTTGCCTATGGCCTGGACAAGCAGGGCACCGACCAGCGCATCCTGGTCTTCGACCTGGGCGGCGGCACCTTCGACGTCTCCATCCTCGACCTCGCCGACGGCGTGTTTGAGGTTCTGTCCACCTCGGGCGACAACCACCTGGGCGGCGACGACTGGGATCAGCGCGTCATCGATTGGATGGCCGATAAGTTCCAGCAGGAGAACGGTGTCGACCTGCGTCAGGACCCCATGGCCCTGCAGCGTCTGAAGGAGGCCGCCGAGAACGCCAAGAAGGAGCTCTCCGCCGCCCAGCAGACCACCATCAACCTGCCGTTCATCACCATGAACCAGTCCGGCCCGCTGCACCTCAACTACACGCTGACCCGCGCCGAGTTCGAGAAGATCACCCGCGACCTGCTCGAGCGCTGCAAGCAGCCTGTCACCAACGCCCTACGCGACGCCAAGCTTAAGCTCTCCGATCTGACCGAGGTCATCCTCGTCGGCGGCTCCACCCGTATGCCCGCCGTCCAGGAGCTCGTCAAGACCATGACCGGCAAGCAGCCCAACATGTCCGTGAACCCCGACGAGGTCGTTGCCGACGGCGCTGCCGTCCAGGGCGGCGTGCTCACCGGCGACGTCGAGGGCATCCTGCTGCTCGACGTTACCCCGCTGTCGCTGGGCGTCGAGACCATGGGCGGCATCATGACCAAGATGATCGACCGCAACACCACGATCCCGACCTCCAAGACCGAGGTCTACTCCACCGCTGCCGACAACCAGACCAGCGTCGAGATCAACGTGCTCCAGGGCGAGCGCGAGCTTGCCCGCGACAACAAGTCGCTCGGCAAGTTCCAGCTGACTGGCATCCCGGCTGCCCGCCGCGGCGTGCCGCAGATCGAGGTCACCTTCGACATCGACGCCAACGGCATCGTCAAGGTCTCCGCTAAGGACAAGGGCACCGGCAAGGAGCAGCAGATTACCATTTCCGGCTCCACCGCTCTGTCTGACGACGAAGTCGATCGTATGGTCAAGGACGCCGAGGCTCATGCCGAGGAGGACAAGAAGCAGAAGGAAGAGGTCGAGGTCCGCAACCAGACCGACAGCCTGTGCTACTCCACCGAGCAGACCCTCAACGAGCTGGGCGACAAGGTTTCCGCCGATGTGAAGTCCAAGGCCGAGGCCGCTATCGCCGACGCCAAGAAGGCGCTCGAGGGCTCTGACGTCGAGGCCATCAAGGCCGCCGGCGAGTCCCTGCAGTCTGTGGCCTACGAGCTGGCCCAGGTTGTCTACGCCGACGCTCAGCAGCAGACCGACGGTGCCGCCGGTGCCCAGCCTGCCGACGATGACGTTGTCGACGCCGACTACGAGGTTGTGGACGACGAGGACAAGTAATCATGTCCGCCCGTAAAGCTCGCACGGAGGCGGCTGCCGCTGGCGCCGCCCCCGTTGACTCTGAGGAGAAGGACGTGAAGATTCCCGTAGAGGCCGTTGACGATACCGAGGCCAACGAGGCCGAGGCCGCCGAGGCTGCCGAGAACCAGGTAGAGGATTCCAACAAGGAGGCGACGATGACCGAGGACGAGATGGTGGAAGCCGCTATCCGCGCCGGTGAGGAAGCCGCCGACAACGACTTTAAGCTCAAGTTCGAGCAGGCTCAGAAGGAGCTTGCCGACGTGCGCAATGAGCTCGATGCTGCGGCAGAGGCTCAGAAGGCCGCCGAGGACAAGGCAAAGGACGCCACCGAGCGCACCGCCCGTCTGCAGGCCGACTGGGAGAACTTCCGTCGCCGCACCGCCACCGAGCGCATCGCCGAGCGTGAGCGTGCGACCGAGAAGCTCGTCACCGCGCTGTTGCCGGTGATCGACGATATCGAGCGCGCGATCGATCACGCTCGCGGCCAGGAACTTTCCGACGACTTTAAGCAGTTCGTCGATGGCGTCGATGCGGTGCATGCCAAGCTGCTCGACGTGTTTGCGCACGAGGGCGTTGAGCCCATCGACCCCAAGGGCGAGGCGTTCGATCCGCTCGAGCACCAGGCTGTGGGCCGCGTCGAGGACGCATCGCAGTACGACGAGACCGTCAACGATGTGTACCAGAAGGGCTACCGCATGGCGGATCGCATCCTGCGTTCCGCGATGGTGACGGTGACCTACGGTGGCGAGAAGCGCCCCGCACCGGAGCCCGAAGCGGCGCCCGAGGATGCTACGGCCGATACGGCCGAGAGCACCGAGGAGTAATTGAGAAGGGCCCCGGGGCAACACCCGGGGCCCTTTCTGGCCTAGTGCCATATGACAGCATGAGCCGTCGTCTGCATGGGCGGCGGACGTAACAGGAGAGGAGCTACGATGGCTGCAGGCAAAACCTTCTATGACATCCTGGGCGTATCCAAGAGCGCCTCCGACAAAGAGATCAAGAGCGCGTTTCGCAAGCTCGCGCAAAAATATCACCCCGATGCCGGCGGCGACGAGGCCAAGTTCAAGGAGATCAGCGAGGCCTATGAGACGCTTTCGGACGAAAAGAAGCGCAAAGAGTACGACCAGATGCTCATGTTTGGCGGCATGCCGGGCGCGGGCGGCGCGTATGGCGGCGGCTACGGTGCCGGTGCGGGCGCCAGCGGCTGGGGCGATATCTTCGACAGTATCTTTAGCGGTAACGGCGCCTGGGGCAGCGATTGGGGCTCGGGCTTTGCCGGGGCTGCGGGCGCTGCCGGTGCCGGCGCGGGCCGCAGCCGTGCCCGCAAGGGCGGCGACCTGTCGCTGACCGTCGATGTGACGGCCGAGGACGCGTTTCGCGGCGTGACGCACAAGGTTACCTACCGCATCCCCTCGACGGGCGAGCAGCAGACCATTACGGTCTCGGTGCCTGCGGGCGCGGTCGACGGCGGCAAGCTGCGTTATAAACGTCGTGGCGAGTACGGCGTTGCCGGAGGCGAGCGCGGCGACCTGGTCGTGACCACGCACGTGGAAGAGCACCCTCTGTTTAAGCGCAAGGGTGCCGATGTGACCATGGAGGTACCGGTCTCGGTCTATGAGGCGGCGCTCGGCTGCACGGTGGACGTGCCCACGCCCGGCGGTGCGACGGTTCGTCTGAAGGTTCCCGCGGGTACCCAGACGGGCAAGAAGTTCCGCTTTAAGGAAATGGGGGCGCCCGACGTTAAGCACCGTGGCCGTACAGGCGCGCTGCTCGTCGAGATCAAGGTGCAGGTTCCCACGAACCTATCCGATGACGAGCGCGACGCGATGACCAAACTGCGCGAGGCCGACACGCGCGACTACCGCGAGAAAGTCAACCGTTACAAGGCGACGTACTAGGGCGGTCGTGCCGCACGCCCGCGCCCGCGGGCTTATGATGGACGATAACGAGACGGAAAGGGGTCAGGTAGCATGGCCGAGGACAATAGGAACAAACCGCTGTACATGATCAGCGTGGCGGCCGAGCTGACCGGCATGCATCCGCAGACTCTGCGCGTCTACGAGTCCAAGGGCCTGGTGAACCCCCAGCGCTCGGGTGGCAACACGCGTCTGTATTCGCGCGCCGATATCGAGCGCCTGGAGCTCATCAACCAACTGACCGACGAGGGCATCAACCTTGCCGGCGTGGTGCGCATCCTCGACATGAAGGAGCGTGCCGAGGAGCGCGAGCGCGAGAACGAAAAACTCCGTGCCCGCGTGCGCCAGCTCGAGGACGAGCTGCACGAGTACAAGATGCAGAAGAAGATCACCGCCCTGGCTCCGCGCGATGGCTCGGTCAACCCCGAGCAAGTCATGCGCAAGCTGCTGGGTGCCGGAGGGGATTTGCAGGTTCCGCCGTTCTAACGAACGGCGGACCGGTCGACGCTGCGCGCCGCCCAGAGCGACAATTTGTCATTCAAAAGGCAAGGCATGACCAGAAGGTCTATGCCTTGCCTTTTTCATGCCAACTTGTTCGCTCTGGGCGGAGCTCGCTGTCCGTCCTCTACCTGCGGCGCTGCCTTGCTTCGGATGCGGTAGGGTGGTCATTGGGGACGTTCTTAGATGACTAGTCGAAAGGGACGCTCTTGCGCCAAGTCTGCCGGCTCACACTGGGCTCGTTCTTTACTTTACCGAGATAAAGTGAACGCGCAGATTCGTAACCCACTTGCAACCGTTCTATGGCACGATATTGAACGAATGTATGCTATGCGCCCAAATCTTTTGGGCAGAGTGGGAGACAGTATGGTCAAGCTGTACGAGGACGGCATCTACCTGCGCGGCGGCAGCGAGGTTGTGCCTGCGGCCGAGGCCGCCGAGCGCGGTATTACGCAGACGCCCGAGGATGCCAAGCGTGGCACCATCGCGTATTCGATCCTCCAGGCACACAATACGTCCGGAGATCCCGAGGCGCTCAAGATTCGCTTCGATGCCATGGCGAGCCATGACATCACCTTTGTCGGCATCATCCAGACGGCGCGCGCCTCGGGCATGGAGCAGTTCCCGCTGCCTTACGTGCTCACCAACTGCCATAACTCGCTGTGCGCCGTGGGCGGCACCATCAATGAGGACGACCACGTCTTTGGCCTTTCCGCGGCCAAGAAGTACGGTGGCATCTTCGTCCCGCCGCACATCGCCGTCATCCACTCCTTTATGCGCGAGAACTTCGCCGGCTGCGGCAAGATGATCCTGGGCTCCGACTCGCACACCCGCTACGGCGCCCTGGGCACCATGGCCGTAGGCGAGGGCGGCGGCGAGCTGGCAAAGCAGCTGCTGCGCGATACCTACGATGTCGCCTACCCCGGCGTTGTGGCCATCTACCTCACGGGTGCCCCGCGCCCCGGCGTCGGCCCGCACGATGTGGCGCTCGCCATCATCCGCGCCGTCTTTGCCAAGGGCTACGTCAAGAACAAGGTCATGGAGTTTGTGGGCCCGGGCATCGCGAGCATGACGACTGATTACCGCAACGGCGTCGATGTCATGACCACCGAGACCACCTGCCTGTCGAGCATCTGGGCCACCGACGAGGACACGCATGCGTTTTTGACCATGCACGGCCGCGGCGACGACTACCGCGAGCTCAAGCCCGCCGATGTTGCCTACTACGACGGCTGCGTCGAGGTCGATCTGTCGAGCATCAAGCCCATGATTGCGCTGCCGTTCCATCCTTCCAATGGCTTTGAGATCGACGAGCTCAACGAGAACCTCGAGGACATCCTGCATGAGGTGGAGCTCGAGGCCGCCAAGATCGGCGAGGGCAAGACGCACTTTAGCCTGCTCGACAAGATCGTCGACGGCAAGCTGCACGTGCAGCAGGGCGTTATCGCCGGCTGCTCGGGCGGCAACTACGACTCCGTGGTCCAGGCTGCCCGCGTGCTCAAGGGCGCCAACACCGGCTGCGGCGAGTTCTCGCTGTCGGTCTATCCCACAAGCCAGCCCGTGGCGCTCGAACTTACGCGCCGTGGCTATATCTACGACCTTATGGAGGCCGGTGCGATCGTTCGCACGGCGTTCTGCGGCCCGTGCTTCGGCGCCGGCGATACGCCCGCCAACAACGGCCTTTCGATCCGCCACACTACGCGCAACTTCCCCAACCGCGAGGGTTCCAAGCCGGGCAATGGCCAGCTGAGCGCCGTGGCCCTGATGGACGCCCGCTCCATTGCGGCGACGGCTGCCAATGGCGGCGTCCTGACGCCGGCGACCGACCTGCCCGAGGAGACTTGGGACGAGGCCTGCGAGTACACCTTTGACGACGCGCCGTACAAAAAGCGTGTGTACTGGGGCTTTGGCAAGGCGGAGCCTGCCGACGAGTTGGTCGAAGGCCCCAACATCAAGCCGTGGCCCGCGATGGAGCCGCTCGGCGATGACATCCTGCTCAAGGTGTGCTCCAAGATCATGGACCCGGTCACTACGACCGACGAGCTCATCCCCTCGGGCGAGACGAGCTCCTTCCGCTCCAATCCGCTGGGGCTGGCCGAGTTTACGCTCAGCCGCCGCGACCCGGCCTACGTGGGCCGTTCCAAGGAGGTCGACGCCGTGGAGAAGCGCCGCGTGGCCGGCGAGTCCGCGGGTGACCTGTCAGCACTCGATGCCGAGCTTGCCAGCGTGTTTGAGGCACTGGCCGGTGCGGGCGTCGTGGCCGATGCCAAGGCGACTGAGTACGGCTCCATGCTCTATGCCAAGAAGCCCGGTGACGGTTCTGCCCGCGAACAGGCCGCGAGCTGCCAGCGCGTAATTGGCGGTCTGGCCAACATCGTCCACGAGTACGCCACCAAGCGCTATCGCTCCAACGTGATGAACTGGGGCATGGTGCCCTTCCAGATGGAGGCCGAGCCCAACTTTGAGGTGGGCGACTACGTCTTTGTGCCGGGTATCCGTGCCGCACTCGATGGCGATCTAAAGAACATCGCTGCCTACGTTGTGCGCGCCGACGGCACGGCCGAGCAGATTGAGCTCTACATCGCCGATATGACGGCAGAGGAGCGCGCCATCGTCAAGGCCGGCTGCCTGATCAACTACAACAAGTTCAAAGCCGCTGCCGAGTAACTCTGCTGTACGCCCCGGCCACACCTTTCCCTCGTGCTCACGCGCTTCGCGAGGGTCGCCCGAGGGAAAGGTGTGGCCGGGGCTACCGCGACGTTCTCGTTGGGTCTTGAGGGGCGCTAATAATTGACCGGGACCATCACAAAGTTGCCTGCCCGGCGGGTCCTTATTTCGATGGGGTCCAGGTTATTTCATCGTCAAATAGCCAAGTGCGTGCCGAGCCACTGTTGCGCGCTGTCTGCGGATCGGGCTCGCAGGTTTGTTCGTAGGCATCCTCGGTACACCGATCCATAAAATCGACGACTGCCGTCTGGTCGCCCTCCATGACGTAGATTACGTCGCCATCCGAGATATAGACCCCCGGTCCTTCATTGTCCACGCAGCCAGGGTCGTATGAGACGTTGCACAATTTGCTCCCGTTTGCCGCATCGAGCTCAAGGGTCGAATAATATCCGCCAACCATTTGGCCATTCTTGGCTCGATATATTGCGGCGCCGTACCACCGCTTAAACGTCTTGCCTTTGAGTAAACTGGTTGCCTTGCCGATAAGCTGCTCGTCTTTGGTGTAGCGTCTGGCCCCAAGTTCGATGCGGGGATAGTTGCTGACACCAAGCGCTGCGGGCGTACCGTCAAAATCGACGGTGACCGAATCGGGTTTGACGATATCGGTGAGGACCTCGATGGGATAGCTTACGGTCTCAACCGCCGCCTGCGTCGCAGAGGCGGGGAGAAATGCGAGATAGATAATTCCTACGCCGACTGCGGTAATCGCAAACGCTAAGACGAGCAGGCCGATATAGGTGGAGCGTTTCACGGCGGGTACCTCGCAAATAGTATGCATTCATTAAGATAAGTGATACCAGCTTACGACAATCTTCAAAAGAAAGCGATCGATCGAAATGACGGGGTGAAAAGGCCCTATTGGGCTTCGATTTGACCTCTAATAGAAAAATTTGCCCCACTCATTCTGGGCGTGAGGTCAATAATTGAGTCCACGAGTTTTGAGCGATACTCTTCTCACTAAACTCACTATTTTCACTATAAGCACTATAAATATGATAGGGGGACGACGAGAACAATGTGACGTGCGATAGCTAAGCCGTTTAAGCCGGACTCTGACCTTGAATCTCTGCCTCTATCTGTGCGAACGGGCTATTGTCGGTTCTCGATTCCATCGCTGCGTTTTCGTTGGGTCTTGAGGGACGCTAATAAATGGACTTGCTTGATGCCACCTCTGTTAATGGGGCGGCTTCTTTTTGTCGAAAACCGCCACAAAGGGGCCTGTCCCTTTCGTGGTGGTGGGGGGCGAGCTCGATGCTGCCGTGCTCGCTGAACGACATTCTAATGAGCGTCTCTACAGGATTTCATCTGGGCTGGCGGGCTTGGTTGTTTTGGGGATGCCGAGTTTGGATGACGCGAAATCGTCAACATTGTCCTTAATTCCGTCTTTGGTGTAGACAGTGACCGTATAGGTGCTGTGCCCGAATTCGCTCTTGTCGCGTGTCGCCCAGGCCTGCCAGTAGGCAGCCCCGCTTCGCCCTTGGATTTTTCCGACACGGCGGAGTTCTGTTCGCTTTAATTTCCGGTTGCTATAGATGGTTCGACCGGCTTCCGCGGTGAGCCCGCACTGTCCAAGCAGCTTGTCGAGGACTTGGTTCATGTGGCGCTCATCGGTGTTTGGTGCGTAGTCGTAGGCGAGGGTGATGGAGTCGAGTGGCTGGTCGTCGATCAGATAGTTTAGCGCCTGAGGGTCAAGGCAGAAATAAGGAGAGCATCCGTCGACCTGGCCGAGCAACGGTAACTTGGACTGCCAAAGTCCGGTGGGAATTCTATCTTCGTAGAAAACACCGCGGCAGATAAAGGAGAGCGAGGTGGCACGCGAGCCAGCGTCGACCATTCCGCATAAATCGAAGGGCGAGGCGATACCAAGGGAAAAGGGCGTGACGACGATAAAGAAGAACATCGCGATGGGTATGGCGAGAATGGCGATGACGTTGCGACCGGTGGAATGAGACGGCTTCATATGCGCTCCTCGAGACAAAGATCTGTTGAGGATAGGCAGAAATGGATATGTTCAGAGAACAATTCAAGTTTAATCTCATGGCGCGAGATGGTCGACCGTTAGCGTCGAAAACCGCCACAAAGGTGCCTGTCCCCTTTGTGGTGGTGAGGAGCGCGCGGCTTCTTTTGGTAATAGTGTTAGCTGGCGGTATCATTGGTGCAGGTGGCGAAGGTTTGCATTGTGGGGTGTTTTGCCGTGAGCCGTTTTGCCCGTATTGGATTGATTGTCTTGGCGCTTGCGATCGCTGTGGTTGGCGCGGGCGCTGTCGGTATGGCATTTCTACCTGCTGCGGTGACGGAGCCGGTGGTCAAGCCTGTGACTCAATCTGTCGAACTTCTGACCGGCGACGACAAGCCTGAGACCATTACCGTTGATTTTGATGAGCAACCGGCTGCGCTGGGCATTAGTAATTATCCACTTATTCAGCTTGGGGCTATGCGCTATACCACGGATTCTAGTCTGATCGACAGGGCGTCCGAGCTGCTCAAGGGCAAAACCTTTAAGCGCTGGTATGGATATGCATCCTATCGGGCAAAAGCGAACGACATGGTTGGCGGAGCCGCTCGTCCATCGAGTTGGACACCGCGAATGGCACTAAGTTATGTGATGTTTCGTACGATCCTGGCTACGAGGGCAATGAGGGGCCGGGTATCTACATCTTGGACGGCGATGTCGCCTATGTCATGGAGGGCAACCAGACCGAGCTCAACGATTTTATGGGTCAGTGCATTCAGGATGCCTATGAACAGACCTGCTTGCCCGACCCGCAGGCTGCACGCGATAGTGGGTCTGCCCGTACATGGTTGTTCGAGGATGAGATGTCCTGGAACGCCGAATCGGGAAGCACGGGTTCGGCGAAGGAGTAGAGACCGCGACCACCACAAAGGTGCCTGTCCTCTTTGTGGTGGTTTTCGGTCTGTCTCGATCTGTAACATCTTGGCCGCTAAAAGTGGGCCTGGTGTTACAGATTTAGATTTTCGATTCAGGTGTCTTCGTTCGTCTCGATTTGTAACAGTTAGACCCTAATTTGCCGAGTAGATGTTACAGATTGAGACAAACGGGCGCCGCTGGTCATTTCATCTTGATTTGTAACATCTGGAGCCATAAACAGCCGCTAGATGTTACAGATTGAGATAGTAAGGGGACGAGGCCGTAGCGGGTGAGCGCGCCTGCTCCCTATCTCTCAATCACTCAGAAAATCTTATATATAGAGACTTAGATTTATGTATAAGATCGTGCAAAGCTGGCAACAATACTTCTCGAACAACGTGAAGCCGCCCCGTAGGGCGGCCACCCCAAGAGAGGTGATTCCATGAGAATCGATAAGCTAGCAATGACGTCGCGCGAGGCGCTGCAAACCGCCATGAGCACGGCTGCCGACGCGCAGGCCGGCGCGGTGGAGCCGATTCACCTGCTGTCCGCCTTGCTCGGTGCCGGTGAGCGCAATATCTCTGTGATTATCGAGCGCATCGGTGCCGACCCGGCCCAGCTCGCACGCTCCACACAAGATGCCATCGACCACGCGCCTAAGGTTTCGGGCGAGGGTCAGCAGATGGGCTTGTCCAACGAGCTCGTTCGCGTCATCGAAAAGGCCGAGAAGAAGGCCACCAAGATGGGCGACAGCTTTGTGGTGACCGAGCATCTGCTGATGGCACTTGCCGAGGACAAGGGCGAGGCCGGCCGCGTTCTGCGCGACGCCGGCGTGACCAAGGAGCGCATCGAGCAGGTCTATGAGGAGCTGCGCGGCGATGACCGCGTGACGTCTGCCGAGGACAAGACTCAGTTTGAGGCGTTGGAGCAGTACGGTCGCAACATCTGCGATCTGGCCCGCGCCGGCAAGCTCGACCCGGTCATCGGCCGTACCGACGAGATCCGTCGTACTATTCAGGTCCTGTCCCGCCGCACCAAGAACAACCCCGTGCTCATAGGCGAGCCAGGCGTCGGCAAGACGGCCATCGTCGAGGGTATCGCCCAGCGTATCGTGGCCGGCGACGTGCCGAGCACCCTGCGCGACCGCGACCTTATCGAGCTCGACATGAGCGCGCTGGTCGCTGGCGCCAAGTACCGCGGCGAGTTCGAGGACCGCTTGAAGGCCGTGCTCAAAGAAGTGCAAAAATCCGAGGGCAAGGTCATCCTGTTCATCGATGAGCTCCACACCATCGTGGGCGCGGGTGCCACCGAGGGCTCTATGGACGCCGGCAACATCCTGAAGCCGGCGCTTGCCCGTGGCGACTTGCACGCGATCGGCGCGACCACGCTCGACGAGTACCGCAAGTACATTGAGAAGGACGCGGCGCTCGCCCGTCGTTTCCAGACCGTGATGGTGAGCGAGCCCACCGTCGAGGACACCATCTCGATCCTGCGTGGCCTCAAGGAAAAGTACGAGATCTTCCACGGCGTGCACATCACCGATAGCGCGCTCGTGGCCGCCGCCGACCTCTCCGATCGCTACATTGCCGATCGCTTCCTGCCCGACAAGGCCATCGACTTGGTCGATGAGGCCGCAAGCCGCCTGCGCATGGAGCTCGACAGCATGCCAGTCGAGATCGACGCCACCATGCGTCAGCTCACCCAGCTGCAGATCGAGGAACAGGCGCTCATGAAAGAGACCGATGACGCCTCCAAGGAGCGTCTGGAGGCCCTGCGCCAGGAGATTGCCGAGGTCCAGGAAAAACTCAACGTGCAAAAGGCCGGCTGGCTCAACCAGAAGAACGCCATCGACCACGTGCAGGAGCTTAAGAGCCAGCTTGACGAGGCCAAGAGCGAGGAGGAGCGTGCGACGCGCAACGGCGATTTGGGTCGTGCGTCCGAGCTGCGCTACTCCGTGATTCCGGGCCTGCAGCAGCAGATTCAGGATTCCGAGGCCGCGCTCGAGGCGCAAAAGCAGCAGGACGGCGAGGGCCTCAACGAACAGGTGACCTCCGATGAGATCGCCGAGGTCGTGAGCGCCTGGACCGGCGTGCCCGTGTCCAAGATGATGCAGGGCGAGCTCGACAAGCTGAAGGGTCTGGAGGGCGAGCTGCATAAGCGCGTCATCGGCCAGGATGAGGCCGTCTCCGCCGTCGCCGCAGCCGTGCGCCGCAGCCGTGCGGGCCTCTCCGATCCGGACAAGCCCATCGGCAGCTTCTTCTTCCTGGGCCCCACCGGCGTGGGCAAGACCGAGCTCGCCAAGGCGCTGGCCGAGTGCCTGTTCGATGACGAGCGTGCGCTCGTGCGTATCGACATGTCCGAGTACATGGAGAAGTTCAGCGTCCAGCGTCTGATCGGTGCGCCCCCGGGATACGTGGGCTACGACGAGGGCGGCCAGCTCACCGAGGCCGTGCGCCGTCGTCCGTACTCCGTGATCTTGCTCGACGAGATGGAGAAGGCCCATCCGGATGTCTTCAACGTGCTGCTGCAGGTGCTCGACGACGGCCGTCTGACCGATGGCCAGGGTCGTCAGGTGTCCTTCAAGAACACGATTATCATCATGACGAGCAACGTGGGCTCCAAGGCCATCGCCGATCTGTCCGGTAAGGACGAGGAGGAGATGCGCCATCAGGTCGACGCGGCCATGGCTCAGACCTTCCGCCCCGAGTTCCTCAACCGTATCGATGACATCGTGGTGTTCCATCCGCTCGGTATGGCGCAGATCGAGAAGATCGTCGACATCCAGCTCGCCGACGTCCGCGCGCGTCTGGCCAAGGAGCGCATGACGCTTGCCATCACCCCGGCGGCCAAGCAGATGCTCGCCGTGGGCGGCCTGGACCCGGTCTTTGGCGCCCGTCCGCTCAAGCGTCTGGTTCAGCGCGAGGTCGTGGATGCCATCGCCGCCGCTATCATCGACGGCACGGTGCGCGAGGGCGATCAGGTGACGGTCGATGTCGACAAGGACGGTGGCTTTACCGTCGTGTGCGACAACACGCCGGCGGCCACCTACGAGGTCCCCGACGCAGAGTAAATTATGGGGCCGGCTTTAACCGCACCTCATCGCAAAACGCCAAGGGCGGCGGATCCAATCGGGTCCGCCGCCCTTTTTCGTGCGACAATCGATGATGTTGAGCATGAGTACATGGCAAGGAGATATGCAGATGAAAGACGAGAACAAGACGCACGCACCGGTTGCTGAGGCAGCGCCCGCCGCGCCGGTCGCACCGAAGGCTTCTCCCAAACCGGCGCCCAAGCCGCGCGACCCCTACATCCGTGCCGAGAACGAGGACGATGACGGCTACGATCCCTACAGCGATCGCCGCCCCGAGCGCGAGCCGATGTTCGAAGCCGACCCCTGGCGCTAAGTGCCACCCAAAAGGCCACCAATAAGTTGCGGTGAAATAGGGACTGTTTTGCGGTTTGACCAGCAAAAACAGCCCTATTTCACCGCAACTGCGTTAGGGATTTTTCTACAGGGGGAGGGTAGTCAAAAAAGCCCCGTCCCAAATTGACTGCTCGGGGAGTCGCATTCGAGCTCGGTTGTCCTCTTAGCCACTCGATATCCTTCGGAGCAATAACGGTGATAAAACTTGCTTAAGTGTTAATCAAGCTACACACAATCTTGCTCTCTAATTAATCAAGAATCGGTATAATTTTGATTAGCTAGAGAGCAAGATTGGAGAATCATGGCATTCAACGACTTGATCGCCCAGAAAATAAAGGACTTTGAACAGCAGGGGGTTCCGCAGTTTTTTGAGCGAGACCTTGATCTAGGAAACCCACAGGAGCCAAAGCGCGACAACATCGTAAATGTGATTGTGGGGGCCCGCCGTTGTGGAAAGACGTATCGCCTGTATCAGGAGATGCGGCGGCTTCAGAGCCGGGGCGTCGAGCTTGACCGGATGCTTTACTTCAATTTTGAGGATGAGCGCTTGCGCCCGTATGAGCCATCGCTGCTGGCGGACGTGCTCGACACGTTCTATGCGCTGTATCCTGTTGCTCGAACCGAGGGCGCTTACATTTTCTTTGACGAGATCCAGGAAATTCCCGAATGGGGTGCGTTTCTGCGGCGTGTAGTCGATACGGAGAAAGCGACCGTCTATGTGACGGGATCTTCTTCTAAGATGCTGTCCTCAGAGCTTAAGAGCGAGTTCAGGGGTCGTTCTCTTATACGGGAGCTTTTTCCGTTGAGTTTTTCGGAATACGTTCGATATAAGACGGGGAGCGTTTTCGAGCCAGATGCGACCTTTTCCCCAAGCGATGCAGCGCTGCTTCGACATCATCTGATCGGATATCTTGAACGAGGGGGATTCATCGCGACGCTTGAGCAGACGCCCGCAGACGCGATTCAGCTGCTACAGGAATATGCTTCGCGAACGGTCGCTATGGACGTCGTTGAGCGTTACGACGTCAAGAACCCTCGCCTGGCATCGCTGTTCCTAACGCGGTGTATGGCATCTTCGGGACGAGAGCTGTCGGTGAACAAAGTGTACAACGAGTTCAAGAGCAGGCAGATACCCGTCAGTCGTAATTCGCTCAGCGACTTACTTGAGTATTATGAGGATGCCTACCTGCTGTTCTCCGTGCCGGAGTTCACGCGTTCACTGGCAAATAACATGCGGTCTGCTTCTAAGGTCTACGCTGTCGATCCTGCGATGTTTGGAGCATTCTCTCCCGCATCGGCATTGGACCAGGGTCAGAGGCTCGAGACCGCAGTGTTCAACGCGCTAAGAAGAAGGGCTCCCGCGGTGAGGGTCGGATCGGTCTGCCGCCTGCTGATCAAAGAGAAGAGCAAAAGCCATGAGGTGGACTTTGTGGCTGGGGACGCACTTCTCATGCGGGCTTATAGCCTGATTCAGGTGAGTGTGGATATGGCAAGTGAGAAAACGCGCGAGCGCGAAATTGCCGCGCTTGATGCCTCGATGGCCCAGTTCGATCTTGGCGAGTCGGCAATCGTTACCATGGATGAACAGACCGATATTTCATGCGAGCACGGTGTGGTCCACGTTGTGCCCGCATGGAAGTGGCTCCTTGCCTAATCATCTATGGACCTGTGGGGTCAGGACCTCCTGGCTCCCTCATCACGGTTGGGGAGCACCTTGCTGCGCCAGGCTAGTCCTGGGCTTTGATACTCGGCATCAGAATCTGGGCGAGGTAGTCGGTCTCGAGTTTGGCGGCGGCGTCGGCCTTGCCGTCTTTGCCGACCAGCACGTTCTTGATCTGGCTATAGGTATAGCGGTTGCCGGTCGTCAGCTCGACAAGCTCAATGGCCGCGTCCATGGGGTAGGTCGACACTGGATCCTGGGTGCGCCCGTTGATAGTCTGGGGCACCACGTACGGATAGACGGGGCCGCTGGCATAGACGGTATAACCGTTGCCCAGATTGGCCGCACCCAAAACCGTATCGCCCTCATCGGGCGTAAAGCTCTCGCCCTCGCGCACCGCGACGAGCGTCACGATCGGCGTATCGCTGTCGCCGTCCAGATAAATGCACAGCGTGTTGCCGTTTTGCCAGGTTGCGACCTTGCCATACCACTCAACCGGAATATCGAGCTGATACAGGTCCGTTGCCTTATGCCGAGCATCGGCATCGCGCGCGGCCTGCGCTTCGCTCGCGCTCACGGCATTGACGGCGGCGTCGCGCCGCGCGGTTGCTGCCTGCTGGAGCACTTTGGCAGCCGCGGCGGAGCTCGCACCGCCCTCCTCGGCATACTTGGCGGCGGCATCGATCTGGTCGTCAGTCACCGTGTCGGCCGAAGGCACCTTGAGCTTAAAGGTGGCCTGGGCACTTAAATCCTGTCCATCGCTCTTAACGGTGACCTGCGTCTTGGTGGTCGGGACGGTATAGATGGTGCCGTCGGCCGCGATGGGGGAGGCAGCGATGGAGAGCGTGTAATCGCCGGGCAGCAGTTTGATGCCGCGGCCGTGCTCGTCAACATAGAGCGTTTCGCTCACGGAGGAGCCATCAGCGTCCTGACCGCTCACCTGTACGGGAATCTTGGAGCCGGCGGAACAGTCGAGCCCCGCGGTATATACGCCAATCTGCACCGACATCATCGTGTGGGCATTGGCGGCGACAGTGGCAGCCTGCTCTTGCTGATATCCGTTCCAGGCAGCATAGCCTGCGCCGCCGGCGACGAGCGCGACGGCCACAACGCCGGCAACCATCAGGTTGCGGCGCTTGGGCGACATCTTGCGATGGCGAACCTCGGCCTCGCGTGCCGAGGGAACGGATGGTAGGGGAATATCGCCCATGGCGATGGTCTCGTCCACGGCTGGTGCGGAACCCAGGCCAGGAAGCTCGCGGGTCAGCGAATCCTCGGCCGGTAAGCTGTCGAGCAAGACGGTTTCCTCGCCCGTGTCGGATTCGGGCCGGTTGCCGGCCTCGCTTTCGGTGTCTTCGTGATCTGCCTCATCCTCGGCAGGCTCAACGTCGCCTGCATCCTGATCATCGGATTGCGCCTCGGTTTCCGGCTCATCCTGCACATCAACGCCCGAATCGTCAAACGCAATCTCATCGAGTGAAATCCGGTCTAAGCTCTCCAAGGCCTCAGCGCAAGCTTCTGCATCTTGGGCCGCATCCTCTTGGCCCATCGTCTCATCATTCATACATCCCCCAAGCTCAATATCGGGACAACAATGTACCCAAAAACGGGACCCCATAGAGCCGCCGCATGATTTGAAATCCGATTTTATATATGCGCATGTTTTTGAATAGATGAATAAGACGCAACGACAAAAGCCCCCGAAAAGCGAGCGAAACGCTTTTCGGGGGCTCTGCGAGGCAACCGATTGAAAATCTGGCAGGCGGGCCTATGCCCAAGTGCCAACAGCGACCAGCACGTTACTCAGCGTGCGCGTAATCAACCTTGGCGCGGCGAGCGGTAGCCTTCTCCCAATCGCTGGTGCCCTCAAAGACATCCTGCTTGTAGGGATTGCGGCCGAGCTTTTTGGCGCGGTAGGCGATGTAGATGATCGCGGCGACGTTGGCGATCAGTGCGGCGATCGAGACCGCGGTAGCGGCGCCGGGGTCGAGCGTGGTGTGGGTCACAAAGACGGACTCCTCCTGGAAGTACGGGAACACCTGGGCAAACATGCACCAAATGGCCAGCGTAAAGGCGCGGTTCTGGATCCAGCCGCCCTTGTTCCAGATAAAGGCGGCGACGGTGGGCGCCAACAGCAGCGCAAAGCCGCAGAACCAGGAATGGGTGGGCAGGCAGTTGTAGGTGTAGCAGAAGTTCCAGATGTCGTAGGCGATGATGTAGACCCAGGTCATGTCGGGCCACAGCATGTCGGTTTGATCCTCGGAGGCGTAGACGCTCCACCAACCGGTCATGCAGAAGATGTTGATGATACCGGCGATGCCGTTGAACACGTTGTTCCAGCCGGCCAGCTGCGTAGCACCTTCGGAGGTGACCCAAGTGGACTGGCCCAGGACAAAGAAGTGGTAGGCGCTCTCGAAGTCGGACACGACGGCAATCATGATGTTGATGGCGACAATCACAAACGGCCACGCACGGAACCAATGCGCCTTGCCGATCTTTCCCCACTGGTACTTAATGGCAATGAAGCCCCAGCAACCGGCCAGCGCCGCGTATACCTTGGCGTAGTGGAACCAGCTGTTCTGGTACACATGGGTGGGGTTGGTGAGTGCCCACTCGGCACCCTGCGAAACGCCGATGGCGATGGCGACGCAGTAGATGGTCATGGCCAGCGGAGCCACGCCAAAGATGATTGCCGCGCCCAGCTTGGTGCGGCGGCCGACCTCGTTGAGCACGATGAGACCAATAAAGACCATGGCCCAGCCGGCCCAGTGGATAAGGGTATCGCTACCCCAAATATCGAACAGCATGCTGCTCTCCTTCCACACGCCCGCGGCCCCTCTTCTGATCGCGGGCAGTTTGGCTAAATGTCGTCAGTTCTGGGGCATGCGCTCCGGATACTTGGCGGTATAGCCCTCGATGTGGAGCGTCGAGGCGATGATTTCCTTGACCGTCTCGTCGGGCACATCGGGGTGCGTGCGGATATACATCAACAACCCCATGATGAGGGTGTAGAACGTCTCGTAGACGTGGTCGATGCGTAGCTCATGATGGGCGACAAAGTCCACCACGGTGGTGTCGCAGATATACTGCGCCACGCGCTGAACCACGTTGTGCAAAAAGCCGCCGTAGAGTGCGCCGCTGCTTGAGGTGAGCGTACTCGGCAGCTCGTGTCCGCTGGCGACCAGGCGCTTAAAGAGCGGGGCGACGGTGTCGAGCGCGCCCTCGATATCGCCGACGGTGCGGTTGGCATTCCACTGCTCGAGCTCGGAGATAAAGCCGTCGATCGCCTCGTCCATGACGGCGGTGACGGCGGCGTCCATATCGGCAAAGTAGTGGTAGAACAATGAACGCGTGCAGCCGGCTCGCTTGGTCACGGCCGATACCGATAGGTGGGACACGCCCAGCTCGGAGCTTACGGTACGTACGGCATCGAGGATCTCGCGACGGCGTTCGTCGCCCGTCAGGCGCTTTGCCGCGCTATCGGATGCGGGAACGGCATCGACCACAGAGGTATCTGCTGTGTTGTTGCCCATGTTTTTGCCGCCTTTCATCCTCTTTTGCCTGACCGTTCGCCTAACAGTCTTGAATATTGTTGACGGTTCGTCAATACTATTTTTGACACAATGTCAACTAATGGCGGGTGAACGGCATGGGGCATGCCCGGCCTGCAAAAAAAGAGGGGCGCCGCGGTCTCGCCGGGCTGTGGCAAGAGAAGGGACAACCATGATTCTCAACGGACCGGGGATTAGCTATACCGAGCCCGATATCGGCGCGGAGTTCGTGCCGCCGATACCGGAGCATCCGCGCGAGGCCATCGTCAAACTGTGCGAGCACTGCACCAACCGTCTGCTGCATCGCGATGAGCTGCTGGGCTACGAGTACTGGTCGTTTGCCGAGGCCGCAACCGACGAGCAGGCCGAAGTGCTCTGCAAGATGAAGATGCGCCGTCCCTATACGCTGCCCGAGATGGTCAAGCTCACCGGCATGCCCGAAGCCGATATCGAGAAGATGCTCGACGACATGAGCTACACGGGTCTGCTCGAGTACAACTGGGAAAACCCCGAGCGCGCCAAGCAGTGGGTGCTGCCCATGCTGGTGCCGGGTTCCGCCGAGTTCCTCAACATGCGCGTGAGCCAGCTCGAGGAGCACCCGGTCTATGCCAAGTTCTTTGAGCAGGCGTCCAAGGGACCGCTGTCGAAGGCCACGCCGATGGTGCCGCCCGGAGGCGCCGGTATCGGCATGCATGTCATTCCGGTCGAGAAGGCTATCGACGCCGCGAGCACCTCGGTACCGATTGAGCATATCGAGCATTGGCTCGACAAATACGATGGCAAATATGCCGCTAGCACCTGCAGCTGCCGCGCGAGCCGTCGCGTGATGGGTGAGGGCTGCGCCGACGACCCGGCCGATTGGTGCATCGCCGTGGGCGATATGGCCGACTACGTGGTTGAGACCGATCGTGGCCATTACGTGACCCGCGACGAGGTTTACGACATCCTGCGCCAGGCCGAGGACAACGGCTTTGTGCACCAGATCACCAATATCGACGGCGAGAACAAGATCTTCGCCATCTGCAACTGCAACGTCAACGTGTGCTACGCCCTGCGCACCTCGCAGCTGTTCAACACGCCCAACCTGTCGCGCTCGGCCTATGTCGCCAAGGTCGAGAAGGACAAGTGCGTGGCCTGCGGTCGCTGCGTTGAGGTTTGCCCGGCCGGTGCCGCTAAGCTGGGCCAGAAGCTCTGCAGCAAAAAGACTGGCGGACAGGTGCCCGAGTATCCGCGCCAGGAGCTGCCCGATGCCACCAAGTGGGATTACACCAAGTGGTCGCCCAACTACCGCAACGACAACCGCATCGAGACGCATGAGTCCGGCACCGCGCCCTGCAAGACGGCCTGCCCCGCGCACGTTGCCGTTCAGGGCTATTTGAAGCTCGCGGCTCAGGGTCGCTATGACGAGGCCCTAGCACTCATTAAGCGCGAGAACCCTCTGCCCGCTATCTGCGGCCGTGTGTGCAATCGCCGCTGCGAGGATGCCTGCACCCGCGGCCGTGTGGACGCCGCCGTGGCCATCGACGAGGTCAAGAAGTTCATCGCCCAGCGCGATCTGGATGCCGCGACCCGCTATGTCCCGCCCGTGGTGACGCCGACGCGCGCTGGCGGCTTCGACCAGAAGATCGCCATTATCGGTGCCGGTCCGGCCGGCCTGTCCTGCGCTTTCTACCTGGCCGAGAAGGGCTACAAGCCCGTCGTGTTCGAGAAGAACGAGCGCCCGGGCGGCATGCTCACCTACGGCATTCCCAGCTTTAAGCTGCAGAAGGACGTTATCAAGGCCGAGGTCGAGGTTATTCGCCTGATGGGTGCCGAGTTCCGCTATGGCGTGGAGGTCGGTCGCGATGTGACGCTCGATGAGCTGCGCGAGCAGGGCTTTAAGGCCTTTTATGTTGCCATCGGCTGCCAGGGCGGCCGCCTCGCCGGTATTCCGGGCGAGGACGCCGAGGACGTGACCGTGGCCGTCGACTTCTTGCGCGAGGTCAACAGCGGCAAGATCGACGCGCTGCCCGGCCGCACCATCGTAGTGGGTGGTGGCAACGTGGCCATCGATGTCGCACGCAACGCCTGCCGTTTGGGTTCCGAGCACGTTGAGATGTTCTGCCTGGAGAGCGAGGCCCAGATGCCCGCCAGCGAGGAGGAGCGTCGCGAGGCCGTTGAGGACGGCGCTCACATCAGCTGTGGTTGGGGTCCCAAGGAGGTTCACCTGGACGAGTCCGGCCGTGTGTGCGGTATCACCTTCAAGCGCTGCACGCGCGTCTTTGACGACGAGGGCCGGTTTGCGCCCGAGTACGACGAGAACGATCTGCGTCGTGTCGATGCCGACCGTGTCGTCATGTCGATTGGCCAGTCCATTGTGTGGGGCGACCTGTTGGCTGGCTCCAAGGTGGAGCTTGGCCGCGGCCAGGGTGCTCTTGCCGATCCCCAGACCTATCAGACTGCCGAGCCCGACATCTTTGTGGGCGGCGACGTCTATACCGGTCCGAGCTTTGCCATCGACGCCATCGCCGCCGGTCACGAGGCCGCCGTGTCCATCCATCGCTTTGTGCAGCCGGGCTCCACGCTCACCATCGGCCGCAACCAGCGCCGCTATACCGCGCTCGACCGCGACGATGTCGTGATCGAGAGCTACGACAACGCGAGCCGCGAGGCTGCCCACGTGGACCGCGAGCGCGAGAAGGCCGCGCCGTTTAGCGAGTACGTCGAGACCTTTACCGAAGAGCAGGTGCGCGCCGAGACCGCCCGTTGCCTGGGTTGCGGTGCCTCGATCGTCGACCCCAACAAGTGCATCGGCTGCGGCCTGTGCACCACCAAGTGCGCGTTTGACGCCATCCATCTGGATCGCGACCGCCCCGAGTGCTCCACGATGGTCAAATACGAGCAAAAGCTCCCAAGCCTCGGCAAGTACGCGCTCAAGCGTGCCATCAAGATTAAGTTCGGTCGCAAGTAAGTAGTCATAACGGGAACGGCGGAGGAAAAAGTGCACGAGCTCGGAATCGTTTATCACATCATTCGCGATGTTGAGAACGTGGCGCGCGCCAATGGCGTGAGTCGCGTTTCGAGCGTCACGCTGCTGCTGGGCGAGGTCTCGGGCGTCGTTTCCAACTTGCTGCTCGATGCTTGGCGCTGGGCGGCAGATAAAAAGTCCATCACCGAGGGTGCGGAGCTTATTGTGGAGCCCGTCGAGGCCGTGACACATTGCGAGGCGTGCGGCCGCGACTATGCGACAGTCGAGCACGGCAAGACCTGTCCCCATTGCGGTAGCGGCGATACCTATCTGCTCCAGGGTCAAGAGGTCATGATCAAGCAGATCGAGACCCCCGACGAGGACCCGGCGGGCGCTGTCCCCGATGGCCCTTCCGACGCCCCCGACGCCGTCGACGCCGCCAACCCCCTCCACATCGCCTAACTTGGTCGTTGGGGACGTTCTTAAACGACTAGTCAATCAAGAACGTCCCCAACGACTAGTCGTTTAAGAACGTCCCCAATGACTACTTGCGCTAGTGCATAAGTCACGCTAATAGTCAAGTTATGTCTGTTTAAACAAAATAGCGGCAGTACAAGCGCATTCGCGCTTGTCAAAATCGATATTAATGAACAGCCTGCTTGTATCTGTAAAATGCATGGCTTGATGTGCGACGCCTTGGCGTGTAATGAGTCAAAAAGCAGCAACGTAACCAACTTGTAACAAACCTAGACGTTTAAACAAATAAACCAACCTTTTGCGAATTTAGCTATAATTCCAAAAACCAAACAGGTATACTTCCTTAATGTCGTGTAGGAAATACGTAGACAAAAAGGAGGTTATGTGATGGTAAGTATTGTTCTTGCTAGCCACGGGGACTTGGCAGCTGGAATCAAGCAGACGGGCTCGATGGTCTTTGGCGATCAGCCGTCTGTAGCCGTGGTCTCGCTCGAGCCGAGCATGGGCCCCGACGACTTCCGTGCCAAGGTCGAGGAAGCAGTCGCTTCCTTCGAGGACCAGGAGCAGGTGCTCTTCCTCGTTGATCTGTGGGGCGGCACGCCGTTCAACCAGATCAGCGGGCTCATTGAGGGCCACGATTCCTGGGCTATCGTCACCGGTGTCAACCTGCCTATGCTCATCGAGGCATATTCGCAGCGCTTTGACGCAAAGAACACTGCACATGCGATCGCAAAACATCTCGTGACTGAGGCCAAGGCTGGCGTGCGCGTCAAGCCCGAGTCTCTGGAGCCCGAGGAGAAGAAGCCGGCTGCGGCCGCTGCTGCTCCTGCAGGCGCCATCCCTCCGGGAACGGTCATCGGCGACGGGCACATCAAGATTGCCCACGTCCGTATCGACACCCGTCTGCTGCATGGCCAGGTGGCCACCACGTGGACCAAGCAGATCAACCCCAACCGCATCATCGTGGTTTCCGACGGCGTTGCTCACGACGAGCTCCGCAAGACCATGATCGAGCAGGCTGCCCCTCCGGGAGTCCATGCCAACGTCGTGCCCATCAAGAAGATGGCCGAGGTCGTCAAGGACACGCGCTTTGGTGACACCAAGGCCATGCTGCTCTTCGAGAACCCGCAGGATCTGCTCAAGGCCATCGAGGCCGGCGTCGACATCAAGGAAGTCAACATCGGTTCCATGGCTCACTCCAAGGGCAAGGTCGTCGTCACCAACGCCGTCGCTATGGGCGATGACGACGTCAAGACTCTCGAGGCCCTCAAGGCCAAGGGCGTCAAGTTCGAGGTCCGCAAGGTTCCTTCGGATTCCTCCGAGGATCTCGACGCCATGTTGAAGAAAGCTAAGGCCGAACTGGCCGCTCAAGCATAGTAAAGGAGGGTCCGATACATGTCTGCAATCACTATTCTGCTTGTTGCGATTGTCGCGTTGCTTGCCGGTATGGAAGGCATTCTGGATGAGTTCCAGTTCCATCAGCCGCTCGTGGCATGCACGCTTATCGGTCTCGTAACCGGTCACCTTCAGGAGGGCATCCTCCTGGGCGGTTCGCTCCAGATGATGGCCCTTGGCTGGGCTAACGTCGGCGCCGCCGTCGCGCCTGACGCCGCTCTGGCCTCGGTCGCCTCTTCGATCATCATGGTGCTCGCCCTCAACGGCGGCGCTACCGATCCGTCGAAGGCCGTTACCGCCGCTATCGCCGTCGCTGTCCCGCTGTCGGTCGCTGGTCTGTTCCTGACCATGATCTGCCGTACCCTGGCTACCGCTATCGCTCACGCCATGGACGGTTGCGCCGAGAAGGGCGACTTCGCCGGCATCGAGCGTTGGCAGTACATTGCCATCCTTATGCAGGGCCTTCGTATCGCCATCCCGGCAGTACTTCTGTGCATCATCCCGGCCGAGGCTGTTACCAACGCGCTTAACGCTATGCCCGACTGGCTGTCCGGCGGCATGGCTGTCGGCGGCGGCATGGTCGCTTCCGTCGGCTACGCCATGGTCATCAACATGATGGCCACCAAGGAGACCTGGCCGTTCTTCATCCTCGGCTTTGTCCTTGCTGCCATCCCTCAGCTCACGCTGATCGCCCTTGGCCTCATCGGCATCTCCCTTGCCCTCATCTACCTTGGCCTTAAGGATCTGGCCAAGCAGGGTGGCGGCATGGGCGGTGGCTCCGGTGACCCGCTCGGCGACATTCTGAACGATTACGAGTAGGAGGGGAGTGATACATATGGCAGAGAACAAGATTCAGCTCACCAAGGCTGACCGCAAGAAGGTTTGCTTCCGTCATCAGTTCCTTCAGGGCTCGTGGAACTACGAGCGTATGCAGAACGGCGGCTGGTGCTTCGCAATGATCCCTGCGATCAAGAAGCTCTACACCAGCAAGGATGACCAGATTGCCGCTCTTAAGCGCCACCTGGAGTTCTATAACACCCACCCCTATGTTTCCGCCCCCGTCATTGGCGTTACCCTCGCCCTCGAGGAGGAGCGCGCCAACGGTGCTCCGATCGACGACGTCGCCATCCAGGGCGTCAAGGTCGGTATGATGGGCCCGCTCGCCGGCGTCGGCGACCCTGCCTTCTGGTTCACCCTTCGCCCGATTCTGGGCGCTCTGGGCGCTTCCATGGCCCTGTCCGGCAGCATCGCCGGTCCGCTGCTGTTCTTCTTCGCGTGGAACATCATCCGTTACGCCTTCCTGTGGTACACGCAGGAGTTTGGCTACAAGGTCGGCTCCTCCATCGCCAAGGACCTCTCCGGCGGTCTGATGGGCAAGGTCACCGAGGGTGCTTCCATCCTGGGTATGTTCATCATCGGCGCCCTGGTCGAGCGCTGGGTGTCCATCTCCTTCACCCCGGTCGTCTCCAAGGTCACGCAGTCTGCTGGCGCCTTTATCGACTGGGCTAGCCTGCCCTCCGGCTCCGAGGGCGTCAAGGAAGCGCTGACGATGTACAACTCCATCGGTGCTACCGCCCTTGATCAGGTTAAGGTCACCACGCTTCAGGCTAACCTCGATCAGCTCATCCCCGGCCTTGCCGCTGTGTGCCTGACCCTGCTGGTCTGCAAGCTCCTCAAGAAGAAGGTCAGCCCGATCGTCATCATCCTGGCTCTCTTCGCCGTCGGCATCATCGGTCGCGTCTGCGGCTTCATGTAAGCACGCTTCGGCTTAAGACCGAGAGTTGCTAGGCAAGGGCTTTTGAGCCATTGAAACGGACCGCACCCGGTGGGTACACTGGATGCGGTCCGATTGTTTTTTATTGGAGGGCGAGGCGCGTATGGCGCAATCTCAGAACAGCACGGTCGATCTGGCAACGCCGGCAACCTGCCTGATGGGGCTTACCAGTCACGGTAACGTAATGGTGGGCAATAAGGCGTTTGAGTACTATAACGAGCGCAATCCCGAGGATTATATTCAAATCCCGTGGGACGAGGTCGACTATATTGCCGCCGAGGTTTTGCGCGGTACCAAGAAGATCACGCGTTTTGCCATCTTTACCAAGGATAACGGTCACTTTACGTTTTCGACGCGCGACGACAAAGAGACGCTGCGCGCTGTGCGCAAGTACGTGGACGAGGATAGACTCGTGCGTTCGCCCGACTTTATCGACGTAACGACCAAGGGCGCCAAGAGCATCCCCTCCGTTATCAAAAACCTCTTCCACAAAGGTAACTAGTCATTAAAGAGCGCCCCCCAAGTGGGACGCAGTTTCCCATGGGGCTCGATCGGGAAAGTGCATCCCAGTTCGAGCGCCGATTCCGGGATGTAGTTTCCGGAACGGGGTCGTTTGGGAAACTGTGTCCCGTTTCGAGCCGAAATTCTGGGACACAGTTTCCAGCGAGGTCCCATTGGGAAAGTTTGACCCAGAATTTGCCTGGATAGTGGGACACACTTTCCGGAGGGCTGTTCCACTGCAACTTCGAAGAGTGGCTATACGCTGTATTACAACGGCGTAAATCTGCTACACTAGTACAACATGCCTCCGTAGCTCAGGGGATAGAGCACCGCTCTCCTAAAGCGGGTGTCGACGGTTCGAATCCGCCCGGGGGCACCAGAGGAATATCGAGCCCGGTACCGTTACGGTGCCGGGCTCTTTTGGTTTAAGGCATGCCGTAGTATTCGCTGCTTCAGATAAAGAAAGCGCCCGCTTGCTGGGGGAGCAAGCGGGCGCCTGTGAGCGAATATGTTTGCGGCGAAAGCCGCGATGAGCGGTGGGGTGGCGACTAGTTGGTCGTACCGGAATCGTCGCCCGTGCTCGTGCCCGAGCCCGAGCCCGAACCAGAAAGTGCGACCGTCAGCGTAATCGTGCTGTCGGTGGACTGCTTTCCAGTGGGGGAGACGCCCGTAACGGTGGCATCCTCGTTACCGCTTACGGGATTGCCGTTCTGGTCACAGAAGCCAATGTTATAGAAACCGGCGTTGTTGAGCGCGGTAACGGCGGCGGAAATGCTCTTGCCGTACAGGTTGCCCGGGACGGTGGCCTTGCCGGACTTCTTGGCAATGACGACGGTAATCGTGGCGCCGGGCTTCTGCTTGCCGCTGGGGTTCCAGCTGATCACGGTGCCCTCGGTAACCGAGTCGTTCTCCTGGTAGCTCACGTCGACGCCAAAGCCTGCCATATCGAGGGCGTTGCGCGCCTGGGCCTCGGTCATGTCGGTCAGATCGGGGACGGACGTGGTATCCGGGCCGCTCGAGACCTTGTACGAGATGGTCGTGCCCTTCGCGACTTCCTTACCGGCTTCGGTGCCCTGCTCAAAGACCTGGCCCTCATCGGCCTCGTTGGCCTGCTCGGAGGCGTTGCCCTTCAGGCCAACGCTTGCCAACGCGGCTTCTGCTTGGTCCTTGGTCAGGCCGACAAGTTTGGGAACCTCAACCTTTTCGGAGGGCTTGGGGCCCTTGGAGATTACAAGGTTCACCTTGGTGCCCTTGGCCTTCTTGGTGTTGCCGTTGGGCGTCTGCTCGGCGACCTTGCCCTCGTCGACATCGTCGTTGTAGCTTTGGTCGATGGTGCCGACCTCGAGGCCGGCTTCCTTGATCAGCTCGACGGCAGTCTGCTGGTCCTTGCCCAGTACATCGGGAACGGTGACCTGCTCGCCGCCAAAGAGTCCTGTGGCAAAGGCCACCACGATGCCGATGACGGCAACCGCTGCCACCACGGCGGCGATGATCTTGTTCTTGTTGGATTTGGGCTTTTCGACCTCGTAGGAGCCGGTGGAGCCCGAAACCGAGCTGCGGGCGGTATTCTGGCCGCTCACGCCCGAGACGGGACGCACCATAGCGCGCGTCTGATCGGAAAGCTCGCGAGTCTTGGTGGCGCCCAACTCACCGGGAGCACCGATGATGCGCGTGGGCTCCGAGATGTTGACGGCACGGCCCGACAGGTAGCTGTTGAGCACCTGACGCAGCTCGTCGGCGGTCTGGAAGCGGTTTGCCGGGTCTTTCTCCATGCACTTGAGGATGATGCGTTCAAGGTCGGCGTCGACACCGGAGTTGATCTGGCTCGGCGGAATAGGCAGCTCGTTGACTTGCTTGAGTGCGACCGAGATAGCGTCGTCACCGTCAAAGGGAACGCGGCCGGTGGCGCACTCGTACATCACGACGCCCAGCGAGTAGATATCCGAGGTGGGGCCGAGGTCCTGACCGCGGGTCTGCTCGGGGCTGACGTAGTGGGCGGTTCCCAGCACGTTGTTGTCTTGCGTGAGGTGGCTGTTCTTGGCGCGCGCAATGCCAAAGTCCATCACCTTGATGTTGCCGTCGGGCAGCACCATGATGTTCTGTGGCTTAATGTCGCGGTGGATGATCTCGTGCTTGTGGGCGACCGAAAGCGCGGAGCTGATCTGCGAGCCGATCTGGGCGACCTTCTTGGGGTCGAGGGCGCCGTGGCTCTTGATGCCGCTCTTAAGGTCGGTACCGCGCAGGTACTCCATGACGATGTAATAGGTGTCGCCGTCCTTGCCCCAATCGTAGACGCCCACGATATAAGGGGAGGAGAGACCGGCTGCTGCCTGGGCCTCCTGCTTAAAGCGTGCGGCGAAGGTTGCGTCGCCAGCATACTGCGGCAGCATGATCTTGACAGCAACCGTGCGGTCGAGGACCTGGTCCTGTGCACGGTAGACGGTCGCCATGCCGCCTGTCCCCACCTTATCCTTGAGGAGGTATCTTCCCCCGAGGACCCTCTGTTCCATTCCTGCTCCTAACATAACTATTCGCTCAACGATGTGTGTAGTACCTACGATGTGGCCGCTGGGGCCGTGTGGCGCGTTGCCGCTAACTCTTCGGCCGCGGCGCGCCTCGGGTGTCCGATTCGATCATGGGCATCACGCTCCCTGTGCGGCAAGCGCCGCGGTCAGGACGATGCCGGCGATCTTGGCGGCCTTGACGTCATGCTTGTCGAAATCCTCCAAGGCCACCGAGATGGCGACCGTGGGTGAATCGTAAGGTGCAAAGCCAACGAACATCGAGTTGACGTTGGTGCCGCCAGTCTCGGCCGAGCCGGTCTTGCCGGCGACCTTGACGCCGGGGATTTGGGCATCGGTGCCGGTGCCGGACTGGACGACGGCAAGCATGGCCTGCTTGACCTGGTCGGCCGTGGCGGAGCTGACGGCCTGACCAAGCGAGCGGGACTGCGTGGTCTTGACCACGGTTCCGTCCGGGGCGAGTACCTGGGCTACAAAGTACGGGTCCATGACCACGCCGCTGTTAGCGATGGCGGCGGCAATCACGGCGTTTTGCATGACGGTGGTCTGCGGGCCGGGCGTATGGTCCATGCCGACAGGCTGGCCGGCGCCGGCCCAGGCGGTCTCCCACTCGGTCATGAGCGACGGGTCGGCCATGATGGAGGCCGCGGAGGTCAGGTCTTGGCCGAGCTTTTGGCCGTAGCCAAAGGCGTTGGCAAACTGTACGAGCGTGTTTGCGCCAACTTCGTTTGCCACCTGGCCAAAGACGACGTTGGAGGACACGGCAAAGGCCTGCTGCAGGCTGATGGTGCCGTAGCTCTCGTTGGCAGAGTTGGTGACCGGTGCGTTGCCGATGTTCATGGAGCCGGGCGCCTGGTAGGTGCTGGTAAGGCTGGCGGTACCGGTCTCGAGTGCCGCGGAAAGCGTAACGACCTTAAACGTTGAGCCCGGCGTGTACAGCGCGTCCATGGCGCGATTGTACATGGAGCCGTCCTCGCCGCCGCCCGTCTGCAGCAGGGCATCGATGTTGGTGTTGTCGTAGGTGGGCGAGCTGGCACATGCAAGCACCGCGCCGGTACGCGGGTCGATGACCACTACAGCGCCCTTAAAGCCCTTCAGCGCCTGCTCAGCAGCCGTCTGGATGCGCGAGTCGATGGTGAGCTTGGCGGTGTTGCCCGGCTGGGTCTGGCCCGCGAGCGACGCGATGGCGTTGTTCCAGCTGGAGTAATCCTTAGAGCCGGTGAGCGTGTCGTTCATGACGCTCTCGATGGCGGTGGTGCCATACTGCTGGCTCACATAGCCAACCACGTGCGCTGCCAGGTTACCGTTGGGGTAGGAGCGTACGTAGGTGCCGTCCTCCTGCTGCAGCGACTCGGCCAGCGTCACGCCGTCGGACGTGATGATGGAACCGCGCTGGATGTACTTGGAGCGGGCGATGGTGTGGTTGTTGGTCGGCATGTCCTGATAGTCCTTGGCCTTGATGACCTGGACATAGGTGAGGTTGCCGATAAGGATGGCGAACAGCGCCGTAAAGGCGAGCACCGCGCGGGTTAGACGGTTGGCAAGAGCAACGCGGCCGAGCACACCGGATTCAGGCGTGTCGAGCAGGCGACGGCGCATGCGCGAGCCGACGGAATGGCTGCCGCTGCCGTAGGAAGACGAGGTGGCAAAGCGCGTGCCCGTCGGGGCGGCGGCAGATGCGACCTGATCATCGGTGATGGCGGCCATGGTGCCGGTGCCGGTAAGCTCGGCCTCGCGTCCGGTCGCCTCGTCACCGGCGCGCAGCAGGAGCGCGACGATGATAAAGCTCGCCAGCAGAGAGGAGCCGCCCTGGCTCATAAAGGGCAGGGTGACGCCGGTCAGCGGGATCAGGCGGGTTACGCCGCCAACGATCAAGAAGGCCTGGAAGCTGATGGCGGCCGTAAGACCGGTGGCGCTAAAGGCGGCGAGGTCGGACTTTGCGCGGGCAGCTGTGGTCAGGCCACGCACGGCAAAGAGCATAAACAGGATGAGCACGGCGCCGCCGCCCAAAAGGCCCATCTCCTCGCCGATAGCCGAGAAGATAAAGTCGGACTCGACGACAGGGATGTTGTTGGCCATGCCGTTGCCGATGCCAACACCGACCAGACCGCCATCGGCAAGCGAGAAGAGCGACTGGACGATCTGGTAGCCCTGGCCCTGGGCGTCCTTAAACGGATCGAGCCAAACCTGGAAACGCACCTGAACGTGAGACAGGAACTTGTAGGCGCCCACGGCTCCAACGGCTAAGAGCGCAAGGCCGATAACGACATACGAAAAGCGCCCCGTGGCAACGTAGAGCATCAGCAAGAAGATGGTGTAGAACAGCACGGCCGAACCCAGGTCGCGTTCGAAGACGACGACGAGCAGGCACACACCCCACACGGCAAACAGCGGCAGCAGCAGTCGCAGGCGAGGGATCTTAAAGCCCAGAATCTTGCGGTTGGAGATGGAGAGCAGCTCGCGGTTCTCGGCCAGGTAGCCGGCCAGGAACAGGACGATAAAGACCTTGGCGAACTCGCCGGGCTGGATGGTAAAGCCCGCGATGCGAATCCACAGCTTGGAGCCCGAGATCGTGGTGCCGATAAAGATAGGCAGCATCAGCAGAATGATGCCGATGATGCCAAAGGTGTACTTGTAGCGCATGACCACGTCGAGGTTTTTGACTAGTGCAAGCGTTCCCACCATGAGCGCCACCGAGACAAACAGGATGATGAGCTGTGAGATGGCGAGAGCGGGGGCGAGACGCGTCACGAACGTGATGCCGATGCCCGAAAGTATAAATACGATGGGCAGGATGGCGGGGTCGGCACCGGGCGCCAAGATGCGCACGGCAATGTGGGCCGCGGCAAAGGCGGCAAAGAGGCCGATCGGTACGGCGAGCGTCTCAAAGGAGATGGCAGCGCCCGCGGTGAGGACGTACATCGCATACAGCAGGATGACGGGGAACGCCGAGGCGATGAGCAAGAGCAGCTCGGTGTTGCGGCGACTCATAAGCGGCACTCCCTTTCTAATTCTTATCGGAGGCTTCGGCCTCGGCGGACTGTTCGGCGGTTTTCTCGGAATCTGATTCGGAGGTCGATCCCTGATTGGTGTTGTCGCGAATCGTTTGCGCGTCGATCACCTGGCGGGTCTGCTCCTCGTCGATCTGGTGGCGGTACTTGGATATCGTGTCCTGCGCATCGTCGACACTTGTTTGCGGAATACCCGCCTTGAGGCGGTTTTGCGTGTCTTCGGGCAGGTCGGATAGCTTGATGCTGGTTTCGCTTTCGAGCCAGTGGAGCTTGAGTCCGAGCGGCTTGCCGGGCAGGCCGCGCCAGACGGCGACATTGCCCTGGTAGGTACCCAGGTAGTACGAGCCGGTGACACCCGTGTAGGCCCAGATGCCAGCTGCCAGCACAAAGACGAGGGCCAGAATGGCGGCGATAGTAACGTTGCGGCGACGCACGCGTTGCGCCTCGCGCATGACGCCATCGTCAACCAGGTCAACGACTACTACGGTCACGTTGTCGTGGCCGCCGGCGGCAAGCGCCGCGTCCACTAGGTTGTCGACGCAGATTTGCGCGGTTGAGGACTGCGTGGCGATGTTCTCGATATCGCTATCGGGAATCATGCTCGAAAGGCCGTCGGAGCACAGGATCAGACGGTCACCTTCCTCGATATGCAGAGTGAAGTGGTCGGCATACATAGCGGGGTCCGAGCCCAGCGCGCGGGTGATGACCGAACGGTTGGGGTGGACGCGAGCCTCGTCTGCCGTGATTTCGCCGGCGTCCACGAGCTCCTCCACGTAGGAGTGGTCGCGGGTCACGCGGATGAGCGTGCCCTCGTGGAGCAGGTAGGCGCGAGAGTCACCCACGTGGGCGATGGCGAGCGTGTCGTTTTCGATATAGGCGCAAGTGGCTGTGCAGCCCATGCCGGGCTTGCCCAGGCCATTCAAGGCAGCCTCGATTACGGCGGCGTTGGCGGCCTCGACGGCTGCCGCCAGGCGTGCGGCGTCGGCAGACTGAGGAGCTGTCTTGGCAATGGTCTCGACAGCGATAGAGGAGGCTACCTCGCCGGCGGCGTGACCGCCCATGCCGTCGCATACGCAAAAGAGCGGCGACTGCACCAGGTAGGAATCCTCATTGTGCGGGCGCACACAGCCAACGTCGGAGCGGGCGCCCCACATGAGTTGCGTGGTGGTGCCGGCATCATAGGTCGAGTCGGTCTCGATGCGCTCCTCGGTTAGGGGTTCAAAGCTCATGGTCGAGCCGGGGTCTTTGAGCTTGGCCTCAACGGCGGCAACGTCGATCTCGGCTGTGTCACCGGGAGAGACGGTGTCGGTCTCGGCGTTTGATTCGGAATCGCCGGTGTCCGGGGAGTCGGGCTCCTCGGAAACGCGGGCGGTCGACTCGTCGTCTTGCGGGCTGACGTCTATAGGCTCGGGCGCCGGCGTAGACGCGGGCGCAACCTCGGACGCCGGGGCCATGGGAAACGCCGGCGCGGCGGGCTCGGGTGCCGCAAACACCGCAGCGCTCTCGTTGATTGCCGCGGCGACGGGCTCTGCAAAGTGAGCCGGCGCCGGGGTTGCTTCGGGCGCTGTGGGCTGTTCCGCAGCATGTGCGCCGATGGGCGCTGCTGCGGCATCCTCTTCGCCCTCGTTATCGGCGAGATCCGAAATATCATGCGTTACATGCGAAAGAGGCAGGGAGAACACGGTGTCCTCGGGCTCCACGGGTGTGGAGTCCGCCGGAGCGGCGTGGGCCGGTGCAGCTACGGCGGCAGCCGGTGCCTCGGTCATAGTTGCGGACTTGTTCTCCTCGTCGATCATCGACGGTTCACCTTCATGACCACGTCGCCAATCTGGACTTCGTCGCCCTCACGCAGCGTCGCGGGCTCCACGAGCTGGCGGCCGTTGACGAGCGTGCCGTTAAGCGAGTTGAGGTCCTCGATGATGAGCGCCGGGCCCTGCAGCGAAAAGCGCGCATGCGAGGCCGAGACGAACGGTTCGTTGATGCAGATGTCCGAAGATGGCGAGCGACCGACGATGACGGGGCCGAGCATGTCTACGTGGATGCCGCGGATACCGCGCGGACCCTTGTCCACATCAATCGTCCAGATAGCCGAGTCGCGGCGCTGCCCGCGCACAAGTCCCACGCCGGTCTTCATGACGGCGAACAGGAAGATATAGAGCAGGGCGACCAGGACGATGCGGCCTGCAAAAAGGACGATATCGATGTTCATAAGCGACTATCCCCTAAATTCAAAGGTGCTCAGGCCAAACGTCAGCAGATCGCCGTTGCGCAGCGGGCAGCGCGTAATGCGGCGGTTGTTGACGAGCGTGCCGTTGGTGGAATTGAGGTCCTCGATCGACCAATCCGAGCCCGTAAAGGTGAGCTGGGCGTGGCGGCGCGACACGTTGGGGTCGCGCAGGGCAATGTCGGAAACTGAGCGCTCGCGACCGATGGTCACCTGTGCGGAGGTGATGCTATGGCTCTCGCCGCTCACGACGTCGACGAGCTGGGCGAGCGGGCGCTGCGGGGCGCGAGTGCTCGCCATGTTGGAGGCGATGCCGGCTGCGGCGCCTAGGCCCACGGCGGCACCGGTCGCGGCGGCTCCGCCCATGCCGGCAAGCGCGTCGCGCGAGACGGTCTGAGGCACCGGGATGGGTGCGGCGGCGGGGTCGGGGACGCTAGGCGCGAAGGGGTCTGCCACGGCAAGCGGGTCGGGAGCGGCGGTGCGAGGCGTCGGCTGTTGCTGGGGCATGGCGGCGGGGCGCTGCTGCTGCGGGGCAGCAAACTGCTGCTGGCCGGCGCGCGGGGCGCTGGCGGCACGGCTTGCCGCGGAGTTGTTCTGGCCCAGGCCGTTCTGATAGGCGCGCTCTTCTTCGTACAGGCGGCCGAGCGTGGGGGCATCGACGTTCTCGGCAAAGACCGAGAACTTGCCGGCGCGCAGCTGCGGATCGATCATAAAGCGCACGAGGGGCTCGCCGACAAAGACATAGCGGCGCTTTTCGGCCTGCGCCTTCACAAACTCGCGGACCTCGCGCGAAAGCTCGGGGTAGAACGGGGCGAGCATGGGATCGTCGTCGGCGGCGATCAGGATGGTATAGAGTGCCGGCGCCGTGTTGACGCCGTTGATCACCAGAGTCTGATCCTCCATGTCGCGAGCGGCCTGCTTGGCAAGCTTCTTAAAGGAGAACGGGGCACGGGTGGCACCGAAGATGCCGGCCACGTGGTCCTCGAAGATGTTCAGGAAGTTCACGAAAGATCACTCTCCGTATAGGTTCTTTGGTATCCGAGCAAATATAGGCATATCCCAACGATTATAGAGGATAGGATTCCCGCAACCGCCGCCTTGGCGATGACCGCGGCTGCAAGGCTGGCAATTTCCATATGGTGTGCAAGACAGGACGCCGCTGCGCAGCCGATGCCGGTGACAGCGATGGCGGCGATTGCGGCAAGGTTTGAGTCCTGATTGGCACGCTTGGCATGGGCATTGAGCAGCGCGGATGACGCTGCGGCAGTTGCCGCGGCCAGCCCAAAGGCAGCCCAAAGGAGCGGGCCTCCCAGCGCTGCGGCAACGTTACCGAGCCCCAGCACGCCTCCGGCTGAAAGTGTGACCGTGGCCAGACGGGCAAAAAGCGCGCCCATGCCCGTTGCTGCGGCGGCGCTTGCCGGGCCGAGCCAAAATGACGCGACGCCGGCGGCGACCCCAGCTGCTAGGAAGGTATTGCCGGTCAGACAGCCAAGCGCGAGTGCACAGGTGAGTGCGGCGCTCGCGGCAGTCTCGGTGCGACCCCAGGCGATCCACCAACCGGACATGGCGGCGGCAAAGATCACCGCGACGGGCAGCATCGACAGGATGCCCTGTGCCTGCATGGTGGCGTTGGCCATGAGCACCAAAAAGCCCACAGCCGAGATGGCCGAGCCAATCTGGGGGGCCAGGCCAGCCGCCGCTCCGATCGCGATAGCCGCAATGACCAGGCCGGGAAGCGCCGCGACCCCGGCCGTTTGCATCAGCAAAAAGCTAAAGGTGCCGCACGTTAGCGCCGAGATAGTGCGCATGGTGTAGTCGCGCGCATGGCTCCAGCGCGTGCCCGCCCAGCCGAGTGCGGGGTCGACCTCGATGGCGTCGTCCTCGTAGTGCGACGGCTCGATACCGTCGAGCTCCTGCTCGTCATCCGAAAGCTCGCCAACCATTTGCTCCAGGCTGCGACGGCCCTCGCGCACGCTGCCCAGACCGGCAAGGAGCTGGTCGCAAAATGCCTCGATGCTGTTGGGGCGGTCCTGCGGCATGGGGGAGAGCGCGCTCATGAGCGCGCTCTCGGCTCCCGGGGGAAAGTGTGGTATCAGCTCGCTGGGATAGGTGGCGCCGCCGATGATGCGGTCGAGCGAGTCGGCGGGCGTGGCCGCCATAAAGGGAGCGCTGCCGCACAGGCCCTCGTAGATCACACAGGCGAGGGCAAAGACATCGGCGCGCTCGTCGACCGTGCCGGTCTCGATATCGAGCTGCTCGGGCGGCATGTAGCCGATGGTGCCGCCGCGCGAGCCGCCAAAGCCACCGGCGGACGACAGTCGCGCCATGCCAAAGTCGGTGAGCTTTACATTGCCCGAGTGGTCGATGAGCACGTTGGCGGGCTTAATGTCCAGGTGGAGTACGCCATTACTATGCGCGAAGGTGAGCGCCTGGCCCAGGGCATCGGCAATGGCCGCGGCCTCGTCAAAGGTAAGTGAGTGGCCGTCCACGCGGTGCAAAAACTCGGCCAGCGACATGCCATCGACATATTCCATAACCAGGTAGGCATAGGCTGTGTCGTGCGTAAAGTCGATGACCTGCACGATGTTGGGATGTTGAAGCATAGCGGCAGTGTGCGCCTCGCGCAGGACATCCATGATGTCGCTGGCGGGCATGCCGGCACCGTTGATAAGGGGGATGCGCTTAATGGCGACGCGGCGGCGCAGATGCGTGTCGCGGCAGATTTCGATGGAGCCAAAACCGCCGGTCGCAAGTGTCTCGAGCGGCTGGTACCGCTTGAGCAGCTCGCGAGAGCTGGTGCCCTCCAAAGGAACGTCCGGCGAGAACCGGGCGGTATGTTGCGAGAAAAGCGGCATGGCCAACCCTCGTGCGTTTAAAGTTCGTTTGCGAGCGGCGGGCGCGGGGCCGAGCCATTCGCGGTGGCATAGATGCTGCTAGTGTAGCACGCTCGGGCGGATGGCGAGGATAACGGGATGCGAGGCTGCCTGTCTGACTTGGCTCTGTTTTGGCTCGCTCGGAAAGCGCACCCCACTTTGCGACCAAATTAAGGGATGCACTTTCCGAATGGGGTGGTCTGCGGAAACTGCGTCCCAGAATATTGGCGTAGAGCGGGATGCGCTTTCCGGATGGGCGCTCAAAAGGAAACCGCATCCCACTTTGGAGCGCCAAAACGGGATGCGGTTTCCGCTGTCAGTCTAAGTTACGCCTAAGCAGGCGGCCGGAGCTTGGGCCCCGTGCTCGGGTTAGCGCTTCTTCTTGTTCTTCTTCTGCTTGCGCTGCTTGCCCTTGGTCTCCTGGGGCTTGTCGCCCTGTTTGGCTTCGGCGGCGGCCTTTTCTGCCTTCATCTTCTTGCGTTTGGTCTCGATGCGGAGTTTTTTGTTGATGCGGGCCTTGAGGAAGGTGCCAAACTGCTCGGCATCGCCGCGAACAAAGGTGTCCTTAGGGATCGTCACGCCCTGGTCGGCGAACATGGCCACAAAGATGCGCTCGCCGTCGAGCACGTGGTCGAGCTTTTCAAACGGGAAGAACTGCGACTTGCCGCTCTTGCCCCAAACCATCAGGCCGTCCTCGTTGGCGGCGACGCGGCGATAGCGGCCACCCATGGACTCGTCGGCCTCGACGGCGTCGATAAAGTCGCGGGCTAGCGTGTGGTGCAGGTTCTTGCTCCACCAGGTCAAAAAGGCGCCGAACACGATCAGCACGACGCCGAACTTGATCCAGCTGCCGCCGGCCACCAACATGCCGATGCCGATGAGCGCGGCAATCGCGGCGGCGACGTACAGGGAGCCACGGCGCCTGGGCGAGGCGACCAGGCGCGCAAAGTCGGTGACCAGGTCGTTTTCGTACTGGTACTCGTTGAGGTACAGGATGCCGTCATCGGCCGCGGCCTGCTCCTCGAGCGCGACCTCGACCTGGTCGGCTGCTTCGGAGGGAACGAGGTTGCTCTCTGCGTCTGCCATGCTCTTTAGACTCCTATCGCGGCGGGCTCGCCGTACGGGTTATTATGAATGCAGTATGCCGTGCGACCGCATGGCCGTCGCGGCAACAAGTCTCAGTATACCCGGGGGAGCACCCATGGAATCGTTGTACCGAAAGTATCGCCCGCTCACCTTCGACTCCGTGGTGGGCCAGCAGCATATCGTCTCGACGCTCGAGCACGCCATCACCGAGGGGCGCCTGTCCCACGCGTACCTATTCTGCGGACCGCGCGGCACGGGCAAGACCACCATGGCGCGCATTCTGGCCAAGGCGCTGCTCTGCCGCAATGCCGAGGCGGCGCGCGCCGAGGGTGCGAGCGGCTGCATGCCCGACGGCACCTGTGAGGAATGCGAGCTCATCGCCGAGGGCAACCACCCAGACGTTTACGAGCTCGATGCCGCCTCCCGCACGGGCGTGGACAATGTGCGCGAGGAAATCATCAACTCCGTCAACTTTGCCCCGGTGCGCGGCAAGTACAAGATTTATATCATCGACGAGGTCCACATGCTCACAACGGCGGCGTTTAACGCGCTGCTCAAGACGCTCGAGGAGCCGCCGGCACACGTGATCTTTGTGCTGTGCACCACCGACCCGCAAAAGATTCTGGAGACCATCCTCTCGCGCTGCCAGCGCTTCGATTTCCACCGCATCGGCAACGAGGATATCGAGCATCGCCTGTCTTACGTGTGCGAGCAGGAGGGCTTCGATTACGACGACGAGGCGCTGGCTATCGTGGCGCGCCATGCCAAGGGCGGCATGCGCGACGCGTTGTCCACGCTGGAGCAGCTGAGCGTCTTTGGCAACGGTTCTGTGCATGCGGACGACGCCCGCTCGCTTTTAGGCGAGGTTTCGGACCAGATTCTGGGCGAGTTTTCCCGCGCCATTGCCGATCGCGATGTTGCCGAGCTCTATGGACTGATCCGTGCGCAGGTCGAGGAAGGAAACGACCTGCTGGAGCTGACGCGCGACCTGGTGGCGCATGTGCGTGACGTGTACGTTGCCTGCGTTGCCGGTGCCCGTGCCGAGCTGTTTGAGGGCGGCTCCGAGCAGGCCGAGGCGCTTGCTGCCGAGGCCGCTGCCTTTGGCGAGCATCCTGCCGACCGCCTGGCCCGTGTGCTGACGGTGCTCGACGATGCCGCACTGGAGATGAGGGGCGCGAGCGACGTGCGCCTGGTGCTCGAGATTGCCTGCACGCGTCTGGCACGTCCCGAGGCTGATTTAACGATTGAGGCATTGGCCGAGCGCGTGGCGCGTCTGGAGGCCATGGTTGCCAACGGCGCCGTGCCGGCGAGCGTGGCTGCTGCTCAGGCCGCCGCGCCTGCAGCATCCGTACCCGCTGCTGCCCAACAGCCGACGCTCATTTCGGGCGCTCGTGCTGCCACTCCGGCGGCATCCGCTGCCCCCGCTGCTACGTCCGCGCGCCAGGGAGGTATGCCTTGGGACCGTGGTGCTGCTGTTCCGACTGCCCAGCCTGCGCCCTGTTCTGCGTCCGTGTCAGCTTCCAAGCCTGCAGCGCCTGCGCCTCAGCCTGCGCCGGCTCCGACGCCTCAGCCCGTTGCGGCCCCCGCGCCTGCCACCGCTCCGGCACCTAAGCCCCAGTCCAACAATGCCGCCCAGGTTGCCGCCGCCGGTGCTGCCGAGACCCCCGCGGTCGAGGACGCCGGCGAGCTCCAGCGCAAATGGGCCGAGGTCGTCGAGCGCGTCAAGGCTCGTCAGGCCTCCTACGCAGGGCTTTTGCTCAACGCCCGCGCCACGGCCGACGACGGCTCCAAGCTCACGGTCTCGTTCCCCGCGGGTTCGACTTTTGCCATTAAGATGCTCGGTCGCGCCGATACGCAGTCGGTGGTCCTGCCGACGGTTTGCGCGGTCTTCGGTCGTCGTACCGTCGACTATGTCCTGGATGGGGGTGGCACGCCGGCTCCTCAACATGAGGAGCATTCTCCATCTGCACGGGCTGCGGTATCTGCGGACCCGCAACCCGTGTCCTCGGCGGCCCCTGTATCCTCGAGCGCCAGCGCGACGCAGCAGCAAGCGGCACCGGTAGCGGTATCGACCTCGTCGGCGCCTAAGCCTGCGGCGCCCAAACCAGCTGCTCCGACACCCGCACCCAAGCCCGTCTCGCCCGCGCCCAAGTCGTCTGACCTGGGCAAAGCCCCCTGGCTACGCTCCGACAACCCCGCCGGCGCTCCTGCCACGGGTAAGCTCCCGACCGAGCCCGCACCCCGTGCGCCCGAGCGCTCGGCTGCTCCCAAGGCCCAGCCTGTCGCGCAGTCCGCGCCGTGGGAATCCGAGCAGGTGCCCTACGACGACGCTATGGTCGGCGGCTTCGCTGGCGATGCGAGCGGGGACGATCTGCCTCCGTTCGACGTGCCGGGTGCGACGCCCGCGCCCAAGTCCGCTGTAACTGCCCCCAAAGAGGAGGACGCTCCTGCAGCTCCCTGGGAGTCCAACCCCGGCGCCGGCAGCCCCTTCGGCCACCAGGGCGCAGCCCCGAGCATCCCGCAGACCGAGGACGAGGCCAAAGATCTCATCCGCAGCGTCTTCGGTCAGGCCACCATCTTCAAGCCGGTGGAGTAGCTGCGCAGGCGGGTATACTGCTCAAGAAGAGAACTCTTTGTCCGGGCGCATCTGTATTTCGGACATGTATAGCGTGGTGCCACGTATGTCGCATTCGAGCAAACAGGTGCGCGACGGCCGGCCTAGGATGTTGAGGTCGATACGATACGTCGCATGGCTGTCTGTGTGCTCGACTTGCTCGGCGTCGACGGTTGCTCCGATTGTCGAATAGTCGCCTAGCTCGGCATCGACAATCTTGGAGTTATTAATCTCGACCTTGAACTCTTGGTAGAGGGACGGGCTGTTGTAGTAAACGGTTCGGGTTCCGTCGGTGCACTTATCGGTCGTCTCCCATTTGACGATGGGCTGATCCGAGCTGGCTATCAGCAGTTCTGCTCCAAAGGCTATAGCATGGGTGATGACAACCAGCAATGCCCAGCCGACAAAGAGATAGAGAACAAAATATGCAGCGGGGTGTTTTGAGCGGATGTTTTGGAGCGCGTCGGGGGCATTCATGGGGTACCTCCAAATTGCTATCTATGGCAATCAAATTATACCCCACCGTCATGAGCGCCACCTCGAGTGGTGGCTCGGCATTTAGCCATTTAGTGGTACGCATTAAATGTCGGATTCCGGCTCTACAAGATTTAGCTTTCAATCTTATGCAGATGCGAATTATGCAACTTTGCATAATCATTGGGTGCGGTCTGCACTCAGGACATGTATATCGACTGAGGTAGCGTGACCGCCCCGCTTGCTGGCCTCGCGCCGTGGTACGATTTTTGAGTTTGAAAGTCCCGCCGCGCCCCGGCTGCCCTTGCAGCTCGTTGCGCGGCCGCACGCAAAGGAGCCATCATGGCCGGTATGAACATGCAGCAGATGATGAAGCAGGCTCGCAAGATGCAGGAGCAGCTTGCCGCCGCGCAGGAGAACCTCAAGTCCCAGACCGTCGACGCCTCTGCCGGCGGCGGCATGGTCAAGGTGACCGTTAACGGCGAGATGGAGCTCGTCAACCTCACCATCGACCCCGATGCCCTCGATCCCGAGGATGTCGATATGCTGCAGGACATGATCATGGCTGCTGTTAACGAGGCCGTTCGCGGCGTCAACGAGCTCGCCAACAAGCAGATGGGCGCCATCACCGGCGGCCTCAACATCCCGGGCATGCCGTTCTAAGACACACATATATATGAGCGCGAATCACAGTCTGCAAAAACTGCTCGATGAGCTGGGTCGTCTGCCGGGCATTGGTCCCAAGTCGGCCCAGCGCATAGCCTATTACCTGCTCGAGGCCGATGCCGAGGAGGCCCGCCGCCTGGCCGAGGCCATCCTGGAGGTTAAGCAGGAGGTCCACTTTTGCAGCCGTTGCTTTAACTACGCCACGGCCGACGAGTGCTCCATCTGCCAGGATCCGATGCGCGATACCACTCGCATTTGCGTGGTGGGCGAGCCGCGCGACGTCCAGGCAATCGAGCGCACGGGCAGCTACCATGGCCTGTACCATGTGCTGGGCGGCGTGATCAGCCCCATGGACAAGATCGGTCCCGAGCAGCTGCATATCCGCGAGCTGCTGGCGCGCCTGGGCCACGAGGACATCCACGAGGTCATCATTGCCACCAACCCCAACATTGAAGGCGAGACCACGGCGAGCTACCTTGCTCGCACCATCAAGCCATTGGGCGTTGAGGTATCGCGTCTTGCGAGCGGCCTTCCCGTGGGCGGCGACTTGGAGTATGCCGACGAGCTTACGCTTGGCCGCGCTATCGAGGCCCGCCGCGCGATTTAGGTGGCGAGCCTGCTCCTGCCGTATGTTTTCCTCGCGACGCACGGGGTAGTCATAATTTCCCCGTGCGACTGTGAGTTTGTTGTGCAACAAAGATGCTTCGTATCCGCTTATCGCATGGATGCTTCCGCTCGCATCCTTAATTTGCCCATTCGTTGCGCAACCTTTTGGGTTCGCTGATACACTCAAATAAGGATTCGAATGAATGCGCCGCTTCTGAGCGGCGTGTTTTTGTTGGAGGAGAACGCATGCGGCCCGGTGGCACTCAGACAAAGCGCGGCGCCGCGGTGCGCATGCGACGCCGACTGGGCTTGGCGCCGCGGGCGTACGCACTGCTATCGTGCTCGCTGGTGCTGGTCATAGCTGGCGTTTCTGCCTATGGCATGACCGTGCCGTCCATGATGCAGGCGCATGCCGCACGCGAACCGCACGTGGGGCATGAGGTCAAAAGTGATCTGGGCACCACGACTGGATATGCTTGGGCAAGTGTGGTCGCGCATATTGTTTTTGGCACCGACGATGCGGATGGCGCCGAGGCCCCGGACAACGAAGTCACGCTTGCCAATGGCAAAACCATCGTGCTCACCAACACCAAGATCATCGATCGGTTGTCCAACAATAGCGTGGCGGCAACGGTGAATAAGGTCGAGCAGCAGAAGGAGCAGGACGCCCAGCAGTCCGGAAAGCCCGGTAGCTCGGATACTTCTGGCTCCGGCTCGGATTCATCGAGTTCGGGCGGCGGCTCTGGGCCGGGTTCCTCTACCGGAGGGTCTGGAAACGGCGGCTCGACGGGCGGCAACACTGACAACGATACAAACTCCGGTGGCCTTTCCGCTGCTGAAGAAGAGAGCATTCACAGTTGGCTTGTGACCAAGTACAACATGCTCGGCGGCTATGTTTCTCGTGCCAATGACGTGGTCTCGACCTATAACTCTACGGGAGATCCCAGACCGTGCGACAGCCTGGCGAATGACATGTTTGCCATCCGTGCTGAGTTCGGTCGACAAAGGTTCTCGACCGAATCTAAGTGGTATCAGCAGTATGCCAATCTGTGGGGCTGTTACACCAACCTATGTCAATGGGTCGGCCATTACGGCGATGATGACGTCGCGCTCGGTAACTTCAACAATAACGTGGCGGCGCTTGCCCTATGATGACCGATCTTGCATCCACCACACCACAATCGCTCGGTCGCGATCCCATGGTCGGCCTGCGCCTGGCGCGTGTCGACGGGTTTGAGCCGGCCATTGCGCTCGGTCAGGACGAACTGCCTGCCTATCTGCGTCGTTTTACGATGCTGTTTGCCGACGATGCCACCATGCGCCGTGGCGGTATCGGCCGCGTGACGCGTGCCGTCAACGCCCAAGGCGAGGCCGTGGCACTCAAGCAGCTCATCTTGCCGACGCGCGATGAGTTCGACGACGATGCCGCTCACGAGGCGCTGGTCGCCAAGTTCAAGGCGGCGTTTCGCGAGGAATACGAATGCCATCGCGCCCTTTCGGGCCTTAAGGGCTTTCCCCGCCTCTATGGCTGGGGCGAGGTCGACGGTGTGCCTGCAATTGTCATGGAATGGGTCGAGGGCGAGACGCTTGCCCGCTTGCGTTCGCGACTCGCCGTGGACGATGCCGGACGCCTGTCGCCGCTTGTGGCGGCGCGTCTGGGTCGCGACCTGTTCGATCTGCTCTGCCGTATGAGCCTGGTGGGTGAGGGCTTTGTCCATCGCGATATCTCGCCCGCTAATATTATGGTGCGCACGGCGCGTCTACCGCTTGACCGGCAGCTTGCCGAGGGCACCTTTGACCTGTGCCTGATCGACTTTGGCTCGTCGCTGGCGCTTGAGCCTGCGTCGGCCGTGGCCGGTACCGGCGGCAAGGCATCCTTTACCGAGCGCTATGCCACGCTGCGTCGCGCGACGGTTGCCTATGCCCCGCCCGAGATGCTCACCGACGATATTCCCGATCTGCGCGCTTTGCGTATGTCGCCGGCGATCGACGTCTATGCCGCGGCAAGCACGGTTTACGAGCTCATTGCCGGCGTCGCGCCATACGAAGCCGCGCCGAGCACTTCGGGCACCTCGGGTTCGCGCAAAAAGACGCGCGACATCGCGAGCCCCTACCGTCTCAAGATGGACGCGCGGCCCGACTATCCCATTGGTGCCCATGCGCCCGGTTGTGATTTGACTCAGCTGCTTCGTCGTGAGCCCGATGTGGCGCTCGCCGCGGCCGAGCAGGCCCAGCAGCTAGGGCTTGAGCCGGATTCCGAAGAGCTACGCGATGCGCTGGCGTTTGTCGATGCCCAGCTGTTCGACGTGGTGATGGCCTGTCTGTCCAGCCATCAAAAAGATCGTCCCGAGCCGGCGGCGGTCGAGGCGGCGCTCTCAGCGTTTTGTGACCACTATGCGCAAAATGTCGGCCGTTCGCTCCGCGGCGAGCCGCTCACGCCGTGCCCCATGGATGCGTCTGGCCGCGCGGTTCGTCGCGCGCTGATGGTCGGCGCGACGGTCGTCTGTGGCGTGGTTTGGGCTGTGATCGTGGTTTCGGCCGCGCTGCTGGCGTCGGGCGCTCGCGTGACGGCGACTTTGGGATCGCTCGTGTGGTCTGGGTCGCTACCGGGTATTATTGCCGCACTGGCGTTGGCGCTGCCAGGCATAGCCGGCGTTGCCGCGGGGGCGCTTGCGCGCGATCGGCGCTCGGGCTTCCTGCAGGGTGTGCTTGCGCTTTCTGCCTGCGAGGTTCCGGTGCTGGTTGTGGCTGCATGTAGCGTATTTTCCCAACGCGCCGTGATGGGCGGCCTTGTTGCCGCTCTGGTTGCAACCTATACGCTTACGTGGTTTTTGCTTGCGATGGGCTTTGCCTTTGAACTTCCCGTTTCGGCACCGCGACGCACAAAAGCCCAGATGGCGACTCCGCTTGCCGGTGGAGCCGCAGCTGCCCGTACTTTTGGCGGACCTGTCGAAGTATCGTCCGATTCTATTTCTACGACTAAGGAGGCCTAGGTCATGGCATCTCAAGTTGAGCTCACCCCATGCGGGGCCATGTTTGACATCTTTAAGCGCGCGGCGCATCTGAGCCATATCGAGCTGTGCGGCTTGGTGCTTTCGTCCCGTCCGCTCGCCGACGGCCGCAGCCCGCAGAGCCGAGCCGCCGATCGCTCTTGGGTTTCCCGCTTTATCGTTCGCGCACCGGTCGGCACGCTTCAGCATCGCTACTTTGCCGAATACGGTACCTCGGCTGCGCGTATTATGTCGCAACTGGCCCTGCGCCAGCGCAATCCCATGGACTCCACGGCTGTGATCAATATGGTGTGCGGTCCTGCAGGTGAACCGATGGTACGCGCGCTCGAAGAGTGCCACCAGGACACGAATCTCTATCGCAACGCGCTCGATCGCCTGTCCCAGGCGGCGGAACTCATGCCCGCCGAGCGCGCCGAGGCCGTGCTGGTGCTGTTTGTCGCCGTCGGTTGTTCGGCGGATGTGCGGTCCTCGGTGAACTATGCCATCGACTACGCGCACGCGACCTGTGGCGGAGGCACATCCACGCCGCGTTCGCTTGGCATGTCGATGACCGCGGGCGAACGCGAACCCGCCCCGGCGCACCCCTTGGGCTTGCTGCGCGTACAAAACAGTTTTGTCGTGAGCGCCCCGCGCTGGATTCAGCCGAGTGAGCAGGGTGTTGAGATTGGCGCGCTGGCCACTGGCGAGGGCGATATTACCGACGTCGGCGACGATGTCTCGGCCCGCCATGCCCATATCTGGTGCGATGCTCCAATTATCTGGCACGTCGAGGACTTGTCGTCCACCAACGGAACCGTGGTGGTAAACGGGGCCACGCGCGTCTGCATTCAGGTCGAGCCCGGCCGTTCCGCCCAACTCAATCCCGGCGACGAGCTCAAGCTCGGCGAATCCACTACCTACGCCATCCTCTTCGGTGCTCTCTAGCCGGCAGATAGGGACGTTTCTTTTCTGCCGGCACTTGGGGACACTCCTCGGCGCGCCAGAGCCAGTCGCCCGGGGATGGAGGGGCCATTTTGGCCCTTGGCGGTCAGTCGGGGCGAAACTAGAAGATCTTTCCGATTCGCGGCTGTTCATGCTTGTAGAGCATCTAAAACAATAGGATGTTATTCTGGAATATGCCGGGTGCGTGAACTTGCCTGTCTTAGCCTTAATAAGGTATAGGGGAGTTTGGCTCAGGGGTTCCGTCTTGTTCTTCAGCGCAGTATTGTGGGACAGATTTGCTGAGATTGGCGCCTTACACCGCAGAGCGCACGGAAGGCTCTCGATTTGTGTTCTGGCCCCAGAATACAGGGCCTGATACTTACCAACTGTGGCATGGATGTAACATCTGTAGAAATCAACCCTTTTGTTGTCGACCTTTGTAAGAAAAACACCGCCATCAACTCTTTGGATGACGAAACTAGGGTGCTTGAGGGGAGCCTTTACTCCCCTCCGAGAGATGACTCATGTTTTTCGCTTGTCGTTGTGAATCCTCCGTTACTGCCGATTCCGGATGAGATTCCTTATCCCTTCGTTTGAGATGGAGGACAATCGGGTCTGGATAAAACACTTCGTATTCTTAAGGGTGGCGATACGCATTTAGAGAAAAACGGTAAATACTGCTAATAGGGGTGACGACGATGGTGCAGGGGCGACCCGCGATGCTCTCATCAATACGTCGGATACTTGGGAAATCAGGTCTAGATGCATGTATGATGATGCTGTGTGGCTATTCAATTAATCCGCGTTCCGAATGGGTGCAGGGTATAGCTGCGACATCGTATGCTTTTGACCCGGCGCGATACTCAGATATTTCTGAGGCGGTTGACGAAGTTTATACGCACTATGCCGCGCAAGGCGTTTCGGAAGTTTGCATATCTACGTTACGGGCTTAGGTTTCTTCAAGCGAGCAGGCCGGTTGCGTTATTTCGAGCGATTTTTCTAGTCTAGACGACAAAAGGCAAAGGATTTGATGGGTATAAAACGCGGACGTTTGTGGGCGGATGCTCAAATCTATTGTGGCAATCGGGCGGTTGAAAAAGATATTTCAACCGCCCGATTGCCAGGTTCGTCGGAGGAGATGTCCGATTCCGACTCTCTTGTAGGAAGAGCTTGAGATCGTATTGGCCCAAGGCAATCTTAAAGCAGTCTCATTGGCAAATCTTCGCTCCTGTTGTGTTGAGGTGTAAGGTATCAGTGATTGATGTTTTGTGGCGGGTAGATTGGGGCCTTCCTTGATTCGATGCGTTCTCTCGAGGTTCATCAGAGCAAAAGGGGCTTTCGTCTTCATTGCTATCACGGTGATTGGAACCGCTCTCTCCTATGCCATGCCATACGTGAACGGGAAATTCTTAGATTTTCTTCTCGGTAACCGCAGCGAAAGAGACGCCGTACTCTTCGCGCTCCTGGTTGCGTCAATAGGAGTTTTCTCCACCCTCTTTACTTATTTTGCAGGAACACTTTCCATTCGCATAACCACGAGACTTTCCTTTGATCTTCTCAGGGAGGCCGTCTTGCGTTTTGAAAGAGACGATTACTTGGTGAGTCGGACCATCGATCCAGCCTATACAACGCAACGGATTATTTCCGACTCCAGCGTGGTCTCATCCTTCGTTTTGGCGAATTTTATCAGTGCGCCGCTGTCCATTGTAGCCATTCCCATCGTATTGCTTATCATATGGTCAATTGATTCAACTCTCGCGGTGTTTTCCATCATTCTCCTCATCGTGTATTTCTGTGTAATTACTGGGTTGAGGAAACTTTTGTATAGGGTCACGTATGAGAAGAAAGAGGCGGACAGCGCCTTTTACGCCGCAATTGCATCGCAGCTTAATCAGATTCTCAACATTCAACTGACATCTTCGTACGGCAAGAGCGAACAAGCGCTCGACGCTGGGTTTAAGAGCTATTTTCCCAAAGTTTTGCGCTCCGGAAAGCTATCATATTCTCTGACATCGCTCGATGGTCTTTTCGCAGCGTTGTTTCAAGCGGTGATACTTGTTGTTTCCGGAGTACGAATCATTAACGGAACTATGTCAATAGGCGAGTACACTATCATCGGTACATACTTCGCGGTTCTCTTTAAGACTTTGAAAAGTATGATGTCATTGTTCAAATCCTATCAAGATGCCAAAGCATCATGGGATAGGACGGCTATCGCGACGAGAGAAAAGGAGAGATCGGGGTGGAATCGGACCGATTTAGCTAAACTCGATGAAATAAATGACATTTCGGTATCTGATTTGGAATTCTCGGTTGCCCTTCCAGACGGATCTGTCCGAGAGGTCCTCGGCGGGTTTTCTTTCAAGTTTTCCGGTCCTGGTACATATTGCATAGTTGGGGAAAACGGAAGAGGCAAGACGTCACTTCTTTACTTGATGCTCGGGCTATACTCATCGAAAGGCAAAGTAAAATACAACGGCGTGCCAATCGAAGAATGCGACTTGGATTACATACGTGCGAGAGAGATATCGTGCTGCCCACAGTCGTGCTTCGCGCCGGACGAAACGGTGAAAGAGCTGTTAGAGTATTTCGACACGCCCTTTTCTTCCTATCACCGGGGTGTAGATGGCCTACTTTCGCTGGAAAACAGCGTGAAGGAGTTGCTCGGGAAACGTTGCTCCGCGCTTTCGGGCGGTGAGCTGCGCCGAGTGTACTTATGGTCGGCGATTTCACGCAAGTCGTCAGTTTTGGTACTCGACGAGCCCACGACTGGGTTAGACGCTGTAAGCCGCGCCGAGCTTGCGGCCTATGTTAAGCGCAACAAGCAAAGCCAGCTGATCATCGTTGTCTCTCACGATGACGAGATGGTCGGCGCGGTAGAAGGGGTAGTGGATTTAGGCAGCATGTACCAGGGTAAATGATGACAAGTGTAGTGCTACCCAACTGGCAGAGATAACAAAAAGGCGATGCAGATGCACGTAGCATTCAGGCGGTTCGGACTCGGTGCCTTCACGCCATCGCAACGCTTTCAGATATAGTTCTCGTTCTCTTACTAAAGGAAACTTTAGTCTACGTCATCTTGTCGAGACAGAGGTGAAGCGAAGTGTTGTCGCGACGTATCTTATTCCAGGTGGCTCAGTATCAGCGTGAGAATCGCACCAAAGTGTACTTACGATTCTCGTGTCCCACGGACAACATGAGCTGAGCATTGAGGTTCCACCCTTTGCTGCAACTACACGGGGTTGGACGGCAATGAATATGCCGGGCCGCATACCACGCGCAGCGGGGGTCCATGTCCCAGTATGTTGCCTACAGCAGCCTCGATGTCCACGCACACATCATCTCTGCCTTCGCGTTCAATCCATTTGCCGGAGAGTGCGAGGGTTGCCAGGCCGTAGAATTCGAGCCGAACAAATGAAATGCGGTATCAGCGCATAGGATTAAACTGACGATTGCTTTGCACTGAGAATACGCTTGGAAAGCCGCTATGGGTGGCGGCCCGGGTTAAATAGAGAAGCCCGTCCGATCACTTTCATGTGGCGAACGGTCGGGCTTCTTATTCCACTTGCCAATGCTCGGCTCATATTGGAAGAAAGCTACGCTAATGTTTGCGTGACACTCCTATTTTCTCCGAAGAAAGAGTCGGATAATGAAGAATAGAATTAAAAAAGGTGCCAGATATAACGCAAGTATAAAGGCTAATCCAACGAGACCTTGCAATAATGGCATAACTCCTCCCAGACACGAGATTTTGGTATTTGTTCCCATCTTATTCTGAATTGGACCAAATAGTTCCTAGCCACAAAACTACTCGTCAACTGGATCGCACCAATCTGCTGGCAAAACACAGCTTGATTCTTTATCGACATAGCACCAATCCGCAACAGGGCACTCGGCGATGTCGTAAAAATTGCATATATCAACTCCAAGACAACAAGGCTCAACGGGAGGATGTTCATTTGAACCAACAGGATGGATATGCTTCATAACAGCTCCTCACCTTAATCCAATTAGAGACTACGTTTGATCAATGCCACAGTGATCTACAACGCAGATGCTGCCGCCATCCATGTCATAGTCGCAGTAATCGTATGCACCACAGCCATCTGCTTTATCATAAACAGTACAGATGTCAGTAATGCCCAAGAGGCAGTCAAAAGACATCGGCTTCACGCCTGCCTCGTCGCCACTTCCTGGATTAATCGGATGAATATGCTTCACGACTACCTCCCTTTGAGTGCAGAAAAACCTCAATATTGTGTATAACAAACCAAGATGTCTAGTTCACCATATTTCTAGAATGGTTTCGGCGAATGTAGCAATAAGCTTCGCAGACGGTAATCAGAAGAACGAACACCTCCACAATGGTGACAGCAATGCGCTGAACCGCTTATTCCGATACAGTAGCTTCTCGTTGATTTTTCTCCTGCGAAGATGAGTGGCGGGAAATAAGGTCAAAAGCCATCTCGTAGCACATTTTTCTATATTCACATGATGCAGGGTGTAGACTCTTGGGCAAGTAGCCGTGCTCGTCTGCAGCCTCCCAGCTACAGCCCCCACCACAGAAAGACCGAGCCCAACAGTCCGTACAGTCAATTCTTTTTTCGACACCCTGACTCCAGTTTTCAATATACCTAGTTTCGTCAATTCCGGTGACGATGTTGCCCATTTTGAATCGCATCATCCCGACAAACCTGTGACAGGGGTATACGTCCCCTTCGGGAGTCACGGAAATAAAACGCCTGCCAGCCCCGCATCCGACAAAGGCGATCCTGTTGCTCATAATCAAATCAACTGCAGTTTTCAATGTTCTAAACAAGGGCTTTTCCCCTTGATCAATCTGTTTGAGATATTGATCCGCCAAATCTATTAGGCCCGCCCTGATTTTGTTTAATGAGTGTTCGTCGAGTTTGATATTCTCATCGAATGAGCTCACGGGCGAGAAGTAAATCCTTCTGAAGCCCATCTCTTTAAACTGAAGATAGTCTTCAACAAGGTTACAGTTATTATTTGTTAAGGTCGCTCTTGCGCCGAAGGGGAACGACTCGGAAAAACGACGAACGTTTTTGTCGATATCGGAGAAAGAGCCGCCTCCCGTCTTGTACGGGCGCGATGCATCGTGCTTGCATCCTGTACCATCGAGACTAATCAGAACAGAAAACCCGTGCTCCTTGAAAGAATTCACAGCAGTGTCATTCAAAAGCGTTCCGTTGGTCGTAATAGAATAGGTAAAGTTTCTATTGGGGTATATTCTTTTTGAATAGTCGACCGTTTTCCATATCAGCGGCTCGTTAATCATGGGTTCCCCACCAAAAAAGACGATCGCAAGCGTTTCGTTTTCCGATGAACTTGCGACGAGGTAGTCGACCGCCTTGAAGGCTATCTCGTCTGTCATCAGCAGAGGAGACGTTCCATAATCTCCTTTACCGGCAAAACAGTAACTACAACCAAGGTTGCATGCATGTGAAACGTGGAGTTCGATGGATCTAAGTTTTCGAGGCGTGTCTTTTGTTAAGAAAGTCCGCTCAGACAATCGTTGATACTCATCAATGTCGTCTTCAAGTTCTGCTATGGTCGTTTGGTCGTAGCCTTTCGCAGCAAGTGACTTTGTTAGCAACTTCGAGTTGACCGTTCTTCCCGATGCTTCAAATATGCGAAGCGCATCTTCTGATGCTTGGTCAACCTGAAAGCAATTGCGAGTGACCTCATCGAAGCAGTAACGACGATCACTTACTGAGAAAAAATGCATACGTTCCTCAATTTCATGCTGGACTGGCACTAACCTTGTTTATTGTTGCGCAGCTATAAAAAACCACCAGCGGGGATTCGGTGTGCGGCCCAATCGGACTCCCAAAAGGTTCTATTTGAGACTGGCAAGCTTTGTGTTGTTGGCACTTCGACAGCGCTCTTTATTCCAACATGGAGCCTCGCAGTTTGAGTCGACTTGCCTCTGGAAGGTCCGATCTTAACTTGATTTAGGATGAAAACAGATTACAGGCGCGCTCCTCTAGAAAGAAAGGAAACCAATCGCCGCCTTTCACCAGGAAAGTTTTTATAGCCCACCTCGAGCAAAATGAAAGATGCGAGAGCGATTGGGGAACAACGCGAATCTCCCCTTTTGGGTGGGAGCGAGCCTTCAGCCACCGGCGAACGACTCGCCCTGGTCAGAATCTGGAAGTGGTGCCGGGCCGCTTGGGCCTCCCCGGTGACTTCGTGGGGCTTACCTGCCTGACGTCGAGGAGTGCATCCGCAAGATTCGTTCCCTATGCCGTTTGCTCTCACGCCCGCCTTAGTTCCAAGTCGGGCGAGCCGCCGCGCTCATGCGACCCGTGGCGGCGACACGTCGACGCCGCGCTCGCTGAGCACATCTTCGGTCGCGGGCGAGCACGAGGTCGCGCCGGCGCATCCGCTGGGACTGCTGTGCGTGCAAAACGGCTACGTGGTGAGCGTCCCGCGCTGGATTCAGCCGAGTGAGGAAGGCGTTGAGATCGGCGCGCTGGCAACGGGGGAGGGCGGCATCACCGACGACGTCTCGGCCCGCCATGCCCATATCTGGTGCGACGAGTCTGGCGTATGGTTTGTCGAGGACCTGTCGTCCACTAACGGCACCGTGGTGGTAAACGGGGCCACGAGCGTGTGTATTCAAGTAGAGCCCGGCCGCTCCGCCCAGCTCAACCCCGGCGACGAGCTCAAACTCGGCGAATCCACCACCTACGCCATCCTGCTCGGCGCCCTCTAGCCGGCAGTTAGGGACGTTCCTTTCCTGCCGGTACTTGGGGACACTCCTTGGCGCGTCAGAGCCAGTCGTCCGGGGATGGAGGGACCATTCTGGCCTTTGGCGGTCACCCGAGGTAAACCTTTACCGCCCGCCTATATTTGTCGAAATTACACTTAACGGCGGGGTACAATAAACCCGCATGCGGATTTCCGTTGCGGGCGCTTCCCATCGCCGGGGCGTGCCCGGGAGCATCCGGCATGCGGCCTTTGCGGCGCTCGGTCATGTGCAAGACGGGTAGCTGGGCTTGTGGAGCGCGTGCAGCCCTCCTCGCCTCGGCATGCCTTCTCTCCACGCCATGTACCTGCTGCTGAGTCCGCCTGCCAGATGATTGGAAGCAACAGCGAAAATCCCATCACGCCAACATCCCGGCGATCGCCGGGGCCTGTATACCTATATGAGAGGAGAGGGGTATATGGCGCGTAAGTTTAAGTCTATGGACGGCAACGAGGCGGCCGCATATGTTTCGTATGCGTACACCGAGGTAGCGGGAATTTATCCCATTACGCCGTCCAGCCCGATGGCCGACCATGTCGACCAGTGGGCGGCCCAGGGTCGCAAGAACATCTTCGGCACCCCGGTCAAGGTCGTCGAGATGGAGTCCGAGGCAGGTGCAGCCGGTACCGTTCACGGTTCGCTGGGCGCCGGTGCTCTGACCACCACCTACACGGCCTCCCAGGGCCTGCTCCTGATGATCCCGAACATGTACAAGATCGCGGGCGAGCAGCTCCCGGGCGTCTTCCACGTCTCCGCGCGTTGCGTCGCTTCGCACGCCCTGAACATTTTTGGCGATCACTCCGACGTCATGGCCTGCCGCCAGACCGGTTTCGCCATGCTCGCCGAGGGCAACGTCCAGGAGGTCATGGACCTCTCGCCGGTGGCTCACCTTGCCGCCATCGAGGGCAAGACCCCGTTCCTTAACTTCTTCGACGGCTTCCGCACCAGCCACGAGATCCAGAAGGTCGCCATGTGGGACTACAAGGATCTGGCCGAGATGTGCGACATGGACGCCGTCCAGGCTTTCCGCGACCACGCGCTCAACCCTGAGCACCCGCACACCCGCGGCAGCCACGAGAACGGCGACATCTTCTTCCAGAACCGTGAGGCCTGCAACAAGGTCTACGACGAGCTTCCCGCCGTCGTCGAGGGCTACATGAAGAAGATCAACGAGAAGCTCGGCACCGATTACGGCCTGTTCAACTACTACGGCGCTCCCGATGCCGACCGCGTCGTCGTGTGCATGGGCTCCTTCTGCGACGTGCTCGAGGAAGTCATCGACTACCTCAACGCTCACGGCGAGAAGGTCGGCCTGGTCAAGGTTCGTCTGTTCCGTCCGTTCTCCATCAAGCACTTCGTCGACGTTCTCCCCGAGACCGTCAAGAAGATTGCCGTCATGGACCGCACCAAGGAGCCGGGTTCCATCGGCGAGCCGCTCTACCAGGACGTTGTCTCCGCTCTCTACGAGGCCGGCAAGACGGGCATCAAGGTCGTCGGCGGCCGTTACGGCCTGGGCAGCAAGGACACGCCTCCCGCGTCCGCGTTCGCTGTCTTCGAGGAGCTCAAGAAGGACGAGCCCAAGCGCGAGTTCACCATCGGCATCGTCGATGACGTGACCAACCTGAGCCTGCCCGAGGCCGAGGATGCGCCCAACACCGCAGCCCCCGGCACCATTGAGTGCAAGTTCTGGGGTCTGGGTGGCGACGGTACCGTCGGCGCCAACAAGAACTCGATCAAGATCATCGGCGACCACACCGACAAGTACGTCCAGGCCTACTTCCAGTACGACTCCAAGAAGACCGGCGGAGTCACCGTCTCGCACCTGCGCTTTGGTGATTCCCCGATTCGCTCGCCGTACTACGTGACCAAGGCCGACTTTGTCGCCTGCCATAACCCCAGCTACATCGTTAAGGGCTTCAAGATGGTCCGCGACGTCAAGCCGGGCGGCACCTTCCTGGTCAACTGCCAGTGGAGCGACGAGGAGTTCGCCGAGCACATGCCCGCCGTGGCCAAGCGCTACATCGCGAACAACAACGTCAACGTCTACCTGATCGACGCTATCGACCTGGCCGCTAAGGTCGGCATGGGCAAGCGCACCAACACGGTGCTCCAGTCCGCCTTCTTCGCGCTGGCCAAGGTCCTGCCCGCCGAGGACGCCCTGCAGTACATGAAGGACGCGGCTACCAAGTCCTACATGAAGAAGGGCCAGGCTATCGTCGACGCCAACCACAAGGCCATCGATGCCGGCGCTACCGCCTTCCGTAAGTTCGAGGTTCCGGCCGACTGGGCTACCGCCGAGGATGCCGCTCCCGTCGAGCTCTCCGAGGAGACCAAGTCCGCTATCGCCCAGCAGGTCAAGAACCTGCTCGAGCCCATCGATCGCATGGACGGCGACAGCCTGCCTGTTTCCGCCTTCGTCGATTGCGCCGACGGCCAGTTTGAGCTGGGCGCCTCCGCATACGAGAAGCGCGGCGTCGCCGTGGTCGTTCCCCACTGGGACGAGACCAAGTGCATCCAGTGCAACCAGTGCGCCTATGTGTGTCCGCATGCCACCATCCGTCCGTTCGCGATGACCGAGGACGAGGCTGCCGCCGCGCCCGAGGCTACCCGCACGCTCGACGCCATGGGCCCCAAGGCCAAGGGCATGAAGTTCACCATGGCTGTGTCCCCGCTCGACTGCATGGGTTGCACCAACTGCGTCAAGGTTTGCCCCAAGGGCGCCCTCGAGATGGTTCCCACCGAGCAGGAGATGGACCAGCAGCCCGTTTGGGACTACATGGTCGAGAACGTCTCCGAGAAGAAGGAGCTCATCGCGGCCAACGTCAAGGGCAGCCAGTTTAAGCAGCCCTACCTGGAGTTCTCCGGCTCCTGCGCCGGCTGCGCCGAGACCGCCTATGCACGTCTGGTGACCCAGGTCGCCGGCGACCGCATGTTCATTTCCAACGCCACCGGCTGCTCCTCCATTTGGGGCAACCCCGCTGCCACCGCTCCTTACTGCAAGGACAAGGACGGTCACGGCCCGGCGTGGAACAACTCCCTGTTCGAGGACAATGCCGAGCACGGTCTGGGCATGGCCGTTGGCTACGAGGCCGTTCAGAAGAAGCTGATCGCTGCTACGCAGGAGATCATCGCCGCTGACGGTCCGTCCGACGAGCTCAAGGCCGCCGGTCAGGCTTGGATCGACTCCGTCAACGACGCCGAGGCCTCTAAGACCGCTGCCGCCGCCTACGTTGCCGAGCTCGAGAAGTGCGGCTGCGACGCCTCCAAGGCGATCCTCGCCGACAAGGCTTACCTCACCAAGAAGTCCTTCTGGATCTTCGGCGGCGACGGCTGGGCCTACGACATCGGCTTCGGTGGCCTGGACCACGTCCTGGCTTCCGGCCACAACGTCAACGTCTTCGTCTTCGACACCGAGGTCTACTCCAACACCGGCGGTCAGGCCTCCAAGGCCTCGAACCTGGGTCAGGTCGCTCAGTTCGCCGCTGCCGGTAAGGTGACCAAGAAGAAGTCCCTGGCCGAGATCGCCATGAGCTACGGCTACGTCTACGTGGCGCAGGTCGCCATGGGCGCCAACCCGGCTCAGACCCTCAAGGCCATCCACGAGGCCGAGGCCTACGACGGTCCGTCCCTCATCATCGGCTACAGCCCCTGCGAGATGCACTCCATCAAGAAGGGTGGCATGCAGAACTGCCAGGCCGAGATGAAGAAGGCTGTCGAGTGCGGTTACTGGAACCTCTTCCGCTTCAACCCCGAGGCTGCTGCCGGCAAGAAGTTCTCGCTCGATTCCAAGGAGCCCGCGGGCGGTTATCAGGAGTTCCTGATGAACGAGGCCCGTTACGCTTCGCTGACGCGTTCCTTCCCCGAGCGCGCCGAGGAGCTCTTCAAGGAGAACGAGCAGGCCGCTATGGACCGCTACGCTCACCTGCTGAAGCTCAAGACGGTGTACAACGAGGCCTAGGTCTCTCACCGCAGGATCTGAGGGCTGACCTTCGCGGACGTCCTCGGACATGAAAGAACCCCCGCTGCGCACTACGTGCGGCGGTGGTTCTTTCGTCCTGCGGAGTGTCCGCGAAGGTCAGCCCTCAGATCCTGCTACGACTACGTCCTCGGATTGTGTGGCTGAATGAAGGACGTGGTTGTGGGGGCCTTTTGTCCCCTTCGCTGTTTCGCGGCTTTGCCGCGAAAGGCGCGCCACTTTGGGGATGGAGGGGGCTTGGTTGTTGGTTCAGATGATCTAGAGAGATATGGGTGCAAATGAGAAATCGTTGTTGGGGTCGTCCTTTTCCATAAACTCATCGAGGCAGAATGTCATATAGATTGGAACGTACAGGATCTTGCCCTCTTCGCTAAGGTTTTCGTGGCTCAGCACAACGGCCTCGGGAATCTTGTACTCGCCCACACTCATCAGGCGATCGAGGGCCGCATGTGCTCGAACTTTCTTGCCCGATTTGACTTCGATTGGGACAACATGTCCTCGGGCGCCTTCGATTACAAAGTCGACTTCACCGACCTCACGTGTTTGGTAGTACCACGTATCTGCTCCGAGGGCAACAAGCTCCTGCGCGACCACGTTTTCATAGAGACCGCCGAGGTTGGGGGTTTTCATATCTAGATATACAGCGCGTGCCGTGCTACCGGGATATCGCGATGCGAGCATTCCTGTATCGGACTCGTATAGTTTGAAGGCGGCTGCCTTCTCTGTCCTCTTAAGAGGACTCCGGGCCTCCGTCACCTGGGGGACCATCAATCCAACGCCTGCGTTCACCAGCCATAGGAAATCCTGCTCGTATTTTTGAAGACGAGCTCCCTCGCCTAGAGACGAGACGATAAAGCGATGGGACTCCGCCTCAAGCTGAACGGGAATTTGCTCGAAAATGGAGCGAACGTTAAACGCTCGAGTCGATGCATATTTAGAGATATCGCTTTTGTACTGATCGACTAGCTGAATTTGAAGCACACGCGTTCTCACGAGCGAATAGCCCGAATCGATATAGTTCTGAACGACCTCTGGCATGCCGCCGCAAACGATATAGGCTCTAAAGTTTTTGAGCATCGCCTCATGAATATAGTTTTCGACGGGACGTCTCTCGACAAGGCAGCTGCGAATGTCTGCAAGCACATTCTCGCTGATGCTGTTTGCCCAACAGAACTCTTCAAAATCCATCGGTCGCATAACAATGTGCTCGACATACCCCACCGGAAAAGAAGAGATCCCCTTAAACTCAGTCCCAAGCATAGACCCCGAGAAGACATAGCTAAAGCGTCCGTCCTCGACCAGCGCCTTCATAAGTGTAACGATCTGCGGATACTCCTGAATCTCATCGACGAAGATAAGCGTGTCTCCTTCAACAAGCGGTGCATCCGCAAGAAGGGCCACACGGTTGATGAAGTTAATGGAGTTCTTAGCGCCAACAAGTACGTCTCTTGCCTCGGCATCGAGTAGCAGATTGACCTCATAATACGAAGCGTAGTTGCTCTTTCCAAACGCGCGAATTGCATAGCTCTTGCCAATCTGACGCGCGCCAGTAACAAGCAACGCTTTATTGGATTTGTTCTTCCAGCTCAAAAGCCTGTCAGTGACCTTACGGCGTAGCATTAAAACCCCTCAATGACAAAAATTGGCAAATAGATTTGACCCTAATCATACAAAAATTGGCAGATAGATTTGACCCAAATCATACAAAAATTGGCAAATAGCAAAGCTCGCTTAGGCCTCAAAGCCAGCGAGCCAGCACGGTACTTTGCGAAAAGGCTGGCGGCGCCGTTGTTGAGGGTGGCCAGGTTGGCAGTGGCGCCGTTAGCGTTCTCGGCTGCTTGGGCGCGCAGGAGCGAAAGGGCGTCGGCAGCGTTCATGCAGAAGCCGACGGTAAAGTTCCATACTGCGAACTCGCAGTCGCTTGCCGCGGGGTGAAGCGCGATCGGCTATCCCTTATGTTGGATGAAAAGCCCCATGTTTTTGCAGGGATGCATACTCGTCAAATTAATGTATAGAATCGCGTATAGTGCGAGTAAGATATTGCGCTGTCCGTTTTGTGTTTAGCAAAGATATAGTTTGCATAATCTGGTCTAATCCCTGCTCTATTTAAATAAAGTTGCACGTAAATGGCGTAGATATACCTGAACTGGGCTTCTTTACGCTGAGCGGGTAAAATCGACCGTTCGCCGCTTAGGTATTTCCAAAATGAATAAAATGAGCGATAAAGAGAATATAAACCCTAATAAACTCGCGTATCGCACGGACGCGGGTTATTAATGGGTTGTAGGCCTTTTACAGAAAGGATTCCAGCAATGTCTAAGCCTCTTGGCAAGCCCGATCGTATTGTCGTCGCCCTTGGCGGCAACGCCCTCGGCAACAACCCCGTCGAGCAGATCGAGGCCGTGAGCAACACCGCCCACGCTCTCCTCGGTCTCATCGAGCAGGGCAACGAGATCATCATCACCCACGGCAACGGCCCGCAGGTCGGCATGATCCAGAACGCCTTCGCCGCTGCCCACGACGCCATCGGTACCCCCGAGATGCCGCTGCCCGAGTGCGGCGCCATGTCCCAGGGCTACATTGGTTATCACCTGCAGCAGGGCATCGGCCGCGAGATGCACAAGCGCTATAAGCGTTGGCACGCCGCCACCGTCGTCACCCAGATCGAGTGCGATCCGGATGATCCCGCGTTCAAGAACCCGACCAAGCCGATCGGCCCCTTCTACACCGAGGAGCAGGCCAAGGAGTTCATGGCCGAGGATCCCTCCAAGGTCTTCGTCGAGGATTCCGGCCGCGGCTGGCGTCGCGTCGTCGCTTCCCCCGATCCCAAGAAGATCGTCGAGGCTGACTCCATCCTCAACCTGCTCGACAACGAGTTCATCGTCATCGCCTGCGGTGGCGGCGGCATCCCCGTCGTCCGCGACTACGAGAACAAGGGCTGCTACAAGGGCGTTCCCGCCGTCATCGACAAGGACCTGGGCGGCGAGCTGCTGGCCGAGGACTGCGATGCCGACGTCCTGTTCCTGCTGACCGCCGTTGAGCATGTCGCCATCAACTTCGGCAAGCCCAACCAGGAGGAGCTCGAGGACCTCACCGCCGACGAGGCCGAGCGCCTGGCCGACGAGGGCCAGTTCGGCAAGGGTTCCATGGAGCCCAAGGTTCGCGCTGCCATCAAGTTCGCCCGTTCCCGCAAGGGCCGCACCTGCATCATCGGCGCTCTGGACAAGGCTGCCGAGACCATGGCCGGCCTCTCCGGTACCCGCATCCACGAGTAGTTTCTACTCTGTTGCCTCTCTCGTGGGCGCCAGGCAAAGCGCCCACAAACTAGCCTCTCTTCATGAGCCCCGCAGTCCGCTCCGACTGCGGGGCTTTTGCTATTCACCTAGTCATTGGGGACAAACCCGGCACTTGGGGACGGTCCTTTCCTGCCGGCAGCTTGGGACAGTCCTTAATAGTCATTGGGGACGTTCTTAAACGACTAGCCAAACAAGAACGTCCATTACAGTCGAAATTGTCAGCCCGGGACCGTCTCGGGCTACGATTGAGGCGCGCCCAGAACGGGCCGCCGACCGGGCG
>CALAMG010000004.1 GCA_937925715.1 uncultured Collinsella sp.
GCTTACGCCGGCTGGAAGGCCTCTTTCTGACATCTTCCCAGGTGAATTGACGTTTTCTTGCGAACAGCCTCTGGTTCTCCGGAGGCTGTTCCATTATTCGAGGCTTCGGTAGTTTGTGTGACAAGGGGCTAGCCTAGGCAGCAACGCTCTTCGCTCCCTTCACGCCCTTCTTCCTCGCCTTCACCGGGCGACCCGGGAGCTGGGGCTGGCAGTCGCCGCACCTGAGCATGAGCAGGGCCACGAGGTTGTCGGTGTTGCGGAAGCCGTAGCCCATCCTCACCGCCACCTTGATCTTGTTGTTGATGGCCTCTACGCGCCCGTTGCTGATGCCGAGCTCGACTGCGGCGATGATGTCGTCGCGCCGGCGGCGCACCTTCTTCTCCACGGCGACGACCTTGGCGATCTTGCAGTAGGCGGCCCTGTGCATCCAGTCGTCGAGCAGCTCGGCGGCCTCGGAGCCGTCGGCTGCCCGGAAGACGGCCCGCAGGTCCTCCTTGAGCTCCCAGGCCCTGACCAGCCGCGAGCCGGCCCTCTTCTTGAGCGCCTCGAGCCTCGCCCTCTGGCCGTCGGTGAGGTCCTCGGGGTTCTTCACGAGCGCGTAGCGGCTGCCCTTGATGGAGGCCGCCTCCTCCTCGAGCGCCCTGACCTCCTCGGGCGGCAGCTCGCCTTTGGCAGGCCTGCCGCGCTTGCCCTCGGGCCTGGGCCTGGCGGCCCTGGCGGCGGCCCTGGCGGCGTTCCACTCCCCGCAGCGCACGGCGTCGAGCGCGCCGTTCATCCACTGGACCACGCGGAAGGGGTCCATGACCCACCTCGCGTTGGGGCAGCGGCGCTTGACCAGCTGCCCTATCCGCCTCGCGCCGTCGGCGGCCACCACCTCCATGGCGCGCCTCTGCTCGCGCGCGAGCCCGTCGAGGAACAGGTTGAGCACGTCCTTGCCGGTGCCCTCGTGCGCCCAGACGAGGCAGCCGCGGTCGTGGCCGACGACCACCGTGACGTACCCGTGGCCCCTCTTGTACGACGTCTCGTCGATGCCGATGCGGCGCACGCCGTCGAACCTCGAGGCGCCGCGCGCGGCCTCCAGCTCGGCGTAGACGCGCCTGCACACGCCGCCCACGCCGTGCCACTCGACGCGGGCGAGCTCGGAGACCGCCGAGGCGGTGCAGCGGACCGCCAGCCACGCCACCCAGTCCTCGAAGTCGCGCGTGAAGCGCGCCCCGTGCCGCGCCCAGGGGACGGCCTCGGTGCGCACGCCGTGCTCCGGGCAGCGCACCCTGCAGGGCGCGTACTCCAGGTAGCAGGCCGAGCGCGCCAGGTCCATCGCCCTCCACAGCCTGGGGGCCCCGCGGCTCGCCATGTCGTAGAAGCCGCAGGCCCTGCCGCATACGGGGCAGCGGCGCTGCTCGCGCTTGTAGGGCCGGACGCTCACGACGATGCGCTCGGCCTCGATGCGCGCGCCCAGGACGACCGTGCGGGCCAGACCGAGGGCGAGAAGTAGTAGACTCTTCATGCGTCACACCTCTTCGGTTGTCTGAATTTGGCTTAGCAATCATAGGCGGATGACGCGGAAGCGGCCCCTCCCGGGGCCGTTTCAGTTCCAGATCGTTGTTTTCGCCCGCTGAGCTGGGCCTATGCCGGAATCTCTCCCACAGAAACCACCGAAGAGCCCATTATTCCCGTATGAAATCGGCACCCCTGAAGCCCCGTTCGAGGAATAATTGCGCGCTAAAATACAGCAAGATACACGGCGTTATTCGGCGGCATTCGGGGTTGTCGAAACTGCGGAAACCGATTTCCGCGTTTCTTTATTCCCGTTTGTTGACCTGGGCAAATACAATTGAAAAGGGTTTGAATCCGCCTCGCAGTTTCAACTCAGTTTCGACCGTTCGAAACCGGCCTTCGGGGGACCCGAATTGTGAATTATTCCCGCAGGGCCTAATTATTCCCGTACCGCCGAGTACTCCGCTGTACCGCCCAGTAGGGGAATGCGGGAATAATTGGGTCGTTTTCCCAGGTAGAGATGCAAAAAGAAAGCCCTCGAACCAGAGGGTTCGAGGGCTGTTATTCCCACTATTTCGCTGGTGGCTTTGTCCTGCGGCGATGCCGAAACAGTATCAGGCGGTACTCGGCAGCACCAAAACGCGAGTTCAGAAGCCAGTTCCCGTTATTCCCACTCAATCGTCGCGGGCGGCTTGGACGTGATGTCGTAGCACACGCGGTTGGCGCCGGGGACCTCGGCCACGATACGGCCGGAAATGCGGGCCAGCACGTCGTAGGGCAGCTTGGCCCAGTCGGCGGTCATGGCATCGCTGGACTCGACGGCACGCAGGATGATCGGGCGCTGGTAGGTACGCTCGTCGCCCATGACGCCCACGGACTTAATGTCGGGCAGAACCGCGAAATACTGCCAGCAGCTATGCTCGGAGTTGCGCTCGCCGGTCTGCTCAAACAGACGCTGGTTGTAGGCGTCGAGCTCCTCGCGCACGATGGCGTCGGCGTTCTTGAGAATCTCGAGCTTCTCCTTGTCGACCGCACCGATGATGCGGATGGCCAGACCCGGGCCCGGGAAGGGCTGACGGAACACGATGTGAGCCGGCAGGCCCAGCGCCAGACCAAGCGCGCGGACCTCGTCCTTAAAGAAGTGGTCGAGCGGCTCAATGAGGTCGAAGTGCACGCCTTCGGGGAACGGGATCAGGTTGTGATGGCTCTTGATGGTGGCCGTCTTGCCGCCCGTCTTGCGAGCGCCGGACTCGATGATGTCGGGGTAGATGGTGCCCTGAGCCAGGTACTTCACGGGTTTACCATCGGTCTCAAGCTGCTGAGCAACCGCGAAGAACTCTTTCCAGAACTGCGTACCGATGATGCGGCGCTTCTCCTCGGGCTCGGTCACACCGGCCAGAAGCTCGGCATAGCGGTCCTCGGCGTGGACGTGGATAAAGTCGACGTCAAACTGCTTGGTGAAGACCTCCTCCACCTGCTCGGGCTCGCCCTTGCGCAGCAGGCCATGGTTGATGAACACGCAGGTCATCTGCTTGCCCACGGCGCGAGCGCCCAGCGCAGCCACGACGGAGGAGTCGACGCCACCGGACAGGGCCAGAATCACGCGGTCGTCGCCGACCTTCTCGCGGAACTCAGCCGTCATGGTCTCGACCAGGTTGTCCATGCTCCAGTTGGGCTCCAGGCCGCAGATCTCAAACAGGAAGTTGCTCAGCAGCTGCTGACCGTACTCGGAGTGCTTGACCTCGGGGTGGAACTGCGTGGTGAAAATCTTGCGCTCGACGCACTCCATGGCGGCAACCGGGCACACGTCGGTGCTAGCGGTAACGGTAAAACCCTCGGGCACCTCGGAAACGGCGTCGCGATGGCTCATCCACACGGTCTGCTCCATGGGCGTGGAGTTAAAGAGCTTGGCGCCGGCCGTGCGCGTGATGGTGGCGCGGCCGTACTCGCCCACCTCGGAGTGACCGACCTTGCCGCCGAGCGTCACCGCCGTGATCTGATGGCCGTAGCAGAAGCCCAAGACGGGAAGGCCCAGGTCAAAGATGGCGGGGTCGATGGACGGAGCGTCCTCGGCGTACACGGAGGCCGGACCGCCAGAAAGGATGAGCGCAGAGGCGTTCATCTCGCGAATCTCGTCGGCCGATATGTCGCAGGGAACAATCTCGGAATACACGTTGAGGTCGCGGACGCGACGGGCAATGAGCTGACCGTACTGCGCACCAAAGTCGAGTACGAGGACCTTTGCGGAAGCCTTTTGATCCATGGTATCCCCCTCTTGTTGGCGGGGAGCCGGTGCCCACCCGCGTGAATGAACGAAAATAACCTCCATAGTGTACACGTTATATGGGGTTTCTCGTCCCTCGCAGCCATCAGCGCACGGCAAACGCACGACCAGGCCCCAATTTGACGGCAATTGAAGTGTTACCAAACGTTACGGATGATGTAATACGTTTGAACATTGGACGCCCTGTGCCACAATACTGCCGAACGACTCCGCCTCTGCGGCGGCAAATACGATAGGAATACCAGCATGAAGCGCATCCTTCTCATCGCCACGGGCGGCACCATCGCATCGACCGAGGACGGCAACGGCCTCTCCCCCGCCCTGACCGGTGAGGAGCTCGCCCAGAGCGTCCCAGAGATCTCGGGCCTCTGCGAGCTCGACGTCGTGCAGCCCATGAACATCGACAGCACCAATATGCGTCCCAGTGACTGGATGCGTATCCGCGACGTCATCGTCGAAGGCTATGCCGACCACGACGGCTTCGTGATTCTGCACGGCACCGACACCATGAGCTATACCGCGGCAGCACTTTCCTATCTGATTCAGGACAGCCCCAAGCCCATCGTACTCACCGGCTCGCAAAAGCCCATGGGCAACCCCTTTACCGACGCCAAGCTCAATCTGTACCAGAGCCTGCTCTATGCGCTCGACGAGCACTCGCACGATGTGTCGATTGTGTTTGGTGGCGTCGCCATTGCCGGCACGCGCGCCCGCAAGCAGCGCACCATGAGCTTTAACGCGTTCATTAGCGTCAACTATCCGCCCATTGCCTACATCCGCAACGACCGCATCGTGCGCAACGGGCTCCACGGCACTCATCAGGGCGAAAACCCGGTGCGTTTCTACGACAGTATTGACCCGCGTGTGTTTGTCCTTAAGCTCACGCCCGGCGTGAACCCGGGCATCCTGGACGCCCTGGCCGATGGCTACGATGCCGTAATCCTGGAGACCTTTGGCATTGGCGGTATCCCCGAGTTTGGTGAGTCGGGCGAGTCATTCCAAGAGGCAATTTTCCGCTGGGTCGATTCGGGCCGCACCGTCGTTATGACCACGCAGGTCCCCGAAGAGGGCCTCGATCTGGGCGTTTACGAGGTCGGCCGTGCTTACGCCGATCATCCGGGCATTCTGCGCGGCGACGACATGACCACCGAGACGCTCGTGGCCAAAACCATGTGGGCACTCGGCCAGTCACGCGATGCGGCCGAGATTCAGCGCCTGTTCTACAGCCAAGTCAACCACGACCGCATCCCGATGGCGTAATTCAGTTGTCGACGGGTATCCCCTATTCGATACCCTCGAGAAGCTCTGACACCGTCATGCCGAGTGCGGGCGCGATCTTAAATAGAACCTTGAGCGTGAAATTTGCCGTCCCATCTTCGATTCGGTCGAGGTAGGGTCGGCTGATTCCTGTCGCCACACAAAAATCAACCTTGGAGATACCAAGGTCCCTGCGTGTCTCTTCGACCCGCCTGCCAAGAATCTGTTTCGCACGTTCGTCCATGCAGCCGAGTTTGAAATGGAGCCGAACATAAACGTAAACTATAGTTTACGTTTTCCCGAATACACAGGAGTTTTCTATGTCGGGTTCTTCGGTCCGCATGTACCGAGCCGCGCTTCGCACAAACAGCGCACCGCCCAAGCTCGTCGTCGTTGAAGCTGAATGCCTTTCGCCCGATGAGCGCACAGCATTTACATTGCTATCAAGTCGCGTCGCCGCCGTTCTGGTCCCCTGCCCGACGCAAGGCGAACTTGCCATTCAATGCCAGACGCACGACTGCTCGCTCAATCAGGCTGCCGTAATCGCAACCAGCCAACGCGGCCTGCCGCTCCTTTTAGAAGCCGGTATCGCACTCGCCCTTCGCGGTGCCGGATACGAAAACGAGACCGCCGCCGACATGGTCTTTAAACCACGATCGAGCGGCGGCCTCGCAGCAGCCATCGAATATGCTTGCAGGCTCGTTGCCTAAAAGGACAAGCTAGAAACCAAAGCCAAAGCCCGTTCCGGTAATCGCCGAGTACATAAAGTAAACGTTGATCACGTTGAGGAACACACCCGTGATGCAACCGTTGCGCAGGTAGCGTTCGCACACGATGCGCGCCATGGCGGCGGAGTCATCATTGTTTTTAGCCTGGCGTCCCGCCGTAAAGTACGTCGCCACGCTCAGCAGCAGATTGAGTACCGGCAGTGCCAGCAGCTCGTAGCTCTTACCCCAGCGCGTCACCTCGCCGGCGGCGTTAAACTTCGTTGCCACCTCGGGGCCAATGTTGGGGATAACACACGCTGCAACCACCAGCGGAATCACCGCAAGTACGAGCAGCGCAATACCCATGTAGCCAGCTTTTTTGCCATATTTGAACATATGCGTCGTCCTTACACGTTAAAGCGGAAGTGCACGACGTCGCCATCGGCCATGACATAGTCCTTGCCCTCAATACGCAACTTGCCGGCGGCCTTGGCGCCCTGCTCGCCGCCGAGCTCGATGTAGTCGTCGTAGCCAATGACCTCGGCCTTAATAAAGCCGCGCTCAAAGTCGGTGTGGATGACACCGGCGGCCTGCGGGGCGGTCGCGCCCTGACGAACCGTCCAGGCCTTGACCTCCATCTCGCCGGCCGTAAAGAACGACTGCAGGCCGAGCAGCTTGTAGGCAGCCTGAGCGAGCACGTCCAGGCCGGGCTGCTCCAGGCCCAGGCTCTCCAGGTAGTCGGCGGCGTCCTCGGGATCGAGCTCGGAAAGCTCGGCCTCGATCTTGGCGCAGATGGGCAGCGGCTTGACGCCGTCGATGGGCGCCAGGTCGTCGTTGAGCATATCCTCGTCCACGTTGGCCACATACAGGATGGGCTTCATGGTGAGCAGGAACAGGCCCTTGGCGGCGGCACGCTCCTCGTCGGTCATCTCCATGGATGCGGCGCGCTTACCCTCGTTGAGCCAGGCAAGCAGGCGCTTGGCCACCTCGAACTTGGGCATGAGCTCCTTGTCGCGCTTGGCCTCCTTCTCGAGCTTGGGCAGCTGCTTCTCGAGCGTGCCCATGTCGGCCAGGATGAGCTCGGTCATGATGGTGTCGGCATCGCCGGCGGGATCGACGAACTCGCCCGTGCGGCCCACCTCACGCATGACGTTGGGGTCCTTAAAGTAGCGCACGACCTCGCAGATGGCATCGGTCTCGCGGATGTTTGCCAAAAACTGGTTGCCCAGGCCCTCGCCCTCGTTGGCACCCTTCACCAGGCCCGCGATGTCGACAAACTCGACCGTAGCCGGCACAATGCGGCCCGGGTTGACGATGTCGGCAAGCTTTTGCAGGCGGCTATCGGGCACATCGACGATACCCACGTTGGGGTCGATCGTGGCGAACGGGTAGTTGGCGGCAAGGCCGGTCTTTTTGGTAAGCGCGGTGAACAGCGTCGACTTGCCCACGTTGGGCAGGCCCACGATACCGATGGAAAGGGACACGACAGCTCCTTTTGGTACAGGTACTTCAAACTGCATAAGTATAGCGCCGCCGCAGCATCCGGGCTAATCCGGACACCGCAGCGGCGCAAATGAAGCAGAGATTGAGGTTGCCGGCTAGTCCGCGAGCTTCTCCACCTGATCGAGCATCTTGTCGAGCTTGGCCTTTGCTTCGGCCTTGACCTTCTCAGCTTCTTCGTGAGCCTTCGCCTTCTGGGCGGCCTTTTCCTCGGCTTCGGGATCGACGACAACCAAGTTGGACGCATCGTGCTCAACAAGCTTGAGCGCATGTTCGGGACACACCTTGACACAGGCGCCGCAGCCCAAACAATACGTGGACTCCAGTGCAAAGCGATCGCTTCCCACCAAATCGCAGGCAAACGTGGGACACACGCTGACGCACTCGCCGCACGACGTGCACTTGTCAAAATCGCATTCCGGCGTGCTCACCTGCATGTTCTGGGCAAGCTCGGGGTGGTTTTGCAACGTCGAGAGCACCAGTTGGCGCCCGTGCGTAAGCGTACGGCGACGCTTAGTCGTCGTGGTGCCGCACATGGTGTTGAGCGTGCGCTCCAGCTGGGTAATCTGATGGCGATGGGCCTTGAGCTTTTGCGTCACCGAGGCCAGCGCCGCCGTCGCCGGATTGAGCTTGGTCACCGTCAGGCCCGTGGTGCGGGCGATCTTTTCCATGTACTCCTTGCGCTCGTACTCGCGGCGCTTATGGCATTTGAGGCTCTTGGGGTCGACCTCCAGGCCCATGCCTGTACCGGCCCACTCCTCGGCCTTCGCAATCGCCTCGCCCAGAATGTCCTCACCGCCGGTGTTGCGGCATTTATCGCACACGCCCAACGGCAGGTACACGCTCACGTTGGGATAGTCGGCCAGCACCGAGAACCAGGTCTCGGCCGTAATATCGCCCACGCAGGCAACAACGACTTCGTTTTCGCGCGGCATGCGCTTGAGGGCGCGCGTGCAGGTGACGTAGGCGGTCTCGTGGCTCGTAGCAGCAGAGACGATATCGTCATACAGGTTTTTGGGCGCCAGGCGCGGCGAGATGATCGCCTCGGTCGGACAGGCAGCGGCGCACAGGCCGCACTTGCGACAGGAGTCGAGGATCTCGATGGCGTCTTCCTCGACCTCGATAGCGTTGACCGGGCACACGTCCATGCACGCGGTGCAGCCGCTCTTTTCGTTTTTGCAGGTCAGGCATGGAATGGTGTTGCCGCGCGGGCGCTCCTTGTAGTCGGCAGGATTCCACTGCGGCGCCGACGGATCGAGTGCATCGGTCACACCGCCAAGCGGGTTTTTAAGAAAATCGAAACCCTTGCTGATCTCGATAATGTCATCAAACAGATCGTGTTCCTGCGCCATGCGCGGCCCCTCCCTGAGCAGTGCAAACAAGCAAGAGATAATGATACGCCATCGGCCCACGCCTCGGGCAAATTACACGCGGAGCATCTTTGCGGCAAATAGACCTACAATCTATTGCCAGCCTAATCGCCTAGGTTTATTGAGGAGTCACAAGATGAAGATTGCCCTGATCGAACCGTTGGGAGTACCCGAGCAGACCATCGACAGGCTCTCCGCACCCCTTAAGGACGCCGGACACGAGTTTGTCTATTTCGATACCAAAACAACCGATCCGGCCGAGCTCGCTCGACGCAGCGAGGGCGCCGAGGTCGTCATGATCGCCAACAACCCCTACCCTGCCGAGGTCGTCGCCGGCGCCGATGCGCTCAAGATGATCGCCGTTGCCTTTACGGGCATCGACCACGTGGGGCTTTCCGCCTGCCGTGAGCGCGGTGTTGAGGTTCGCAACTGCGCCGGCTACTCCGACGTTTCGGTCGCCGAGCTCACCTTTGGCCTGACCATCGACGTGCTGCGCAAGGTGGGCGCCGCCGATGCCGCCGTCCGCAGCGGCAAGACGAGCGCCGGCCTAATGGGCACCGAGATCCGCGACAAGACCGTGGGTATCGTGGGCTGCGGTAAGATCGGCTGCGCCACGGGTCGTCTCTTTAAGGCCTTTGGCGCCCGCGTGCTGGGATATGCCCGCCACGAGCATCCCGAGGCAGCCGAGGCCGGCATTGAGCAGGTTTCGCTCGAGCAGTTGCTCGCCGAGTCCGATATCGTAAGCCTGCACCTGCCTAACAATGACACCACGCGCAAGAGCTTTGGCACCGAGCAGTTCGCCCAGATGAAGGACGGTGCCGTCTTTATCAACTGCGCCCGCGGTGCCATCGTGGATAACGATGCCCTTGCCCAGGCACTCAACGACGATAAGCTCGCCGGTGCCGGCATCGACGTCTTTGATATGGAGCCGCCCATCCCCGCCGACTACGCGCTCGTCAACGCCAAGAACTGCACCTTCACGCCACATGTAGGCTTCCTTACGCACGAGGCCATGCAGCGCCGCGCCAAGATTGAGTTCGACAACGTCGTCGCCTACGTCGAGGGTCGCGCGCAAAACGTTTGCGAGCTGTAGTCAAACGAGGGCGGGGCAAAACCTCATCGCAGGCCTACCCCGCCTTCTTTGGTTCAACTAACCTGACCCCTTTGCACCATAGCAAAAAGGGGCAAAGCCATCTGCTGGCTTTGCCCCTTCCTTAGCTTGATTTACTCATCCATGAGATAGTAGTGGCCCAGTGCGTCGGCACCCAGGATGGCGTTTGCGACCATCTCGGGCGTCACCTCAAACGGCATGTTGCACATGGTGTCCTCGGGCGCGCACGCAGCCTCGGCAACAATCATGGCCTTCTCGCGCGTAAGCTCGGCAACGCCAAGTTCCTTCATCGTGACCGGCAGACCCAGCTCAATGCAGAAGCCCAAGACTTCCTCGAGCTTCTCGGTCGGGGCATCCTCGAGTACCAGCTGGACGATGGTGCCGAAGGCGACCTTCTCGCCGTGATACATGCTGTGGCACTCGGGCAGCATCGTCAGACCATTGTGGATGGCATGAGCAGCAGCAAGGCCCGAGCTCTCAAAGCCAATGCCGGAGAGCAGCGTATTGGCCTCGATGATGTGCTCCACGGCAGGCGTCAGCGCGCCCTTCTCCAGCGCGACCTTGGCCTTGACGCCATCGGCCATAAGCGTCTCGTAGCAGAGCTTGGCGAGCGCCAGGCCGGCCATTCCGCCCTTGCCGCCGGCGCAGGTGCCGCCGTCGGCATCGTGCGTCGCCTGAGCCTCGAAATAGGTTGCGAGCGCATCGCCCATACCGGAAACCGTCAGGCGCACCGGGCTCGCCGCGATAACCGTCGTATCCATAAGGACGATATTGGGGTTCGCCTTAAGGAAGAGGTACTTGTCGAACTGGCCGTCATCGGTATAGAGCACCGAAAGTGCCGAGCACGGTGCATCGGTCGAAGCAATGGTGGGGCAAATGATAACCGGGGACTCCAGGTAGTAGGCGACGGCCTTCGCGGTGTCGAGGATCTTGCCGCCACCGACGCCGACGACGATATCGCAACCGTTGTCGCGAGCGAGCGCAACCAGGCGATCGACCTCGCCCTTGGAGCACTCGCCGTTAAAATCCTCAAACAGCAGCTCGGCCTTAGCCTCGGCAAAGCCGCCCTCGATCTTGGCACCGACGCGCTTCTTGCCCGAAGGCGTCACGATGACGAGGGCCTTAGCGCCGAGCGGCTCGACATAGGAGCCGAGCTTGGCCAGCTCGTCCGGACCCTGGATGTACTTGCTGGGGCTATTGAAAATTGCAGCCATAACTATCCCATTCTCTAAAAGAAAAAAGAAAGGGGCTCCGTACAGATACGTGCGGAACCCCTCGTTACGATAACAAGAGTCGATTAGAAATCGATGTCGGTGTCGTAGTAGCAGGCCTTGAGGATCTTCTCGAAGTCGGCAGCCTTGGTCTCACGCGGGTTCTCGGGCGTGCAGGCGTCCTGCTCGGCGTTCACGGCAATCTCGGGCAGCTTGGCGAGGAACTCCTCCTCGGAAACCATCTGCGGGTTCTCGGCGTCGACCTTCACGCCACCATTCGCGTAATCCTTGATGGACTGCGGAATGTTGAGCTGGTCGTTGAGGTCGCGGATCTTCTGGACGAGCGCAGCGATGAGCTCCTCGTTGGTCTCGCCGGGAAGGTGCAGGATCTCCTTGGCCACGTAAGCGTAACGCTCGGCAGCACGGGGATCCTTGGAGTTCCACTGGATGACCTTGCCCAGGTACATGGCGTTAGCGGCACCGTGGATGATGTGGCCGTTCTCGAAGGCAGCACCGGTCTTGTGAGCCATGGAGTGAACGATGCCGAGCAGGCCCGAGGAGAAGGCGATACCGGCGATGCACTGAGCCTCGTGCATGTGCTGACGGGCCTCATGGTCGCCAGCATAGGACTTGGGCAGCCACTCGACGATCTCGCGGATGCCGTGCAGAGCGTTGGCGTCGGTGAACATAGAGGCGCAGGTGGAAACGTAGGCCTCCATGCAGTGGGTCAGAGCATCCATGCCGGTGTGAGCGCACAGCTTGGCGGGCATGGTGTAGGTGAGCTCGGGGTCGACGATGGCGACATCAGGGGTGATGTTGAAGTCGGCCAGCGGGTACTTGATGCCCTTTTCGTAATCCGTGATGACGGAGAATGCGGTGACCTCGGTAGCAGTGCCGGAGGTAGAGGAAATGGCGCAGAAGTGAGCCTTCTGACGCAGCTCGGGGAAGCTGAACGGCTGGATAATGTTGTCGAAGGACTCCTCGGGATACTCGTAGAAGACCCACATGGCCTTAGCAGCATCGATGGGCGAACCGCCGCCGATAGCAACAATCCAGTCGGGCTCGAAGTCGCGCATAGCGGCTGCGCCCTTCATGACGGTCTCGATGGAGGGATCGGACTCGACGCCCTCGAACAGCTTGACCTCCATGCCGGCCTCTTTGAGGTCGGCCTCAACGTCCTGCAGGAACCCGCCGCGGCGCATAGAGCTGCCGCCAGAAACGATGATGGCCTTCTTACCCTTGAGGTTCTTCACCTCGTGGCGAGCGCCCTCACCAAAGTACAGATCGCGAGGATTGGTAAAACGTCCCATACTGTGCCTCCTAAACAAGCCCCTCTTAGACTTGCGTATATAACGGAGCACCCAATTGGCTCCGTTAGGACCGGTTTGCGCGTTGCCGGCGATGACAATGCGCGATGTCTAAACGTCTCAACGCTCAGACAAACACTATTTTACCGTTCTGGTTGGTCAGTTATTCACCTAAAGCCGCCAATGATGAAACGTTTTTTCTATCCCTGAAGACCCTTGTGCGGCATTCATACTCCCAAGCTGGGCAAACGTTTTATCAAGGTTGACTACATATCCCGGGCAGGACCGTGCCCCTCCAAAATATGCACCGTTCGCCGCCAAAAATCGACCGTTTGCGGCACCGTGATACCACTCGGCCGTCCAAGGTGCCGACATTTGTGCGACATCCGTCTTCGTGGTGCAAAGGTGCAAGTCCAAGTGCGGCACCCCCGGTGTGCCACATGCGGGTAAACTAGAACCTTATATAGAAACATTTGAACCCTAACCGCAGCAAAGGAGGCCCCATGGCATTCGATCCCATTCAAGAGGATTGCCATCGCCTCGTTCTTGAGGCCTTGCGCCGCGACAATATCCCGCTCACCGACGGTGCCGCCGTAGAGCGTCTGATGGAACAATTCACCCGCAACCCCGCACCGCTCATCGTGCACGACCGCGACCGCGCCGGGCACCTCATTGCCAAGGTGGTCGAGGCCGTCGACTACCGCATTCCCTTTATCCCTGACGATACCCAGGCCGAGCAAGAAGAAGCAGCTGCCGAGAACATGCTCCGCGAGGCAGCCGCGCTCGATCCGGCCAACTGGGACGCTCAGCGCATGCTGACCGCCCTCACCGCCAGCTCCAACGAGGAATACGTGCAGTATCTGGTGTCCAAGTGCGACGAGGTGGAGCACGATCTGGCGCTCAAGATCGCCTCGGCGCAGGACCCCTACGAGCGCGAGGCCGCTGGCGACCTTATGCGCCGCCCCTACCTGCGCTGGCTTGCCGCCTTGGCATCGCGCGCGCTCATTAGCGGCCGCTACCGCATGTCGCTCGAAGCCGCAAACCGCAGCCTCGACTTTGCCCCCAACGATCCTGCCGGCGTCCGCCACACCGCAATGCTCGCCATGGCAAAGCTCGAATACCCCGCCGAGGAGCTCAAGCGCTTTCGCTCCGCTCACTCCGTGCCGTACCTCGCGAATACCCCGCTGCGCCGCCGCCCCAAAGATGCGGAGCGTGACTTGGACCCGTGGACGCTCATCGCGCTGATGAGCGCAGCCTGGCGCGAGCTGGATTACGATGGCGCCGAGCACTACTTGCGCATCCTTGCGCGCTCGTGTCCGCACGCAGCCGAGGCGCTCTACTTCCAAACCGAGTTTCCCGATGGCGTCTATGCCCGCGTCAACGTGGGTGCGGGCTCCACCGACGAGCTTGTCCTCGCGCTGTCCGAGGCGACGCCGGTACTGCAGGAGGGCCTGGGCGCCCCCGACAACGCCAGCTTTGCCGCCTGGGTCGCCACCAACGATATCGTGCGTTCCCAAATCGATGAGCGCATACTGCGGGCGGCCGAGCAGGGTTTGCCGTTTAAGGGAGGAGACCTCTAATGGATCCGAGCGTCTACATCCCCGCCTACCTGGAGCGCGCCTACGTTGCGTCGCACCCCGAACTCACCGATGCAGCACGCGAGCTTGTCCATAACGACGTGAGCGTCAACCCTCATAAGTATGCGCAGACCGAGCATGCCCAGGCACTGCTGTCCTATGCCGGCGTTCATCGCCACCTGCTCGACGAGCTCCATCGCATCGAGGACATGGGCAGCGACGAGGAGTTTGAGCAGACGCGCAACCGCCTGTTCGACGATATGCGTGATGAGCTGCTCAAGATCGTCCGCATCGATGCGCATGTCCTCGATGCCCAGCTGCTCGCCATCATTTTGGCGGACACGCCCGTCGACGCCTGCCTGGGCGATCTGATGAAGCTCGAGGCGACCACGGCCGATTACCTGCAGCAAAGCGTGCCCGGGTTTGACATGGAAGCCCCGCACTACTGGGCCAATAATGTTTTGGCCGATGGTGTCACCGCAGCAGACCTTACCGTGAGCGAGCCGGCTCTTATCGGGTGGCTTCACACGCTCGAGGCCATCTCGCAGCTGTGCATGGCGAGCGCCCGCTACCGCGCTGCCGCCAACTACGCCCGCCGCGTCCTTAAGGCAGAAGGCTATCCCACCCGAGCCGCAGGCACCGTGCTGCTCGCCCTCGCTCGTCTGGAAGACGAGGACGGCTTTTTTGCCCTGGCTCACCAACTCGAGGAACAGGTGGGGGCTGATGCACTCGAGAACTCCCCCTGGTACCTGCTCGCCCGCACCATCCTCTTGTTCAAAACAAACAAGATGCGCCCGGCGACACGCGCGCTGCGTGAGTTTGCCAACCGTTGCGAGGGCGGCGCGTTCTTCTTGCTGAACCCCATGTACCAGACGCCGTACCTTCCCTGCCGACCCGAGCCGCGCGATCCCTGGGATCTTTCGCACCAGGCCGTTTGGGAAGCGGACGGTATTATCTCGGACACTCCCGACTTTGCCCCCTGGGCCAATGCCTGTGAAGACGTGTCACAGCTTGCCCAGGAATTTGCGCGCCGCTACGGTTTTTAGTGACGCACTCGACCCGACCATGTCGTTTACGTTAGGAACGGTTTCATGAACCTCCGCTCATCTCTCGCCTGTACCTCGAGCGATATCGCTCGCTGGGGACTGCGCTCTGTCCTCAAACGCCAGGGCGGCGTACTCCCCGGCCGCATCGCCATGAAGATCGACCCCGAGCTGCTAAGCGACCTCGCCGGCCTTATCGACCGCAGCGTGGTGATCACCGGCACCAACGGCAAGACCACCACCTCCAACCTCATCGCCGACGCTGTTGCCGCCAGCGGTGCCACCGTGGTATGCAACCGCGCCGGCAACAACATGGAGCCGGGCGTGGTGGGTGCACTGCTCGAGGCGCGCAGCGGCCTCAAGCGAGCCGGCGGCAAGCGCGTGGGCGTTTTTGAATGCGATGAGCTCTACACCGTGCGCGTCCTGCCCAAGCTCAAGCCGACGTACTTCGTGCTGCTCAACCTGTTCCGCGACCAGCTAGATCGCTATGGCGAGATCGATCACACCCAGGAGGTCATCGCCCACGCGTTGGAGCTTTCGCCGGCAACGACGCTCATCTACAACGCCGACGACCCGCTGTGCGCCTCGATTGCCGCGCGCGTTCCCAACGCGAGTATTGCCTTTGGCATCGATGGCGCCACCGACACCGAGTCCGACCGTATTAGCGACTCGCGCTTTTGCTCACAGTGCAACGCCCCGTTGGAGTATGACTACGTGCAATACGGCCAGCTCGGCGCCTACCATTGCCCCTCGTGCGGCTGGGCCCGCCCTGTGCTTGTCCGTCGCGTGACGGGCGTGGAGCTCGGCTGCGACGGCTACGACTTTGACCTGGTCTTTGGATCTGCGCCCGACGCGGCTGCCGCACACATCGCCACACGCTACAACGGCCTGTACATGGTCTACAACGTTGCCGCCGCCTTCTTTGCCGCGCACGAGTTGGGCGTGGATACGGCGCTTCTACAGCCTACGCTCGATGCCTACGTCCCCGCCGGCGGACGTATGGGGCGCTGGGATATCGCCGGCCGCACCGTCGAGGCCAACCTGGCTAAGAATCCCGTAGGCTTCGATCGACAAATCCAGTCCATCAAGACGGCAGGCGGCAGACTCTGCGCTTTCTTCCTCAACGACAACGATGCCGACGGCCACGATGTATCGTGGATCTACGACGTCGACTTTGAGCGCATCGCCGACACGCCGGGTCTTGTCGCCTTTGCCGGAGGCACGCGCGCGCACGACATGCAGGTGCGCCTCAAGTACGCCGGCATCGATGCCGCGATTATCTCGGACGTCGCGCAGGCAATTGGCGCCGTGGCAGACGAGGCCGCCGATGACACCTTCTACGCCGTCGCCAACTACACGGCCTTCCCGCCGCTGGTCAAGGAACTCGACGGACTGAAGGGCGCCACTGCCGACGCTGTTGCCGGGCGCGCCGTAGCCCGTGCCGACGGCAGCGCTCTTCCTGTCGGCATCGCGCCAGTCGAGCTTTCGCGCCCGCTGCGCATCGTCTACCTGTATCCCGATGCCCTTAACCTCTATGGCGACGGCGGCAATGTTATCGCGCTCGAGCGCCGTTGCTCCTGGCGTGGCATTCCCGCGCGTGTAGACGAGGTCCGTATGGGCGAAACGCTTGATTTGACGGACGCCGATATCGTCATGATGGGTGGCGGCTCCGACCGCGACCAGCTAGCCGTGGCACACGAGCTGCTCGCCCAAAAAGACAAGGTAGCGGCCTATGTTGAGGATGGCGGCTCGCTGCTTGCCATCTGTGGCAGCTATCAGCTGCTCGGCCGTTCGTACTATATGGGCGAGAATCGCATCGAGGGCCTGGGCGTCATTGCCGCCGAAACCGTACGCGGCTCCGACCGCCTGATCGGCAACGTAGCCGTCAAAACCGATCTGGCACCCGAGCCCTTTGTGGGATTCGAGAACCACGGTGGCCGCACGCTTTTGGACGCCGAGGCCACGCCGCTCGGAACGTCCGTCGTCACGGGCACCGGCAACAACGGCGATGATGGCTTTGAGGGTCTCATCTACAAGGGCGTCATCGGCACGTACCTACACGGACCGGCACTGCCCAAAAACCCCGAACTCGCCGACTGGCTCATTACCCACGCCCTCGAGCGGCGTGGCGATGCACAGGCCGCCGCCCTGCTGCCGCTCAAGCCCCTCGACGACGCCTACGAGCACGCCGCCCACGACGCCGCCATGAAGCTCCTCCCCTAGCACCTCACCACCACAAAGGGGACAGGCACCTTTGTGGTGGTTTTGACCCGTCCCAGCGGTTTGTCTCAATCTGTAGCATCTAGACCGTTAAAAGTCGTCTTACTGTTACAGAATGAGATGTTCGTCCCGACGCCTGCCTTTTGTCTCGATCTGTAACAGATAGAGCCAATTTGCCCGCCCAGATGTTACAGATTGAGATATTTGAAAATCGGAACAGAAGCCTACTCCTTTGTGGTGGTTTTCCAGTTTGCCAACGATATACGCGCCGGCAAAAAAGTCTGCTATACTCTTTCCCGCTGTCCCCATCGTCTAGCGGCCAAGGACGCCACCCTTTCAAGGTGGATATCGCGGGTTCGAATCCCGCTGGGGGCACCATTTAAATTAAGAAGCCCGTTACCCCCGCGGTGACGGGCTTTTTGCTACCGATATGCCGGGATTCGAACCCGACAGGGTGCGGAGCTGAGGAAACGCGCAAGCGTTTTCCAGCGCAGCACGCAAGGAGCGAAGCGACGAAGCGGAAGCGGGCGGCGCCAGCCGCACGCGGATATCCCGCTGGGGGCACCATTTAAACTGAGAAGCCCGTTGCTCTCGCGGTGGCGGGCTTTTTGCTATCCATGTGCCGGGATTCGAACCCGACAGGGTGCGAATCCCGGCATCATCGCAAGGCCTGTGGGCAAAAAATAGCAAATATGAGTACTGTTACCATTTTAGTAACAGCGATTTCATGCCATCAGAAGGCGATTTAGACGCCAGGGGTCCTACGGCGGAAGAATTGCAAGCGTTTATCAGCTAAGTACTTGGACATATGTTGTGTAACACTGCATATTTTGCAAAAAGATAATGCTACAGGACTTGTGACAGTACTCATATTTGACGTTTTTTGCCCACGACCCCTCATTACGCGGGCGAATCAGTTGCAAAACGGGCTTCAAAGCGTCCTTCGCAAACAAAAACCGGGGCCCGCATGATGCGGACCCCGGCTCAATACCGTAACGATATGTCAGTTACGCTCTACACGTAGAACAGGATGTCGTCGTAGGTCGGGACCGGCCAGTAGTCGGCGGCCACGATCTCCTCCATTGCGTCCACGGCGGCACGCAGCGCATCCATAGCGGGAACGACCTCGTGCGCGTACACGTTGGCCTGCTCCTGGCCATCGAGAGCCTCGGCCTTCTGATGCACGACGTCGAGCGCCTTGATGGAGTCGTTGATGGCAGTGATACCGTTGCAGAGCTTGTTGAGCGTGTTCTGCTCGCACTGCATGGCGGCCTCAGCACCGGCGGCACGAATAGTCTCAAGGCCCTTAGCGACCTTGGTGGCATAGGCGGTAATGACCGGGCGATAGGTACGACGCGCCTCGCGAACCATCGTGGTGGCCTCGATGTTCATGAGCTTGTTGTACTTCTCGAGCTTGCAGTCGTAGCGGCACTGAGCCTCGGCCTTGGTCAGAACACCCGTCTCCTCAAAGAGCGCAATGGCCTTATCGGAAACAAAGGCGGGCAGGGCGTCGGCCGTGGTCTTGTTGTTGGCAAGGCCGCGCTTCTTGGCCTCGACGGGCCACTCATCGGAGTAGCCGTCACCGGAGAACAGGATGCGCTGGTGATCGGTCAGCACCTTCTTGCAGTACTCGAGCGCGGCGTCCTGGAACTCATCCTCGGGCGTACCCTCAAGCGCGTCGGCGAAGGACTTGAGCGACTTGGCCACGGCGGCATCGAGCACCAGGTTGGAGTCGGAGACGTTCTGCTCGGAGCCGCAGGCACGGAACTCGAACTTGTTGCCGGTGAAGGCGAACGGGGAGGTGCGGTTGCGGTCGGTGTTGTCCTGCATCAGCTTGGGCAGGGTATCGGCGCCCAGGTCGAGCACGCCGCGCGTGGCATGGACGGAAGCCTTGCCATCGATGATCTTCTCGACGACCTCGGTAAGCTGGTCGCCCAGGAAGATGGACATAATCGCCGGAGGAGCCTCGTTGGCACCCAGACGATGGTCGTTGCCGGCCGAGGCAACGGAGGCACGCAGGAGCTCCTGATAGTTATCGACGGCCTCGATCACCGCGGTGAGGAAGACGATGAACTGCAGGTTGTCGAGCGGGGTGTCGCCCGGATCGAGCAGATTCTCGGACTCGGTGCCAAGCGACCAGTTGTTGTGCTTGCCCGAACCGTTGATGCCCTCGAAGGGCTTCTCGTGCAGCAGGCAGACCAAGTCGTGGCGGGAGGCGATGAGCTTCATCTTCTCCATCATGACCAGATTCTGGTCGATGGCCTCGTTGACCTCGCCATAGACCGGTGCGAGCTCATGCTGGCAGGGAGCAACCTCGTTGTGCTTGGTCTTGGCGGGAATGCCGAGCGCCCACAGCTCATCGTCCAGGTCCTTCATGTAGGCCGAGACGGTGGGGCGGATAGCGCCAAAGTAGTGCTCCTCGAGCTCCTGGCCCTTGCAGGGAGCGGCGCCAAAGAGGGTGCGGCCGGTGATGACCAGGTCCTTGCGCTTGCGGTAAGCGTCCTTCTTGATCAGGAAGTACTCCTGCTCGTCGCCCACGGAAGGAACGACCTTCTTGGGGGTCTTACCGAACAGCGCCAAAACGCGCTTAGACTCACGCGAGAGCGCGGTCATGGAACGCAGCAGCGGGGTCTTCTTGTCCAGGGCCTCGCCCGTGTAGGAGCAGAAAGCCGTGGGGATGCACAGGACATCGTCCTTGATAAAGGCGGGGCTAGTGGGGTCCCAAGCGGTGTAGCCACGGGCCTCGAAGGTAGCACGCAGGCCGCCGTTGGGGAAGCTCGAGGCATCGGGCTCGCCCTGGATGAGGTTCTTGCCCGTAAACTTGGTAATGGCGGTGCCGTCGTGGTTGGGCTCCAGGAAGCTGTCGTGCTTCTCGGAAGTAATGCCCGAAAGCGGCTGGAACCAGTGCGCGTAGTGCGTCGCGCCCTTGGAGATGGCCCAGACCTTCATGGCATGGGCAACGGCGTTGGCCACATCCAGGTCGAGCGGCTCACCGCCCTCGAGGGTTGCAGCAAGGCGCTTCCAAATGTCCTTGGGGAGGTAGTCCTTCATGACTTCCTCAGAGAACACCATGGTCCCGAAGCGGTCAGTAAGTTCGGCCATACGGAACTCCCTTCGTATCGGCACCGCGTGAGAAGCGGTGTTGATTACTAACGAACGAGTCATAGCTTAGACTCGCCGTGTTTCCGCGACATTACCGTTATGTTGCTGTCGCGAAACCAATCAATGAGGTTACCCTATCGAGGCGGCGTTGCCACCCTCAACAGCCAATCAACTGCATAAATTGCAGACCTCTCCGCATGGTTTAAGGGTAGTCAATTGGGAACGGGGCTCTATTAACTGGTATTTCGCATCAGATACCATTCAATATATAGCCCCATCCTAGATTGACCACTCTGTTATAGGAAGTACCGATAGCGAAGCGTTTTCGATTGGTATCACCAAATCGCGAGAGAAACTCCACCTTAGCGCGGTCGTGCTGTAGAATCCTTGCAACAAAACATCGCACCTAGGCATCTAAAGGAGCACGATATGCGCGTCGACGAGGTTTTTAAGCAGGCAGCATCCCAGGGCACCGCGCCCATTTCGTTTGAGATGTTCCCGCCCAAGGGCGAGCTGACCCTCGACACGGCTCGCGAGGTGGCAGGCAATCTGTGCAAGCTTTCGCCGAGCTTTGTCTCGGTCACCTGCTCGGCCGGCGGCTCGGGCAACGGTGCCACCACCGCCCCCATCGCGCATATGATTACGAGCGAATTCGATACACCCTCGGTGGCACACCTCACCTGTGTGGGCCGCTCGCACGCCGATATCGCCGCCAAGGTCGACGAATACCGCTCCGCCGGCGTAGAAAATGTGCTGGCCCTGCGCGGTGATCTTCCCGCTGGCGCGACCGAGGACGACAAGCCCGCCTCCGACTACGCCTACGCCCGTGACCTCATCCCCGAGCTCGTCGACGCCGGCTTTTGCGTGGGCGCCGCAGCCTACCCCGAGGGCCACATTGCTTGCGAGGATCTTAACCTCTCGGTCGAGCACCTCAAGCAAAAGCAAGACGCCGGCGCGAGCTTCTTTGTGACGCAGCTTTTCTTTGATAACGAGTGCTTCTACCGTTTTCGCGAGCTTGCCGACAAGGCCGGCATCACCGTGCCCATTACCGCGGGCATCATGCCGTTTATGGGCAAGTCGCAGATCAGCCGCATGGTCTTTATGTGCGGCGCGTCGCTGCCCTCCCCCGTCATCAAGATTCTCGCCAAGTACGAGAACGACCCCGAGAGCCTGCAGGCGGCCGGTGTAGATTATGCCGCCCGCCAGCTTTGCGACCTTAAGGAGCACGGTGCCGACGGTCTGCACCTGTACACTATGAACCGTCCTGCAATCGCCGCGACCATTATGGAGCGCCTAGGGTAATGGAAAAACCGCACGTCGATACAACCGTTGTTGAAGTGCCGGCCGACCTTGCGTCGCCGGCGCTTTACCGTATCGACGCTGCTCACCACCCTCGTGTCGACCGTGCCGAGATGCTGCGGTATCTGGGTTACGGCGGCCAGCAGATTGAGCCCGAGCTGTCACGACGAATTGAGCTTGTGGTCGAGCGCCTAGAGCTGGATATCGAGCCCCGCGGCGTGCGACGCATGTTTGCCGTCGATGCCACGGGCGTTGACGAGCAGGGCGAGCCCTGCATCCGCTTGGTTGGCACCAATGTTGAGCTGCGGGGTCGTGATATCTATCGACATCTCAAAGACGCCCGCTTTGCCGCACTCATGGCATGCACCCTCGGCATGGACGCCGAGCGTCGTCTGCGCACCACGGGAGCCCAGCAGCCCCTGGAGGGAGCCGTGCTCGACGCCGCATGCTCTGCCTATGTAGAAGCCGCCGTCGAGCAGATGGACCAGCAGGTCAAGGCTGCGGCCGCCGCACACGGACTCGCCGGCAACTGGCGCTTTAGTCCCGGCTACGGCGACTGCCCGCTCTCGGCCCAGCGCTCAATCGTAGCTGCACTCAACGCCACACGGCTCATCGGGCTTACCGTCACACCTACCAGCCTGCTCATGCCCACCAAAAGCGTGACCGCGGTGATCGGTCTGTTTGACGGCGAGGTCCACGACGCCCAGAGCCGCCCCACCTGCAATATCTGCCGCATGCGCGAGAACTGCCGCTTCCGTGCCGCCCACACCACCTGCTATTCCAGCCATTAGGAGCCCCCGATGTTTACTCCGCTTATCACTCATGATTCTGACGGCACTGCATTGGCGGCACCCGTTGATGCCGCACGTCGCAACGGTGCCACGTACAAGACGCGCACGATCGACGATCTGCGCATTAAGGACGATCGCCTGCGCGCCGCCATCGAGGGCACGGGGCACCTGCTGTTCGACGGCGGCATGGGCACCATGTTGCAGGCCGCTGGCATGAAGGCGGGCGCCCTGCCCGAGCTGCTCAACTTTGAGGAACCCCAGGCTATCACCGATATCCAACGTCAATATGTCGAGGCCGGCTGCGACGTGATTACCGCCAACACCTTTGGCGCCAACGCCCACAAGCTCGACGGTGCCGCCACCGTGGCAGACGTCTTTGCCGCGGCCGTCGCCTGTGCCCGCGAGGCCGGCGCCCGCTACGTCGCCGGTGACATCGGCCCCATCGGCGCGCTGCTTCGCCCCCTGGGTACTCTGAGCTTCGACGAGGCCTACGACCTCTTTGCCGAGGAAGTGCGCGCCGGCGTCGCCGCGGGCGTGGACCTCTTTATTATCGAGACCATGACCGACCTGGCCGAGATCAAGGCGGCCGTCCTCGCCTGCCGCGAAAACTCCGACCTGCCCGTCTTTGCCACCATGACCTTCGAGGAAGACGGTCGCACCTTCCTGGGAACGAGTCCCGAGGTGGCCGCCATCACGCTCGACGCCATCGGCGCCGACGTTTTGGGCATCAACTGCAGCCAGGGACCGGCCGAGCTCCGAGGGCTCGCCGCGCGTATGCTCACCGTTACCGACAAGCCCGTTATGGTGCAGGCCAACGCGGGACTCCCCCATGTGGACGACGACGGCAACACCGTCTTTGATATCCAAGCCCCCGAATACGCCGAGGCCGTCGCCGGCATGATCGCCGACGGCGTAAGCGTCGTGGGCGGTTGCTGCGGCACCACGCCGGCGCACATGGCCGCCCTGCGCACGCTTATCGACAACCACACGCCCAGCCCGCGCCGCCGCAAGCCCAGCATGTCGGTCACGAGCGCCCAAACGGTCGTGGACCTTCCCTGCGACGGCCACAAGATTGCCGTCATCGGCGAGCGCATCAATCCCACCGGCAAAAAGCGCCTGCAGCAGGCCCTGCGCGACGGCGACCTGGACTACGTCGTGAGCCAGGGCATCAGCCAGCAGGAACAAGGCGCCGACATCCTGGACGTCAACGTGGGCCTGCCCGAGATCGACGAAGTCAAGATCATCCAACAGGCGACCGAACAGCTCCAGGGCTCCACGCTGCTGCCGTTGCAGATCGACTCCACCGACCCCGCAGCCGTCGAGGCCGCCGTGCGCCGCTACGCCGGCAAGCCCATCATCAACTCGGTCAATGGCAAGCAGCAGATCATGGATGAGATCTTTCCGCTGGTCGCCCACTACGGCACCAACGTTGTCGGCCTTACGCTCGACGAAGGCGGCATCCCCGATACCGCCGAGGCCCGCTTTGCCATCGCCGAGCGCATCGTGGCCGAGGCTGCCCGTTACGGCATCGGACCGGACCGTATCCTCATCGACTGCCTGGTCATGACCGCCTCGACCAACCAGCGCCAGGCCGAGCAGATCCTGCGCGCCATGTCCCTGTGCAAGGAGCGCCTGGGCGTCAAATGTGCGCTCGGCGTGTCGAACATCAGCTTTGGCCTGCCTGCCCGCCCGCTGCTGGGTTCGGTCTTTTTAGCCGCCGCTTTTGGCGCGGGCCTGGACGCCCCCATCATGAACCCGGGCTCCAAGCGCTTTATGGATACCGTCTACAGCTATCGCGTCCTGAGCGTTGAGGACGAGGGCTCGACCGGATACATCGAGCGCTACGGCGGCTGGACCGATCCGTATAAGATCGCCGCAAACCCGGCAGCAGCTCAGGCCGCATCGACCGACACCGTGCCCGCTGCTGGCACCGCCGGCACCGACGGCAACGACGACCCGATTCGTCGCATGGTCGTCTCGGGCCGCAAAGGCGAGATCGCTGCCGAGACCGAACGTCTGCTGGCAGACCATGACGCCATGGACCTCATCAACAATCACTTTATCCCCGCCCTCGACGAGGTCGGCGTCCTCTTTGACCAGGGCAAGTTCTTCCTGCCGCAGCTCATGGCCTCGGCCGAGGCCGCGCGCGTGGGTTTCGACACCATCAAACGCCTAATGCCCGCCGGCAAGATTGCCGACAAGGGCAAGATCTGCGTGGCCACTGTCAAGGGCGACATCCACGATATTGGCAAGAACATCGTCAAAATGCTGCTCGATAACTACGGCTACACCGTCTTTGACCTGGGCCGCGACGTCGACCCGCAAGAGGTGCTCAAGACCGTCAAGGAGCGCGATATCAAACTCGTCGGCCTCTCGGCGCTTATGACTACCACGGTCGTCGCCATGGAGGAGACCATCAAGCTGCTCCATGCCGAGGTGCCGGGCGTCAAGATCATCGTAGGCGGCGCCGTACTCACCCCCGAATACGCCAAGCAGATCGGCGCGGACTACTACGCCAAGGACGCCGCCGAAAGCGCTCGTATCGCCGAAGAGGTCTTTGGGCAGTAACACAACGGAAACAACCGAGCACCAAAACGTGCCGCATGCGCCACTTGGCACGTGCGGCACGTTAAAATAGATAAGACTATGCTCGTTTTGGCAGATAGGAGCGCAAGGATGGCGATCACGCCCGCAGAAATCGCGGAAACCCGCGGCATGGTTGAGGAGCAGAACCTCGACATCAGGACCATCACCATGGGTGTTTCGCTCATGGGTTGCGGCGACGAGAACCTCGACCGCATGTGCACGAAGATCTACGACCACGTGACGCACACGGCTGAGCATCTGGTCGAGACCGCCGAGAACCTCGAGCGCGAGTACGGTATCCCCATCGTCAACAAGCGCGTTTCCGTCACCCCGGTGGCGCAGATTGCCGCGTGCTGCAAGGATGAGGACCTCACCCCCATCGCGCATGCCCTCGACCGCGCGGCCGAGACGCTCGGCATCGATTACCTGGGTGGCTTCTCCGCGCTCGTTCAGAAGGGCATCGGCGATGCCGACCGCCGCGTCATCCAGTCCATCCCCCAGGCGCTCGCTACCACCAGCCGCGTCTGCTCCAGCGTCAACGTCGCCAGCCTGCGTGCCGGTATCAACATGGATGCCGTGCTCATGGCGGCTCAGACCATCATCGATGCCGCCAAGCTTACGGCAGATGAGGATTCCGTTGGCGCCTCCAAGTTTGTATGCTTTGCCAACATGGTCGAGGACTCCCCGTTTATGGCGGGCGCCGTCCACGGCGGTGGCGAGGCCGACGCCGTCATCAACGTAGGCGTTTCGGGCCCCGGCGTTATGGCCGCAGCTCTGGAGACGCTGCCCGACTCCGCATCGATGATGGAAGTCGCCGAGAAGATTAAGCAGACCGCCTTTAAGATCACCCGTGCCGGCGAGCTCATGAGCCGCGAGGCTGCCCATCGCCTGGGTGTCGAGAAGGGCATTGTCGACCTGTCGCTGGCTCCCACGCCCGCCATCGGCGACTCCGTCGCGCGCATCCTCGAGATCATCGGCGTGGGCACCTGCGGTGGCCCCGGCACGACCTGTGCGCTCGCCATGCTCAACGATGCCGTCAAGAAGGGCGGCGTCATGGCCAGCTCCAGCGTGGGCGGTCTCTCGGGCGCCTTTATCCCCGTGTCCGAGGACGCCGGCATGATCGCTGCCGTCGAGGCCGGCGCGCTTTCGCTCGAGAAGCTCGAGGCCATGACCTGCGTGTGCTCCGTTGGCCTGGACATGATCGCCATCCCCGGCGACACCCCGGTCGAGACCATCGCCGGCATCATCGCCGACGAGATGGCCATCGGCGTCATCAACAATAAGACCACGGCCGTGCGCGTGATTCCCGCCATCGGCAAGGGCGTGGGCGACTGCGTCGAGTACGGCGGCCTGTTTGGCCGTGCGCCCATCATGCCGGTGAACCCCAACGCCGGCACCGTGCTTGCCCACCGTGGTGGACGCTTCCCGGCACCGCTGAACTCGCTGAAGAACTAGCTGAGGGGGACTGGCGAGGAGCCCCGGGGAGGGCAAATATATAAGGTCGCCTGCTCGGACAGTCCTGACTCGCACGGAGAGCACATTAAGTGCTCTCCGGCTCGTGCGGAACTCGCGATCGACCTTATATATTTGCCCTCCCCGGGGCTCCCGCACAACGGGACCTCAGTTGGGTTCTATCCCGTATGGCAGTCGCTTCGCTCCTGCCCGCCTTGGTTGTGAGGGCGGTTTGGCGTTGGAACGGTTCTTTCTGATATATGCTGGTTGCGGCTCTTCTTTTGGGAGGAGTCGCTTTTTTGTTGCTAGGAGGTTGGCCCGTGGTTGATAGGGAGAATCGTTCTGAGCTGCTTGCTGCGGATTGGAATGGCGAATGGATGCGCCTGCAAGCTGGTCGGCGACGGGCTGATGATTCTTTTGAATGGGATAAGCGGGCTCGGCATTTTCGGCCGTTGGAGACTGCCCCTTATGCTCGGGATTTTATAAAGCTGTTGGCGTTGAAGCCTGGTGAGTCGGTGCTTGATATGGGGTGTGGGGCTGGGTCGATTGCTATTCCGCTTGCGCAAGACGGGCATCCCGTGATTGCCGCTGATTTCTCCCCCGCTATGTTGGGCACGCTTGATGCCGGCATTGAGTACTACGGGCTCGAGGGGCGCATAACGCCGCTTGAGCTTGCTTGGGATAATGATTGGGATTTGGTTGGACCCGTCGCGAAAGCGGTGGATGTTGCCTTTGCCAGTCGGTCAGTTACGACGACCAATCTAAAAGGCGCGCTTGCCAAGCTTGATCGTACGGCTCGTCGGCGTTGTGCTGTCACGATGGTCGCCAACTCCAGCCCGCGCTATGACCTGCACTTGATGAACGCCATCGGTGCCTCGGTTACCTGCAGCAATGGCTTTGTGTATGCCTTTAACATCCTTATTCAGATGGGTGCGCTGCCGCAGGTCACGTATTTTGAATCGCCTCGTCGCGACACCTTCGATAGCCTTGAGGCAGGCGTAGCAGATTTTTCCCGTATGCTCGAGCATGGCAACGAGGATAAGATCGACCGCCTGCGCGACTACATCGCCCAGCACATGATTGAGAACCCCCATGCTGGTGAGCCGGGCTCCAAGGGTGTGCCGCAGGGACGCTACATGCTCGACCACGTCCGCAAGGTCCGTTGGGCGTTTATTGCATGGGAGCCGGTCTCTGCGCCCAGCTCATAGCCTGTTCGCAGCCCGCACCGCCCACTCACTCGGCATCCGCATTCTTTTTGAACTGGGCAAACGCGCTCCACACCACGCCGTTCCTGCGCTATCGTGGGACAGCTCACGTAGATTAAGGCCCCATCGTGGGGCGCCCCATAACATAGAAAGCGAGAACCCATGGCACTGACAGGAGCCCAGGTCAAGCAGCTTCGCAGCATGGCCCATCACCTCAACCCCGCCATCATCATCGGCAAGTCCGACGTCAACGAGGGCACCGTCGAGCAGACGGTCGCCTACCTGGAGAAGCACGAGCTCGTTAAGTGCTCCGTGCTCGATGGCTCCAGCCTTTCTGCCCGCGAGGCCGCCGAAGAGCTCGCTGAGCGTTGCCACGCCGAGGTCGTCCAGGTCATCGGCCGCAAGTTCTCGCTGTATCGCGAGTCCTCGCGCAAGGACATCGAGAAGATCAAGCTCGTCTAAGAGCCAATGATCCGGCGAGCCAACGCATAGCAAGCTTACGGGTGCCCAAGTACTTCGGGCGCCCGTTTTTTATCGCTCGACCAGCACGCAATTGAGCCGCCCCTCCACCAAGCGCTCGTATAGACGCCGCGTCTCGGGCTCGGGCACGCCATTGACCTGCTCCCTCAGATGGTGCATATGCCCGCTGTACAGCTCGACGATATCGCGTCGCCGCCCCGCCGCACTGTAGACACGCATGGCGCAGCGCACCATATCCTCACGCGCCGTTTCCTGCCGAAGCCCCGACTCTGCCAGCCAAATCGCCGACTGCAGGTCGTTTTCTTCTAGAGCGGCATTTGCTCCCTTAATCATGCAATCGATGTACTTTGACTGCATAATGCGCCGCATGCGCAAAAAGTAGGTGGGATTACAACCGTTGGGAACATACAGCGGTCCGGCATAAAGCTGCTCAATCTTAAGGCACAGCTCAACTAAATGGGGCCCGCTCGCACCCGTGCGATTTCACAAAACCTCGCGGCTTATCTGGTCAAACAGCCGTACATCGGTCTTGACGTAGTCGCCGTTGAGTCCGATGCATTCATTTTGGATGAGCACACACGACTTGCCATCCGGCGTCGGTCCCAAAGCCGACCGCAAGCGCGATATCGTCGAGTACAGGTTGTTGCGAGCGCTATTGAACTCGGCATGGGGCCACAGCTCCATGGCCAGCGTCTCACGATCGACGAGCGCATCCATACCCAGCGCAAGCCGCTCGGCAAGTGTCGCCGCCTTCTTGCGGCGCCACATTTTGTCCGTGATGGGAAACCCGTCGCGCTCGGCGCGAAACGCACCAAACATGCGAATCTCGATATGGTCGATGGTATCAACGGCTTCAACCTCGCCGGCCTGGAACAGGCGCTCGCCCTCCCCTTCCAAATCGTCGCGCAGCGAGTACCGCGACAGCTCGCGCACGGGAAGCTTCTTGCGTATCCTGGCCGCCGGCTCGCCCAGACAATGCATGGCAAGGCGCGCAAAGAGCCGATACGATGGCTCTAGAATCCCCGTACGATTCATGGACATCCAGGCCGCAAGGTCGCTGTCTCGGCCCGCACAGGCCAAATGCAGCGCCACCGTCCAGGCTTCTGCGCCACCAACCTGCGTCTGGCTTATATCGAGTAGCTCCGCTTCCTCGCGCACCGAAACCATCGAAGTGTTACGCAGATATGCCACGCGCTCCAGCAGCAATGCGTTATCGCGCATGTACGCAATCGACTCCTCGGCAAGTTTGAGCACTTGGACCGCACGGAACTTTGCATTAACCGGCCGTCCCTCTGCCAGCGACTGCCAACCTTCTAGCAACAGGCCAAACAGCTGAATCTGGTTGTCGCGCATGCGCACGGCAAAACGATCGAGCTCGTTGAACGCCGCGTCGTCGGTTACCGGCAAGCCGGAAAGAAGCCGGCGTGCCGCCAACACCATGCGCACCCAGATAGCCATCGCCTTAAGCCCACGTACGTCGAGCGCCTCCCGCACCACCGTCATCTCGTCGTCGCGCTCGCCGGTTCCCGCAAACGACCCGTCAAAGAGCTCCACCAGCATGCTATCGGCCCGTATAACAATCCCCGCGATGTCGAGCTCGCAATCGTAGGCCTTGCTCGTTTTGAGCTGCTGTAGAACGCCGCCGTCATCTCCCCGTTCGGTCAGGCATCGCTTGACCTCGATATGCGCAGACAACATATCGAGTGCGGTATGGGATGTCTCGATTTCTGGCACGGCCAGGTTCGTAGGGAGCCCAAGCCCGTTGTCCCCATAGCAGACAGCCGTCAGTGTCTGGGCCACTCTCCATGAAACAGGGTCTATTTCGCAGGCCGCCCGTTCGCCCCCGCGCTCGATGACCGATGCCATATAGCGAGCGAGCTTTGTATTGGACACGCTGACCGCTGCCAGATATACGCCAAGCGCCTCGGCAGGCGTTGGCTCTGGAGCCGGATCGTCGGCATCGATCGTGCCCAGCGCTGCTCGGCAGATATCGGCCCCGTGGCCCGTCAGAGCAAGATCGACCCCATACTGCCCAGCAAGTTCAAGGACCGCCTCACGGTCCAAAAAGGCGTCCGCCAGGCCCATCGCCGCATCGCATCGGCCCGCCTTAAGCAAAATCCGGGCCGCCCTCGGAACAAGTTCGGGGCGAACCTCGGCCACCAACTTACGCAAGCGCAAGCGTCCGTTATCCTCCGTGCCCAGACACGTAAAACTCCGCTCGGCGGGATCCAAGCCAAAGATCGGGTAGTCACGTACAAAGTAGGACTGGTCGACCATCGACAGCCTCACCCCGCAAGCCTCGAGTTCTGCGATATTGCCCTCGCCCATCAAAACCATGAGACATGCCACGCAAAACAGCGCATTATTGTCGAGCGAAGCCAGATCGGCAAGTGCCGCGCCATATACGTTGACAATCTCGTTTTCGAGCAGGCCGGCTACGTCGCCTTGGCCATACAGACCCGTCTGCAATGCCGAAACGAGCTCGGGCACGCCCTGCGTGAGCTGATAGAAGTCGAGCGATGTGCTGATCGAAAACGCCGATGCCCACGCCGAATACTCATAGGCATGCACCTTGAGCATCTGCGCATTGATCTTAACCGAATCGCCCAGCCCATGAATCAACTGACGATTTGAAGGACGGCAGGAGATAAAGACCCCTATCCCCATAGCGCGCAGGCCGCGAATCCTGTCGATGAGGTCTTCGGTATCGTGCTGATCGAGGTTTGGCACATTATCAATCGCGATAAGGGAGTGCGGTTTGTCTTTGAGTTCTTCGGTAACCACCTCGAGCTGCATAAACACCTCGCGCCCAGTGGCGCGATCGGCCTCGATAATCCGCACGGGGCCTCGCGTCGGGTCGCATTTAACCTCATGGGTGTACTGCAGCAACACCGAGGTCTTCCCAAACCCGTCGGGCGCATAAAGAACCACGATGCCGGCCTTTCGGCCCTTGGCGATAAGCTCATTCATCAAGCGTTCGCGTCGCACCATATAGCCTCCGCCCAGCGGCATCAGCTCGAGCTCGTCTATACTGCTCAAATCGTTTACCATGCCCGCTCCTCAACTCGACCGTATGGACACTGTAGCCGCAAGACCATACAAGCCGCGCTATGAATAGAGCGACCTTGTGTTTTAGGTTGTCTTTTGGTACGAAAGCGGCAAGTTTTTGTACAGCGAGGGCCGATTGTTATTAATCCCCCGACTAATCGGTCTTTAAGCAGGTAAATGAGCTTGTCAGCTTGTCCCATCTAAGCGGCAGTGTAACGCAGATGAACAAGGTTCAGCTATGTCATTCAACTCGCCTAGCACCCGCTACCGTCTACGACCTTTTAGTGGCATTTTTGCATAGAATCTGATATGGAATGAATCAAGCTGTTGGGCATCCGGCATTCGTCAAGCTTGCGGCAAGATTTTGGTCAAGTGGTCGGACAGGGATAGCAAAAAGGCCCCCGCAAAGCGGAGGCCTTAGGCAAGGCTATGTCGAGCTGCAGGATTCGCGCTACTCGCAGAGCGAAAGGGCGGCCTCGTCGGCAACGACAACGCAGTTGGTGTGCAGCTGCAGGATCGAAGCCGGGCACTTGGGCGTAACCGGGCCATAGCACATATCGTGCACGGCCTGAGCCTTGGCCTCGCCGTTGGCGACAACCAGGATCATGCGGGCATACATGATGGTCTGGGTGCCCATGGTGTAAGCCTGACGGGGCACATCATCGATGCTGTCGAACAGGCGGCTGTTGGCCTGAATGGTGCTCTCGGTCAGGTCGACGCAGTGCGTACCCTTGGAGAAGTGGTCATCGGGCTCGTTGAAGCCAATATGACCGTTATTACCAATGCCGAGCAGCTGCAGATCCGGGTAACCGGCGGCAGCGACGATCTTGTCGTACTCTGAGCAGGCAGCAGCGGCATCGGGGTTGGAGCCATCGGGCACGTGCGTGTTGTTCAGATCGATATTGATGTGATCGAAGAAGTTCTCGCGCATAAAGTAGTGATAGCTCTGGGGATCGTCGTGCGAAAGACCACGATACTCGTCCAGGTTATAGGTGCTGACCTCGGCGAAGTCGACGTCGCCCTTCTCGTACCAAGCGGCGAGCTGCTTGTAGGCGCCAATCGGGGTGGAGCCGGTGGCAAGACCCAGCACGCAATCGGGCTTGAGGATAACCTGGGCCGAGATGATATTAGCGGCCTTGCGGCTCATATCCTCGTAGTCTTTAGCTTTAATGATTTTCATTACGCGTCCTTTCTCGTACAAGAGAGGCAAGGCTCCCCTTACAAGCACTTGCCCGCGGCCCGCGTCGGCCGCAACCAACGTGTGCGGCCACCAGGGCGAGGTCGCGTAATGTATGTGTCTCGTGTCTAGCCGCGTCGAGGCCCCTGCCCGTCCACGGTGACCCAAAGCCTTTTAGCCTCGGACGTTTCCCATCTTGCCACGGAGAGCGTCCTCTTTCAAGGGCGCCCTCCGTAAACGTGTTTGAATTGTAGGCTAAAGGCCAAAAGCACCAACTAACGCTCGCGAGCGACGATAAGCTGGTCCATCTCCTCGACATGCTCTCCAACGGAACCCTTGATGCTCGAGAACTCAACGGAGTTGCACACCAAGATGGGAACCGTCACATCGTAGCCCTCGGCAGCAATTGCCTCGCGATCGAACTCGATGAGTACATCGCCCTTATGGACGATGTCGCCCACTTGCGCATGCACGGTAAAGTGCTTGCCCTCGAGCTGAACGGTGTCCAGGCCAACGTGAATCAGAACGTCCAGGCCATCAACTGTGTTAAGCGCAACAGCATGACCCGTGGGAAAAATCGCCTCGACCTTAGCGTCAGCCGGCGCGATTACACGCGTGCCCGTGGGCTGAATCGCCACGCCCTGACCCAAAAGGCCGGTGGCAAACGTCTGATCGTTTACCTCGGAAAGCGGAATGACATCGCCCGAGATGGGAGCATCCAGCGTAAGGACTCGACCAGGCATGCCAAAAGACCTTAGGACTTTAGTGAACATGCTCCCCCTTAGACATACCAATAATCAAATACAGTCTTGCTAGTTTACCACTTGGCACTGGTTTTTGACCATTAGGGAAGTTCGCGCTTGACAACCTCGACGATGTCGTCAACCACACGCTGGGTCAGCTCGTGCGTCTCGGCCTCGGCCATCACGCGGACCAGCGGCTCGGTACCACTCGGACGTACCAGAATGCGGCCGCGGCCGTTGAGCTCTTTCTCGGCGGCAGCGACGGCGTCCCAAATGGGCTGGCAATCGTCCAGGCCGGCCTTGTTGTCGGAATGCACGTTGACGAGCACCTGCGGGTACTTCTTCATGATGCCGGCAAGGTCGGTGAGGGTACGGCCGGTGCGCTTGAGCACGGCCAGCAGCTGCAGAGCCGTCACCAGACCGTCGCCGGTGGTGTTGTGCTCCAGGAAGATGATGTGGCCGGACTGCTCGCCACCGATGACAGCGCCGTCCGCAAGCATGCGCTCCAATACGTAGCGGTCGCCCACGGCGGTCTGCACCATCTCAAAGCCCTGCTCCTTCATGGCGATGGAGAAGCCTAGGTTGCACATAACGGTCGAGACAATCTCGGAGTTGGCGAGCTTACCGCGAGCGGCCAGGTCAGAGCCGCAGATGGCCAGGATGTAGTCGCCGTCGATCTCGTTGCCCTCGCTGTCCACGAACAGCACGCGATCGGCGTCGCCATCGTGGGCCAGACCGATATCAGCGTGGGTGCGCAGTACAAGCTCGCGCAGGGGCTCAAGATGAGTGGAGCCGCACTCGACGTTGATGTCGGTGCCGCAGTAATCGGTGTTGATGGCATGGACCGTGGCGCCCAGGCGCTGCAGCGCGGCGGGCGTGGTCTGGCAAGAAGCACCGTGGCCGCAGTCGACGGCAACAACCAGGCCGTCGAGCTTAAGGCCGTCGAGCGTGTTGATAGCATGATCGACGTATGCCTTGCGGGCGTCCTTCATCTTGATGATGTGGCCCACGCCGGCACCGGTCGGCAGCGTGTCGGCAGCCATGGCCTCCTCGGACATGACCCAGGCGCTGATCTCTTCCTCGACAGCATCGGGAAGCTTCATGCCCTTGCGGCTAAAGAACTTGATACCGTTGAACTCCGGCGGATTGTGCGAAGCAGAAATGACGATGCCGCCGTCGAGCTCGTTTTGGACGGTGAGCAGCGCCACGGCCGGCGTAGGGATAACGCCGCAGCAGTGCGGGCGGCCGCCCTCGGCCATAATGCCGGCAGTCAGAGCACTCTCGAGCATGGTGCCCGAAAGACGCGTGTCGCGGCCGATGCAAATGTCCGGACCAAGGAACTTGGTCGCCGCACGGCCAAGGCGAAACGCGAGGTCGCACGAGAGGTCGGCGTTGGCGACACCACGGACGCCATCGGTGCCGAAGATGTTCTGGGGCATAGGATCGCTCCTTCCCAAGTGGACAAAACGCAGTCGTCCACCCTAGTCGAAAAAGAAAAGCGGGACCCGCCGAGCAATCGGCAGGCCCCGCTTGTACATTGTATCTCGTAAGGAGATAAAACCTTAGCGCTTGGAGAACTGGGGAGCGCGGCGGGCCTTCTTGAGGCCGTACTTCTTGCGCTCGACCACGCGAGCATCGCGCGTAAGGAAACCGGCCTTCTTGAGGTCAGCACGGTAGTCGCCAGCGTTCAGAAGAGCGCGAGCGATGCCCAGGCGCAGAGCGCCGGACTGACCGGAGATGCCGCCGCCATCGCACAGAGCGATAACGTCGAACTGACCGGCGGTGTCGGTCACCTTGAAGGGAGCAAGGGCGTTCTCAACGAGCTGATGACGGCCGAAATACTGCTCGGCGTCACGCTTGTTGATGGTCACCTTGCCGGTGCCGGGGACGAGACGGACGCGGGCGACGGCGTTCTTACGACGGCCGGTACCCTGGTAGACAACGGTGTTCTCAGCCATCTTTAAGCCTCCAGCTCAATCTTCGTGGGGTTCTGGGCAGCATGCGGATGCTCGGCACCAGCGTAGACCTTAAGCTTGGTCATCTGGGCACGGCCGAGGGTGGTCTTGGGCAGCATGCCGCGAACGGCGCGCTCGATGACCTTCTCCGGGTGCTTCTCCATAGCCTGGCGGAAGCTCTCAGCCTTGAGGCCGCCGTTGTAGCCGCTGTGGCGATAATAGGTCTTCGTGTCGGCCTTGTTACCGGTAAGCTGGACCTTATCGGCGTTGATGACGACAACGAAGTCGCCGCAGTCGCTGTTGGGCGTGAACTGGGGCTTGTTCTTACCGCGCAGGATCATTGCGATCTGGGTGGCAAGACGGCCCAGGACAGCACCATCGGCGTCGACGAGAACCCAGTTGCGCTGGACCTCGCCCTGCTTGGCGTAGTGAGTCGATTTCGAAATCACTTAGACTCCTCCATGTACAGTACGTGTTGTTACAGAGATTCACGGGGCTCTGCAAGTAACCCGTCCATATTACCCCGCTCGCCGTACGAGTCAACAGGTATTTTGGCTCCGACCAGAGTTTCTGCACATGTCATCCACGAGCTGTGATTTTTCCAGCTTTTTAGCTGTTGTCATTTTTTGAGGGTTCGCCGTCGTTAGCGCTCAACGAACTCTTGGATTTCCGCGAGCAGGCGCTTTGCCTCCTGACGGCCCTGGATATACAGGTCCAAAAGCTTTGCCGAATCGTGCTCGACATGGCCGACCTCGACCGGCTTTTGCGGAGCAACGACCAGCGCACGGCCCTCGCGCTCATACTTCCACAGATGCATGCGCTGGATGTTATAACGGTCGTGGCGCGTCTCGATAGCCTCGAGCAGGTAGGGGTAGTCGGCATAACGCGCACGCGCGGCCGGCAAAAACTCGTAGGGTTTTTTCTCGTACGAGCGGTCCTGCGTGACGATGACGACCGCACGGTCGAAGCCCGCCTCCTCGAGCACATGCTCGATGGGGACCGAATCGGCTACGCCGCCGTCGACGTATTTGTGCCCGTCAATCTCGACTGACGGCGTCACCAGCGGCAGCGACGTCGAGGCGCGCACGGCATCGAGGTCAAGTACGGCGCTTTTGACCGGAAGGTACGTGGCGGTTCCAAAGAGCATGTCCGTCGCGACGGCGTACATCTCGATGGGGCTCGCGTCGAACGTCTCGTTGTCAAAGGGATCCAGGCGGTCCTGGACATCGTTGAAGATAAAGTCGTAACCCACAATAGAGCCCGTGGACGCAAACGATGCGGCGCCCATAAAGCGGCTGTCGTTGCAGAAAGCCAGGTTGATGCGGTTGGCACGGCCGATCTGGTGCGACTTGTAGTTCACGCCGTTGAGAGCGCCGGCCGATACACCGTAGACAGCCGGAATCTCGACGCCAGCCTCCATGAGAACGTCGAGCACGCCTGCGGTAAACTGCCCGCGAAAACTACCGCCCTCCAAGACGAGCGCGACCTTGCCGGCGTTCTTTGCCTTATCTTCTGCAGTCATATTGACCTCCTGCGATTGCGTTTTGGCTTTCTTCTACCCAGTTTTGGGATGGCGAGCGCGTGGGTTTTTCGAGGCGGCAGGTGAAGCGGAAAGTGTGTCCCGTTCTCAGAGCAAATTCCGGGTCTCATTTTCCGCTGAGCCCGTCATCAGGAAAATGAATCCCATTTCGAGCTTAGATTCCGGGATGCGCTTTCCGCTTGATGTGTCATCCGGAAACTACGTCCCACTCTACGGCTCGATTCCGGGTCGCAGTTTCCGCTTGAGGTGCCATCCGGAAACTACGTCCCAGTCTGAGCGCGGATTCCGGGATGGACTTTCCGCCTGGGCCGCCATTGGGAAAGCGCGTCCCACTCTGCGTCACTGAGGCGTTTTCTTTACGCTCGCGCCCTGCACGGAGTTCGATTCTCCGCGGTACGGGGGGGGATCCGTTGATGCGGCGCATGGCCGGCTGAGATTCGATAAACATCGCATCCATATTGAGCTGATAGTTTGCGCGGAGAATCCGCGTGTTCGCTTCGCGAACCCGCACCGGCTTCGGCCGTCTGCCGGCGTCCTCGCCCGCGGGCTAAAAACGCTTACGCGTTTTCCTAACGCCCGCGCCCTGCACAGAGTTCGATTCTCCGCGGTACGGACTAGAAATAAAAAGGCAGGTAGATACGAATATCTACCTGCCTGTTACTTATGGTGGAGGCGCGGAGAATCGAACTCCGGTCCACGAAAGCCCCCTGATTGGCATCTCCAAGCTCAGTCGCTGGTTTAGTCTCGGACGCTTTGCGCGCAGCGACACGCTCGCGGCGTCCTAACCGGTTCGGTCTTAGCCTGCGCCATACCGATTACGTGCGCAGGAGCATTCCCCTAAAATGACGTCGCACCGGTGGCGGAGAAATCACCGGGTTGACGCGCCGCTATAAATTAAGCAGCGAGAGCCATAGGCTCAAAAGAAGAGTTGTTGTCAATTCAATTTGACGGTACCCCTGTTTAACGAGGCGAGGAGACCTCGACTTGCTTCCTCTCTCAGAGCTATCGTGTCGAAACCAGTCGCCCCCGATGTCGGGAAAGTCTGGATGGCATCGGGCCTGCAAGCACCCGATAACCGTCGACTTTTCAAAGAACATGCGGGGCGAGCCCCGCTTGTGGAGTGTTATCTTACCACGTTCTGAAAGCGGACAGCTGTTCTATGCACGAGCTGTGAAGACCCCAATGTGCGCCGCACTTCGCACTTTTGCTACCGATCGCGTCACGTATATTTTCGCCAAGCAAAATTGACCCGTCGAAAGGACCGTTATGGATACCAAGCAGCAACTCGTCAATGCCCTCGCAGGCCTGGGCTCAACCATTACCGAAGCTATGGATGTCATCGAAGGCTTTGTCCCCTGCGGACATCCCGCCCTCACGGTATCGAACGCACTCGTCGCGCTGGACGCTAACGATGATGCGGCTCTCGCCCAGCAGCTTGAGACCGTCGAGGGCTTTATCGACCACGTGAGTGAAAACCGCGGCGTGGCCGCCTACCACGGCATCGAGGTCGAGCTCGCGGGTCCCAAAGCCGATTTGCTCGCAGCAATCCGCGAGGTAGGCGCCCTTATGCAGACCGCGGGCGTCAAGAACACCCAGGTCAACGAGTGGGTCTACCGCAGTCTGGCAGCACTAAACGATTCCGACGAAAAGGCAGCCGAGCAGCTCGCAGAAAGTCCCGCCATTAAGGCCGAGCTTTTGTAAATTGCAAACGCGGGTCCCTTGGCGCATCGTCGTCCAAGAGGCCCGCAAACAGTTCGCGTTAACCGATAGCCGCGCCGCCGCGTTCGGCCAAAGCAAGAATCGGCATCATTTGGCGCGGCGTCTTTGCTGCAAGATCGGCATGTTCGAGCAGCTTACGGTCGTTGGTCACCAAGTAATCGACCTGTGCGCGCTTGCACGCGGCGAGCACCAAGTTGTCCTCGTAATCGCGATGGAGCGCTAAGTATTTGTCGGCCAGCCAAAGGTCCGACGCATCTGCACCCACGGCCGTGGCGTTTTCGGTCATGTTCCGAACAAACGCCAGCGCCGCATCGCCAATTGCACGGGCAGATGCCTCGTCGAGTGCTCCCCCGCTGGCAAGAACGCTGCGCTTCAGCTCGTGTTGGACGACGTACAACACGTCCTTAGCGATATGCACCGGGAAGAACAGCAACGCCCCCGTCTCCGTCGCCTGTCCAATAAACGCACGCGCGGCAAGCGACTCGGCATGGTCGACGCAAAACGAATCAACCCATACGTTGGCGTCCACCATGATCTTGAGAGGCGCCCCACTCACTGGATCATCCCCTTTTGGCGATAATGCTCATCCATGGCTTCGGAATAGATTGCGTCCCAATCGCGATCGTCGGATACGGGCGACGTAGCGATGCCCAAATCTGCATAAAGCCGGTCTGCCGCTGCCCACGACGCGGCGAACGGAGTATTGGGCGCGACGGTCTGCTGCCGGTCGTCGACGGCCGCAAGCACTTCCTCGCACTGCCCGCCACCCTGCGCGACCTTGGCCACCACCTTTTTGATGAGCTCGGGCAGTGACCCGCCCGAAAGCCGCAGCGCTTCCTCGGCACGGTTCTTAACCTGGCGATCCACGCGAACGTTCACCTGCGCCATGTCGCTAACAGCACCCACGTCGATCCCGCTCCCTTCAATTGCTAGCCATGCTAGCACCACTATATAAAGAAGCTAGCAAATGGTCAAATGCAAAAGGCCTGCGCCCAGACGACATCGATGCCGTCTGGGCGCAGGCCAGATAACGTGGGCGAACACGTCTGCTAGCGCAGATATGCCTTCGCGTTGCCCAGGCTGTAGGCGATCGTTGAGCCGTTGTGCAGCAGTGACGACGCCTGCGGAGTGATCATGCCGGTAATACCCAATGCCAACAGCGCCGAGTTGGTGAGCATCACCTTGGAATACGAACTCGTCAGACGGTCGATAAGCCCCTGACTCATGCGGCGCAGGCGCACGATCGCGGCAAGATCCGTATCGGTCAGGATGATGTCGGCGACCTCCTTGGCGATGTCGCTTCCACCGCCCATGGCCAGACCCACATCGGCCAGACCCAGCGCCGGTGAGTCGTTGACGCCGTCGCCCACCATGGCAACGTGGCGCCCCTCGCTCTTAATGCGCTCCACATACGCGTACTTGTCCTCGGGCAGCAGCTCGGCCTTAAACTCGTCGACACCTGCCTCGCGAGCAATGCGCTCGGCCGTACGCTCCGAGTCGCCCGTGAGCATGACCACGTGCTTAACGCCCAACGCGTGCAAGTCGGCGATGGCCTCGCGGACCCCGGGCTTAAGCGGGTCCTCGATACCGAGCACGCCCACAACGGTGCCGTCGACCGCCAGATACAGCGGCGACAGGCCCTGCATCTGGGACTCAATTCGCTCCTTAATGTCGGACTCGAGCTGCGCAGCCTCGTCCTCAAATACAAAGTGCGCGGAACCGATGATGGCGCGACGTCCTTCAATGGACGAAGCGATGCCGTGCGCCACGATGTACTCGACGGCAGCATGGCGCTCGCGGTGCTCGAGCCCGCGCTCGCGGGCGGCGTTGACCACGGCACGCGCCACCGGATGCGGGAAATGCTCCTCCAGGCAGGCAGAAAGGCGCAGAACCTCGTCCTCGCTCCAGCCATCGGTGGTAAGCACGCAGGCAAGACGCGGCTGTGCCTCGGTGAGCGTGCCGGTCTTATCAAACACAATGGTGTCGGCCTTGGCAAACGACTCAAAGTACTTCGCGCCCTTGACCATGACGCCCATCTTGGCGGCATCGCTCATGGCAGTCATGACGGCAACGGAACCCGTGAGCTTGAGCGCGCACGAGTAGTCGACCATCAGCGCCGCCGAGGTCTTGATGAGGCTACGCGTGGTGAGCGCAACCAGGCCCGCGAGCAGGAAGTTCCACGGAACGATCTTGTTGGCGAGATCCTCCATGTGCGACTGACCCTCGGACTTGAGCGAGTCGGCCGTCTGCACGAGCGAAACAATCGAGCGCAGCTTGGTCTGCGCCGTGTTGGCGCGCACGCGCACCAAGATACTGCCGTCTTCCACGACGGTGCCGGCGAATACATCGTCGCCCGCGCTGCGCTCGACGGCAAGCGGCTCGCCGGTCAGGGTCGCCTGGTTGACCATAGCGTTCCCCTGTTCGACCACGCCGTCGATGCAGATGGACATGCCGGTGCGAACGGCGACCAAGTCGCCAGGCTCAAGCTCGGTGGCGGCAACGCTCACCTCGGTGTCGCCGACCACTTTTTGCGCCTTGTCGGGAACGTCGAGCAGCGAGTTAATGAGCTCGTTTTCGCTCATGGCACGCGTGTAGTCCTCGAGCAACTCGCCCACGTTGAGTAGGAACATCGTCTGGCCCGCGGTATTGACGTCGCGCTTAACAAACGAGATGCCAATAGCCGAGGCGTCGAGCACGGGGACGGTCAGGCGCGGTTGCGCGAGCTCGTGGAGAGCGGCGCGCAAAAAGGTCATGTAACCGGCCACGACAAAGATGGCACGCAGCGGCGTAGGTAGGAACCAGCGGCGCGCGTAGTGGGCGCCGATAAGTGTGGCAAGATCCATGACGAGCTTGTGCTTGCGTGGCTCAAGCTGCATCACGTAACCCGTCTTTGCGTCGGCAATGGCCTGGGCATCGAGCGCACCCAAGGCGTCGAGCACGCCCGCACGACACTGCTCATCATATTCGAGCGCCATCTGGCCGATACGGCCATAAACGCGCACCTTGTGCACGCCGTCGATATCGCCGCTGAGCTTAAGAAGTGCATCGAGATCGCTCTCTGGCACAGGACCCGCCAATTGAAGACGGGTCCTGCCGGGGATCTCGTTAATAATCGAGAATCTCATAGTTTGTGCCTAGGAGCGTTACACGGCTGCCTCGTCAGCAGCGGCCTCGCTCTGGGTGATGTAGGCAGCCTCGGCAACCATGTCGTCGACATTGGCCTTGGCCTGCTCGACCATGTCCTGGTAGCAGTTCTTGACGCGCATACCGCACGCGATGCCCTGCACGCAGGCGTTCTTTACCGGGGCGCTGGTGAGCAGCTTGATGCCGGCCGTACCAAGCAGAAAACCGCCACCGACAAGCAGGGTGTTAAACGTCGACTTCTTCATGTTGCTTCTCCCTTTTGCCGCACAAGCGCGGCATGGTGCCTTAGCACCCGAGTTCATTAGTTTGCTCGAGCACACTTTTGAGACTAGTTTAGTATAACTATTTGGTCAACTATGGCTAACTTTTTGAAAACATGCGGTCCAGACCGCCCGGTACTCGGCGGTTCACCCACCACGACGCAAATCCGCACTCCCACGGGTATCCGCCCCCGCCCTTGCCACAGTCCTACAGCTGCCAGTCCGCCGACTCCTTTTGCAGCGCAACCATGCGGGCGAATTCTCCGCCTGCTGCCTTGAGCTGCGCCGGAGTGCCCTGTTCGGCAACCACTCCATCCTTGAGCACAACGATTTTGTCGGCATTTTCCACCGTACGCATACGGTGGGCAATAACGATAACCGTCTTACCTGCAAGCAGACGGGAGAGCGCCTGCTGCACCACGGTCTCGTTCTCCACATCCAAGCTTGCCGTCGCCTCGTCCAACAGCACGATGGGCGCGTCCTTAAGCAGCGCACGAGCGATGGAGATGCGCTGGCGCTCGCCGCCGGAGAGCTTGGAGCCGTTCTCGCCGATCATGGTGTCGTAGCCCTGCGGCATACGACTCACGAACTCATCGCAGTTGGCGGCATGTGCGGCAGCCAAGACTTCCTCATCGGTGGCGTCACGACGCCCGAGGCGGATGTTTCCCATCACTGTGTCGTCAAAGAGCAGTACGCCTTGGAACACAATGGCGTAGTCGCGCAGGAGTACCTCGGGATCGACGCTCGCAACATCCACGCCACCCACGGTAACCTTGCCCGCGGTGGCATCCCAAAAGCGTGCGGCCAGGCGGCTCACCGTAGACTTACCGGAACCCGAAGGACCGACCAGTGCCGTAACTTCGCCTTCCTTGGCGGTAAAGCTCACATCGGTAAGAACTTTTTCGCCGGCGCGCCCGTCCTCGCCCGCACCATAGCCAAATGCCACGTGATCGAACACCACATCGTGGCCCGCGGGCTCAAATTTCTCGCTGCCCCGCGCCACAGGCTCTTCCATGATGGAACGCATGCGCTTGGCAGACGACTCGGCGGCAAACAGCTCGGACATTAACATTAATGCCTGGTCAAAGGGCGCATAGATACGGCTCACCATAAGCAGGAAGGCAAACAACACCAAAAAGTCGACCTGCCCGGAGGCGACCATCGCGGCGCCCGTGACCAGCGTGGTGGCAATGCCCAGACGCAGGATGGCAAAGGCGGAGTTGACCAAAAGCCCGTTAACGAGCTCGCCCTTGGTGGTCTCGCGCTCCTCGGCATCGATCACGGCGTTGAGTCCCTCAAGATAATGGGCCTCCTGGTTGGTGGCGCGAATCTCGCGAACGCAGTCGAGCGTCTCTTGAATAGCCTCGGTAACCTTGACCTTCTCGGCGCGCACGCGATCAAACACCGGAGTCATGGGGCCGCGTGTTAGATACAACACGGCAAAGGCCACGGGAACGCTCCAAAACGCCGCAATCGCCAGCTGCCAGCAAAAGAACAGCGACGCCACAAACACAATGGCGCTTGCGATGATGGCACCCCAAAGCTCTCCCAGCACGTGGCTGTAGGCGTGCTCCATGGTCTGGACGTCGCCCATGATGGTCTCGGTTAAATCGGCCAGATCACGACGACCAAAAAACGACAGCGGCAGTTTGCGCAAGCGCTCGGCAATCTCCATACGCTGCTTGCCGCACTCCTCGTAAAAGATGCAGTAGGTGTAGTAATACTGCTGCCAGTTAGAAGCAAAGAGCAACACAAAAAAGACCAGGAGGCCGCCCACGATCGGCAGGGCATCCGGCAGGTCAGCCCCGCTGACGAGATGCTCGACAAAGCCGGCCATAACCAGGAATAAAAAGCCCATGCCGGCCATGGTGATGAGATTGGTGAGCGTGGTCCAGAAAATGCCGCGTTTTACGCCGGCGACGCCTTTATCGGATAGGAAATACTTCTTTTGGAATGAGGCGAACATTTAGGCCTCGCCTCCCTTCGTGACGGTGGCATCCGCGGTCGCTGCAGTGATTTTCCAGCTCGCGGCCTGTTCGTACTCGGCCCACATCTTGGCATACAGGCCATTTTGGGACAGCAACTCGGCATGGGTACCCGACTCCTGCACGCTGCCCTGGTTGAGCACCACGATTTGGTCTGCGCCCACTACAGTCGAGAGTCGGTGCGCGATCATAATGACCGTGCGACCCGCCGCCAGTTTGCTAAAAGCACGTTGGATGAGCGCCTCGTTCTCGGGATCGGCAAACGCCGTGGCCTCATCGAGCACCACGATAGGCGCGTCTTTAAGGATCGCGCGGGCGAGGGCCACGCGCTGGACCTCGCCGCCCGAAAGATATGCTCCGCCGGCACCGAGCATGGTATTGATGCCCTGTGGGAGCTTGGCCACAATGTCGTCGCACTGAGCTGCGGAGAGGGCCGCACGCACTTCGTCGTCAGTGGCCGTAGGCTTGGAGGCGCGTACGTTGTCGGCAAGTGTTTGCCGGAACAGCTGGTTGGTCTGGAACACGAAGGCGACCTGGTCCATAAGCTCGTGCGGATCCATATCGCGAACGTCCACACCACCTACGAGCACTCGACCCGAGGAAACATCCCAAAAACGCGGAATCAGGCTTGCGCAGGTTGACTTACCGCCACCCGAGGGACCCACCAGGGCGAGGGTGCTACCAGCGGAAACGCTGAAACTTACATGGCTAACGGCAGGTGCTTCGGCACCTTCGTACGTAAAGCTCACGTCCTCAAATCGCACGTCGCCGCCGGCAGGGTGCTTGGGTTGTGCGGGCACGGAAAGCTGCTTGGAATCCATGACGCTTCGAATACGAGCCAACGAATCGGCACTCATCTGAGAGGCCTCGCCCACAAACATGAGCTTGGTCATGGCCGTCGGTACCACGGCCGAAAATATCGCGTAAAACGTGAAGTTGGTCATAAAATGCGCGAAGTCCGTCTCGCCTGGCGCCAACAGCAACGCCACGGGCAACAGGAATGCCACAAGACCATTGAGCGCGGTAAGGTTGAGTACCTGCGGACCTCGGCAGAACGTGCCCGCATAGTTTTGCGCCATGTCGGCGTATTCGGCGATTGCATCGTGGAAGGCCTTAAAGGAGTAGACCGTCTGCTGAAACACCTTGACCACGGGGATGCCGCGTACGTATTCGGTGCCGGTCTTGTTCATCTTGACCAGCGCTCCCATGTAGGCCTTCATGAACTCGGCACCTTCGCCGCTCATCATGGTGGCCATGGCGCCAAACGAAACGACGACCGAGATAAGGCATGCCGCGCCCAAGCGCCAATCGAGGGCGAAAAGCAGCACGAGCAAGCCCACGACCATGGCGGCGGCGCCGGCGATATCGGGCAGCATGTGCGCGAGCAGGGTCTCGGTGGAGGCGGCGCATCCGTCTACAATACGGCGCAGCTCACCGGTGGCGTGCGTGTCAAAGTAGCCGAGCGGCAGCTTAAGCAGGTGCTCGCTCGTAGTCTTGCGGATATTGGACGCGCAGCGAAACGCAGACAGGTGCGTGCACATGAGCCCCACGAAATAAGCTACGATGCTTGCCAGCGCAAACCCCACGGCCCACCAGCCATACATCGCGATGTCGCAGGCTTCGCTCCAGTTAGGTGCCACGGCGATCAGGTCGCGAGCGACAAGCCAAATGCACACGTACGGGCCAAAGCTCAGCAGCTGCGAGAGCGCCGAGAGCGCCATGCCCAAATACGTTAGGAATTTACGGTCACCGGCATACGCGAGCAACTCGCCGATGCCTCCACCTTCCCTTTTTGATCCCTTTGCCATGAGATTCCTTTCTAACGGCTTGAGAGTTAACCGTAATGAACTTATCATTGATGTGTTAGCCATGGCTCACAATCAAGCCAGGCGTGGACGTTTCTGCAAAGGAAAGGGACGCTTTTGCAAATACGGCGGGCAGCGACCGACATAACCGAGCTCTACGCACCACAGTTTGAGCAGTTTGGCCTGGAGCTTTCCGGCAAGGGCGCTGTCTTTACCGGCGAGGTGGCAAACGATCGGGCGCACGGACGCGCATGGATCATGCCCCTCTCCCCTGCCTGCATCGTCATGGAGCATTTCATCACCCCGACGCACGATATGCACCTGGCCGAATACACACCCGAGCCATATGCCTGCGTGAGCGAGGTCAGCGCGCCCACACTTACATGCATGCCCGAGGCTGGCATAACGCCCGCGAACCTCAAACCATTGCATGGACCGTGGCCAAACAATGCCGTTTGCAGCTTTATCCAAGATAACTGTGGCGAGGAATTAAGCCCGCTGTTTGCGGGGGAGCTCTATCACTCGCGCTCGGTGCTCTTTTTGCCTGGATATTTTGACGAACTGGAGCACCGCTATCCCACCGAGTTCGCGGGAATCTTTGAGGCGTTTGCCGAGCCATGGCACGAGGAAGCGACGTCTGCCATCTGCCACACGCTGCGCCGGATTAACGAGGACCGCGCCCGCACCGTAGGCGGACACGTCTATATGCAGGGCATCGTGGAGACCATGGTCGCGGAGCTCGCCTGTTCGCGCGCGGCCCACAAGCAGGCGCGGCAGGCGGCAGACACACGCGTCAGCATAACCATTGCCGAAGAAGCAACGGCAATGATTGAGCGCGCGCTCGACAAAGGCAGACGTGTGGGTATCAACGAGGTGGCCGAGAGGCTCTACACAAGCCGCTCCAAACTATGCGCCACCTTTAAGGCCCAAACAGGCGAGTCGATGGGCGCCTACATTCGCAGACGCCGTATGGAGCGAGCACAGGACCTTTTGGCCGATAGCGGGCTCACGATAGCGCAGGTAGCAGAGCGGCTCGACTACCCTCAGCAAGCCGCCTTCGCCCAAGCCTTCAAACAATACACCGGCACCACCCCCACCGCTTGGCGAAGCAAGCATCGCTAAGGCCCAAGCTCCCTGGCCGTAACGGAGCGATTAATTAGCCACCGCCCGTCAGCTCACCCAGGATCTAAACGTCAAGATGCGCACAATCAAGCGCCTTTTTGATAAGAGGGACAGATCGATCAGCCAAATACAACGGAATGTTGAGCACCCCGTCGTCGAGCTTTAGGTTCTTAAGTGAGTAGCGGACCCTCAATGGAGTCGTCTCCGCATGCTTGTCGGCATAGTACTTAAGGCTCTTGGAGTGAACGACCTCTCCCGATTTGACCTCGACGGGAACGATTTCGTTTCCGACTTGAATCAAAAAATCGACTTCGTGCTTCGGCTTCTCGTTTGTCCAGTAACGCGGAGCAGCATCTAACTGTGAAAGTAATGCCTGAAGCACATAGTTCTCGGCGAACGAACCTTTGAACTCCGAAAATAGCGCATCCGAGATGGCAAAAGCGGACGCATCCAGCCTTGCCATGCGGCGCAGCAAGCCGACATCAAGACAGTAGACTTTAAATGCCTTGAGGTCATCGTACGCAGAGAGCGGCACACCACCGGCAGCATTAAGGCGAACCGCCGTGATGAGCCCAGCATCGGCAAGCCATTCCAGAGCATCCTCGTATTCTCGAGCACGAGCCCCCTCGCGCACCGCACCCCAAACGAACTTTTTGTTCTCGCGCGCCAACTGAGCTGGAATCGAGTTCCATATTTGCGAAAGCTTGGCGAACTGCGCACGGCCACCATGCTTGGCAAAATCGCGCTCGTAGGAATCCAAGAGATCAGACAACACCTTATCGACCTGAACGATATCGCCCGTCTCCACCCACCGGCCAAGAGCCTCTGGCATGCCGCCGCATGCAAAATAACGACGAAGATGCTCGACGAGACGGACATGGAAGAAATCGGGCACTGTTTCGATCTGATCCAGGCCGCCAAGGTATTCGTCGTAGTTTGCAGCGCCCTCGGCTTTCAGAAACTCGGAAAAGCTCATGGGGCGCATCTCCATGAACTCGACCTTTCCCACCGGAAAAGCGCTGGTCTCACGGGACAAGCGAACGCCCAACAAAGACCCTGCGCATGCGACGTGATACTCGGGGGCCTCGTCACAGAAGTATTTAAGGGCGCCGACTGCAGAAGGACAATCCTGGATCTCATCAATAATAAGCAGCGTTTTGCCGGGATCGATAGGCTGTCCAAGTGCCAGGGAAAGATTTGAGATGATCCGTCGAGGATCGCGCGTACCTTCGAAAAACTGAGCGTACTCGCTCTGTACCCCAGGTGACGGCTCCTCGAGCGTCAGATACACAAAATTGATGTACGAGGTTCGGCCGAACTCCTTAAGCGCCCACGTCTTTCCAACCTGGCGCGCCCCCTTAAGGATAAGCGGCTTACGATATTCTGACGCTTTCCAAGCGTTAAGCTTGGCAATGATATCTCGCTGCATGGACGAACCTCCCGCAAAGAAACTTCCGTAAACGTGATATTTCCCACATTTTACCCTAGGTAAAACGTGACATTTATCACATTTACGGAAGTTTTAAGCTCATTTCGCCACACTCTCATCACATTTATTGCAATGTGACAAAGGGACAGTCCCTTTGTCACCCGCACAAAAATGGACGCGCCAACGGCGCCCTCATTCACCAAATTCCATTCAGCCCCACCTGACCCGAACGGCCAAGTCGTCACAGAACCCGGGAGCCCCGGCAGGGCAGGCGCTTGCTCAAAATGAGTTCCGCACGCAAAGAAGGCCACTTAATGTGGCCTTCGTCTTGCGCAGGACTGTTCGAAATTTTGAGGAAGCACCCGCCCTGCCGGGGCTCCCGGGTTCCCGTTTACGAGAGCGACGTTCTCAGCAACTCGTTGAAGAGCTTCGGGTTGCCCTTGCCGCGGCTCGCCTTCATGCACTGGCCCACCAAAAAGCCGATGACCTTCTGGTTGCCGTCACGATACTGCTGCGCCTGATCGGCACAGTTTGCCAGCACCTCGTCCACGATCGGCTGCAGCGCGCCGGCATCGCTCACCTGACGCATACCGCGCTCGTCGACGATCTTGTTGGGGTCGTCGCCGGTCTGGGCCATGGCCTCAAAGACCTCGTGCGCCTGGTTGGAGCTGATGGCATCGGTCGCCAGCAGCTTGGCCAGCGCTGCCACCTGGGCCGGCGCGATGCCGGACTCGGCCAGCGAGACGCCCGCACCCTTAAGGTAGGCGATCATCTCGTTCACCAGCAGGTTTGCGACCGTCTGGACCTCCTTGCCAGCCATACCGGCAGCGGCAGCCTCAAAGAAGTCGGCAAACTCGGGGTCGCCGGCGATCTGCTCGGCATCGGCCGCCTTAATGCCAAAGTCGGCCTCAAAACGGACGCGCTTGGCATCGGGCAGCTCGGGGATCTCGCCGCGGCAGCGATCGATGAACTCGTCGTCCAGATCGAAGGGCGCCAGATCGGGGTCGGGGAACAGACGATAGTCGTCGGCCGTCTCCTTCACACGCATAACCACGGTGCGCTTGCGGCTAGGCTCCCAGTGACGGGTCTCCTGGTAGATAATGCCGCCCTCCTCGAGCACCTCGGCCTGACGGCAGATCTCGTAGGCAAGGCCATCGTGCAGGCTCTTAAACGAGTTGAGGTTCTTGAGCTCGGTCTTGGTACCCAGCTTGGTCTCGCCGCGGCGGCGCAGCGACACGTTGCCGTCGCAACGCATGGAGCCCTTCTCCATGGAGCAGTCCGAAATGCCCAGCGTCACAAAGATGCGACGGAGCTTTTCCATAAACAGGCGAGCCTCCTCGGGCGTGCGCAGATCGGGCTCAGTCACGAGCTCGATCAGCGGCGTGCCGCAGCGGTTGTAGTCGACGAGCGACTCGGCAGCGGCGGTAATGCGGCCCTCGGCACCGCCTACGTGGACCATCTTGGCGGCGTCCTCCTCCATGTGGATGCGCAGGATGCGAATGGGCACCGTGTAAGAACCGTCCTCGCGACGCTCGGGCATCTGCAGGTTGGACGCATCATAGCTAGCCAGATGGCCGGCGCGCTGATTACCCTCGCGCATGGTCGACGTCATGGACGTAGACAGGCCCTCGGCGTTGGCCGAGGCGCTCGCCAGGCTCTGAGCCTCGGCCTCGCCGAATGCGCAGTCGGGGCGCTCGGCGGCACCGCGACCGGTCACATCCAGATCCAGGTGACCGTACATGGCAAAGGCGACCGGACCCTGCGTGGTCTGGAAGTTCTTGGCCATGTCGGGATAGAAGTAGTGCTTGCGGTAGAACATCGAGTGGCGCTGAATCTCGCAGTTGGTGGCGAGACCGGCCTTGACGATGCTCTCGATGGCGCGCTTGTTGGGCACCGGCAGGGCGCCGGGCAGGCCCAGGCACACCGGGCACACGTTGGCGTTGGGTTCGTCATCGTGGCTGAGCTTGCAGTTGCAGAACATCTTGGTATCGAGTGCGGTGAGCTCGGTATGGATCTCCAGGCCGATCACGGCCTCCCAATCCTGCAGGACCTCGGAAAGCTCCTTCATTACAGCTCGCCTCCCTTCCCGGCAAAATCGGGCGCGACGGAAAGCGCGGGCGCACCCGTGGTGGCATCGGCAAAGCCGCGCTCCAGGGCGCGGGCAAACGTGAGCAGCTGACGGTCCTTAAAGGCCGGACCCACCAGCTGGGCAGAAACGGGCAGCTGAGTATCCTCGCCCAAGCCCAGCGGCACCGAGATACCACCGTTGCCGCAAATGTTGAGCGAAATGGTGTACAGGTCGGAGAGGTACATCTGCGTGGGGTCGCTGATCTCGCCAAACTTAAAGGCCGTGCGCGGCGAGGCGGGCATGAGGATGGTGTCCACCTTGGCATACGCGGCGTCGTAGTCCTGCGTGATGAGCGTGCGGGCCTTTTGCGCGGCGTAGTAGTACTTGTCGTACACGCCCGAGCTCAGCAGGTAGGCGCCGAGCATCTGACGGCGCTTGGCCTCGGCGCCAAAGCCGTGGGCGCGCGAGAGCGAGCTCTGGTCGGACAGGTTAGCGCAGCCCTCCTCCTGATAGCCGTAGCGAATGCCGTCAAAACGGGCCAGGTTGGAGAACGCCTCGGCCGGGCCGATGACGTAGTAGGCGGCGATGGCGGCGTCCAGGTGCGGCAGATCGACCTCGACCAGCTCGGCACCTTGGTTCTGTAGCTCCTGGGCGGCGCGCTGAACAGCGGCCTTGACCTCGGGCGTCAGGCCTTCGGCCTCCATAAACGCAGGGATGATACCCACGCGCTTGCCCTCGATGCTGTCGTTGAGATGCTCGGTAAAGTCGACGGCACAATCCTGGCTGGTGCAGTCGTACGGATCGCGGCCCGCGCCGGTAAGCGCGTTCATGGCCAGCGCGACATCCTCGACCGTGCGGCCAAAGGGTCCCACCTGGTCGAGCGACGAGCCAAAGGCCACCACGCCGTAACGGCTCACGGCGCCGTACGTGGGCTTAAAGCCCACCACGCCGCACAGCGACGCCGGCTGGCGAATGGAGCCGCCGGTATCCGAGCCCAGCGAGAGCGCGACCTCGCCCGCAGCGACGGCTGCAGCGGAGCCGCCCGAAGAGCCGCCAGGCACGCGCTCGGTATCCCAGGGGTTGTTGGTGCGGTGGAAGGCCGAGCTCTCGGTAGAGCTGCCAAAGGCAAACTCGTCCATGTTGGCCTTGCCCATGGGCAGGCAGCCGGCATCGAGCATGCGCTGAACGCAGGTGGCGGTGTAGACGCTCTGGTAATCCTCGAGCATGCGGGAAGCGCAGGTGGTGCGCGTGCCCACGAGGTTCATGTTGTCCTTGATGGCCAGCGGCACGCCCGCGAGCGGGGGCAGCGGCTTGCCAGCGGCGCGGTCGGCATCCACGCGCGCGGCAGCCTCGAGCGCAAGCTCGGGCGCCACCTGCAGGAATGCCTGGACCCCACCCTCGCGCGCCTCGATGGCGGCAAAGGAGGCCTGGGCCACCTCGGTAGCGGTAAAGTCGCCGGCGGCAACGCCCGCGGCGATCTGGGCAGCGGTAAGGGAATCGAAACTCTGCGCCATTACTCGCTCTCCCCCTCTCCCAAAATGGACGGCACGCGGAAGTAGCGGTCGCGCGCGCTGCCGGCGTTTTCGAGCGCGACGTCGAGCGGTAGGTCGCGCTCGGGCTCGCGCAGGTCATCGCCCATCACGTTGGACAGGCTTCCGATAGGATGGAACGTGGGCTCCACGTCGGGCAAGTCATATTGCAGGACGGGCTCGAGCATCTGGACGGCGTCGTTCATGTAGGACGTCATCTGGGTGAGCTCGTCATCGGTCAGTGCGATCTTTGCGTACTCGGCGATGCCGCGCACGTCTTTCTCGCTGAGTGCCATAGGCGCTCCCTTCCGCATAACAGATAAACCGCTCTAGTATACAAGGCCACGCCGCTTGGAGCAGGCGCTTTACCTAAATGCAGCGAAAACGTAACGAGGGCGGCGGGTTGGCAGGCGGCGGGCCGGCGGTTCTACAGCGAAACCGCACCGTCCATAGCGAAAACCGTCTCGCCCACAACGAAAACCATCCCGCCCGAAACGAAAACCGTCCCGCCCACAACGAAAAGCATCACAACATTCGACGCTTATCGTCAAAATCGAGATTTTCGCCGAATGTTGTGATGGTTTGGAAGCCCCGACCACCACAAAGGTGCCTGTCCCCGTTGCGGTGGTTCTGAAGAATGTCTTATGCCGAGGCTTTGGCCTTGCGGCGCTTGCGGACCGCGTGGATCACGATGTCCAGCAGCAACAGCACAATGGCCACGACCACAATGAGCACGGCAAACTCACGCTTGCCCCAGTGGCGGCCGGCCAGCGACTTTTGCTTGTCGACGTCCTTCTTGTTGTACTTGGTGCGCACGCAATGCACCAGCAGGCGATGGTCGTTCACGCCGTAGGGCGTGCAGGTGACGAGCGTCACCTTGTCGGCGCCGGGCTCGATGGTCAGCGACTCCATCTCCTCGGGCAGCACCACCTCGGAGTCCACCATCTTGTAGGCGAGCGTCTTGTTCATGGTGTGCAGCAGCACCAGGTCGCCGGGCTCCAGCGAGTGGATGTCGTCGAACATGCTCAGGTTGCGCATGCCCGAGTGCGCGGTGAGCACGCAATGCGTCGAGGTTCCGCCCACCGGCAGGCTCGTGCCCTCCAGGTGGCCGACGCCCGCCATAAGGACTTCTTCGCTCGTGCCGTGGTAGATGGGCATGCTCACGTCGATGGAGGGGATCTCGACCCAGCTCATCATGGGGTCGCGGTCAAAGATGAGCTGCTGGGCGTAGGGCTCGATCTGGTCGGCGGGAAGCTCGGTGGCCTCGCCCGCCAGCTGCTCGTTAAAGGAGCGCGCCTGGAGCAGGATACGCTCGCGCTCCTCGGCAGACAGCGCGTCCACGGTGCTGGACACGGTGCTGATCTGGTTGAACACGCCCGAGGCCTCGAGCCGGTCCAAGATCCACGGCCAGGTCATAAGGCCCACGCCGATAAGGATGATGACGATGGTGATGAGCCGGTCGGCCCAGCGCGGAAGTCGCTTGCGGCGACGCTTGGGCTTTGGTTGAGGTTTGGGCTGAGGGCTTGAGCCGCCGTTGTCCGCGGCGTTATTGCTCTTCATATGTTTGGCGCCCTGCACCATCGCCGGTCACTCCTCTACAACTCAAGTTGTCTAAACAAATAATAGCCGATTAGCGAGCTCATGCGCCGGACAACGCAGCTAGGACCGAAACGCCGCGAATTCTTGGAGACCTTCTACAGCGCTTCTTGCCATGGATATTCCTTTCCAAACATGCGATCGACTTCGAGCTGAATTCGCTCATCGTCGATTGCCACCAAAGATAGCGCAAGCGAAATGTTGTCGACACGGGAGGAGTCGGCAAACACGGGCGCATAGCGCCACACTTGGATCATCGCCGTCTCGTTATCCGGCAACTCCCCGTCTGCGACTTCGAGGTCGCTCAGTTGACGCCATGTACTTCTTAAGACGGCCTTTTGTTCCATGCCCGGTGCAGCGAGCATCGAACGCGCGGCGAGCGCCGTCTCCCCGGCGTCAACAAGATAGTCGATCTTCGGCGTCTTCCTTGCAAAAAAGACCTTCGAGACAGGCGAGGAGAGCTCTGACATGTGCTCACTAAGCAGAAGATCAACGGCAACAGGGAACACGACGACACGTCGCTCGCAACGTTCGCGCCTCGCGAGCCCCCTGTCGACAAGCTCGGTTATGGCCTCACTCGCACGGCTTGCCGAGATCCCAAGCGCACGACAAAGGTCATAGGGACGATATGGCTCCTGGGTTGCTCCCCAGATTGCGGCAGCCTGCGCGTTGGGCGACATCTTGGTCGCGTGATTGCGAAACCGGGCACCGCCCCCTTCCGTGCAGGCTGTACCCATAAATGGAAGAAAAGCCTGTCTACCCGGGCAGACAAAGGGAATCCCTTGTGCGACCAATGCTTTGCGCTGACGTGCATCGGCATCAGGAAATGAAACGACAACAGGAGTCTCCGCGCGCAAGGCTAGCTGACTATAGACCCTCTTAGCCTCGGGAAGCCCGACGCCAGTAGGCAAACTTGCAAGCAAAAACGAAAAACCGTTTGCGTCAACAGCGCGGACCTCAATCGCCCGCAGATGCAGCGGCAAGCGTGCGGATCCAGGCCAATTTTTGGTCTTGGCAGAGAGGCCTAGTGCTTCTTGTAAGTAGATTAGCGCTTCGTTCATTTCCATCGTTTTCGTTTGATTCCATTTTTAATTGGAATTATACATAATTTTCGGAATTAACGAGATTCCTTTCGTGCGTAGGCCAGCATTTGAGTTTTCAAAATGTCCCGGATCGGCGGGGCGATTCGGGATACAATATCAATAGAAAACGACGCACCCCGCGTAAATGTTTGGGAGCGAGGGCGGCCTAGTTTTCAGCTTTTGTTAAATGCCCGGGATCCGACCCCCGGGCATTCTTATTTGCGCTTTTTGCGGCGCAAATGCCTTCTACCGTCCGCACCGCGCGTGCGCCTACGGACCTTAAACCGAACTTCATACGAGTCAAGAAACGCGATGACGAACGTGCCCGCATCGGACGATGGAGGCTGGCTGCGTTATCCAAAAAAACGGGGCAGACTCCAGTGCGGAGTCTGCCCCGAAAAGAGAATGGCAAAGCAAGAACGTGGATGGACGAGAAAAGTGTCCGCAAGTCTCATGGCCATCACATCCCACCTGCCAAAGGGATGGGTGAGCGAGCGTTACTCCTGCTCGGACTCCTCAGCCTGCTTACGGCTGCGGATGAGGTGCGCCACGCCGATGCACAGCACCGCGCCACCAGCGATCCAGGTGAACGTCACGCCGTTGAGACCGGTCAGCGGGAGGTTAGAGCCCTTCTGGTCGGTGACAGTGAGGTGTACCTTGCCGTCAACTTTCTCGGTATTAGTTTCAGCCACCGTGACGAGCTTGTTATCGGTTCCCTCGGCGAGCCTGCACCCAGGATTGAAAGAATCGTCGTTAGTGGGCAGCCCATTGTTCGTGATGGTGAACGTGATGCCATCGGCTGCGGAGTTATTGTAGCCAGGAGCGGGCTTAACTTCCTTGAGGACATAGGTGCCCTCGTCAAGGCCGACGACATTGATCTTGCCTTCGCTGTTGGTGGTCAGAATTGCATCATTCTTATTTGGCGTCAGAGTACCGTCGGCCTTGATGTAATCTTTGGATCCACTCTCTTGCAGTATGAACTGAACGCCGGCAAGGGCTGGCTTATTTCCACTCTTGTCAACATCGGAACCCACCTTGGTAACGTCGATGCCGTAAGTGTAGTCATAAGCAAGATGCTCAACCGTTTTACCATGGCTACTAATATTGTGCGGGTTGTTGGAATAAGTCAGAGTAACCCTGTTCTTTTGCGGCTGACCAACCAAACCGTTGAAATCAGTCTTCATCACTCCGCCTTCAAAAATCTTAGAAGGATCAAGCTTGGCTTTATACCCAACGGTTACTTTGGTGTCTGCCCCGAAAGTGACAGGGCCATTCGAGCACGTGCACGCCTTAAGGTTATTAAAGACCACTTTGAGTGTGTTGTCCTCGTAAGTAGCTTGATAACCCGACGTTACTTTATAGCCATTGATTTCTACAGTAATATTGGGCTCATTCGAATCGTCCACGAGCTCAGCAGACATAGAGCCAGGCAACTTGTCCTCGAACTCGTAATAATACTCATCGTAGGTGTTGACATTGCTCGCAACGGTGCCGGTCAGCTGATACTCGATAAACTGATCCATACGGGAGTCGGCGGACTTCTTAAACGTGGCGCCCATCGCGTCGTCCTTGACGGCCTTGGTCACTTTAGGGACATCCTTTTTGGGCTTCACATTTACATCTTCGCCACCGACGACAGCGAAGATCGGCGAGGTGAAAGCGTCAATGTTACCATCTGCTCCGGTAGTATTACCGACCGACTTCGTTTCAAAGAGCCAATAGCCAGCATCAATACCCGTGAATGTTCCCGTACCGCTCGTCGCATCAATCCATGCCTTACTTTCAAGCGCCTTGGCGATCCTGTCGAGCGTCGTTCCCACGTTCAGATTGGTAGTCTGGTTGGTGCCAGCCTCATACTCAGCCTCGGTCTTAGTCTTAATCCACTTCGCCCAGGCGGCAGCATCATTGATGTTGGCCGGTTTAGAAGGGTCCGTCGTGTCCGATTCAAATTCCCCGATCACGGCATCCCTCACTTCATCCGATGCCCACTTAATATCGGACAGCGTCTTCTCATCGGTAGAGTCCCAAACATTGGTGTTTGTCTGATCCTGCGTAACCGTAGCGGAGAAAATCTTGATGCCCTTAAAGGTCGTACCCGCGTAGTCGTCATCTTTGATCGTCACATTGCCAATCGTCGTAGCCACAGGCGTACCATCAGCAAACGCCATGGTCACCGGGGCCATCACGCCGCCGAAGCTCAGCGCTGCTGTGAGGCCGGCGGTTACTGCCAGGCGTGCGATGTTCTTGCTCATGCTCATCTTCTTTTCCTCCGTTTTCCGTTTGATTCTCATTCGATCGGTCATCATCTGTCTGTGTCTTAGCATCTGCTTCGCTACGTCTCGCCCCGCTCTCTGTGGGGCTGCCAGCTACTCTTTATGGCTGCCACCTCCCCGCTTGACCAGGAGCGCGACCACGATGAGCGCGGCTCCGGCGACCGCTGCGGCGGCCGCGGCGTACATTGCCATATCGCCAGTCGAGGGCATAAAGCCTCCGGTGGTAATGCTAGGGGGTGTGCCGGTGGGCGTGTTGATGAGCGACGCCTCCAGGCTGCCCGTCGACCCGTCCGCACTGTCGGCGCGCAGGGGTGACTCGGCCGTGATGGTGAGCTTGGGCTTGGCGGCGGCCACCTGGTCGACGTCCAGACCCTCGGCCTTGACCGTCGCGGAACGCGTGCCCTCAAAGGCGGTGTAGCCCTTGGGCGCCTTGAGCTCGCGGACCTCCAGCTTGCCCGAGTCCACGCCCGAGACGGCCACGCGGCCGTCCTCGCCCGTGGTGACGGTGGCCTTGCCCTCCGCATCCCACGTGCCGTCGGCCGCCAGTGTGCGACCGCGGTCGTCGGCGATGCTCAGGACCGCCCCGGCAAGCGGCTTGTCGCCGTCGCTGCCGCGCTTGGTGAGCGCGAGATCCCAGGTGTAGGCGCACGCGTCATCGCTCGGCGTGCGGGTGAAGCCGGCGTCGCCGGACTGGTCGGCGAGGGGAGAGCGCGGGTAGCGCAGGTACACCTCGTTGGAGTTGCCCTTCGCGATGCCGTGGTTGCACGCGCTGTTGAGCGGCGCGTTGTACACGGCGACCACGCGGGCGCCCGCGGTAAAGGCTTCGGTCCCGCCGAGCGCGGCGATGAGGTCGCCGGTGCGCACGGTGAAGGTCTTGCCGTCGGCCGCTACCTTGGTGGCGCACTGGGCTGTGATGTCGGTCCAGCCCTGCGCGGGCTCGGTGCCGGCGCGGCCGTCCTTGCCGGCCGAGACGGCGTCGAAGCCGCCGTCCGCGCCCGCCGCCACGTACACGCGCATGCTCGCGGCCACCTTGGAGGGGTCGAGCCCCGCGCTCATGGTGTCGACGAACCGCACCGTATAGGTGTCGTAGGCCGTGAGGCCCGCCGGGACCGTGGCCGAGAGGCGCCAGTACAGGTCGTCGGCGACCGTGGCGTCGGCGGCCTTCTGCCAGGCGGCGGTGCCGTCCTCCAGCACGTGCTTGGACACCTTGGGGGTCGCGGCCTTGGGCTTGACGGTGACGGCGCTGCCGCCCGCCAGGGCCATGATCGGCGCGGTGCCGGCCTCGCCTTGGGCGATGGCGTCGTCTTTGGCGACGATGAACCAGTAGCCGCAGGGCAGCTCGGCCGCCGTGCCCGCGTTGAGGGCCACAAACACGGCGCCAGAGCTCTGGAGGGAACGAGCGAGCTGTGCGCTCAGCGCGCTCGTAAGGTGGGAATCGGTGTTGAGCCACTCGGCAGCTTCCTGCGCGGTGGTCTGGGAATTGGGCATGCCGGCGCTGTGCAGCACGGGCAGCGCGGCGTCGCGCACGGCGTCGCTTGCCCAGGCGAGGGCGGTGGCGATCTTGGCGTCGCTGTCGCCGTCGACGACGTTGGCGCTAAAGATCTGGTAGGCGTCGTAGCTGCTCGCCACGGTGCCGCTCACCGTGATGGAACCGGTCGAGGTCGGCGCGGCCTGCGCGGAAGCGGGGAACACAACCGCGCAGGTGCCGATCAGGAGGGCAAGCAGCGCAAACAAGATCGGGAAGGAGCAAACTTTCTTATTCACGACGCTCGCCTCCCTTCGCATTCGCCTTGCGACGAATGTGCATCCAGGCTGCAGCAGCGCAAAGCACCGCCGCGCCGGCAAGGTACGTCAGAGTGACGCCCGACATACCAGATAGAGGCAGAGTGGTGGAGTAGGTGTTGGTGAAGGTGGAGGCGGGAATGGCGTCGGGCGCGGCGGCGGAGGGTTGAACCACGACGCCCTGCCCGTTCTCACCCAGGGCGTTACCCATGTCATCCTTCATCTGCGTGACCGTGGTGGAGGTGGTGAGGCCGGAGTACTTACCATTGTCCCTGGCAACCTTCACCGTGACGGCAACCTGGTACTCGGCCTTGGAGTAGCGGAGCTTATTGACGGCACCGGTGGCGGGCGCGACCTCCTTTACCGTGTAGGTGTAGGTCTTGGCGTAGTCGTTATCGGTGCCTGCTTCAGTGGACAGGTGCGACATGTTGAACGTGATCGCGCCAAAGGTCGCCGTGATGTTGTTGAGCCTGGTGGCGTCAGTCTCCCCTGCCTTTGGGGCAACAGAAATCTTGAGCTCTTTGGGCTTGGGGGCTGTGTCTGCGTAGTCACCCGTAGCCTCAATGCTGAACTCGAACGGCACATAGCCTTTGTCGCCCTTCGGCCAATCCATGTTTCGAACCGATTTGATCACCGGGATCTCCACGGACGTGGTGGTGAGAGTGTCAGAGATGTACGTAGTGCCATCAACGATGCTCGGCTTCTCGTCCCCGGTCCACGCAATGGAACCGTTCGTGTTCACCGTGAACCAATATTCCGTCGGGTTCTTCTCGTAGCCAAACGGAGCCTGGGTCTCAACAAGCGTGTACGTGCCCGGCAGCAGGCCCTCGAGCGTGAACTTGCCAGGCGCGGTGTCGGTGTCTACCCACGTGGTATCGCTCGAAGTCGACTGGTCGCTCACCTGGTCGATCACGGTCCAGGACTGGTCGGCCGTACTATCGGCATCCTTTTTCTTGGTGAGCTTCCACTCAGAACCAGGCAAAGGAGTGTGTTTTGTGTCGTCCTCCGCCACCTTGGTCCAAGACACCGTACCGGTGATCCTGGCGTTGGGGATGGCACCCGTAAGGTTATTCTCGAACGGGACCAGTGAGTTGCGATTTGCCGTATCCACATAGCCCTGAACGTAGTTGACCGTCTCACCAGCATTGTTCATGGTGGCATAGTAGATCTTGTCCGAAACCTGGTAACCCTCCGGCGCCGTCTCCTCTTTGATGTAATACGTGAAGTACTTGGTATCCTTGGGATCGCCGATGTTGGCCTTCTGATTCAAATAGTTGAACTGAAGCTCGCCATGAACCGAAGCGTAATCATTTGCGCCACCGTCAGTCACCGTCACGATAGCGTGTTGGCCCGCGACAGCATCCTCGACAGAACCATAGATAGCCCACGAGGAACCGGGGAGCAGCGTAGTGCCGTCCGCAGCGTCGACCTTGCTCCACGCAATGGCAGAGCCGTCCGGTGTATACGACCCGGACCACGGGAAGTTGTGACGCTCCTGATCCATATCGATGACGGAAGCCGAGTTACCCTCACCAAATGCTGCGGCAACCTTCGGGCTGTTCATTGAGAAATCGACGCCCACATAAACGCGACCGTTGGTAGTCACATGGTCGTCGAAACTTCCGTTGGGAACGAGAATCGATCCGATCATAGCCGCCGCAGGATCGTCGTCAGTCCACTTAGCACCGCTGACTGTGCCACTGTATCCCCAGTCCGCGCGGTCCTCTCCCGCGATGCCGCCTCGAATGGTAAGGCTGGTGGTATCGACGAAGTTCCACATGATGGACTGGGAGGCCAGCGAGTATTTCGCGTCAAGGTCTTTCTTGGCGTACTGACTCTCGTAACCGCGAGATATTTCTGTATCTCCCCACCAGAAGCGCCAGCCGTTGTGGAACTCGACAGGATTAGTACCTGTAACGTTCACGACAATGGATGCGCCTTCGGGGATATTGGTGAACTTAAAGTCGACGCCGCGGTAGTAGACGCCATCCTTCCAGTTGGAGAGCTCGGAACCGGCGATGGTGAAGACCTGTTGCATAGAAGTTCCATCGCCGGTAAAGGTGATGAGTCGCTCGGTGTTGCGAATCATATTGTTCGGGATTCCGGTATCGAGCGCACCGGAAACAGACTTGCCGCTACCATCGTCGCTACCATCGAATTTGAGTGTATAGCTTGTTCCGTCGTTATTGTACTTGTTGATGACGTAGTTGCTATTAGGCTCTGCAAAGCCGTTGACATCCACCTCGCCGGTATCTTCAAACGAGTCGAGCTGTTTCGATAGCTTCGAGAGGTATCCATTTGTACCGTTATAGCTCGAATAATCGCTACCGTTGACATTAGTCAAATCAACAGCTTTATTGAACAGGGTGCTTTCCAGAGCAGACAAGCCCTCGTACCAATTACCCTGCATTGTCACCACAGACTGGCGTTTATAGTCGCTATCGCGCCAGTATGTGATGGGGCCTGCGATTTGCGCGGTGTAGGCAAAGCCGGAAGGAGTCGCGCCCTCAAAAGGTCTCTGCTGTCCGACCCAAGCGCCTTTGTTCCAAGCGCCAACGGTAGTCGCCCCCGGCAAGTTGCCGTTGTAACCAACGCTCATTTTGGTGATCGCACTGTCGATTCCGGCGACCGCAAGCACGGTGCTGCCGTAGACAGGACGGAACTGGGAACCAAAACCAACGGTGCCAAAGCGGAAACCAGCGCCGTCACTATTATTATAGGGCCAGCTCTCTTTGAGTGGATTCATGGCAAGCTTGCCACGGACCACGGTAAGGCCCTCCGCCTCAGCGGCATATGAGCCGGTGGGGGCGTTGTCCGCATCAAGATCGATAGTGCCGTCGCTCGGCTTATCGCTCGGCTTACCACCGATGTACATGTCGCGGCCGACGTAGGTGGCCACGCCGGGATCAGGGGTTGAGACATTGATATTCGTACCGATACCGATAGACGTGGGAACGTAAATTCCCGGCTTCACGGTGGCCGTCGCTCCCGCTGAAGCCGCATTCGCACTCTGAGCCTGCTCAACACTATTTGAAGAGCCAGACTCGCCGCCATCGGTCTCGTCGCTATTCTGGTTTTCGGCATCCTCGCTGGTGTTACCTACAGCAGCGGACTCACTTGAGGAACCCCCCCCCATTACAGTTTCCGCGGTAGAAACTGTCTGGGCATCGTTGGCGATGGCCTGCGAGATCGGGGGCATAACGAGCGACAGTACCAGGCTCAAAACGGATGCTCCGCACAAAACGCCTGCCAGTACGCGACGCGTCGCTTTATTACTCTGCTTAGTTTTTTTTGAATTCGCTTTCATCGATGTCTCCTCCCCAAGAGACCGCGATCTTGCTCTTTCACTATCAAACGTATCTGCGCAACCTGTAATTGCGCACGCTTATAGTTCATATTGTAACGATTGTTTGAACATCTAAGCAATAATACCAATAGTTTTGTAGCGAATTCTCAATTCTCTTGACATTTGCTCGGATTTACCTTCGTTTATTCGCTATGAAATATCTATTTCTACTGGTAATCAAGCTAGTTATCATTTTTTTAATAGCATTTTATTTATTTGCACAACATTTTGCTCAAGAGCAAACATCTTGTGAACAGTCGAAAATCGACCGTGAACGGTAAGTCATTAACCGGGAGGAATAGACTACCAAATTGATGGGAATATCTTTAACTCATCGGTGGTTAGAAGCATGATGTTCAGACAACCAAATTTGAATTTGCGCGCAGTTTTTAGGCATCAATTCGCCCAAATCGCCTGAGGCCACCACAAAGGTGCCTGCCCCCCTTGTGGCGGTTCTCCCCCGGCGCTACAGCAGATGCTCCTCGATAAAGATCGCGATGCCGTCTTTGTCGTTGCTGGCGGTTACAAAATCGGCGGCGGCACGGGTGGCATCGCTACCATTTGCCATGGCCACGCCCACACCGGCGTCGGCCACCATGCAGGTATCGTTGTCCGCATCGCCAAACACGCAGATGTTTTGGAGCTCCATGTCGTTGAGCTCCGCCACGCGCACAAGGCCGCGCGTCTTGGACACGCGCGGATCCATGAACTCGTAGAGCCGCTGCGTGGTTTGCAGAGCCGCCGCCTTAACAGTGTCATCGGCAAACGTCGACGCCCGCTCAATCACCCGCGGCATCACCTCGGGCGCCATGGTAAACATCACCTTGGGCTGCGGCTCGCGCAAAAACTCGGCAAAATCGACCACCTGGTAGGGCACGCCGTCGACGCGCGACAGGTGCTCGACGCACGCGTTGCTCTCGGGCACGTAGAACACGCCGTCTCGGGGGCAGACGGGCGTTGCCGGAAGGTCCGCCATGTGCTTGCAGATGCGCGCGATGGTCTCGCCCGGCAGCGGATAGCTCAGCTCGTTGATGTCGTGCGCGCGGTCGATGACCTCGGCGCCACCGCAGCCCACCATCACGTCTACCAGGCCTTCGATGCCCCAGAGCTCGTACATGGCCTCGGTCGCGTGGGCGTCGCGCCCGGTGCACAGGCCAAACAGCACGCCGCGCTCGCGCAGGGCGCGGATCGCCGCCACGGTGCGCGGAGACACCGTGTGCTGGCTCGTGAGCAGCGTGCCGTCGATATCGCAGAACACGGCTTTGATGTGGCTGAAGGTGGTGTCCATGGGGGCCTTTCTGGGTTGTGCGGCGGTGTGGGGTGTATTCGCGAACGGCGTACATGGTATACCAAGGCGGACACGGGGCGCTTTGGCGCAAAACCACCACAAAGGTGCCTGGCCCCTTTGTGGTGGCCGGACCCGAAGGGCGGCCTGCCCGGAGCGCAAACCATCACAACATTCGACGTTTTTCGGCAAAATCGCGATTTTCATCGAATGTTGTGATGGTTTTTACTGCCTTGCGGCACGATCAAAATGCCGGCGTCCAAACAGCAGCAACGCCGCGGGAACCGCCGTCACAACCATGCCCGCCCCTACGAGCGTCTGCTGCACGCCAAATGTCGCCGCCAGCCACGGGGCAATCGCCAGCGGGGCCACGCCGGCGAACATGTTGCCAAAGCCCATGACCGAGTTGACGCGACCGAGCTGCTCGAGCGGGGCCGTCGTTTGCACGATCGTGTTGTGGAGCGGGTTGACGACGCCCCACGCCACGCCTAGGGCAATCTGGCCGACAAGAGCTACGCCCACGTACGGCGTTCCCACGTAGAGCAGGCTTCCCAGGCCCACGGACATGAGCGCCACGAGCAGCGTTTTAAGGTTGACCAGGTGCGGCGGCAAGCGGAGCGCGACCATGGCGCCCAGCACCGCGCCCACACCACTGGCCGACGAGAGCCAGCCCATCCATTCGACACCGACGTGCAGAACATCGCGGTAGAAGAACGACTCCAGCGGATCGAAGGCACCGTAGCCAAAGTTAGAAAGGAAAATAATGCAGAACAGCAGGGCGAGGACGCTGTTGGTAAAGACTGTCTTGATGCTGGTCGCGAAGGTGACGCGAGAAGATGTGTTGGGGTCGGGACTTTGGCTGGCCTTGTCTGATGTGATCTCACCGGTCGCGGGTTTGCCTTCGCGCGTGGTGGCAAAACCCGCCCGCGGCTTAAAACTCCAGCCGGCAATGAGCGCCAATGCGGTAAAGAGCATCATGAGCACAAACACCGCGCGCGACGACGCAGCCGCCGCGACAAAGCCGCCCAGCGTGGGGCCGACGATGATACTCACGTTTGAAAACATGGCGATAGCGGAGTTGATGTCTTTGAGCTCGACAGGATCGTCGGTGAGGTAAGCCGGATAGGATGTGGCGATGGGCTGGGCAAACCCCATCACGAAGCCCAGGAGCACCGCGCCGAGCAGGACGATGCCGGTCGCGCTGCCAAAAATGAGAATCGCCGCGCCGGTTGTCAGCGTGCCCACGATGCTCAGCAAGAAATGACGGCGCGGGCCCCAGGCGTCGAGCGCAGCGCCACCCGCAAAGGATCCCAAGATCACGAATACGTTCATAAACAGGACGGCCAGCGATGTCGCCACGACCGAAGCGTCGTCCGCATAGGTGAGCGTTCCGATAACGCCGATAAAGTAGCTGGTCTGAAAACCGGTGTAGATGAGAAAGCGCATCGCAACCAGGCGCTTGGCCCGCACGGACAGCGATGATTGAGGCTTTGAGAAAAGAGAGGCGAGCATGGAGACTCCTTGTTTCATACGAATGCGGACGGTGGGCATTCGCCACCGTCTGTCAAATCAATCTATCCGCATGAAACATTAAGGACGCATCAGGACCCTTCTCTCCGTTTTTCGCCCGTCATGAACTACTTGGTAGATTGTAAGACATGTCCCACACATCTACCAAAGCAAAAACCACCACAAAGGAGCCTGGCCCCTTTGTGGTGGAAGTGACGTTTGCCCAGATAAAACCTGCCAAAATAAACCTGTCCCTTTTTGGCAGGTTTTAGGCCAGATGATCTTGGATCAGGTCGCAGATGGCTCGGGCGTCGTTGATGTTGATGGCTCGGGTCGCGAAGCCGGCATCGAATGCCTGGCGCGCCAGAGCCTCGTTGCAGGCAAGGGCCAGCGTGTGACCATCGACCAGGTCGAGCGAGCTCTTGCCGCGCAGACGGTCAACACCAGAGCGCGCGACCACGATGTTGTCGAAGCCCTCGGTCTTGTAGCCCTCGATGATCACCACGTCGACATCGTTGTAGCGCGACAGCAGCTCGCGCGCGGGCATCTCGTCCTCCTCGCGCGTGTCGGCGTACTCCGCCCAGCGCATGGCGCAGATGAGGCCCACGTGTTTGGATCCGGCCTGGTGATGGCGCCAGGTGTCCTTAGCGGGCACATCGATGTCAAAGCCGTGATGCCCGTGATGCTTGAGCGAACCCACGCGCAGGCCGCGGCGGGTGAGCTCGGCAATGACCTTCTCGACGAGCGTGGTCTTGCCCGAGTTTTGGTAGCCGATAAACGCGATCGCGGGGACAGCCGGAGTAGGAGCTACGGGCGCGACGGCGACGGGCGCGCTTGTGAGTGCGGCACCGTCAGCGGCCACGGCCTCAACAGCAGCGGCCTGACGCTCGGCACGATCCCACACGCCCGAGCGGCCGCCCTCCTTGTGCAGCAGGCGCACGTCGACGATCTCCATGCCGCGATCGACGGCCTTGCACATGTCGTAGATGGTCAGACACGCGGCACTCGCGCCGGTCAGGGCCTCCATCTCGATACCCGTCTTGCCGGTCACGCCGGCCGTAACCAGTACGTGAAAGCCAACCTGCCCGTCCGCGCGCGCTGGCGCCCAGCCCTCGGGCACGTCCTCGGCCGGCGTCCCCGCCGCAGCGATGGGCGCAATGTCGCACTTGCTCTTGGTAATGAGCAGCGGATGGCACATGGGGATGATGTCGCTCGTGCGTTTGATGGCCATGATGCCCGCCACGCGCGCGCAGGCAAGCACGTCGCCCTTTTTGGCGCGGTCCTGCAGCACCATGGCCTGCGTCTCGGGATGCATGAGGATGGTACCCTCGGCGATGGCAATGCGATGGGTCTCGGCCTTGTCGGACACGTCAACCATGCGTACCTCGCCCTTGGCGTCCACGTGCGTCAACTCGTCACGACGGGCGTCGCGGGCGGGCTCGGTGGCAGCACCGGCAGACGGCTGCGCGCCTGCAGCGGCATCGCCGGCCGCAGCCGTGGCTTTGTGGGCAGACATCGCGGCCCTGCGAGCGGCCTTGGTGGCATCGGCGTACCTGCTCTTGGCCATATGATCATCCTCCGATTTGGGACATAAATCGTTGCGTGCCCTCAATTATCGCGTGTTCCTGCGGTTTGTGGGCCACGGCATCGCGCCAAATCGAAAGTACCTGCATATCATCACCACGGCGCAGCGCCTCACGCACCGAATACTCGGCATCGCTGAACAGGCACGGACGCACGTTGCCGTCTGCCGTCAGGCGCAGACGATTGCAATTCGCGCAAAAATGGTTGGACATGGCGCTAATAAAGCCGACCGTTCCCGCCGCGCCCGGAAAGTGCCAATAGCGCGCAGGGCCCGCGCCGGCAGGAGCGTCGTTGATGTCGAGCGGCTCGAGCTCGCCCAGTCCCGTCGCGGCGGCCCCGGCGTTGATGCGCGCCCGCAGCTCGTCGCTCGGCACGGTATCGCTCGCATCCCACAGCTCGGGATTGAGCGCGGGCGCATGCGGATCCACAGCGCAATGCGAGCTCGTGCGCTCGTCGCCGATGGGCATGTATTCGATAAAGCGCAGGTGGATGGGGCGATCGAGCGTGAGCCGCGCGAGGGCCGCCACGTCTTGGTTGAGCCGGCGCACTACAACGCAGTTGACCTTAACGGGCTCAAAGCCCCAAGCCAGCGCCGCGTCGATGCCAGCCATGGTCTGCTCGAGTCGGCCCAGGCGCGTGATCTTTCCAAACAGCGAGGGGTCGAGCGTGTCGAGCGAAATATTGACGCGGTTAAGCCCGGCATCTTTGAGCTGCGGTGCCAGCTGGGGCAGCAGGGCGCCATTGGTGGTGAGCGAGATGTCCTCGATCTGCGGAATCGCACGGATGTCGCGAATGAGCGGGATGATGCGGCGGCTGACCAGCGGCTCGCCACCCGTCAAGCGCACCCGGCGAATGCCCTCCCCCGCCACCAAGCGCACAAAGCGGGCGATTTCCTCGGCGCTGAGTAGCTCGTCGTGTGCGCGGGGTGCCACGCCGTCGGCTGGCATGCAATAGATGCAGCGGAAATTGCACTTGTCGGTAACGGCAATGCGCAGATAGTTGATATCGCGGCCAAAGCCGTCATGTTGCACGTGCCCGTCCACGCAGCCCTCCCCTCGCGCGGCGTTTTATTCTTCGGAAAACATAATACCCCACGAAAGAATCATGCCGACACCCGTACGACAGGACAGGTCGCTTCGAGCAAAACGGACTTTCCAAGCCCATCCTCAGTACACAAACCATCACAACATTCGATGCTTTTCCCGATTTTGGCAAAAAACGTCGAATGTTGTGATGGTTTGCCTGCCCACAGCACCCCGCAGAAGGACCAAAACGCCCCTAAAGGCCGCCGTCCCAGTGCCGAATCACGAATTCTCGTAGGTCGTTCTGACGTTTCTGGAACGCTTCGCTTCGGTCGCACTTAAGGCCCATAACGAGCGCGATGGCATTCATCGCCCGATGCAATTGCAGCTGGTGGGCAAACTGAGTCCCGGTGAGGACGATCATCCTAAAGCCCAGCGCGCTCAGCACGGTCATACGCTCCGCATCCGACGCGCTGCGCTGTTTATCAAGATGGTCCGAGCCGTTGTACTCAATCCCCGTACCGCTCGCAGGCGCATATACGTCGATTTCGAAATACCCGGCCTTTGCGAGATACTTGAACTCGTTGGGAACATCGACCCGATGGTTGAGCTCGATCTTGGCGTATCCCAGCCCTCCCTGGGAACGTTTTGCTACGACCATGATTGTGGTGGCCGTCTCCATGGGCGACCGCGCGCCATCGTGCACGCGCTTGAGCACGGCGGCCGCACGTATAGTCCCCTGACGAGATCGGTTCTCATTGCAATAGGCAATTAAATCGGCAACGGTATACCTCTGCCCCATCTCGATATAATCGCCTGTCGACAGATGATTCAAATGGTATCGGGCGCAGATTTCGTAGCCATATTCCAGCTGCTCGGGCTCGCTCATCCACGAACCCGCTTGGACAAAGCACATGGCCTCATCAACCACTAGAAGGCCCTCTGCCACCTCGATAAGATGACTTGGAGGTACCGGCGCTCCAAACACGTGGCACCTAAATCCAGCCGGCGTCGAGCGCTCAAAATCGAAGTTGACGAGCGTATCGATATGATCGAGCTCTTCTCGTGGAATACCAAGCGAGACCAGATAATCGGCAACGATCCCAACTGCCGTTGAAGCCCTCAGCCCTTTGGCATCGAGTCCCAATTTGGGCAGGCCCGCAGTCGGCTCCGCCTCGTTAGCAAGCGAGTCCTCATCGTATAGGCTGCTTGCTCGCGAGAGCGGCTCGGACGGGCGCGTCACGTTGTGGTACAGCCAGGCAGTCTTATGGGACAGGACGATCGGCAGGTCCATGAGCCCTCCAATGGAGTCGGATAACCAACCTTATTCCCCTGCCCACTGATCCGCACACCTTCGTGCGAAAGAAAGCAATTCCACCCGGTCGAGTGGCAGAAAAACCATCACAACATTCGATGCTTTTCCCAATTTTGGCAAAAAACGTCGAATGTTGTGATGGTTTGAGGCGAGGTGAGGCGCACGGAGGGGCCAAAGCATCGTGCTTGGAGCGTGACTATTTTCGCCCCACTGCCAACACAAACCTTGACTCTACAATCGTTATAGGGTTTTCACTACACTGGTATGTAAACAAACCCAGCCAGAAAGCCCCGCCCATGGAACACGACCTCACACGCGGCAATGTCCTTAAGACCATCGCGGTCTTTGCCCTGCCCTATATGCTCTCGTACTTTTTGCAGATGCTCTACGGCATGGCCGACCTGTACATGATGGGGCAGTTTAGCGGCGCCGCCGGCATCACCGCCGTGGGTAATGGCGCGCAGACGCTCTATATCATTACCGTGACGCTCGTGGGCCTGGCCATGGGAACGACGGTCATCGTCGGCCATGCCGTGGGCTCGCGCCGCTTCGACCGCGCCGAGACTGCCATCGGCAATACCATCACGCTGTTTATGGGCGTCTCGGTGGTGCTGGCCGCCATCTTGTTTGCACTATGCCCGCAAATCGTGGCGCTCATTGGAACGCCGGCCGAGGCAGTCGAAGGCACCGCCGCCTACCTGCGTATCTGCTTTGTCGGCATTCCGTTTATCGCCGCATACAACATCCTCTCGGCCATCTTTCGCGGCCTGGGCGATTCGCGCTCGCCCATGTACGTGATCGGCGTGGCATGCATCATTAACATCGCGCTCGATTTTCTGTTTATCGGCCACATGGGGCTCGGCCCCGTGGGCGCGGCGCTCGGCACGGTAACCGCCCAGACGGCAAGCGTTGCCCTCGCGCTCGTGTGGCTCAAGAGCCGTCGCACGAACATCCATGTTAAGCGCAGCGACCTGCGTCCCCAGCCCGAGGTGCTCGGCAGCATTCTTAAAATCGGCGTGCCCGTGGCCGTACAGGACGGCTGCATCCAGGTGGCATTTATGTTCATCACCGTCATCGCTAACCATCGCGGCCTGGTCGACGCCGCTGCCGTGGGCCTGGTCGAAAAGATGATCAGCTTTTTGTTCATTGTGCCGAGCTCCATGGGTGCCACCGTCAGCGCGCTCACGGCGCAAAACGCCGGCGCGGGCAAGGGCGATCGTGCACGTCAGGTGCTCAAGGACGCTATGACGATCTCGGTGGTGTACGGCTGCCTGATCACGGTGCTGATGTGGCTGGTGGCGCCGGCGTTTATTGGCTTTTTTGCCAAGGACCCTGCGGTGGTCGCGGCCGGTACCGGCTATATGCACAGCTACATTTTCGACGCAATCTTTGCCGGCATCCACATTTGCTTTAGCGGCTTTTTCGCTGCATACGGCAAGAGCTACATCGGCTTTGCGCACAACGTGCTGGCCGTGGCACTCATTCGCGTGCCCGGTGCGTGGCTGTTGTCGAACGCCTATTCCGACACGCTGTTTCCCATGGGCATCGCTTCGCCGTGCGGGTCGATTTTGTCGGCAGTCATCTGTGTTGTCGCGTTTACCGTGCTCAACCGGCGCGGGGCTTTTGACAAGTTGGTAGCGTAGCGGGGCAACGCGAGATCGCCCTGATCGACGACATCATCAGCGACGACCCCACAACCTACGTGACGCAGATCACGGTGCCGGTTGCCCCAGCAAAGTAAGAACCGCCCAGAAAACGTTCGGCTGAAGGCAGAATCTTGACGTTATAGGCCATATTTTGCCTCAAGGTCATCGAGAGCCTCAAAGGCATCACGCGCCATGCCAGCAGCACGCTCCTGCTCGGCCACAGCTATACGAGCCATCAGACGAGCCTTAGCCTGTTCCTGAACCATGAAGTCATAGTCTTCAGATCGAAGTACAACAAATTTGCTATAGCCGTTTTTTGTAACAGTCACTGGACCAGGAGCCTCCCAACAAGCTCGCCAAACGCCGGGGACAGTCCCCGATATGGCGGTTTTACTCCTCCGGAATCGGAAACGCACGGATGAACTCTGCAGGCGAGAAGGTCTTGATGGTCGAGCGCACAAAAGCGGCGCGGTCACGCGTGATGATAAAGTCCACGCCGGCACGCTCGGCCATCGCACGGATACAGCCGTCCTCAAAGTCCGGCTCATCGGAATAGGCGGAGGTAAAACAAGCTTCTTGGTCGAGAGGCTCTACCGAGTAGCTCTTAAGACAGTCGCGCACTACCTCGCGGGCGCGCGCCTCGCCTGCCTGTTTAGTGAGAATGTAGTACGCGTCCTTGAGAGAGCAGGCCGAAACAACACCCTCGATAAGCCCCACGTCAACGAGCCCCTTGGTCGTTTGCGCCGCCCCATGCTCCGGCCGGCCCGGCAGCACGCAATCGAGCAGAAAATTGGTATCGAGAAATGCCCTCATAGGTAGCGCTCCCTCGCGACGCGCTTTTCATCTTCAACCGTCATCGTATCGAGCGGCGTTCCCTTTGGCATGTTAGCCACGATATCGAGATACTCCTGGTAGTCCTCATTCTCCGCGAGCATCTCACGGATCTCCTTCCAGGTGATCTTGGGATGCCACATCGTACCCACGTCGCGCTTGGGCTTGCCCGTGTCGCACGTCGGTTTTGCGCCCCCACGCTCCTGGGCAGCGTCATATTCCACTGCAACCGGGCCTTGATAGTCGAGCGGCACGATCTTGAACAACGGCTTGCTCCGCTTGAAGACCACAACCTCCTCGCCCTCATTGGCAACCTTTTCGGCCACCTGCGTAAGGTTTTGGCGCAGTTCCGAAAACGCGACGGTAACCATAACTGCTCCTCTCAACATATATCTTCACTGCTAAGTATACACGTTAATGTTAATGTTTATATATAAAGACCGCCGCAATGGAGAACCGTCATTGTGAGGTCCCTCTGCCCTGCATGAATCTCTTATCGCTCTGGGACGGCACCGGTTCGCAGGATCGCCCTCATCGACAATATCGTCAGCGACGACCCCGCGACCTACGTGACGCAGATCACGGTGCCGGTTGCCCCGTCCAAATAAGAACCGCCCGGAAGGCATCGTGCTTCCGGGCGGTTCTTCAATTTGGTTATCGATGCGCTAAGCCTCCGGCACCTCACCGGTCGCAAGAATCTGCTCGAGTGCGTCCTCGTCCAGCACGGGTACGCCCAGCTGCTCGGCCTTGGTGAGCTTGGAGCCCGCTTTGGGACCGGCGACCAGATAGCTCGTCTTCTTCGACACGCTGCCCGAAACCTTGGCGCCGAGCACCTTGAGCGCCGCGCCCGCCTCGTCGCGCGTGCGGTTGACGAGTGTACCAGTGAGCACAAAGGTTAAACCCGCAAGCGGCTGTGCGTCGGCGAGCTCGCCTGCCACGCCAGCGTCGGCTGCAGCTTGCGCGTGCGCGGCGCCCAAGTCGACCTCGAGTGACAGACCCGCCTGACGCAGGCGCTCCAGCACGGCAAGGTTCTCGGGCACGGCAAGGAACTGCTTGACGCTCGCCGCAATCTTGGGACCGATACCCTCGCACTCGGCAATATCCTCTTCGCTCGCCAAGATGAGCTTGTCAATCGACAGGAATCGTTCGGCGATGACCTCGCCCACGCTCTTGCCCACGTGGCGTATACCCAGGGCAAACAGCACGCGACCGAGCGGCTGGCTCTTGGACTTGTTGAGCTCGGCGATGATCTTTTCGGCCGTCTTGAGGCCCACCGGAATGGGATCGCCCTTCTTGACGCCCTTTTTGCTGTTTGAGCTGGCATAGGTGCGCCCCGTGTCCAGCCCGGCGATGTCGTCAACCGTGAGCTGGTAGAAGTCAGCGACATCGTGAATCAGCCCGGCGGCGATCATCTTGTCGACAATCTCGTCGCCCAGGCCGTCGACGTCCATGCAGCCGCGGCTCACCCAGTGGAGCAGGCGCTCCTTGAGCTGCGCGGGGCAGTCGATGGAGACGCAGCGGTAAGCGACCTCGCCGTCCTCGTGGACCACGGGGCTGCCGCACACGGGGCAGACCTCGGGCATGTGCCAGTCGACCGAATCGGCCGGGCGCTTGTCGAGTACCGGGCCCACGACCTCCGGGATCACGTCACCCGCCTTGTGCACGATGATGGTATCGCCCTCGCGCACGTTTTTTCGGCGGATCTCGTCGATGTTGTGCAGCGTAGCGCGCGCGATGGTGGAGCCGGCGACCGTCACCGGATCGAACTCGGCGACCGGCGTGAGCACGCCGGTGCGGCCCACCTGGATGCGAATTTCGCGCAGGACGGTCTGCTTTTCCTCGGGCGGGAACTTAAAGGCAATGGCCCAGCGCGGCGCGCGGGCGGTAAAGCCCAGGTCGAGCTGCTGCTGAAAGCTATCGACCTTTACGACCACGCCGTCGATGTCGTAATCGAGGTCACCGCGGTGCTCGAGCGCCTGGGCGCAGAACTCGTGGACCTCGGCCGGCGTGGCGCAACGTGCCACGTTGGGGTTGACGCTAAAGCCGGCACTGCGCAGCCAATCGAGGAACTCGCGCTGGCTGTGGACGTGCAGCGGGTCGGTATCGGCGATGGCATAGATAAAGGTGGCCAGGTCGCGGCGCGCCGTGACCTTGGGATCCTTTTGGCGCAGGCTGCCGGCGGCGGCGTTGCGCGGGTTGGCGAAGGGGTCGCGGCCCTCGGCATCGGCCTCGTCGTTCAGGCGCACAAAGCTGCCCTTAGGCATGTAGACCTCGCCGCGCACCTCAATGGTGCGCTCGCGGTCGGCGCCCATGTGGACAAGCGCCGGCTCGGACAGGTGCATGGGCACATCCTTGATGGTGCGCACGTTGAGCGACACATCCTCGCCCGTGGTGCCATCGCCACGTGTGGCCGCACGTACGAAGGTGCCGTTTTGGTAGGTAAGGGCCACGCCCAGGCCGTCAATCTTTAGCTCGCAGGTATAGGTAACGCTGCCGGCACCGAGCGCATCCTCGGTGCGCTGGAGCCACGCGTCGAGCTCGTCCAGATCCATGGCATCGTCCATGGAATACATGCGCGCCATGTGCGTGACCGGCATAAACTGCTCGCTCACGTAGCCGCCCACGCGTTGGGTGTAGCTGTCGGGCGTTACCAGATCGGGGTAGGTCGCCTCAATTTCCTGCAGCTCAACGAGCATTTTGTCAAAGGCGGCGTCCGTGATCTCGGGCGCATCGAGCATGTAGTAGCGATAGGCGTGGTAATCGAGCTCATGGCGCAGCTCGGCCGCACGCGCTGCCGCCTGGGCACGGGCATCGTCCGGTGCGGTGGCTTCCGCGGTCGCGGGTGTTTCGGTATCGATGTCCACGCCGTCACCAAACAGGCTCGATTGCTCCATAGCGGCACTCCTTCGCTCGATTTCAAACGGATACAAGAGTACCACCGGTCGCAATGGGGCCGAATAGCGGTCTCAAACCGCACCGAATCGGCAGCCGCCAGACTGGGGTGGACAGTTAGTTCAGATACGTATAAATCCTAGAGCTGGATTAGACACGAACACCCCTGTTTCAACTAATTTGGGCTCCCTGAGACCATGTAAACGTCCCGCTCGCCCTCCCAAACACCCATTCAAACCCCATCCCAATCAAAAATTGCTCAAAACGCATCCCAAGCTGCCCCAGATTTATACGTATCTGAACTAACTGTCCAGACCATTACGAACCAGGCCTCTTGCCAGCCACAAGTGATCCGTTTTCCTCCGTCCCCAACGGATCAATAAGAAAAGAGGGGCTGTCCCGCGTTGATGGGACAGCCCCTCTGGCTTCGGCATGTGCGAAATGGCTCGTTAGTAACCCTGGCCGTAGCCCTGACCCTGGCCCTGCTGGCCCAGCAGCTCCTCCAGGTACTGGCGCAGCTGCTCGTCGGTAATACCGCCGTTGCCGGTGTCGGTCGAACTGTCGTCCTGCTGCTGGTTCTGCAGCTCCTCATCGGAGCCCAGCTCGACGGTGACCTTCTTCTCTTCCTTGCCGCGCATGAGCGTGATCTCGACCTTCTCGCCCACCTCGTGGCTGCGCAGCGCGATGATCAGGCCATCGGCGCTCGTAATCTCGTCGTCGCCCAGCTTGGTAATGACATCGCCCTCCTGAATGCCGGCCTTGGCGGCAGGACCATCCTCAACGACGCTCGCCACATACGCGCCGCTATCGGTGCTTAGCTTGTTGGTGCGAGCGTTGAGCGCATTGACGCTCGAAAGCGTGGCGCCCAGGTACGGATGAACCGGCGTCTTGCCGTCGATGATCTGGTCGGCAATGTTCTTGGCGTAGTTAACGGGAATAGCAAAGCCCACGCCCGAGCTGGAGCCCGAGTAGCTCTCGATGAGCGAGTTAATACCCACGAGCTCGCCGTTGTCGTTGACGAGCGCGCCGCCGGAGTTGCCCGGGTTGATGGCGGCATCAGTCTGGATCATGTTGGCGTAGATGGTGTTGCCGCTGGTAGAGCTCATGGCCGTGGAGCGATAGAGCGCCGAGACGATGCCCGTGGAGACAGACTGTTCGTTGCCGAACGGCGAACCGATGGCCATGACCCACTCGCCCACGTTGAGCTTGGAGGAGTCGCCGATCTCGATCGGGGTGAGCTTGGAAGCATCGGCGTCCTTGAGCTTGATGACGGCCAGGTCGCTCGAGGCATCGTTGCCCACGAACTCGGCCTCGTAGGTGGTGCCGTCATCCATGGTCACCACGTACTGGTCATAGCCATCGACCACATGGTTGTTGGTGAGGATATGGCCCTCGGTATCGAGCACAACGCCCGAACCGACGCTGCCCGAGCCGTCCGACTCGTCGGCAGACTGCGAAAGCGAGCCATTCTGGCTGCCGCTCGAAGTGGCGGTAATAGAAACCACGGAGGGCAGGGCCTTGGCAGAAACGGCCTCGGCCAGCGTGGTGTCCTCGGAGTCGATGGTGATCTTTTGCGTCGATGAACCCGAAGCACCCGCCGTCACGGCGTTCCTGCCGCCGCCGATATCGAGCGTGCCACTCATAATGAGCGCGATGACCAGCAGGGCGCCGCAGGCACAGCCGGCAAGCGCCGTAATGAAGATCGGCAGCTTTTTGGTCTTGGTCTTGACCACTGTGTGCTTGTTTACAACCTGCTGGCCGCTCAGCGGCTTGCCGGTCTGCGTGTCGTAGGCCTGCACGTAGGGAATGTTGCCGTCGGCAGGCGTCGACTCCACCTGCACGCGCGGTTGCTGCTGCGTCTCGCCGGCGTGGCCCGCATCCTGGGGACGCTGGGAATCGTTCTCGCTCATAGCTGCGATCCTTTCGTCAAATAACCAAAGGCCCGCCAAACATGTGGCGGGCCATCATTGTTCACGTTGAGTTGTACCCCAATATGCGGGTGCACGTGTATGAGAACGCAATCTTTTAGGAAGGCTTAAGTTCTGTTGCAGGCCCAAAAGGACCCGGCCTGCGGCAAAACCACCGCAAAGGTGCCTGTCCCCTTTGTGGTGAAAAGCTAGTCCTTAAACAGATAGCCCACGCCGCGGACGGTGGTGATGTGTGCCGCGATCTGCGGGCCCACCTTGGAGCGGATGCGTCGAATGTGCACGTCGACGGTGCGCGTGCCGCCGCAGTACTCAAAGCCCCACACGCGGTGCAGCAGCACCTCGCGGCTGTAGGCACGGTTGGGGTGCGTCGCCAAAAAGCTCAGCAGCGAGTACTCCATCAGCGTCAGGTCGATGGGCTCATCATCGAGCGTCACCTGGTAGGTAGCCAGGTTAATCTCAAGGTTGTCGATGTTGAGCACATCGTCGGCGGTGACGGTCTCCTCCTCGCCCATCAGGCGCTGCGCACGAGCCTTAAGCTCGTTGGATGTCGCCGTGGGGCATACAAAGTCGGCATGCGCGTGATTGGGCAGGCGCAAGGTACCGAGCGCCTCGTCGTCGACGATCACCAGCATGGGAACGCCGCCGCGGTCGTCGAGCCATTTGGCAATCTGATCGATGCGGTCGCTGCGGATGCCATCGGAATCGAGGATCAGCAGGTCAAAGTCGTGCGCCGCAGTCGGCGAATCGGGGGTTGCCAGGCTCACCTCGACACCCAGGGTGGTCGTCAAGCTGCGGGCAAACTCGTGGAAGCGCGTCGTGCGCGCCATGAACAGGGCACTCTTTTCGGACATATCGGCCTCCAAAGAAATGAGCTCAATCGTACTGGAACAAGCCAGCGTGATTAGGAGTTCGCCAGGTAGTGCTTGATCTCCCACTCGGTGATCGTAGACTCAAACTTATGCCACTCGGCGCGCTTCTTTTTGAGGAAGAAGCTGTGGATGTGCTCGCCGAGGGCATCCTTCATAAACTGCGAGTCCTCAAACACGTCGAGTGCCTCTTTGAGCGAGCGCGGCAGCGGCGTGTAGCCGGCCTCGACCATCTGACGGTCGGTGAGCTTGAGCGTCTCGGCCGTTGCCTCGGGCGGGAGCTCCAGCTTGCGCTCGATGCCGTCCAGACCAGCCGCCAGCGTGACGGCGTTGACCAGGTACGGGTTGGCCATGGGGTCGGGGCTGCGAAGCTCGATGCGCGTGGACAGCTGCTTGCCGGGCTTGTAGACCGGGATGCGGACCATACTCGCGCGGTTGCGCAGGCCCCACGTGGCGTACTGCGGCACGGAGTCGCCGCCCGTGGTGATGCGCTTGTACGAGTTGACCGTGGGGTTAGTGATGGCGCTGATCTCGCGCGCGTGCGCCAGAATGCCGGCCATGTAGTGTTTGGCGATGTCGGAAAGATGGTACTTCTCGTCGTCCTCGCCCCAAAAGACGTTGTTGCCGTCGTGGTCGAATAGCGACTGGCACAGGAACATAGCACTGCCGTCCTCGCCTGCCAACGGTTTGGGCATAAAGGAGGCGTGGCAACCGCTCTCGTAGGCCTGCTGTTTAATGATGAGTTTGGCCGTGGTGATGGCGTCGGACATGCTCAGGGCCTCGGCGTGGCGCAGGCTCATGCCGTGCTGCGAGCGGCCGGCGGCGTGGAAGGTGTACTCCACGGGCACGGACATCTTCTCGAGCGTGAGGACCGTGTTGCGGCGCAGGTCGCGGGCGGCATCGCTCACCGAAAGATCGAAGTAGCCCACGTTGTCGAGCGGCTCGGGGGTGTGCTCGTCGGGGAAGTAGTAATACTCCAGCTCGGCGCCCACGTTGAGCAGGTAGCCAGCCTTCTCGGCCTTGCGGAACATGCGGCGCAGGGCATCGCGCGGATCGCCGGCGAAGGGCTTGCGGTCGGGGGTGCACACGTCGCAGAACACGCGGGCGACGCCGTTGTGGCTCGGGCGCCACGGCAGAATCTGGAAGGTCGAAGCATCGGGAAACGCCAGCATGTCGGCTTCCTCGGGCGTGGCAAAGCCCTCGATGGCGGAGCCGTCAAAGCCAATACCCTCCTCAAAAGCGACCTCGAGGTCCTCGGGGCTAATGGCAAAGTTCTTGAGGCGGCCGAGAATGTCGACAAACCACAGACGCACAAAGCGGATGTCACGCTGCTCTACAGAGCGGAGTACGTAATCGATGTTCTGCTGGTTCATGTCGCTCCCCTTTCTTTCGGGCGGGTTTCGACTGGTCTATATCGCAGATACTATCGCAGAAAAATGTTTCCGCAGGGTTAAAGCGTATCAAGCGCTCAAAAAACGTGTGCGAACAGGCAGTTGCGAACGAGCGGTTAGCGTTCAGATTCGGAGACAATTTGTCTACAGGCTCGTTCCAGCGCAGGGAACTCCATCGTCACTGCATCCCAAACAACCGAGCGGTCGACATTGCCGTAATCATGCGCAAGATAATTTCTCATGCCGATAATTCCACGCCATTCAATTTCGGGATGAAGCCGCTGCGAGCGTTCCGACAATTTGCCCGCTTCTTCCGTCACCCTAAGCGCACACATCAAAAGGGAGTCCGCCAACGCCCTCGTCCGCACGTCATTCGCATGCAGAAACTGGTCCTCGGTGATATCAAAAGCCTTGATGCGCTCGTTCGTTTCGGAGATGGCCTCCAAAACCTCTTGGGCGCGAAGGCTGTCTGACTTACGCGCGATCATAAAGGATCACTCCTTCGCGCTCGATTACCGCGGCAAGATCGTCATCAAGATAGTCACTCGAGACAAGGTCAACCTGCTTCCCGGTTTCTTTGCGAACCGCCTCGCCAAACGCCGACAACGCGAAAAGACCAAAGCCCTGCTCGCGATCGACTTCGAGACGCAAGTCAATATCGCTATCGACATGTGCCTCGCCCCGGGCATACGAACCAAAAAGAATCACGGTTTTGATGGCGGGAATCGAGCTGGCTGCCTCGCGGACGGCGGACTCAATCTGGGCAGCATCCAAAATGCCCGTCGCGGCGCTTTCGCTCGCAGAGCTTTTACCAAGTGAAGGAACAAACGGCAGAGAGCGCTCGCGCAGCATCTGCCTCATAAACATATTGACCGCAACAGACGAAGTCATGCCAAGCTCTTCGCACAGTTCGGCAAATGAGTCTTTAATTGACGAGTCCACTCGCACACTCAGCACAGACGCAGCCATGGATACCTCCTGTATGACATTGTCTATATATTATCATACAGACTAGCGAGAGGTCGAGGCGCGGTGTTCGATGTGGCCAGGGATCTCGATGCGTTTGGGCGCCAGCTTTGCGGCCTCGCCCACGGTGGTGGTGACGACGTCGATGCGCTCGGACAGGCGCTCGACCACGCGCTCGGCAATGGTAAGGGTGTCCTGCGCGGCCGTTGTCACACCGCCAAAGAGCACGTGGTTCCAGGGGCAGTCGTCAAACGTCGCGATTTTGAGCCCCGCCGGCAGCGAGGGACCAAGCTGCGCCAGCGCCTCGGTCAGACGCAGGAAGACCAGGCCGTTGACGGCAATGAGGCCGAGCTTTTTGCCGGCATAGCCGCGGATGGTCTTGTCCAAACGGCCAACGCCCGTGGCACCGCCGTCGGCTAGGGTGACGACCTCGCCCGCAAGGCCGCGGCGCGAAAGCTCTTCGACAAAGGCCTCGGCGCGCTCTCGACGGACGGGGCTGTCGTCGTTTGCCTCGGTGAGCAGGCACAGGCGCTCGCTGCCCGCAGCGGCCAAGGCGTCTACCAAGCCGGCGACCAGCTCACGGTTGTTAGATGTCACCAGATCGATGCCACCGTCGGCAACATCGCGGTCGAGCAGCACGACGGGCAGGCGTCCCGCGGCCGCGGCGATTGCCTCGTCGTTACCGCCGCAGGTATTGACGACCAGGCCGTCCACGCCGGCATCGATAAGCCTGGTGAGCGACTCTGCTTCCTTTGCGGGATCGTTGCCGCTAATGGCCGTCATAAGCGAGCAGCCGCGCGCGGCGGCACTGGCGGAAAGACCTTCGAGCATAGCGCTGGAGAACGGGTTGGCGATGTCGGCCAAGATCACGCCGATGAGGTTGGTGCGCGAGCTGCGCAGATTGCGCGCGGCGGCACGCGGGCGATAGCCGGTGCGCTCGATAACCGCCGCGATGCGAGCACGGGTTTCCTCGGTCATTTGCCCGGGGCGGTTGTTGAGATAGCGCGAGACCGTGGCTGGGCTCACGCCCGCCTCGGCGGCAATGTCCTTAATTCTCATCTGCGCCATAGCGCACCCCGTTTCCCAATTGTCGGCGGTCTGAGCCATTTTAGGCATTTTTAAAAATCTCGGTTGCAAAACGCTGTAGGTGAGCCGCATCGTTTTTGCGTCTCGAGCAGATGCGATGATGGGCTAGATAGACGAGTCTTTAGGCAGCTCAAAGTAGTCGGGATGCAAGGCGATAACCGGGCCCTGCTCTTCGGGCATCAGGTGCAAGTGCGTCTCTGCCAGATAACTCGCCGCATCGGTATCGCCCCTCTTAATGGCCTCGAGAATCCGGCGATGCTGCCGACGAATCGGCTCCCAATCCAGATCCTGCGACACCATACGCAACCAGTTGTATCGCTCAAAATGCGTGTTGATGCTCTTCATCCAATCCCACAACATGTGACGATCGGCAATCTCAAAACATGTCTCATGGAACAGGTTGTCCAGATCAAAAAAGCGACGCGTTTCGCTATGGTCGAGTGACTCGGACTCGGCAAGAATCTGCTCAAGCCGCTGCTTTTGCTCGGGCGTAGCAGCCGAACAACATTTAATGAGCACGCTTCTCTCGAGCTTCTCGCGCAAGAAACAGGCGTTCTCGGCGCGCTCCATGCTGATTTTTGAGACATAAGTGCCGCTTTTGGGACGCGTTTCCACCAGCTCCTGCTCACGCAGGCGCACAAAGGACTCGCGAATGGGCGTGCGCCCGATTCCCGTCTCCTTTTCCAGACCAATCGCCGAAAGGCGCGTGCCAGGCTTGAGCTCGGCATAGATGATCTTGGAGCGCAATGCGTTGTATGCCTGGTCTTGCAGGCTCTGATAATGCTGGTGTTGTTCCATAAAGCCCTCGGATGAAGCCCACGGTTTGTCGAATATCACCACGTAATACTATCGCATCGACACGCCCCAGCTCCCAATCAGTCTTTTTGGGACGGGGCTCTTTTAGCTACCCTGGCCCGCAGATCGGCCCCCTTGCCACAAAAGTGGCCCATCTACTACGTTAACACGGATAGCCTCGGCCATACCGAAAACCGTGAAAACAAAACCGCAGGTAGAGAGCTTATCGATTTTCAAAATAGCCGGCTATGGTTGACCTCTGCGGCTTAAACGTAGTAGATAGGCCCTATTCGTGGCACAGCACTACTGCACCCCAAATTGGCACCCCGAGCCCTCGTGAGTTGCCAACAAGCTGTTCGTCCAGCGCTTTATCCGCGCGGCATTTGGAAAATAGCACCACCGCAAAACCCGCGAGTAGCGCTTACTTTGCTATATCTCACTATACTTTGCTATATCTTGCTATACTTTGCTATATCTTGCTATACTTTGCTATATCTTGCTATACCTTGAGCAAAGGTGGCTCACATGCAAACAAACCCTTTTAAGCCCACAGCAGGTAAAACACCTCCCACGATTATCGGCCGCGAAGATGTGCTCGAAGAATTCAATGAGGGCCTCGTCAACGGGCCTGGTGCCCCGGGGCGCCTAATGCGCATAGCCGGCGTCCGTGGAACGGGCAAGACGGTCCTCCTTGACGAGTGCTCACGTTTGGCGCAAAGCCGTGGCTGGACGGTCATAAAAGAGGTCGCAGCCGAGGGACTTTGCCAACGCATTCTCGAACAGCTGCAGCCCAAATTCCAGGCCAAACACGCCAGATTTGAGCCCACCGTAGCTGGCATATCCATCGGCAGCATAGACATTGAGCGAATCGGTCCATCGCTACGCGACGCCATGAGACAGACAATATCCAAGAATGAAAATGGCCTGCTCATCACTCTCGACGAGGTTCAAGACGCAGAGCTCGATGAGGTCCGAACGCTCTCCATTGCGATTCAGCAGGTTATCGGCGAAGACCTTGATATCGCCTTTGTTTTTGCTGGGCTGCCTTCGATGATTGAAAGCATCATCAACGGAAAGACACTTACGTTTTTGCGCCGTGCCCTCCCCTTTGATCTGAAGGCTGTGGCAGTAACCGAAGTGTCGTACTCCCTCGAGGAAACCATTGAAGCGTCTGGCATGGAGTTGCAGCCAGGTATTGCCGGCCAACTTGCCGAGGCAACGCAAGGCTATCCTTTCATGATCCAACTCGTTGGATACTACGCATGGCAGTTAGCAAGACGTGCACATACAGCGATTATTGGAGAAGAAGAAGCCGAGCGTGGCATTGCAACGGCACGCGAACGCTTCTGCGCCATGGTGATTGAGCCCGCGTTGCAGCGCATTCCGCCCACGTGCATCGCTTATCTGCTGAGCATGGCGTCTTTGGGGCAGACGAGCTCGACCAGCATGGTTGCCGATGCCCTAAACAAAACGCCTCAACAGGTGAGCTCCGTCCGCAGCCGCCTGTTAAGAGAATCGATTATCGAGGCTCCTTCGTACGGCAAGGTCTCATTTGCCATCCCCTACATGCGCGACTACCTCTACGAGCACAAAGCCGAACTGGAAGTTGAACTGTAGAAACGACAACTGCCCTGCAAGATGAAAACCGTTCCAGGAGCACTTCTTTGCCAACGCCACCGACGAGGCCATCATCGCCAAGGTCAAGGAGCTCCTGGGCCCTAATCGGACTATCTGCGCCTTCCCGTCGAACGCAGGCGGCGGCTGCCCAACACACAGGGCAGCCGCCGCTTTTTGCAATCGATTGGTGCAAAGGGGTTGGCTAGAGGGCGCAGGCAACCTTGTAGCCATCGCCGATGGCATCGCGGATGTTGCCACACTTCTGGGCATCGCCCAGCACGTGGGTGGCAACACCGGCTGCAGCCAAGTCGTCGGCCAGCTTGGTATTGGGACGATAGCCCATGGCAAGTACCAGCGTATCGGCATCGGCGATGGTGTGGATCTCGCCGTCCTTTTCGTAGCTGATGGCATCCTCGGTAATCTCGGTCACCTTGGCCTCGGTCAGCACGTGAACGCCCTTGGAGAGCATGCGCGTGATGAGCACCGCGCGACCGGCGCCGCCCTCGTTGGCGGCGAGCGTCTTGGTCATCTCGATGACGGTGACGTCGCGATTGGCCGGCGACAGATCGTTGACCAACGGGGCCAGGTAGTCGGCCGTCTCGCAACCGACGGTGCCGCCGCCCACGATGACAATCTTCTTGCCCGGGAAAGCTTTGCCACCAAGCAGGTCGTCAGCCGTCATAACCTGCTTAAAGCCCTGCATGAAGGCCGGAGCGATGGGCTCGGCGCCATAAGCCAGGACGACCTCATAGCCGGCATAGTCGCGCTTAATGTCCTCGGCAGTAAGCTCGGTGCCAAATATGCACTTCACGCCCGCCTCGGCCAGACGACGGTACTGATACTTGATCACGCGGGTGAGCTCTTGCTTTGCTGGCGGAACGGCCGCGATGCGCATCTCGCCGCCCGGCTCATCCTGCTTGTCCACGAGCACCACGTTATGGCCGCGCTTGGCGGCAATGTAGGCTGCCTCCATGCCCGCAGGACCAGCGCCCACAACCAGTACGTTCTTGGCCTCGGCGGCAGGCTCGTAGCCGGCCTCGTCGCGCTCAACATCGGGGTTGACGGTGCAGGAGATGCGCTTGCCAAACATAATGCCGTTCAGGCAGCGCAGGCAGCCAATGCAGGGGCGGATGTCGTCGGCGTTACCGGCAGCGGCCTTATTGCAGAACTCGGCATCGCACAGATTGGCGCGGCCCATCATGCAGATGTCGGCAGCACCGTCCTCGATCAGCTCCTCGGCGATCCAGGCCTCGTTGATGCGACCGACGGTGGCGACGGGAATGTTGACGTGCTTTTTGATCTCGCGCGAGCAGGCGGCATGCGAGGCCTGCTGGGTACCGGCGGCGGGAATTGCGGAGCCGCGCTTGATAGTGGTACCACCCGACACATGAATCATGTCGACGCCGGCCTTCTCCAGGCGACGCGAGACGTAGATCATATCGTTGAGGGTCAGGCCGCCATCGGTGTACTCATCGCCCGAGATGCGGACGTCGATGATAAAGTCCTTGCCGCAGCGCTCGCGAATCTCGGCGATGACCTCGAGCAGGAAGCGCATACGGGCGTCGAGCGAGCCGCCGTACTCATCGGTACGCTTGTTATAGAGCGGGGTTAAAAAGCCGCCGAGCATGCCGTGGGCGTGCGCCGCATGGACCTCGACGCCATCGACACCGGCCTTCTGCATACGCACGGCAGCGTCGCCAAACTGATGCGTGAGCTCGTGAATCTCATCGACCGTGATGGGGCGCGGTGCCTCGCGGGCGTAAGACGGGCCCACAAAGGACGGAGCGATCAGGCGCGGCGTGCCCGGAATGTTAAAGGCCATGTAGGCGGGGTGGAAGAGCTGCGGCATGATCTTGCAGCCATACTCGTGGACGGCCGCGGCGAGCTTTTCCCAGCCGGGGATAAACGTGTCGTCGTAGCAGCACATGTCACCCGGCAGATAGGTATAGGTGGGCTCGACCGTCACGACCTCGGTGATGATCAGGCCCACGCCGCCCTTGGCGCGGGCACGGTAATGATCGACCAAGTCGTCGGTCACATAGCCATGATCGGCCAGGTTGGTGGATACCGGCGGCATAAAGACGCGGTTCTTGACCTCGGTCGTACCGACCTTGATCGGGCTAAAGAGCATCGGATAGGCGGAGGACTCCATACTAGGCTTCCTTTCGTTTGAGCCGCTCGGCGGCAGTTGCTAACGTACCTATCGTATCAGCAACTGCCGTATCCGTAGTCAAACATGCCCAAACGCCGGTCGACTAATGAATACCGCGGCCCAAGTCTTCGGCGATTTTGTCTACGCCCTTAAGTGCAGCGCACGTCTTTTTGTTGGAGCAATGCCCCGTGCAAACGCCACCCTGAGCGCAGTCGGCGCAGGTGCCCTTGCGGTAGATGCGCACGCACACGGCGACAAACGCAACGCCGATAACAGCCAGTACAACAAAATCGATAGGTGCCATAGCAAGCCTCCTCTAGTTAACCATCACTTACTTTACCCCATTCTCCACCTACCAAAAAGGGACAAGTTGAATTTGGTCAGTTTTATCTGCGGAAATGCCATATCTCTCCCACCAAAAAGCCCGAGTGTCGCTGGGACACCCGGGCTCGTGGAAAGGGGCTAATCCTTATTCGGACTTAAGCGGAAACTGCGGCGGAAGCAGCGTTGGTCTCGTCCTCGTCGGTCCATGCATGCTTGGGCATGGGACGGAAAATCTGGAAGAGCATCGCAACCAGCAGCACGATGGCCACAACCGTCCAGATACCAAACTGTCCCAACACAAGCAGGTTGTAGAACTGGTTGATGAACAGGCCGATCACCCAAGCGAAGGCGCACTCGTAGCCGATGGCAATCGCGGTCCACTTGCCGGAGTCCATCTGGTTGCGGATGGTGCCAATGGCGGCAAAGCACGGTGCGCACAGCAGGTTGAACGCACCAAAGGCAACGCAAGCGCCCATAGTCGGGAACATGCCGGCGAACGCGGTCCACAGGCTCGGGTCGGTCTCGCCGGCGTCGGCAACGGAGAGCAGCGAACCGGCGGTGGCGACGACGTTCTCCTTGGCGACGAGGCCAGAGACAGTCAGTGCGGTGGCCTGCCAGGTGCTAAAGCCGAGCGGGGCGAAGATCCAGGCGACCAGGTTGCCGAGCATGGCAAGCACGGAGTAGTCCATGAACTCCTCGGGGATGCCGTCCATCGCAGGCAGGAAGCCAAAGGAACCGTTGTAGCTACCAAAGTTGGACAGGAACCAAACCACGACAGTGGACGCGAAGATGACCGTGCCGGCCTTCTTGATAAAGGCCCAGCAGCGCTCCCACACGTGCAGCGCCCAAGAGCGGATCGCCGGGAAGTGGTAGGCAGGAAGCTCCATAACGAACGGCGTCGGGCGGCCGGCGAAGAGCTTGGTCTTCTTGAGCATGAGGCCCGAGGCGATGACGGCAAAGACGCCCAGGAAGTAGAAGAGCGGGCTGATCCACGCGGCGGTGGTGGAAGAATCGCCGATGATGGAACCCATGAGCAGGGCGATGATCGGCAGCTTAGCGCCACAGGGAATAAACGTGGTGGTCATGACCGTCATGCGGCGGTCCTTCTCGTTCTCGATGGTCTTGGTGGCCATGACGCCGGGGACGCCGCAGCCCGAGGACACGAGCATGGGGATGAATGACTTACCGGACAGGCCAAAGCGGCGGAACACGCGGTCCATGATGAAGGCGACGCGAGCCATATAGCCGCAGTCCTCCAGAAAAGACAGCATCACGAACAGCAGGAACATCTGCGGCACAAAGCCAAAGATGGCACCCAGGCCGCCGACGATGCCGTCGCAGACCAGCGAATCGACCAGACCGCCGTCCTCGGTACCGCCCGCCACAAGGGCGTCGTGCACCACGGTGGTGATACCCGGGACATAGGGGCCGTACTGTGCCGGGTCGACCGAGTCGGCATTGTCGCCCGCAGCCTCGACGGCCGCGTCGTAGGCGTCGCGGCCCTGACCGAGCACGTACCAACCGTCGGTGCCGAAGAGCTGGTCGTTGGTGAAGTCGGTCACTGTGCCGCCCAAGGTAGAAACGGCGATGTAGTACACGCAGAACATGATGACGACAAAGATCGGCAGGCCCAGGATACGGTTGGTAACCACACGGTCAATCTTCTCGGAGGTGCTCATCTTGGCCGGAGCCTTGGTGAGGCACTCGTCAATGATGTGGGCAATCACGCCGTAACGCTCGCCGGTGATGATGGACTCGGCGTCGTCGTCGCAGTCCTGCTCGCACTGGGCGACCAGCTGCTCCACGCGAGCGGCCTTCTCCTTGGTGAGGTTGATGAGCTTGCAGGCGTCTGCATCGCGCTCAAACAGCTTGACGGCGTAGTAGCGACGCTTGTTGGCGGGAACGCTCGCAGGCAGGTTATTCTCGATGTGGTCCAGAACGTCCTCGATGGAGGAGTCGAACTTGTGCTCCGGCACCTGGCCCTTGGAAGCAGCGGACTTCTTGACCTGCTCGAACAGCTCCTTAATACCCTTGTTCTTAAGGGCCGAGATCATCATGACCGGGCAGCCGAGCTTCTTGGAGAGCTTGTCCGTGTCGATCTTGTCGCCGTTCTTCTCGACCAGGTCGGCCATGTTGAGGGCAACGACCACGGGCAGGCCGGTCTCGATAACCTGAAGCGCCAGATACAGGTTGCGCTCGAGGTTGGTGGCGTCGACAACCTGGACGACAACATCGGGCTCGCCGCTCATGAGGTAATCGCGCGAGCATTGCTCCTCGGGGCTGTAGGGGGAAAGCGAGTAGATGCCAGGGAGGTCCGTGATGGTAACGTTCTTGTCGCTTAGGAGCTTGGCTTCCTTTTTCTCAACCGTGACGCCGGGCCAGTTGCCAACGTAGCCGTTGGCGCCGGTAATCAGGTTGAAAAGCGTGGTCTTGCCGCAGTTGGGGTTACCCGCCAGCGCGACATGGATCTGAGAATCCGCCATTCAATCCTTCTTCCTTGTATGTCTGCGCTGCTTTCTCCGCGCAGGCTGGATAATGTGCTTCAAAGATGCTGCATTAAGTTAGAAAAACCTAACTTTATCTGCAGAAATATGCGCCGCGAGTCCTTACTGAACCTCGACGACGGCGGCCTCCTCCTTGCGGATGGAAAGCTCGTAGCCGCGCACGTTGATCTCGACCGGATCACCGAGCGGTGCAACCTTCACGACCTTGAACGAAGTGCCCTTGATGAGCCCCAGGTCCATAAGGTGGCGGCGAAGCGCACCCTCACCGTGAAGCTTGACGATGGTGGAGCTCTCGCCCACCTTAACGTCACCCAACGTCTTCATCCTCTTGTCCCCCTTTCGGTTTTTATGAAATGCTGCAGACTAACCGACGGTCATGATGTGCATGGCAACCTTGGAATCGATACCAAAGCGTGCGCCCAGCACCGTAACGATGATATTGGCGCCGCTCGAGCTCACCACGTGGATTTCGCTGCCCTCGACAAAGCCGAGGTCCTTGAGGTGGTGCTTCATGTCCTCATTGCCCTTTACACGAGACACGCGCACGGTTTCGCCCGCTTTTACCATCGAAAGCGGCATTGCCGGCATCTGCGGTCCGCAAGACATGAGTGGCTCCTAACGTCAGTTCGTCCTTCACATCGACGCGATAAAAGTTAACCACGTCTATGTTTGCTTTAGTAAACTAACACGTGGTTAACTTTTTGGAAAGGGTCCCCATTCAGATTTCGAAAAAGTTTCCTATACGAAACAAAAGAGGCACCGCAAAGACCATCTCTTTGCGGTGCCTTGTCATACCAATTTATGCAACAAAGGAGACTGTCCCCTTTGTTGCATTGTTGAGATTAGAGCGAGAGGTTTCTGATCGACGTGACGCAGGAGGCCTCATCCACGCCCGAAACACGGAACACGATGTCCTCGCCGCACTCACCGTAGAGAGCCATGAGCCCCATGACATCGCGTCCATCCGTGCGGCGATCGCCAATACTGACCGACACGTCACTACGATGCTTGGCGATAATGTCATAGAGCAGCGCAACCGGGCGGGCATGCAATCCCAACGGATCTTTAATCGTCTTTGTAAACTCGACCATGTCCCCTCCCGCGGCATCGCACATTCGGCCGGCAAAACCCAGCCACGTGGTAGTTATTGTAGCGTTAGATGCTTGTTGAGGGCGGGACGGAAACCGCATCCCATTTCGAGCGTCAATGATGGGACACAGTTTCCGCCAGAAGGCTCAACCGGAAAGTGCGACCCGTTATTTGGCTGGATTCTGGGACGCAGTTTCCGCTGAGCGACCCTGGCGGAAAGTACATCCCATTCTGGACGCAAATTCCGGGACGCAGTTTCCTCGACGTCCGGTCACCCCATGCCCTCACGACCTCGGCGCATAAAAAACGAGGGAAGGCACGCGTCCTTCCCTCGTTGCGGGCAATATGTAGCCGCTCGCCTACATCAGGCGCAGGCTGACGTCCTTGAGCTGGGCGCCGGAAACGGCACTCGGAGCGCCCGACATAAGGTCGGAGCCGCTGGCCGTCTTAGGGAACGCCATGACGTCGCGGATGGAGTCGGAACCGGTGAGCAGCATGCACACGCGGTCCAGGCCCAGAGCGAAACCGCCCATCGGGGGCGCACCAAACTTGAGGGCCTCCATGAGGAAGCCGAACTGCGACTCGGCGCGCTCCTCGGTAAAGCCCAGGAGCTTGAGCATGGACATCTGCATCTCGGCGTTGTGGATACGCATACCGCCGCCGCCGGCCTCAAAGCCGTCCATGACAAAGTCGTAGGTGCACGAACCGGCTGCCAGCGGATCGGCCTCGATCTTGGCGATGTCGGTCTCGGTCGGCAGGGTAAAGGGCTGATGCTCGGCAGCATAGGCCTTGCGATCCTCGTCCCAATGGAACAGCGGGAAGTTGACGACCCACAGGAAGTCGTGACCCTCGCGCTTGATCTCGAGCGCATTGGCCATGTGGGAACGCATGCCGCCCAGGATCTCGTCGGAGAGCAGGCGCGGGCCGGCGGCGAACATCACAAGGTCGCCGGGCTCGACGTCCATGCGCTCGCGCAGAGCCGCCATCTCCTCGTCCGAGAAGAACTTGACGATGGGGCTGTTGATGGAGCCGTCCTCACGGAAGGCGATCCAAGCCAGGCCCTTGGCGCCAAACGTGGAGGCCACGCCGGCAAGCTTATCGATCTTGGCACGTGCCCAGGCGCCGGCGCCCTTGGCGTTGATGGCCTTGACGACAGAGCCCTCCTCGTTTGCGGCGGTCGCAAAGACCTTGAACTTGGAGTTGGCAAAGATGTCGGTCAGGTCGACCAAGTGCATGCCATAGCGGGTATCGGGCTTGTCGGAGCCATAGGTGTCCATGGCCTCCCAGTAGTCCATGCGACGCAGCGGCGTGGGCATCTCGACACCCATGCGGCCGAAGGCGTCGGCCAGGACCTCCTCGAGCGCACTCATGACATCGTTCTGGTCCACGAAGGACATCTCGATATCGACCTGGGTGAACTCGGGCTGACGGTCGGCACGCAGGTCCTCGTCGCGGAAGCACTTGGCAACCTGGTAGTAGCGCTCGACGCCACCGACCATGAGCAGCTGCTTCAGAAGCTGCGGGGACTGCGGCAGGGCGTAGAAGTTACCCGGCTGGATGCGGCTGGGGACGATGAAGTCGCGGGCGCCCTCGGGCGTGGACTTAAACAGGGAGGGCGTCTCGACCTCCATGAACTCACGGTTGTGCAGCGCCTCGCGAATGGCAAAGGTAAAGTCGGAGCGCAGCTTGAGGTTGGCCATCATCTCGGGACGACGGAGATCCAGATAGCGATAGCGCAGGCGGGTGTCCTCGCTGGTCTCGATGCCGTCCTCGATCTGGAACGGCGGGGTGACGGACGTGTTGAGCACCTCGGCGTGGTCGGTCAGGACCTCGATCTCGCCGGTCGCGAGCTTGGTGTTGGTGGTCTCCTCGCCACGAGCGCGCACGACGCCGTGGATCTTGATGGGCCACTCGGGACGCATGGTCTCGGCGATCTTAAAGGCATCGCCATCGGAGTGCTCGGGGTCGAAGGTGAGCTGCGTGATGCCCTCGCGGTCGCGAAGGTCGCAGAAGATAAGGCCGCCGTGGTCGCGGCGACGGCTCACCCAACCGGTGAGGGTGACCTCTTCGCCCACGTTCTCGAAGCGAAGCTCGCCGCAGGTACGGGTGTGCATGGAATGCTCGTCAATGGGACGGGTCTGGCTCATACCAGTGATCCTCCTTTATGGATCTGTGCCGCCCCGTGTCGTTCCGGGCAGCGTCGTACAGATTTGCCCAGCCTGCGTAAACCGCGCAGCCGGACATGGCGTTCTATCTTATCGCACCCGCGTCGATGTACCGCGAAAAAGCAACTCTTGCCCAAAGACTTGACGGAGACGAAACAATTGACGCGGCCTGGCCGTCGCCCAGGCGCGCCGCGTGCGACAATGTGCCCCAATACAACTGCACTCGGAAAGGCCCGCCATGACTGCACGCCTCATCGTTATGGATATCGACTCCACGCTCATCAACCAGGAAGTCATCGACCTGTTGGGCGAGGAAGCCGGCGTGGGAGAGCAAGTAGCGCAGATCACCGAGAGTGCCATGCGCGGCGAGCTCGACTTTAAGCAGGCGCTCGAGGAGCGCGTGGGGCTGCTTGCCGGCTTGGATGAGAGCGTGTTCGAGCGTACCTTTGAGCGCGTGACGTTTACCCCCGGCGCGCTGGAGCTTGTGCGCTCGGCGCACAGCAAGGGCTGGAAGGTCGGCGTGGTAAGCGGCGGCTTTCATGAGGTCGCCGACAAGATCGTGGCCGCCGCGGGCATCGATTTTTGCCTGGCCAACCGCCTGGAAGTCGTGGACGGCAAGCTCACCGGCAAGCTGGCGGCAGACATTGTGACCAAGGAATCCAAGCTCATCCAACTGCTGGATTGGGCAGTTGAGTGCGGCGTCGATATGGCCCACACCGTCGCGATCGGCGACGGCGCCAACGACATCCCCATGATTCAGGCCGCGGGCACGGGCATCGCATTTTGCGCCAAGCCCAAGACGCGCGAGGCCGCCCCGTTTGCCATCGACGAGCGCAATCTGATGCTCGCCATGGATATCATCCTGCGCGACTAGTCGATCCTTCTAACAATAGAATCAGTCTGTCCTATAGTTTCCGAACAATTTTTTCTTAGTGTTCGGAAACATACCCTTTGAGTGCTAGACTTTGCGCCGTCGAAGGGAACATATATGGATAAGCGAGATCTTGAGCAATTGCTGAGCGATGTTGCCGACGGAGTAGTCACCCCGGCAGTCGCCCTCACGCGCCTCCAGACGGCGCCAACCGCCGATCTGGGTTTTGCGCAGCTCGATCTTTCGCGCGGGGTGCGCCAGGGAGCCGGCGAGGTTGTCTACGGCGCCGGTAAAACCGCCGAGCAAATTGCCGCCATTATCGAAGCGCTGCGCGATGCCGGTCAGGAGCGCATCCTGGTCACGTGCCTGGACAGCGAAAAAGCAGCCCGTACCTCGGAGCTTCTCGGCAACGACATCGACCTGGGATATGCCCCGAACGCCCAGCTCGCCCTGGTGGGTGGCAAGCCCTCCCCCACCGGTAACGGACGCGTTGTCGTCGCCTGCGCCGGCACGAGCGACCTGCCCGTCGCCGAGGAAGCCGCGTTGACGGCCGAGTTCTACGGCAACGAGGTCGACCGCCTCTACGACGTAGGCGTCGCCGGCCTGCACCGCTTGCTCGCGCATGCCGAGGAACTTGCCCAGGCGCAGGTGGTCATCGCCATCGCCGGCATGGAAGGCGCGCTGGCGAGCGTTATCGGCGGCCTGGTGAGCTGTCCGGTCATTGCCGTTCCCACCAGCGTGGGCTACGGCGCGAGCTTTGGTGGCGTAGCCGCGCTGCTCGCCATGCTCAACTCCTGCGCCAGCGGCGTTTCGGTCGTCAATATCGACAACGGCTTTGGTGCCGCATACCAGGCAAGTCTTATCAATCATCTGAGCGCCGGCACACCCCGCGCCCGCTAAGGAGCATTCCATGTCCAACCATCAGCATACGCTTATCATCGACGGCACCTCGGGCATCAGCGGCGATATGACCGTCGCGGCCCTGCTCGACCTGGGCGCCAGCGAGGAGCATCTGCACGAGCAGCTCGCCACGCTGCCGGTCGACGGCTTTTCGATTGCCGTGACGCGCGTAAACAAGCACGGCATCGACGCCTGCGATTTCGATGTCCAGCTTGCAGAGGAGCTCGAGAACCACGATCACGATATGGCCTGGCTCTACGGCAACGAAGCAGCTGTCGAGCATGTACACGAACACGAACACCACCATCATGACCATGGCGAGCACGAGCACTGCCACGACCATGACCATGAGGCCCACGGTCATGGCCACGAGGGCCATCATCACGCCCACCACCATCACCACCGTTCTTTGGCGGACGTCACCGCCATCATCGATGGCTCGCAGCTAAGCGATGGCGCCAAGCGTCGTGCGCTCGCCATCTTTACCGCGCTCGCCGCCGCCGAGGCCAAGGCCCACGGCAAAACGCCCGAGACCGTCATGTTCCACGAGGTAGGCGCCGTCGATTCCATCGTCGACGTCTGCTCGGTCGCCATCTGCCTCGACGACCTGGGTATTGAGGACATCGTGGTCGAGTCGCTTTCCGAGGGCCACGGCACCATTCGCTGCGCCCACGGCCTCATGCCCATTCCCGTCCCCGCTGTCGTCAACCTGTGCCAGGCGGGCAATATCGCCCTCACGCCTGCACCGGTCGCCGGCGAGCTCGTGACGCCCACGGGCGCCGCCATCGTCACCGCGCTGCGCACGTCCGAGCACCTGCCGGCACGCTACCACATCGAAGCCGTCGGCTACGGCGCCGGCAAGCGCCCCTACGAGGGTTGCTCCGGCACGCTCCGTTGTCTACTCGTTGACGAGGACGCATAGCCATGGATGCCCGCAAGGCCAAAAGCCGCGCCGCGATCGTCGCGGCGTTCTCCGAGCTGCTACGCGAAGAGGACTACGGCAAGATCACCGTCGGCGACATCATCGCGCGCGCCCACGTAGGCCGCGCGACATTCTACGGCCTCTTTAAGAGCAAAGACGACCTACTGTCCGAGCTCGTGAGCGACATCTGCACCCACGCCCTCGACGACGATGGCACACCGCTCGACGACCCACTCGTGCAGGTCGAGCATATCCTCAACAACCTCTGGGAACGCCGTCAGGGCGTTCGAGCCCTCGTAGCCGGAGCCGGCTCGCGCGTCTTCGCCGACTGTCTCCGCAAGACCATCATGTCACGAGCAGCCGAAACCGTCCCCGCCGACCCCACAGGCCCCGCCGGCACCATGGACCGCAGCTTCTTACTACACCACATAGCCTCAAGCTTCGTAGGAATGGTCCAATGGTGGGCCTGGCACAACTTCGAAGCAGATAAGGCCGACGTAGCCAAAGACTACCTCTCGGCCATAAAGCCCCTCTTCAACTAAGCAAACCCCTCATCCCAAAGTTCCGCCCCAACCCAAAGCACAATCCATCCCAAAGTATCGACAACAGCCCAACGCCCCTACCAGCAACAAGCCCCTCCCATCCAAATTCAGATATATATGTTGGGTTGCTTGTACGAACGCAACAAAGACCCCGCAGCTGACCGCATGGGGTAACTTCCCAGCGCATTCCGCAGGACGCAAAAAGGCTCGCCGCACGAAGTGCGCAGCGAGCCTTTTTGCATGTCCGAGGACGCGCTGGGAAGTTACCCCATGCGGTCAGCGGACAACTATGTAGCCTCAGACTAGAACATGCCCAAGAAACCGTGCACAAACAGTGCGGCCAGAGCGGCACCGACAAACGGCGCGATGCCAGGAACGAGCAGGCCGTACTTCCAGTTGTTGTCGGCCTTGTTCTTGATCGGCAGCACCTGATAGGCCATGCGAGGACCAAGGTCACGAGCCTGGTTCATGGCGAAGCCGGTGATGCCGCCCATGCCCATGCCAACAGCCCAAACGATCAGACCGACGCAGATAGCGAGCATCAGGACGTTCTCGCCAGCACGGTTAGCAGCAGCAAGGATGGCGCTGATGAACACAAAGGTGCAGATAGCCTCGCAGAAGAAATTACGGGCATAGTTCGTACCCTCGGTGGTGGGGTTGGTCGAGAAGATGTTGCGCTGAGCAATGGGATCGATGACACCATCGGAAGCCTTGAACTCATCGGCATACATCAACCATGCGATCACGGCACCCGCAAAGCCGCCGAGCATATCGGCAATCATGAAGGGGATGCAGCTGCTCCACGGCACCAGACCGACGATGCACTGGGCAAGCACCATAGCCGGGTTCATGCACACGGCGCCACCAAAGACAAACAGGCAGACCGAGATGCCAAAAGACCAAGTGGTGATGGCAAACATATGGCCGGAGCCCTGATACTTGGTACCCTTAAGCACGGTATCGCAGTGCACGCCCACGCCAAAGATGATCATGAGGGCCGTTGCGCCGAATTCGCAGAGGAGTTTGGTAAGCATAAAACCTTATCTTTCTTGTCGGTTATAAACGATTCGTTTAGGCCGCGTACTAGTGCTGTGCGACGACAACGCCCAGGCCATCGGGAATGACGGCCACCTTGGCATCGGCACCCTTCATCTCAAAGGCGAGCTTGAGCGCCTCATCGAGGGTGTTGACCGGCGTCATGTGCATATCCTTGATCATCTGGTGATCGCACAGGTCGGTGACCATGATCACAGGGTGATGCGCCAGGATGCGGGCAAAGATCTGGCTCGTCCACTGGTCGGGCAGGGTCTCGTCCTTAGGACGGTCGATGCAGGCACGCTCAAACTCCGCCGGATCGTTGTCGGCGATGTTGTGATAGAAGCCCTCGCCACCGTGACCGTCGGCACAGCCGGCGACGTCGATGATCACACCGCCCTCGGGAAGCGTAGCCTCGGCAGAGCACATGCCCTTCACGGCCTGATAGATGTTCTGGTCGAGCGGGTAGCCGCCGTTGGTGGTGATGGCGATCTCGCACTCGACGGGCTCAACGCCGGCAAGGCTCTTCACGAACTCGCAGCCAGCCTCGTGTGCCTTATGGATGTCGCCTGCAAAGGAGCCGATAACCTCATGCTTGCCGTTGAGCACCACGTTGAGCACAAAGGCAAGGTGAGCCATCTCGGCAGCGGCAAACATGTCCTCGCTCACGTGGTTGTGGCACAGGTTGCCGGCACGCGAATGGGAATCGTTCACAAACTGACCGTTGTGGTTGTACATGATGGTCTTGTAGCTGGCGATGCCAGGCAAGACGGACTTGCGGCTACCAGAGAAACCGGCAAAGAAGTGCGGCTCAATAAAGCCCTCGGCAAGCAGCAGATCACAATCGGCGGCAATCTTGTTGATGATGCACTCGCCACCAGAAGGCAGGGTGCCAATCTTTTTCATCATGCTGTCGTCAGTCGCGACGTGCATAACAATTTCCTCGTTGGCAACAATCTCCTCGCCATACTTGTTGACGAGTTCCTCGTGCGTCGACGGACGGTGCATACCCGTAGCAACCAAAATACGCACTCGAGCCTCGGGTGCAGCGGAATGGATGTGATGCAGCAGAATAGGCATCGTCACACGCGAGGGAACGGGACGCGTATGATCGGAGCTAATGATGACGATATCCTTCTTGTCAGCACAAAGCTCCTCGAGCGAAGGCGAGCCATAAGGGTTGGCAAGCGACTCCTCTACCAGCTCTTCCTGCGATTTCGTGGTCTTAAACTCGTTTTGATGACCTTCCATCACACCCGCGAAGTTCTTATCCTCGAGCTCCAGATGCAACGTCTTGTGGTCAAACGGCAGTTCACATTCAAACAATGACGAGCGCCCTCTTCCTTTCAACTGACACACTAGATAAACCGTTGGAAGGATACGCCGCTCACCGAAAAACACCACCGTCCACCGACTCATTAACACAACGTTCATATTTGACCCACAACAAAACAGCCGCGACCCCAAACGGGACCGCGGCCGCCTGTCAAAGACACTACAGACAGGATGACTTACGCAGCGCCGAGGCAAACATCTACCCCGAGACGTACGCACGTAAGCCATTTTGCATAAATGCGTTAATTAATTGCATAAAATGGCGCATGGATTTCTAGCCGTAACAGGGTAGTGCCCTCCGGAGCGTGCATTTTTGCGAGTATTCAGCATCGCGAGATAAGATTTTGGTGTCAAAAGTCTTTCAAAAAGTAGATAGTCCTCATGACTCGACCCATCTGAATAGCATGCGGCGAGAAACCAGCCATATATGAATATCACCAAAGCCCAATCGTCGTGCAAAAGCATCAACAGGGGCCGCAAACGTCACCCATAGCCTTATGCACCAATCTTTGGCTGCTGAAAACTCCTTTTTTTGCACGTCGCCCCAAGCACCACCCTCACCCAGCGGCTGATCCGCCGTAAACCGAGGACGAAAGGACCCGATGGGTTTCCCTCTGAATGCACTCCGCAGCACGAAGCCCCTTCCAAACGCGCGAAGCGCGCCATTAATTCCCCCAGCCAGTAATCCGCCGAAGACCGGACATCGCAGGGCCCGCCATTAGTTTACTTTTAGGCACACTCCGCAGGACGCAAGAAGCCCTCGCCGCACTCCACGCTATGCGCGAAGCGCGCCTTATTCCCTTTAGCTTTAACCCCAGAAGACCGAGGACGAAGGGATCCGATGGGTTTCCCTCTGAATGCACTCCGCAGCACGAAGCCCCCTTATCCGCAGCTCCGAAGGAGCAGGATAAGGGGGCTTCAAGTGCGAGGACGCATTCAGAGGGAAACCCATCGGGTCCCGGTGAGAGCCACAGGGCTATCGATTACCCCGTGTTCTGCAATCCTGCCGAGACGCCGGTCACAGTCGAAAGAATCAGGCTCATGTATTCGGCCTTCTTCTCCTCGGCCATCTCGTCCTGGTTCATACGCACCTCGCGAAGGGCGCGGACCTGGGCGATGGACAGAGCGTCGACATAGGGGTTGCGCACGCGAACGGCACAGCCAAGCACACGGCGGCGCTGCAGCGGCCACTCGTCACCGACGATGGCAAGGACCCACTTACGGGTGAGCTGCATCTCGGTGAAGACCTTCTCGGACAAATCATCGCGGTCGCCCAGGTGCAGATACATCTTGGCGATGCGCTGATCGGTCTTGGCGATCGACATCTCAATATTGTCGATAAAGGTGCGGAAGAACGGCCACTCCTGGTAGGCAGCCTTGAGCTGGTCAAGATCGCCAAGCTGCTCGCAGGCGGTGCCCAGGCCGTACCAAGCGGCCAGGTTAATGCGCGCCTGGCTCCAGCTGAAGATCCACGGAATGGTACGCAGGTCGTCGAGTGACTTCGCACCCAGACCGCGCTTGGCCGGACGCGAGCCGATCGGCAGCAGACCGACCTCGGTCAGCGGCGTCACGGTCGAGAACCACGGTGTAAAGTCCTCGGTGTTCAGCAGGTCCAGATAGCGCTCGTGGCTTGCGGTGTTGAGCTTCTCGGCCATATCCCAGAACTTCTGCGTGGTCTCGGTGTTGGTCTTCTCGACACTCGGGGCCGACTGCAAAAGCGTTGCGGCAGCAACGGACTCAACATGGCGCTGAGCCAGCGTGCGGTTGCCGTAACGGGCAAAGATGACCTCGCCCTGCTCGGTGAGCTTAAAGAAGCAGTTGACCGAACCCTTGGGCTGCGCCAGCACGGCCTTGTTGGCCGGGCCGCCACCACGGCCCACGGCACCGCCGCGACCGTGCATGAGCACCAGGTCGATATCGTTCTTCTCGGCCCACTTGGCGATGCGCTCCTGCGCGGAGTGCAGCGCGAGCATGGCCGTGGTAGGACCGGCGTCCTTGGAGGAGTCGGAATAGCCCAGCATGACCTCCATGCGGCGGTTGGTCTGGGCAAGGCGCTTTTGCACCACGGGCAGCGTAAGCATCTGGTCGAGCACGTCGACACAGCCCTCGAGGTCCTCGAGCTGCTCGAACAGCGGGATCACGTCGAGCTCGGGAACATCCTCCTCGTGTGCAAAGGACAGGTGGGCAAGCTCAAAGACGTCGGCCACATGCTGGGCGCTCTTGGTGAACGAGATGATGTAGCGGTGCGCCATCTTCTTGCCGTAGCGCTTTTGGATGGAGCCGATAGCGCGGAAGGTATCGATGACCTCGCGCGTCATGGGCTGCAGGTCGCCATGGATACCGTTCTCGTGGATATCCTTGAGGGCGCGGGCGTGCACCACGGAGTGCTGACGGAACTCCATCTCGACCATATGGAAGCCGAAGGACTCGACCTGCCAGATGATGGTCTGGACCGGACCGTAGGCGGCACGGACGGCACCGCAGGCAGCAAGCGAACGCTGGACGACGCGCAGGTCATCCAGGAACTCGTCGGCGCTGTGGTACATGGTGTCGGTGATACGGCGCACGGTGGCGTTCAGACGGTCGGCCATGACGAGCATGACGGCGCGATGCGGCTCGTGCTCGGAAATCAGCTCGGCGCGGGCCGTGTACTGGGTACTCATCTCGACCTGATGGTTCCACAGGTTGATGAGCTCGGCAGACGGCTTGCTGTAGGTGGCCTCGAGCGTGAGGTTGCGGCCGATGCGGCGGCACTTGTCCTCGAGCTTGAGCACCATGTGGGTAAAGTACTTGGCGGCGACCTCACGGCTCACCTTGGCGGTGACGTTGGGGTTACCGTCGCGGTCGGAACCGATCCAGCTGCCGGGATGGAAGAACGCCGGGCACAGCGGCGGCACGGTACCGGCCTTGTCGCCCAGCACCCAGTCGTCAAAACGACGATAGATGACGGGGATAACGTCGAACAGCGTGTTATCAAAGATGTCGATGATGGTATCGGCTTCCTCGACCGGCGTGGGCTTCTTGAGCGCGATGGGGCTCGTACGCACCAGGGCGTCGATCTCCTGCAGCATATGGCGCTCGTTCTCCACCAGGTCGGAGCCGCCCAAACGCGGACGCTCCTCCAGCAGGTTGGAGATACGGCGAATCTTGCCCTCGACGGCCTTACGACGGGCCTCGGTGGGATGTGCGGTAAAGACAGGGTGGAACTCGAGCTTGCCGAGCAGCTCATTGGCACCCTCGACGCCCATCTCGTTTACCAACTGGTGATAGGCGACGGTGAGTTCGTTGGCGGGATCGACCTCGGTATCGGTCGATGCGCCGGCCTCGCGCTCGCGCAGCTGCGCCACACGGTAGTTCTCCTCCGACAGGTTTGCCAAGTGGAAGAAGCTCGTAAAGGCGCGAACGATGACCTGCTGCTTATCAAGCGGCAGGCTGTCAATCAAATCGACGACTTCGCGAAACGCCACGGCGGTGGGCTCGTCGGCAGTGGGCACGCCCTGTTCGTCAACGGACTCGTCGGCAGCGCGGCTACCGGGGTTGCCAGCATTGGCCACAATCTCGGCTGTCAAAATCTTGTCGAACAGGTCCGCGATCTCGGGATCATACTCGCTAAGCACACGACGTTCCAGGCGCAGGAACAGCGCCAGATTATCGCGCAGCTCCTCGGGGATCTCGATCTCGGCGAGACGCTCCCTGGACTCGGCATTCGAGCCGATTCGGTTAACGAGGCGGTTGACCACGGCAGCGACGCGCGCCGCGGCTTCGGGTACAGACTGGTTGCTTAGGTTCTCAGCCACGTTTCCTCCCATTCCTCCTTCTATGCACGTAACATGCGGTATTCATTATAGGCGCTTGAGAAATACTTTCGACACTGATTGCGCTTTACCACACAAAAGTATTTTCTGCATTGCAAGGGTTTTTGCCCCAAATGGTCGTATTTCTCGGTGGGCGGCATATGCAAACGAGGGCATTCCGCATAAATGCGAAACACCCCCGTAACAATAGCTCGTCGCGAGCGGGACATGTTAGCGGGTCCGCAGCTCAAAAATCATGCACTACAGACGCTCGCGAACCGCCTCGACGACGTTGGCCAGATCGACGAGAACCTCGTCATGGCTCTGCATGTCGCGCACCTTGACCTTGCCGGCGGCAAGCTCGTCGCCGCCCAGGACCAGGATGAGCTTGGCGCCCACCTTATCGGCCTGCTTAAACTGGGCCTTGAGCGAACGGCCCTGATAGTCGGCCTCGGTCACAATCCCTGCGGCGCGAAGCTGCTGCGTAATGGTAAAGACGTTCTGACGCAGCTCCTTGCCGGCATTGGCGACGTAGACGCACGGGACCTCCTCGGCACCCAGGTCGCTGCCAAAGGCCTGCAGGCCCAGCAGGGCGCGCTCAAAACCGACGGCGAAGCCGACGCCTGCCGTGGGCTTGCCGCCCTCGAGCTCGACGAGGCCGTCATAGCGGCCGCCGCCGCCGATGGAGCCGACGCCGGCGCCAGGGGCCTCGACCTCAAAGACAGTACGGGTGTAGTAGTCCAGGCCGCGCACCAAGGTGGGATCCTCGACATACTCGATACCGGCGGCATCCAGATAGCGCTTGACCTGCTCGTAGTGCTCGCGGCACTCGTCGCACAGGTTGTCGCCCATCAGCGGGGCGTCGGCCATGATCTCGCGGCAGTGGTCGTTCTTGCAGTCAAAGGCACGCAGCGGGTTGAGCTCGGCGCGCTCGCGGCACTCATCGCACATCTCGTCTGCGTGATCGAGGATGAACTGCTTGACCTGCTCGCGGTAAGCCGGACGGCACTGGGCGTCACCCATCGAGTTGATGAGCAGACGAAGCTTGGAAAGGTCGAAGCCCAGGCGCTTGTAGAACTCCATGAGCATGATGATGCACTCGGCGTCTGCCGCCGGATCGGGAGCGCCGAGCCACTCGATGCCCACCTGGTGGAACTGGCGCAGGCGGCCCTTCTGGGGACGCTCGCCGCGGAACATGGCCTCGGCGTAGTACGCCTTAAACGGCGTGGAGCCCTGGGGCACCAGATTGTTCTCGACGACGGCGCGCACCACGCCGGCCGTGCCCTCGGGGCGAAGTGCCAGGCGCTGCTTGGGCTTGAGTTTGGTGTCGGTGCCCTCGGTAAAGACGCGCTCCAGGTTGGCACCGCTGAACACGCGGAACATTTCCTTGCGCACGACGTCGGTCGACTGGCCGATACCGTGGACAAACACGTCCACCTGCTCGATCGCGGGCGTCTCGATGGGTTTAAAACCAAACGGCTCGAACACGCCGGCCGCAATCTGCTGCATCTTTTGCCAGGCGCGCATCTCGGCGCCGATAAGGTCGCGGGTTCCCTCCGCCTTCTGTGCCTGCATGGGCAAACACCTTTCTTTTGTATCGCGTCATAGGTAGTGGTCATTATACGGCACAAAAACAAAACGCGGCGGCGCGTCTGACCGAACGAGGGTATGGGGACTCGTTCGGCCAGACGCGCCGCCGCTGTTTGTGATCCGTTTTCCTCCGTCCCCTTCGGATCACGCGACCCCTTGGGGACGGAGGAAAACGGATCATTTCGTAGGCCCGTGGCCGCCTTGGAAACAGAATGATGGTACGAGCATCCATTCGGCTTCCAGGGCAGCCACAGACAGAACGGGACGAACAGAAAAGAGCGACGGACGCCTACTCCCCCGCCACGCTCGCGCGCAGCTTGGCGGCGATGGGCTCGGATACCAGCAGGAACACGAGCATGACCACGGAGCACGCCAAGCACACGATCCAGGTGCTCGCAAAGGAGCCCGAAACGGCAAAGAGCACGTAGACCTGCCACAGCTCACCGACAAAGCTCATGCCAGCAAGCACCGCCGAGGTAGCGATAACGGTGAGCGAGCCCAATATGCGGCCACTCACCTTATCGGCAACATGGCCGATAACGAGCGAACCCACGACACTCACCACGGTGGAGATAGCGTTGGAGATATTGTACTGGGCAAGCGTAATCCCGAGGTCGCTGACGATCAGCGGTTGGAACAGGCTCATGCAGTTGACGAAAATCGTGTAGCACGTGGCCATGATCACGAAGCCGGAGGCCACCACGAGCCAGCCGGGGAAGAACTTACGCTGCTGGGGCATACTGCTCCTTATTTAACAAACGAATAGCCTGCGCCGGGCGCCGGTAGTGCCCAAGATTGCCTTGAAAGACAAGGGCATAGGCCTTATGGCCATGCCCGCAGGCTTGAAAGGCAAGGTTGGGTGCTACCGGTGGTCGGCGATATAGCCCAAAGCGACGGCGGTATAAGCCGCGGCACCGAGGGGAAGCTCGGCATCGTTAAAACGCGCCTTGGGATGGTGCTGGGCAAAGTGTTCGTCCGTGTCGGCTACGGCCGCGCCCACGGTAAAGTACGCACTCGGAATCTCGCTCGAGATAAGCGCGAAGTCCTCACTCGCCATGGCATGGAAAAGCGGCAAGAAAGCCGCCTTGGGCAGCACTGCGCCCACGTAGCCAAGCGACGCCTGAGTCATATCGCTGTCGAGCACAAGCGGCGGAACATCCGAAAGCGTCTCGATGGTCGCCGGCGTACGATATGTTGTGGCAACGCCGTTAACGACCTCCGCGATGCGGGTCTTGAGGTGCTCCATGAGCTCAACATCGAAGCCGCGCAGCGTTCCCTCGAGCACGCAGGTGTCGGGGATGACGTTGGCCGCCAAGCCGCCAGCAAACTTACCAACGGTAAGTGCGACTTCCTTGGCCGCCGGCACCTCGCGGGCGATAAGCTCCTGGAGCGCCAGGTGCACATGGACGCCGGCCGCGATGGGGTCGATGCAGATCTCGGGGCTCGAGCCATGGCCGCCCTTGCCCTGGAGCGTGACGCGGAAACCGTACACGCCCGAAAGCGCCGGACTGCCGTAGAGCACCAGGCCAAGCGGCGACTGGCTGTTGACATGCATGGCAAAGGCCGCCTGAGGACGCGGGTTCTCGAGCAAGCCGTCGGCGATGGCAGCGCGTGCCCCCTCAAAGGTCTCCTCGCCCGGCTGGAACAGCAGTTTGACGGTGGCATTGGCGTCGACGAGCTCGGCCTCGCGAGCCTTGAGCAGGCGAGCCGCACCAAGCAGCGCCGTCGCGTGCATATCGTGACCGCAAGCGTGCATGCAGCCGTTGGTGGATGCAAAGGGCTCGCCGGATTCCTCGGCAACGGGCAGGGCATCCATATCGCCTCGGAGCATGACGACCGTTCCGGCCTGCTCGTCCTTGCACGTGCCATTGCCCTGAGCGGCCGCGGCCGCACCGGCACCGATCAGGCCAACGACGCAGGAACCGTCGACGAGCGTGGTATGGGGGATGTCCATCTCGTCCAGACGTGCCTGGATATAGGCAGACGTCTGCGGAAGATTGTTACCGAGCTCAGGCATCTGGTGTAGATCGTGTCGCCACGCAGCGAGCTCGTCTGCAAAAGCCTGAGCTTCTGCGACAAGACCGTCACCGATAGCGGTCTGCGCCGCTGTGGTAGCCTGAGGCGCTGGTTGCGGTTGAAAATCGGACAGAGCTGGTGCCATAGATGCCCTCCAGTAACGTTTTTGCAGCACGCACTTTGATAGCGTAAAGTGCAAGGCACAACTGTAAGGGCATGACATAAAAAATGCCGCCCTGAGAGGGCGGCGCAACAAGTTGTTTACAATTGCGGGCGAGATTTTCGGCGCAAGAAATCGAAATGCGTCTCGCTCAAGATAATCGAAAGAAAGATGAGCGCGAAGCCGGCGAGCAGGCGCGAGGTGAGCGCCTCCCCCATCAGCAGCACCGAGAACAGCACACCCGAAGGCGACTCCATCGAAAGGAGCAACGAGCCCGTTGAGGCCGGGACATGCGCCAGGCCGACGTTTTGGATGAGCAGAGCCACACACGTACAGCCCACCGATAGAAACGCCATCACACCGATAAAGCTCGGCGTCCACACGGACGCGGGCGCTTGGGTCTCGAATAGCAGCGACGTTGCCAAGCTCAAGACGCCATTGCCCACAAACATCCAAAATGTGATGACGTTGATGTCCATCTTGCGACCGTATTTGGCCGTCACCGCCATCTGGATGGCAAAGAAGACCGCACCGCCCAGTGTGATGACATCGCCGACATTGAACTCGACGCTATCGAGCGCCACCAGACCAATGCCCGCCAGGCACAGCAACGCGGCGCCCAAGTTGTAACGGGTAAGCTTTTCGCCGCTTAGGACGTAGCTCGCAAACGGCACGAGGATGCAATAGGTACCCGTCAAAAATGCACTCTTGCCCGCCGTGGTCTGTGCCAGGCCAATCGTCTGCAAACCGTACGCGCCCCACATAAGTGCGCCCATACCAAGTCCGACGATAAGGTTGCGGGCATTAAAGTGCGCGATGATGCGTTTGTGGAAGATGGCAAACATAACCAGCGAAGCCGGAAGAAAACGAATATAGAGCAGTTCGAACACCGGAATGGTGTCGAGCGCATCTTTCATGGTGGTAAAGGAATAGCCCCAGATGACCGCCACCGATAGCAGCAAGACCTTCCAGAAGAACGGGGAACGCGCGCCGGCGCCGCGGGAGGTGCCGCCGGCGCCCAGGTCCTCCCGTGCGACAGGGCTATCGGGCATGTTTTCGATTTCGTTGGCAGCGTATTGGGCCATGGAACATCCTCACACTCAATCTGGGCGTGGTGTCCGCACGCGTATGGCTGCGTGCCGCCTCATGGTCAAATAAAAACAGGGCGCACCGGACCCCCGGCACGCCCCGCTACTGTAACAACAACCAACGTTGCATCGCAATCCAGCATAATAAAGTGTCAAACTGGAAGACCTCGATGTTCCGACGGCGTTTACGTGGCTGAACTAGATCAACTTAGTTGATTCCAGCTTTTCGATGATCCAGTCGTTGGCTTTGATGACCGGACGGCGGAAGATGACGCCCAGGGCCAGCGACGGAATCAGATAGCTCGCCAAGATGCCCAGCTCAACCCAGTACTCCATATGGTAGGCGCCAGCCATGGCGGCATGCATGGCGTTAATGCCATGGGTAAACGGCAGGAACGGATAGATCGCCTGGAACACAGGGCCGGTCATCTCGATGGGGAACGTACCGCCCGAACCGCCGACCTGCATGACCAGCAGCACAACGGCCAAAGCCTTGCCGATATCGCCAAACGACACCGTAAGCGTGTAGACGATATTGGAGAACACGAGACTCGCGACCCAGCCCGCCAGCACAAACTGCAGCGGGTTGTCGCACTGGATGCCAAAGAACAGGATGTCGCCCGCGCACACGAGCGTTGCCTGCAGCAGAGCCAAACCGCCAAAGAACAAGTAACGACCCAGGTAGATCTCGTGTAGGCGTACGGGGATGAGCTCGTTGATAAGCTCATCGTCAACCGACACCTTCATCATGGCCGCCAGCACGATCGAGCCGACCCAGAGCGACAGAATCGTGTAGAACGGCGCCATGGCCGAGCCGTAGTTGCGGATCGGATAGACCGGTTTGCGATCGAGCGCGACGGGACCGGAAAGCGACACGGCCAAACCCTCGGGATCGTTGCCAATCATCGTCTTGATCGTGGCAAGGTCGTCCGACATCAGGGCGCCATCGAGCTCATCCTTAAACGCACTGATCTTATCGGACGCTTCACCTAGCTGATCGGAAGCCTTGTTGACCAGCTTGGCGGCCTTGGAGAGGCCCTTCGCCAACGAGCCGGATGCGTCGGTCAGGCCGCCTACGGCGCTATCCAGGTCGCCCGAGATGCCATCAAGCGAGTCCAGAATGCCCGAAACCGTCTTCTTGAGCTCCTTGGCCTTAACCGAGAACGTGGAATCGTAATCGGATTTGGCACCCGCGATGCCGGCCTTGGCATCAGCGATGGCCTGATCGACCTCGGCACGCAAGTTGTTGACCTCGGCCATGCTATCGGAGAGAGACTTCGCGGTAGCCGCCAGATCCTTGGCATTGTTGCGGTACTCAACGGCGATTCTGCCCAGCGACGTCGCGGCGGACTTGAGGCCGTCCTTCAAATTCTCATCGCTCACCTGGTCGGCAAGGCTGCGGAGCTGATCGGCCATCGCATCGATATCCTTGGCGCGCGCATTGAGGGCCGCAGCGGCATCGTTGAGTTGGGACACCGTAAGGTCGACATGCTGGTTTGCGGTGTCGAACGCCTTCGCGAGCTCGGCAGACACATTGTCGAACGAACCCGCACTTCCATCGATTGCGGCATCGATGGCATCGTTTGCCGCCTTAAGCGCTTCTTTGGAATCATCGATGCCGCTTTTGGCATGTTCCATGAGCTGCTTTGTCGACTCATCGACGGCACCGGTCTGCTTGAGCATGCCGCTCGCCGACGTCAGCGAATCGGACGTGGAGCTCAAAATGCCCGCCAGCGACGAAGCATTTGCCTGAACGTCTCGCAGGTCCTCAATCGAATCGCCAAGCGTCGAGGACAGGTTGGCGATAAAGTTGCTGACCTGGTCGGTGCTCATGTAATCGAGCAGGCTGGACACCGTCTTAAGACCGATGCTCGTAATGGTCTCGGTAAAAGTTTCGTTAACCTGGCTCTGAACGGCACTCGAACCCTTCTCGGTCACGATCTGCGCAATGGCGTTGGCCTTCTGGTTCTCGTAAAACTCGATATCGGCGTGTTTCACGTCGGTCGAGAAAAGCGTCATCATGTCAGCGCTAAACGTTTTGGGGATAACGACGGCAGCATAGTACGCGCCCGACTTAACGCCCTCGATAGCCTTTTCGCGATTGTTGAGCACAACCCAATCGAAGCTCTCGTTGCCGCGTAGGGTGGCGGTCACGTTTTCGCCCACGTTAACCTCGACGGGGATCAAATCGCTCTCGTAACCCTCATCGGTGTTGACCACGGCGATCTTAAGATTGCCGGTGTTGCCGTACGGATCCCAGCTGCCGGCGATGTTAAACCACGCGTACAGACACGGTACGATAATGAGGCCCATCACGACAACCAAGCCGATCACGGAGCGAGACACGTTTTGGACATCGCGCTTAAACAGATGCAGGATGTTCTTCATTTATGCCTCACCTCCTTTGGAGTGCTTGCCAAGCGCGGTGGTATCTCCATCATTTGTGGCTGTGCTGTCGCTGCCCTGAGATTTATGGTGCGAGCCGATATGCGGCAAGCGGCCCGTGGACTGATCGCCGCCCTTGGCACCACGCTCGCTGGCGTTGAGGCCAAACATGTGGCGGGCGGCAGGAATGGCGGCCGTGTGTTCGCGCATCTCGCGACGCAGGTCCTCATCCGAAAGCGCCGAGATGCGCATCTGGGTATTGAGGCTCGCTCGGATATATTCGATATTGATCAGCCAGCCGCAGATGGCAATAACCGAGATGATCCAAATGACAAGCAGGATGATCTTGCCGTTATTGTCGATATCGAGAACCGTCGACAGGACAAAGAGCAGGACCTGAACGCCCACCACGGCGGCAAAACCGCCCTTGATGTAGTACGGGTAGCGATGTTCAAAGGCGACCGCATGATCGAGCAGTTCGCGACGGTACGAATCGGAATCGAGCATGACGCGCATGGCCGTGCGCAGCGAGTAGCGCTGGCGCGGCAGGTCGTTGGACTCGCAAATCATCATACCGGTCGTGGAGAGCTGTTTATCAAAGAGCAGGTTAAGGTTGAGCAGCAGCGGACGCAGCTGCAGGCCGATAAAGAGCGCCACGATCAAGAACACGCCCAGAATGCACAGGTTAAACAGGTAGTTGAACGAATACATGCCGCCGACCGTCTCGCGCAGCAGATTGATGCCGTAGGTAAAGGGCAGCAGCGGGTGCAGCCACTGGAAGAAGCCTGGCATCATCTCGATGGGGTACATGCCCGACGAACCCGGGATCTGCACGATAACCAGAATGACGCCGATAGCCTTGCCGATATGCTTAAACGTGGTGGACAGCGCATAGATGATATTGACGTAGGTGAACGAGATGGCGATGCCGCCCAGCACGAACAGCAGCGGGCTGACGCACTGCACGCCGATCACCAGATCGCCTACCGTAACGATGATGGCCTGCAACGCGCCCAGGATCACCAGGAGCAACCAGCGGCCAAAGTAGCCCTGACGCGCGGTAAAGCTGCCGATGCCTTCGCGGTCGACCTCGAGCTTGTAGATGGCGATAAGCACGTAGCCGCCCACCCACAGCGCCAGATTGGTATAGAACGGGGCAATGCCCGAACCAAAGCTCTTGACCGGGTAAATTGACTTTGAGGTCAGCTCGACCGGAGATGCCATGAAGTCTGCAACATCATCGACGTCGACGCCCATCAGGCCGGCCAGCTCGCCCATGGACTCGGAGGTCTGTAGCGCCGCGATGTCGTTGGCGGCGGTTGCGAGCTTGTCCTGGACCTTGGCAAGCGAGGCATCGGTCTGGGACAGCGTGGTCTTGGCCTGACCGAGCGTGGCGTTGAGTTGCGAAAGTGTACCGCGCGCACTTGCAATAGTAGGCGTGAGGCCAGACACGATTCCCGTCAGATCACCCGAGACGGCGGCAAACGAATCAAGTGCGCTCGAGACCTTCGGCAGCGCGTTTTGACCCAGGTCCGTCTGAGCCTGGCCAAGGTTGGTCGCACCGGTCTGAATTGCATTATTGATAGCGTCGCTGGCACCCGAGACGGCCGCAGCGTCATTCGCCATGGCGCTCGACTGCGCAGACAGACCGTCCTTGATGCTCTGAAGCTTTTCATTCTGCTCGCGGAGCAAATCGATGATCGATACAATGCGCGCGTCAATTTCCTTGGAACCTGTCGACGTGTCATTGACGAGAATTTCCAAGTGCCCGATAACGGCCTTATTGTGGTCGATCGTCGCTTGGAGAGACTCAAGCGAGTTGTCGATACGGGTAGTCGTAGATGCGACCGTGCCCGTCAGCTTGCCAATCGCAGCGTTTGCGGAGGCTGACGTCTTGGTGAGCGCAAGGCTGCCTTCCGAGAGCGCCTTGGAGAGCGAGGCGACAGAGCTGCCCGCCGTGGCGCGAGCCTCGCCCAGCAGGTCATTGCCCTGGGAGATCGCCTGCGTCAGCGACGGCGCCTGACCCTGCAGACCGGCAAGTGCCGCATCTGCCGAGGCAATGGAACCACTCGTCTTATCGATGGCGGCATTCATGTCGCCAATCGAATCACGCACTTCGCCCAACGTATCGGAAGCCTCTGATACCGAACCGGCCAACGAATCCTGAGTCTGGGTTGCCTTGTCCTTTAAATCGACTCCGGCATCCTTGGCAATACTGGCAACGGTCTCGCCCACCGTGGAGACAAATTCCGAGTTGATCTGCTCCTCGATGGTGTTTGCACCGGTGTCGGTAACCTTGGGCGCAATAGCGCTCTTCTTCTCATTGACGTAGTACGTAAGCTTGGGCTGATGGTAGTTGCCGTCGAGCATCGAAACCAGGTTATCCGAGAAGTTCTTGGGGACTACGATGGCCGCATAGTACTCACCGCTCTCGACGCCCTCTTTGGCATCGGCCGCAGAATCGACGAAGGTCCAGCCCAGCTGATCGTTCTCCTTGAGCTGATCGACGACCTGATCGCCCGCGTTGAGCTCGCCCACCAGGTCGTTTTGGGTGCCCCGATCGTTGTTGGCGATGGCAATCTTGATGCCCTGGGTGTTTCCGTACGGATCCCAGTTGGCCACGATGTTGTACCAGGCATACAGCGAGGGAATAACGCACACGCCAAGGGTAACCACCAAGGCGACGGGGTTTACAAGCAGTCGCTTAATGTCGCGCTTAAATATCGCAAAGGAGACCTTTGCATTGGATAGTTTGCTGCCGAGACTCACGCTTGGACCATCCATCCTGTCGTTGAATCGAATCGTACTATCGATAACCATTGTACGTAAGCGCTTTAGCGTCTCAGAGCACAATGGTATTGAGTTTTGCGGGTAGCAATATACTACGAAGACGAATTAACGTACAGTTGTACAGTATCTTTAATTTCAGCAGGTCACAAAACCACAACCCGCACAAATTAGCAATTCAAATAGTCATCGGGGACGTTCTTAAACGACTGGTCAAACAAGAACGCCCCCAACGACTAGTTTGGACCACGGTAACATCGATGTTTTAGCAATGCCGGCGAGCGGGCGCCAGAGCGAACAAATTGGCATGAAAAGAGGACGGCATAGACCTTCTGGTCATGCCGTCCTCTTTGAATGACAAGTTGTCGCTCTGGCGCCCGCGCAGCGTCGACTGGTCCGCCGTTCTAACGAACGGCGGAACTGAGGGCAGCGTCGGCCGGTTACGCGGTTTGGTAAAACCGCGTAACTAAAGTAGTTCGCAAACAGCCGCCGCGAAGGCAACGGGGTCCTCGGGGAGGATGCCCTCGACCAGCAGGGCCTGATCGTAGAGCAAGCCGGAGTACTGCTTGATCTTGTCGGCGTCGCCTGCCTTCTGGGCAGCGACAAGCTTGTCAAAGACCGGGTGCTTGGCGTTGAGCTCGAGCACGCGCTGGCTCTTGGGCATGCCGTCGGGCGCGCCCTCGGGTCCCTTCTGGAGTACCTTCTCCATCTCAAGCGAAAGCGGACCCTCGGTGGTGATGCAAGCGGGGGCATCGGTCAGGCGCGCGGAGACGGCAACTTTCTCGACCTTGTCACCGAGTGCCTCCTTCATAGCGCTAAAGAGGTCCTCGTTTTCCTTGGTGGCGTCCTCGGCCTCCTTCTTCTCATCCTCGGTCGCTAGGTCAAGATCACCGGTCGCGACGTTCTTGAGCTCCAGATGACGATCCTCGACCTCGGGCTCGGCACCGTCGGCCACAGCCTTCTCGGCAGCCTCGCGGGCAGCATCGTCCTCGTAGATCTTGGGCATATCGGCGGCAACGTACTCACGCATAGCCTGGAACGTGAACTCATCCACATCCTGCGTCAGCAGCAGCACGTCATAACCGCGGTCGAGCACGCCCTTTACCACGGGCATCTTGGCCAAGCGCTCACGCGAGTCACCGGCGGCGTAGTAGATGGCCTTCTGATCCTCGGGCATGCCCTTGGTATACTCGGCCAGGGTAATCATCTTCTGTTCCTTGGCAGACCAGAACAGCAACAGGTCGGCGAGCTCATCGGCCTTCATGCCATAGCTCGAGTAAATGCCGTACTTAAGGCCGCGGCCAAAGTTCTCAAAGAACTTCTCGTAGGCCTCGCGATCGTTGTCACGCATATCCTCAAGGTCAGCGGTGATCTTCTTCTCGACACGCTTGGCAATGGCCTTGAGCTGACGGTTCTGCTGCAGCGTCTCACGCGAGATGTTGAGCGACACGTCGGCGGAATCCACGACGCCGCGGACAAAGTTATAGTAGTCGGGCAGCAGGTCGTCGCACTTCTCCATAATCAGCACGTTGGAGCTGTAGAGCGCCAGGCCCTTCTCGTAGTCCTTGCTGTACAGATCGAACGGGGCGCGGCCCGGCACAAACAGCAGGGCGTCATACTCGAGCGTGCCCTCGGCATGGAAGCTGATGGTGCGCGCAGGATTATCAAAGTCGTGGAACGTGGACTTGTAGAACTCGTCGTAGTCCTTCTGCTCGACATCGGAGCTGCGCTTTTTCCAGATCGGCGTCATGGAGTTGACGGTCTCGAGCTCCTGGTAGTCCTCGTACTCGGGCTTGTAATCGTCGCCGGCGTCCTCGGGCTTGGGTTTCTGGCGGCTCTTGGACACCATCATCTGAATCGGGTAGCGCACATAGTTACTGTACTGCTGAATTAGGCTCTTGAGGCCCCACTCGGTCAGGAAGCGATCGTAGGTCTCGGCCTCGCCGTCGGCATCGAGCTTCTCGTTCTCGCGCAGCGTCAGGATGACATCGGTACCGTGCTCGGCACGCTCGCCGTCCTCGATGGTGTAGCCCTCAAGACCGTCGGATTCCCACACATGGGCGACATCCTCGCCGTAGGCGCGGCTGACGACCTTCACATGGCTAGCGACCATAAAAGCCGAGTAGAAGCCCACGCCAAACTGGCCGATGATGTCGACATCCGAACCCTGCTGCTCGGCGTTCTCGGTCTTAAACTCCTCGGAGCCGGAATGGGCGATGGTGCCCAGATTGCGCTCGAGCTCCTCGGCGGTCATGCCAATGCCGTTATCCGAGATCGTGATGGTGCGGGCATCCTTGTCGAAAGAGACGCGGATGGCAAGGTCACCTTGGTCGAGCTTAACGCTCGGGTCCTGCAGGCTCTTAAAGTTGAGCTTGTCGACGGCGTCGCTCGCGTTAGAGATAAGCTCGCGCAGGAAGATTTCCTTATTGGTGTAGATGGAGTTGATCATGAGGTCGAGCAGTTTTTTGCTCTCGGTCTTAAATTGACGCATGTGCAGTCCTTTCGCGCTACCCCCGTCCGCAAAAACGGCCCGGTCGCCCGAGCCGAATCGCAGACCTGCTATGTTCAGACTTAGATTTTATAACCCATTAGCGCGCATATATACATACGGAATCGAAAAACTGTATGTCTAAGCGCTCCAATGCGTCAATTGCCAAGGAGTGTCCCCAACCGCCGGCAGAAAAGGAACGTCCCTATCTGCCATCTACGCGCTTGGCCATCCAGACATGGGGTTGGCCCTCGTCTTCGTAATCTACCGGGGCAATTTGCGTGTAGCCCGCCTTTGCATAGAGCGGCAGCACGTATTCCTGCGCATGCAGCTTAATAAGCTTTGCGCCGGCATCGCGTGCACACAAAGCACTGGCATCGACGATCGCACTCGCCAGACCGCGACGGCGCATACTCGGCAGCACAGCCACGCGCCCCATAATATAGGTCTCCCCCGCTGCGACGCCTTCGTCCAAATCGCACGACGGCGAAACCGGAGCCTCTGAATCTGCCGCGCGCTCAAGCTCTTCGGGAAACACGCGCGAGCAACCGGCAAGCTCGCCGTCTACATAGAGCGTCACATGAATGCAGCTCTGATCCTCGTCGATAGCGTCGAACTCATTCTCGTAGCCCTGCTCGTCTATAAAAACGACGCGGCGCACCAACGCCGCGTCATCAAAGCATCCCGTCTTAAGTTGGATATCCATGGCTGCCCTTTCATTCAATGCGAACGTTAGGGACAGATATTAGCGAAAATGAGCTCCGCGCACGCTAAACTTCGCGCGAGCCTTCGCCAGGCAGTCGTAATGACCCACGTTATGGGCATCGCTCGCGATGAAGCTGTACAGGTTCTGATCGAACAGGCGCTGTGCCGGCTTTTTCTCGCGACCAAAGCGACCGCCGGCAATAAAGTCCGCCGAAGCCTGCAGCTTGCAGCCCATATCGACCAGGCGCTCCGCCACGCTTACATCCTTTTGAACCGCACGATAGCGCTCAGGATGAGCGATAATCACCTGGTAACCACGGCACTGCAAATCGTAAATCGTGTTCTCGTACTCTCTAAACGCATACGCATCGGCATGCGTCGAAAGCTCGAGCAGAAACTCGTTGGTCCCATCGAAATGCAAGTGCTCCGCGGCATCGATACCAAGCTCAACGAGCTTTCGATGGTTGACCTCGAAGCCCATCTGGAGCGGAAAACCGTCAGCGTTATCACGCAGCAGCTCAAAGGCATCCCACATCTTGTCGTAATCAAAATAGGGATCACGGCAGTGAGGAGTGCAAACGATTCTGGTTACACCGGCCCGCTTGGCAGCCTCGAGCATCGCCAAGCTCTCATCGAGATCGGCGGCGCCGTCGTCTACACCCGGCAAGATATGGCAATGAATGTCACGCATAGGTCAGCCTTAATCAACTAAACGTTTGCTCGGTTGGTGAAGATGCCCTTTTTGGAAGTCCCCTGATCGTCGGAGCCCTTCTTCACCTTCTTACCGTCCTTGGTGTAGTAGGAGTAGTAGTACTCGCTGGTCTCGGTCTCGCAGTAGTTCATAACGGTACCGATGAGCTTGACCTTCTCGGACTTCTTAAGCTGACCGATGGCGTTGAGCGCCTCCTCGCGCTTGGTGAAGTCCTCACGCACGACAAAAAGCGCACCGTCGGTCAGACTTGCGATCTCGGCAGCATCGATGAAGGTGCCGACCGGGGGAGCATCAAAGATGACGTACTGGAACTTGGCGGACAGTGCCTTTACCAGCTTGGCAAAGCGGTGAGAGACGATGATGTCGGCAGGATTGGGAATATGCGGCTCGGCATCGAGGAAGTAGAAGTTCTTCTGACCCGTCTCGACAATCGCCTGGTCAATAGAAACCTGCTCGGAAAGGACTGCATAGAGTCCGCCGCGGGAGCGGACGCCGAGCATATCGGCAAGGGACCTGCGACGCATATCAGCCTCGACCAGCAGGACGCTCTTGCCGCTGGTGGCGATAGCCTGAGCAAGGTTAATGGAAACCGTAGACTTGCCCTCGTTGGGAATCGAGGAGGTAACGGTGATGGTGCGAATGGGGTCGTCCACACTCGCAAAGCGGATGTTGGCCAGAAGGGTCTTGGCGGCATTCTGTACAACGAGCTTATCGGTGTTCTTTGCCTTAGCCATGCCTATTTACCACCTTTCATAGCCGGAATTCGGCCAACAACGGGAATACCCAGGAGCTCTTCTGCCTCTTCTGCACCGCGGATGCGGGTGTTGAGCATGTCTGCCAAAACGACATAGGCAACTGCGATAAAGATGCCCGCGAGGAACGCGACAGCAACGTACAGCATACGCTTGGGACCGCTGGGGGCTTCGGGGGTCTTAGCCTCGTCGATAACGTTGATGCTCTGGGCAGCGCCGACGTTCTGAGCGACCGTACTCACCGAGCTGGCCATGGCCTTTGCGACCTTAGCCGTCTCCTTGGCATCGGTGCCGGTAACCGAAAGCGTAATGACACGCGTGGTGGTCTCGGAGGAAACAGACACCTTGTAGTCATCCAGATCGGTGAGGCCCAGTTCATTGGCCGCGCCGCTCTTAACGCTATCGCTATCCAGCAGCGTGGCGATATCGTTGGAAAGCATCTGACTCGCCGAGAGGTCGTTGTAGCTCATCTGGCCGCTATCGTCGGTCTTGGCGAGAATGTACATGCTCGTCGTCGCGGTGTAGGTGTTGTCCATCGCAACGAAGGACACGATGCCCATGGCGATCGCGCAGACCACCGGAAGGGTGATGACCAGCTGAAGGTGCTTCTTCAGCAGCTGGAACAGTTCGAGAAGGGTCATGCAGCTTGCCTTTCATTTCCCCAGTTCGGATTGACAAAACTGTCCGTATGTTATCGCATCTTTTTACCGAGACCAAACTCTATACATAAGAAACAGGCTCTCCTGTAAAAATGTCGGAAGCAATCGTAAAATTGCACAACAACGCCGCACCCGAAAGTCAAATGCGGCGTCTGCATCAATATCTATGTTGTATCGCTATGCGAATGGCTCGTCCTGCTGTATGGGAAACGTCACCGTAATGGTGGTTCCCACGCCCAACGCGCTCGACAAATCGAGCGTGGCGTGATGATACAGGGCCGCATGCTTGACAATGGCAAGCCCCAGGCCGGTTCCGCCGCGTGCCTTGGACCTACTCTTGTCCACGCGATAGAACCGCTCAAATACCTTGCCCTGTTCTTCAGGCGCGATACCGATTCCCGTGTCGGCGACCGCGAGGAACGGATGGCCTTCGTCGTTGGTGCCGCACTGCAGCGTAACCGTACCGCCGGGCCGATTGTAGCGGATGGCGTTGCTTGCCAGATTATAGATGAGCTCGTCGATCAAGCGCGACACGCCTTCGATGACCACAGGCTTGGTCTCATGACTTATCGTCACATTCGCCTGACGGGCGACCTGTTCAAGACGCTGCTCAACCGCGTAGATGGCACGCGAGAGCTCAATAGGCTCCGTGGACCCAATGGGCACCGCCTCGCCCTCAGCTGCACGCTCGGCCTCGTCCAAGTTAGACAGCGTAAGGATGTCGTTGACGAGCGCCGCCAAGCGGCCTGCCTCACGATAGATGCGACCGCCAAAGTTGCGCAGGTCATCCTCGCCCTCGGCCATGCCGTTTGCGATGAGCTCGGCATAGCCCGAAATCGCCGTAAGCGGCGTCTTGAGCTCATGGGTGATATTCGCCGTGAACTCGCGGCGCATACGGTCGTTGTCCGCCAGCACCGCCATTTGGCGCTTGAGTTCCTGGCGCTGCGACTCGATACGCTCAAGCATGGGGACCATCTCGGCATAGGCGTGCTCATAGCTACGGCGTGGGTGGTCCAAATCCACCTCTTGCAACGGCGCGATGATGGCACGGGACTCGCGGCGCGCCATAAAAAACGAGAGTACCGCACCCGCTGCTGCGATAAGCAGCATCGGCGCCACCATCGACAGCAAAATCGCCGCAACGCCAGGCTGGGCCTGCGCCAAGCGGACAACCTGGCCGTTATCAAGGGCGACGGCGCGATACAGCATAATCTCGTCGAGCGTAGAGCTTGCGCGCTCCGCGGAACCCAAACCACTCTCAAAGGCCTCGATGACCTCGGGGCGATCGCCATGGTTGGGCAGTGTGGAAGGCGACGCCTCGTTGTCGTAGGCAACCGATCCATCCTTGTTAATCAGCGTGATGCGCAAGTCCTCGCGATCGAGGCTACGCAAGAACGGGATGGGCTCCTGCTGCTCATCGAGGGCGGCAGCAATGAGCTCGGTTTCCTGCGCCAGGTTGGCACTCGTGGCATCCGCCAAGGTGTTTTGCACAAAGAACGCACCCAGCACCGTAAACGCCACGATAACCGCCATGGCGCAGACAAAGATCGTCACAAAAACGCGGTGCGACAGCGTATGTTTTCCCTGGGGGGCGAAGACCACGGGTTACTCCTCCGATGCGGTGGCCGCGGTGTCGTCACCTTCGGCACCATCACCGGCAGAAGGCTCGGCCAAGCGGTAGCCCACGCCGCGCACGGTCTCGATGGCGCCGGCATGCTCGCCCAGTTTTTGGCGAAGCGTCTGCACGTGCACGTCAACGGTGCGCGAACCGCCGTCGAAGTCCCAGCCCCACACGCTCTGCAGCAACGACTCGCGGGTAAAGACCACGCCGGGCTTGCGCATGAGGTACTCGAGCAGGTCGAACTCGCGCAGGGTGAGCTTAAGCGACTCGCCGGCAACAGTCACCTCACGATGGCTGGGCGAGAGCACGATGTCGCCCACGCTGAGCACATCGCTTGCCTGTTTGACCATGCCGCCGCGACGCAGCAGTGCGCGGCAGCGGCTGGCGAGCTCCATGAGCGAAAACGGCTTAGTCAGGTAATCGTCGGCACCGCCATCGAGCGCCATCACCTTGTCGAGCTCGGTATCCTTGGCGGTAAGCATCATGATGGGCACCGTCGCCGTCAGGCGATCGGCACGCAGTCGACGCATAATCGCCAAGCCATCGGTATCGGGCAGCATGATGTCGAGCAGGACGGCATCGGGTACCCGTCGCGCCACAGCAGCCTTAAACTCACCGTCGCACGAAAAGCCCTCGGCCTCAATCCCCTGCTTGCGCAGCGCATAGACCGTCAAATCCCTGATGTTGTCATCGTCCTCGACGTAATAGATCATGTTGAACCCCTTTGCGGCCGGCATGACCGCATCTTAACCCTAAAGGTACCTTTACTAGATGGTATCAGCCAAAACGCCCCGTCAAATAATCCGCCGTGCGCGGATCGGTCGGATTCTTGAAGAGTTGCGCGGTGGGCGCGTGCTCCACCAGCTCACCCAGCAAAAAGAATGCGACCGAATCGGAGATACGCGCCGCCTGCTGCATATTGTGCGTAACGACCACGAGCGTGCAGGTCTCTTTGAGCTCGCAGGCCAGCTGCTCCACCACCAGCGTCGACACAGGGTCGAGTGCCGAGGTCGGCTCGTCCATCAGCAGAATGTCGGGCTGCACGGCAAGTGCGCGGGCGATGCACAGGCGCTGCTGCTGTCCACCCGAAAGACCCAGGCCCGACTCCTTGAGCTTGTCCTTGACCTCATCCCATAGCGCAGCGCGACGAAGGGAATCCTCGACCAGCCCATCCAGCACAGCGCGATCGCGCACGCCCATGCCGCGCGGCCCATAGGCGACGTTGTCGTAGATGCTCATGGGAAACGGGTTGGGGCGCTGGAACACCATGCCCACGCGCTGGCGCAAACGGCAGATGTCGTAATCGCCCAGGATATCTTGACCATCGAGCGCAATCTTGCCCTCGATGCGGCAATCCTTGATGCCGTCGTTCATGCGGTTAAAGCAGCGCAGCAACGTGGACTTTCCGCAGCCCGAAGGCCCGATGAACGAGGTGATCTGCTTGTCGCGGATCTTGATATTCACGTCCTTGAGCGCATGATGGTCGCCATAGAACAGGTCGAGGCCCTCGACATCGATGCGCGTCGGCGAGGCGGCAAGATCCTCTGCCGTGGGGCGAGTCGCATCCCCAACCTCGCGCTCGTGCGCGGCCTCGGCCTGCGCTTTCATGAGTTCTTCAAGCTCCGTGGGCTCCACAGCCGCAGCAGCCGTCATACCGCATACCTCCACATCGATATCAATTCAGCAGTATCGATAGTAGGAATCGCGGCTCATATGCACGTGAGCGCATTGTCAAGTGTTTGTAAGGGCACACTGGCTATGCGGCGGGCAGCTCGATGGTGAATATCGTGTGTTCGGGCGTCGATTCACATGCAACGGTACCGCCGTGCGCGCATACGATCTCCTTGGCGATGGCAAGCCCCAGTCCAGCGCCGCCGCGATTGGTCGCACGCGCCGCATCCAGGCGATAGAACTTCTCAAAGATCACCTTGAGCTTTGCCTCAGGGATGGGATCGCCCTGATTGATAAAGCGCACGCGCACGCCACCGCCGTCCCGGCGTCTGGCCTCGATCGTGATGGTCGAGCCCTCATAGCTATAGGCAATAGCGTTTTTCATGATGTTGTTGAACACGCGAGCCATTTTGTCGCCATCCACGAGCACCGTCAGGTCCTCGCGAATATCAACTTGGACTTCCTTATGCTGCTCGTTGAGGATGGGATAGAACTCGTCAGCCACCTGAGCCAGCAGCAACCCCAGATCAACATAGCCGCGCGTGAGCACGATATCGTGGAAGTCAAAGCGCGTGATATCGAAGAACTCTTCGATGAGCGCATCGAGCCGGTGCGCCTTGTCGAGAGCCACGCCCGTAAAGTGCGCACGTTGCTCAACCGGCAGCTCAGGAGCCTCTTGCAGCAGCGAAAGATAGCCCACTACGCTCGCAAGCGGGGTGCGTAGGTCATGTGCCAAGTACGTAACCAGATCGTCCTTGCGATGCGACTCGTCACGCAGAGCTTGCTGCACCTTGCGCTCACGGTCACGCACGCGGTTAAGGGCGCCCTCGGCCTCCAAGAAGTCGCCGTCGATGTTGTCCCAGGTGTCGGGGTGATCGATCAGGCGATCTTGAATACGAGCGGCCAGCACACAATCGGCATGCTGCTCGCCCTGTTCGCAGCCCTGGTAGTACAGGGCACGGCCGCACAAGAACAGCACGCACGCGGCAAGCGCCAGCACAAAGCCAAGCATGTTGAATACAAAGCCGGCATCGAACAGCACCGGCCCTTCGATGCCGCCGAGCGCCATGGCGCCAATCGCCAACGTCATGGCCCACGCGGCGCCGCCAATCACCACGCAGCGGCGCACGATCTCAAATCGATCGATCAGCAAAAAGCCAACAAGCAGCACCGCCAAGATTCCGACGATGTTGTCGATGCCAATCAGCAGCAGGCTCAGCAAAAAGAGCAGCACCGTTGCAAGCGCACGGTTGTCGACGACCGACCTCACGTAATCAAAGAGCCTATCGGGTACCTCGAATGCCTGCCTATCGTCTTTTGTCATATCAAGATCCTCACAAGCGAAAAGCGTTATTCGATGATGTAGCCGACGCCCCAGACGTTTTTGATAAAGCGCGGCTTTTGTGCGTCGTCGCCGATCTTTTCGCGCAAGTGGCGAATGTGCACCATCACCGTATTGTTGGAGCCGGGCATAAAGTCCTCGTTCCATACCGCGCGGAACAGGTCCTCCACGGCCACCACGCTGCCGCGATGCTCGACCAGATACAGCAAGATTGAATACTCGGTGGGTGTGAGGCGTACCGGTGAACCGTCCACCGTTACGGAACGAGCATCGCGGTTGATCTCCAAGCCGTCGAGCTGAATGGTCGGCGACTCGGCCGCCTGCGCACGGCTACCGTAGCTGGTGTAGCGGCGAAGCTGAGCGTGCACACGCGCGATGAGCTCCAGCGGGCGGAACGGCTTAACCACGTAATCGTCCGCACCAAGCGAAAGGCCCTCGATCTTGTCTTGCTGGGCATCGCGCGCCGTCAGCATGATCACAGGATAGGTATGGCTGGAACGGATCGTACGCAGCAGCTCAAATCCATCGATATCGGGCAGCATGACATCCAGCAGCGCCAAATCGAACTCCTGCTCCAAGATTGCCTTGGCAGCATCGGCCCCGCTATAGGCAATCTGGACATCAAAGCCCTCTTTTGTAAGGTAGATACCAACCAAGTCGGCGATGGCCTTCTCGTCATCAACTACCAATATGCGCTCGTTCATGCGTGCTCCTCTCGCGCTCCATTATGCCCGAGGCGACGCACGCCACACACAACAAGCGTGGGTGATTAAGTCGGCCTTAAGCACCCTTGTGCCCGTTCGGGCGCGGATGTGGGCCACGCACGCACGCGATGATCGCCGACGCCGGCAAACGATATACTCTAGTTCCAGAAGAGACCATCCCGTCGAAAGCGAAATCTGTGAAGTCCCTCACCTCTTTTGCAAAGCGCTCAGCCCAGCTTGCCGCCGGCTTTGTCTGCGCTATCGCCCTTGCCGCTGGCGCGCCCACCGTCGCCGGCGCCCAAGTGCTCACGACCGACAATGTTTGCGGCAAAACCGCCGATGCGCGCGGCATCACGGCCGAAAACCTGCCCGATATCGATGCGACCAATGCCCTCGTCATGGGCAAAGACGGCACCGTCTACTATGGGCGCGGCGCCGATGAGCAGGTCAAGATTGCCTCGATCACCAAGGTCATGACCGCAATCCTAACCGTCGAGAATTGCAAGATGGACGAGAAGGTCACGGTGAGCAACGCCGCAGCCACCGTGGGTAATTCGACCGCCGGCTTGCTCGAAGGCGACGAGCTTACCGTGGAGCAGGCGCTGCGCGGCCTGATGATTCCCTCGGGCAACGACGCCGCCATCGTGCTCGCCGAATATGTGGGCAAGAAGATCGACCCTAAGACCAAAGACGCCGAGGCCACATTTGTGAAGGCCATGAACGAGCGCGCTAAGAAGCTCGGCTGCACCGGTACGCTTTTTGAAAACCCGCATGGTCTGGACTTTGATGAGTGGGCTGGCGATATGCACTCAACCGCACACGACGTAGCGCTGATGATGCAGGAGGCCATGAAAAACGACACGATCCGCGAGGTCGTAGCGAGCGAGGATTCCTGGATCGAAGTCACGGGCGCCGACGGCACCGACCATTCGCATTCCATGGACACGCATAACTATTTGCTGGGCCAAGATGGCAACATCGGCGGCAAGACCGGCACCACCGACGACGCGGGCTATTGCTTTACGAGCGCCTACAACCGCGACGGCGACGAGATCTACACCGTTATTTTGAACTCCACCACCACCGATCAGCGCTTTACCGATACCGCCACCCTTGCCAACTGGTACTACGACCACAAGGTGACGGTCGCAATCGCCAACACGCAAGAAAAGACCGCCAACGGCAACCCGCTTATGGCGCGCATTAGTCAAACCGACTGGACGGATAAGACAATCGACGCCACGCTCGCCGATCCCACGGCGCAAGCGACCGTGTTTTCTCTTGCCGGCGAGGTGACCGAAAAGGTTAGCTACGACGATCTTTCGGGCACGGTGCATGTGGGCGATAAGGTGGGCAGCGTTACGCTCAAGCAGGACGGCACCAAGATCGCCGTCATGGACCTGGTTGCCGACGAGGAAGGCGCAGGGCCGAATCCCATTGAATGGCTGCTCGTGAAGCTCGATCGCTTGGGCCGCCGCATCGACAACCGCCCACTTGCGGCAGAGAGCGAGACCGTAACCAAGGCACCCGAGGTGTAGGGCCGGAGCGATATCACACCGAACCAAATGAGGCGTCCAACGGGGCGCCTCATTTTTTTGAGGATTCGAATCCCCAGTGCCCTTTCTCGATAATAAAAAAGGGCCCCTTTCGGAACCCTTCTTCAAAGTCTTACTGGCGGAGAGCTGGGGATGTCCGGGCATGCTACGCATGCCCTCCGGCTTCAAAGCCTGACGGCTTTTCGCCCACGGGCTACAAACGCTTTCGCGTTTGCTTAACGCCCGTGCCCTCTCGGGTTCGAATCCCCAGTTAACGTGGTTCAACTAAAAAAGGGCCCCCGATGGGACCCTTCTTCAAAGTCATACTGGCGGAGAGCTGGGGATTCGAACCCCAGATGCCCTTTTGGGGCATACTCGCTTAGCAGGCGAGCACCTTCGGCCTCTCGGTCAGCTCTCCGTAACAGCCGTTCTATAGTAACCAAACAGCCGAAGTTGGGCAAGGGGAATTTTGAGGCGTTTCCTCTTTTACCTCTCTTTTACCAGTAAACGTCTCAGTCAATCATCTCAACCTGTAACATCTGCAGGCCGTAATCCCCTCCAGATGTTACAGGTTGAGACAAAGATACAAGGACGGCCCCAGCGACAGCGCGGACAGCCCATTCTTTATTAGTCCTCTCGAACGGTCTCCAACAGATAATCGCGCATGTACGGAATTGCAAACGAAACACAGCCATAGCCCGCGGGCTCAATCAACCCCGCATCGATCAGACGCTTGCGATATGACCCAACTTTGTTCGCCGACAAACCCATCTTCTTGGCGATATCGCCGTTGGCGATATCGACGCCCTCGCATTGAGCCATCGCCGCGAGATACTGAAACTGCCGTTCCGACACCCTGCGCAGCGCTGGGGCAATCACCATAGCATTAAAGCTATCAAGAGCCGCCTGGATACCCTTACGAGCCGCCTCTTCGCTCACGCTCTCCGCCCCACTGCGCGCAGCAACCTGCCAAGCGTAATATCCGACCAGCTGGACCATAAAGGGATAGCCTGCCGAAGCTTTTGTTAATAGCTCAGCGGCACCTTTGTCGAGCTCCTTGCCCGCTCGTCTCATCGTATCCTCAAACGATCCGCCAACTTCAAAATCGGAAAGCCGAGTAAGTTCAACATGTTTGGCTCGCTGAAGGAACGTCAACGTATCATCCACCACCACGCCATCTACCGATGTCGGCAGCCCGGCGAAAGCGAAAGCGACATTCGCTCCTTGGCGGATCAAGAGCTGCATCTCATTGCCTAGCTCGCGCATTTCCTCAGTTGAGGCATCCTGGATCTCGTCGAGCGTAATGAGCAGACCACCGCGCTTCGCAGCATCGTACATCGCCTCGCCCAGATGAGAGGCCGACTTCGACATCTCCATGGAGCCAAGGCTGACCCCTAAAATCGATGGGGAAATCGAGATTGATTCAAGACGAACGTTTCGCTGCAGAGCCTCGAGGATTCTATTGCAAAAACCAGCATTGGAGGCAACGTCAACGACCTCGAATCCTTTTTTGCGTGCAAGGTCACCCAATGCATTAAGGAGCACCGTTTTACCTGTGCCTCGGACGCCCGAGATGCGCATGAGTCGATCGGGGGCACCAGGACCATTCTCAAGAGCCTCGGCAAAGTCATCCAAAACAGTGTCCCGTCCGATAAGCTCAGGCGGATTCATGCCCGCCGTTGGCTTAAAGGGGTTAACAGCTTTCGTCATTCTGCCCTCCTCTGCTAGTTTTAACAACTTTAACAAAGTTTAGCAACTTTAGCAGAGTTTAACAGTTTTAGCAGGCTCGGCGGCTTTATGCCTTACCAATCCTGCCGGGTCCTCCCGCCCGCGCCGATACAAATAGCGCGGTGCGGCCCCTCTATATCGCCCCTACCCCAGCGAGCGGTTGAGGGAGCCGAGCTCGTCGTTGCCCATGGTGCGCCACATTTGGAAGATGCAACCGCGTGCCAGGAAAAAGAAGCCGTTGTCGACCAGTTGAACAGCGGCATCTGCCAGCTGATTCGTCACGGCGGACACTGGCGGCAGCTCGAGTCCAGCCTTGCGGATGGTCTCGACCGCCTCCTCGAACGTCGGAGGCTCGCTGACGCACATCTCATTCATAAGGCCCTGCATTTCTTCCAGCGCGCTACTGCCCGACTCCTCGCCGCGCGGCACCAGACGGTAACAAGCCAGCGCCAGGTCGAGCTGATCGCAATTCCAATAGGCAAACGCCAAGCGATAGAACAGGTAGCCGATTGCAGAACGATCGCTGGCAATACGTAGGCCGTGGCGCGCCACCTCGATAATCTCGTCAAAGCGCTCCAGACGCGCAAGCACGTTGATGAGCGCAAAGTGCGATTGCATGGACGAGCGCGCCAGATCGTAAAGATGGCGCACCTCGGGCAGCGCCCGTTCAAAGTCCTCTTGCTCGGCGTAAAAGCTGCAGATCTCGTGCTGGGCAAAATACAGCGCATCGGGCGCACGAAGGATTCGCACAGAGCGGTCTTCTTCCAACACCGGTAGCACCATGCGCACCAGCTGGTTATCGCAAAACTGCGTTTGAACCGGACCTGTCGCCAAAAGCTCGGCGACGGCGCACTTAGCCTCCAACTCCTCGACAAGACGAGAAAAGCCTTCAAAAGCACCTGTACGGTCGACTTTTGCCTGCTCGCGCAATTCAACAACACGGGCCACGTATGGGTCGTCGTCCTCTTCCATGACCTCCAACTCGTCAGCCGTATCGGCAAGCAGCAGATCGCGCAGCGTCGGCGGCAGCGTGCGATGGTCATCACGCGGACGAGTATGAACCTCCACAGGCTCAATCGTCTCCGGAGCGGTTGACTCATACGCCTCAAGTACACGCTTGCACGACATATCGTCCATGTCCATGCTCTCAAGATCCTTGGCGACAGGCACGCAATCGGCCAGATAGGCCGCACGCCCAAAGAAATACGTTGCAACAACGCGCTCGCCCTGCTCACTGTCGGGAGCAGCAATCTGCACATAGCAGCGCGTGATGCAGGTGCCCGCGGCAAAACACGCTGCCGCAAGCGTGAGTGCCACGCGCGCATCGTGCTCCGCGGCCCAGATCGCGCGCGTGTCCTCGTCCAGCTCGCGCCAGGCGTCATCCTGAGCGTCGTATTCACGTTGCGGCATGGCATCAACGACAGACTGCCCAAACCGAACGAGCATAATCCCCTCGGCAACGTTTACTCGATAGGTATAGTCGAGCCGCGTGACCACGTTGAGCACCTCAACGATTCGCGCAAAACGGGTGCGCACGTCCCACTCGCCGCCCGGCTGGCAAGCCACCGTACCCGGCTTGCCCCACGGGTTATCGCTCGAGGCCGTATCGAGCAGTCGGGGAACATCGTTGGTCGTCTTGGCGATATGCCACGCATCAAAGAGCGCGCAGCCCTCAAGACTCGGCGAGGATGCCGCAGGGACCAATCCGGCCCCGATGCGCTCAAGGATGCCGGAGAGGCGGTTGAGACGACACTCGATGGCAAGCAGCATGTCAATCTCGTCCTGATCCAGCAGGCTACGATCAAAATTGAGATAGAAAAGCTTTGAGCGATCAATGCGAGCCAGGCTCATTTCGGACTTGGCGGCAATGGTGCGCAGACGGGGCAAGTCGACCTCGCTCATAAGGGCGGCGGCATAACGCTCGATACCACTCGGATTCTCGGCATGGTCAACGCGGTAAAGCAGCGTCTCGATAGCGTCGGGGAGTGGTGACGTGTTAAAGCCCAAAAACACCTCGACCGGCTCGGGTAACTTTACGAGCTTGATCTTGTCGACAACGTTTTGCATGTCCGCATCGAGACCGTCGACGCCCGCCGTGTTCGCAATAGCGCTTTCGGAGTTGGCAAATATCACGTAGCGCAGGAACATCGATGCCATGAACTCGCCGTAAGGAAGGGAGCGGGCCGAATTCCATGTCTCGTAGTCGGACTGCTCGCGCATGGGGCCTTCGGGAGAGCCGGCAGTTTGCGCACACGCGCGCATTGCGCCGTTGGCTTCCCTTACCATAATCTCACCAATACTGGAATCCGACTCGTCAAGGACCAGTTCCATGTCGGGATCGTTGGGCAGCGGAGCCTCGCTGACGGGGCGGTCCACCTTGTACACCTCACCCGAAACGCTTACGTAGCCCAAAAGCGACACATGACTTTTGCCAACGAATTCGACGACATAACAAGATTCAAGCTGATCCTCGCCAAAGAGTTTCCAGACCACGCCATATGAGCGTCCCGCAGGCTGCTCGGGCATCGCCGGAAAGCGCTTCTTGGGATCGAGAAACCTGAGCTTGTATGTCGGACGCTCTGCCACGAAGTATCACCCTGATCGGTCGCTTGAAGAAGGAGTGGTCGCGAATAAGTCGCGACATCTACTCGGAATCTTACACGAGTCGACAGGAAATCGTCCGCTTCACGCTCGCGCCTCGACCGAGGTTCGAATCCATGCGGTGCTTACGTAAAAGAAAAGCCCCCGTTGCCGGGAGCTTTAATCTCAAATGGTGCGGCGTATAGGATTCCGCGCATCCGCTTCGCGGATCCGCACCGGCTTCGCCCGCCTGCCGGCGCGCTCGCCCGCGGGCTAAAA
>CALAMG010000005.1 GCA_937925715.1 uncultured Collinsella sp.
GGTGCCCTGCCGGGAGTAGCCCCGACGGTTGACAAAACTATAGGAACACCCAACGGCTATGTCACGGATGCGTCAGCGTTTGGTATGCCTGCAATGTGCAGCGCATAAATTCGATGCCGCAGGGCGATGCTGATGCTATAGTTACTGCGGTTAATGAGGGTCAAGAGAAAGGTTACAGGTGAAATCCAAACCTCGACCATACAGTCGATGACCCCATGCAGGTGCTTTTTGCGCATGCACGGGGTGTGAGCGTCGAGTGGCGTGCCGCCCGCGCATGCGTATACATATCCAGAAGCCCCCGGACGCCGCACGCGCGGCCGCATCCGGAGGAATTATGATGGGGAGCACCATTGAATTATCTGAGTGAGATGCTCAAATTGCCGGTCTTGGACGTCGATGGCGAAAAGCTCGGCGTGGTCAACGATTTTGGTATTGCTACCGGCGAAGTTTTTCCGCACGTGACGTCGCTCGCGTTCCGCGGACCCGGCAAGACGCCATTTATGATCAGCTGGCGCAAATGGGTCGACCGTATCGACGAGACGGGTGTACACCTTAAGACGTCGGCCACCGAAATCCGTTTTTCGTACCTGCAGCCGACCGAACTCTTGCTTGCCCGCGACGTGCTCAACAAGCAGATTGTCGACACGCAGGGCATGAAGGTCGTGCGCGTCAACGACATCAAGTTTTCCATGTCGGGCGAAAACCAGCTGCGCCTGCTGGGCGCCGAGGTCGGTGCTCGCGGTCTGCTACGCGCCATCAGCCCCGCGCTCGAGCATATCGTCGAAGGCTTTATGAAGCACCTAGGCAAGCCGCTCAGTGAGGACATCATCGCTTGGTCCTACATGGACCTGCTCGACCGCTCGACCAAGAACATTCAACTCTCGGTGTCGCACAAGACGCTCGGCGAGCTGCACCCTGCCGACATCGCCGATATTATCGAGCAGCTCGACCCGCGCCTACGTGCGCAGGTGTTTGCGCAGCTCGATACTGCCCAGGCCGCCGAGGCCATCTCGGAGTTCGATGACGACGAGCTTATGACCGAGATGCTCGAGGGCCTGTCCGACACGGACGCATCGTCGATGCTGGCCATGATGGACCCGGACGATGCAGCTGACCTGATCGACGAGCTCGATTACGAGAAGGCCGAGAAGCTCCTGCGCCTGATGGGCGTCAAGGAGGAGAAGGCGATTCGTAACCTGCTGGGGTATGAGGACAACACCGCCGGCCGCATCATGACCTCGGAGTTTGTCTCCCTGCCCGCCACGGCAACGGTCGGTGACGCCATCGAGGCGATTCGCGAGCTCGACGAGGACTTCGAGAGCGTCTACTACGTCTATACCGAGGATCCGAGCGGCATGCTGACCGGCGTGCTTTCGCTGCGCACGCTGATCGTAGCCGACCGCGACGCCACGCTGGGTCAGCTGGCCTATCGCGACCTGGTCTATGTGTCGCCCGACGAGGACCAGGAAGACGTGACGGACGAGATGACCAAGTACGACCTGGTTGCCATCCCTGTCTGCGACGAGAACCGCCATATCCTGGGTATCGTGACCTTCGACGACGCCATGGACGTTATCGCCGAGGAGCACCAGGAGGACCTGCAGATCGCCGGTGTCGGCTCGGGCGATAGCGCGTCGGACGACTCGACGAACGTGCTCAGCTGGTTTGTGCATCGCCAGTACTGGGTTGTCGTGTGGGGCATTGCCTCGTGCATCATGGCAACGGTGCTGGGGACGGCGCTCGGCTCCGCGCATCTGGTGGTGTTCCCCATGTGCGCCATGCCACTCGTGCTGCTGGCGGCCTCGCGCATGGTGTCGTTCGTCAAGAACTACTTCCTGGAGTATGACGGTCACGACGACGAGCCCAAGCCGTATCTGGGGTTCTTCTTCCAGAGCACGGGCATGGGCCTGATTCTGTCACTCGTGACCTACCTGTGCGCCCAGCTGGTGCGCACCGCCGCGTTCCCCGATGCGCCCATGTTTGAGGAGCAACTCTTTACGGGGTGCTTTAATATCGCTGCCATCATTTGCCTGGTTGGCAACATGAGCGCCGTGATTTACCTGATGGTGCTGTTCTGGCGTGACGAGCATGACCTCAACACGTCGGGCACCGCCATGAACGTTATTGCCGTCATGATCTCGTGCGTAGCGTACTGCACCGCTGCGGTGCTGCTCACCATGTCGGTCATGGGTTAGGTGGTCGCGTGCAAAACACGAAGCAAAAGGCGAGCACCAAGCAAAAGCTGACCATCGCGGCCATCTTTGGCGCCATGGGCCCTGGCCTTCTGGCGGCGCTTTCGGGCAATGACGCCGGCGGCATCGCCACGTATTCCAGTGCCGGTGCCAGCTATGGCTACAAGATGCTGTGGATGCTTCCCGTCATGACCGTGCTGCTCATCGTGACGCAGGAGACTGCGGCGCGCTGCGGCTGCGTGACGGGCAAGGGCTTGGCGTCGCTCATCCGCGAGCGCTTTGGCGTGCGCAGGAGCGTGCTGGCCATGGCGGCGCTGCTGATCGCCAACACGGCCGTGACCATTTCGGAGTTTGCGGGTATCGCGAGCGGTCTTGCCCTCTTTGGCGTGCCGGCGAGCATCTCGGTGCCGCTCGTGGCGCTGCTGGTTTGGATGCTTACCATGTCGGGCAGCTTCCAGCGCATCGAGAAGATTCTGCTGCTGGTGAGCTGCGTGTTTGTGACCTACATCGTCGCCGCGTTTATGGCCGGCCCCAACTGGGGCGAGGTGGCGGTCGACCTGGTTGTGCCCAACATTCAAAACGACCCCAGCTACGTGTCGCTTGTGGTCGCAACGATCGGTACCACCATCGCGCCGTGGATGATCTTCTTGGCACAGAACAACGTGGTCGATAAGAATGCGGGCGAGGACGATATCGTGCTGCAGCGCATCGACACCGTGAGCGGCTCGATTGCCGCCGATGTCATCGCCGGCTTTATTATCATCACGACCGGTACGGTGTTGTTCCCGACAGGCATTCAGATTAGCGACGCTGCCGATGCCGCCCGCGCATTGGAGCCTATCGCGGGCCAGTGGTCCACGGTGCTGTTTGCCTCGGGCCTGGTCGCGGCGAGCTTCTTGGCCGCCTGTGTGCTGCCAGGCGTTACGTCCAGCGCCATCTGCGAGGCATTTGGCTGGGAGCGCGGTGCCGATCGCAGCTGGGACGAGGCCCCGGTCTATCGCGGCATCATTACGGCCATCATCGGCATCTCTGCCGTGCTGGTGCTCATGCCCGGCGTCGACCTGTTCCAGATTATGATGACCTCGCAGGTCATCAACGGCGTGCTGTTGCCCGTGGTTTTGGTGTTCCAGGTGGTTATTGCCGCCGATCGTCACATTATGGGCGCCAACCGCAACGGCCGCGTGTGGAATGTGCTCACTTGGGCGACTATCGGTGTGATTACGGTGCTCACGGTCGTCATGTTTGTTCTGCAGGCGATGGGCTACAGCGCTTAACGCCCACTTTTGCTTCCGAACAGGCCGCAGCGATGGGCTGCGGCCTGTTTTTTGTCTGCTATAGGGTGTTAGTTATATAGCAATGGACAAAAAATGCCAAATATGAGTACTGTTGCTAAGTGAATAGCATTTACATCCTAAAAGATAATGAACATAGCCTTTAGTATGTTCATTAAAATTGGCTCCAATACGCCTTAAACCAGTCAGGTTGGCTGCTTTAGGGGGTTGTAGGGGTCGCTCGGACGTCATTTTGGGTGGTTTTGCCTGCTACTAAAATGGTAACAGTACTCATATTTGCCCTTTTTTGCCCACAGACCTTTGAGGGTGCGGCGAAAAGGGCTTGTTTTGATTGTTTGGGGCAGGCACGAGGCGCGGAAACGATGTCTGGAGCGACGGAGCGGCCTGGAATTCATCCGTAGAGGTCTTCATTGGCTGCGCCAGGAGTGTCCCTAGGTACCGGTACATAAGGAACGTCCCTAACTGCCGGAGGGGGCGTCTGCCACGGCAGACGCCCCCTCCGGATGTGGGAAGTTTGCGCTGCAGGTTACTTGTCGGTGCCCAACTTGTGCGGCTTGAGAGCGAGCGCATTGACGAGCGCGTCGGTGGCAGACTTGACGGCTGCCGGCTGCGGATCGTTGACGTGATCCTCGGGGTGTACGGGCAGGTCCTTCTTGACGGCATCGTGGATCAAGTTGAGGTACTCAGTCACGCCAGTGGTCGATAGGTGCGTGCCATCGCCATCGAACAGGTCGTTGCGGTTGGCACTGTATCCGTACCAATCGATAACGCGCACGTTCTTGTAGCGCGTAGCGGCGTTGGCGATGGCCTGGTTGGTAGAGCCAACCCACGGCTGCGGGCTGCGCGTGTTCACAAACACCACAATACGCTTATCTCCTGCATCGGCCATGATGGCGTCGATCTGGTCGTCGGTTACCAAGCCGTTGGTGCCCAGGGCAAAGACCACGATCTTGCCGGCAAGGTTCTGCTGGATATAGCCCTCAAATGTCGCGCGGCCCGCATCAAACTGGCGCCCCTTTTCGGCATCGATATGGCTGTGCGGGAACACACCGTCAAAGGAATCAACGGCGCGCAGAGACACGGAGTCACCGATCATCAACAGGTCGTAGGAGCCATCGGGGAAGCCGTCGTTGTCCTTGTCGGTGTCGTCGGCCGCCTGCTGGTCGGTGGGCGCGGTGTTTTTGGCTTCCTTGTTCAGAACTTCTGCGCCCTCGCCGCTCAGTACAGACGTTTCGGGCACAAAGATCAGGCCGCCCAGTGCAACGACCAACACGACAGTGCAGGCTGCGCAGACAGGGACGTGCGCGCGCACCCAGCCGGCGGGCGTGGTGGTGCCATCGCGGAATTCGGCGACAGTGCGGCCGAAGGCGCCCTTCCTAAACGGTGTTTCGATAAAGCGATAGGAGCACTCGGCTACGGCGACCACCACAAGTACCTGCAAGATGTACTGCCACCAGGGCGTATCGCTGATGTTGGCGACCGGGTTCATAAGCAGCAGCAGTGGATAGTGCCACAGATAGATACTGTACGAGCGCTTGCCAACCCACACGAGCGGCTCGGCGGACAGCGCGCGGGCAACCATTCCCTGGGGCTGCACGCAGGCCGCGATGACCATGAGCGTGAGGATGGAGCATAACAGCGTGCCGCCGCGATACTGAAACGCGGTGTAGCCGTTGGTGAGCGCGACCATGGTGGCAAGGCCAGCCAGGCCCACGACACCCAACACATCGATGGACGCGGGCGAGGACCAAAAGCGTACGAGGGCGCTCGGCTGTGCCGGGGCGGTCTCGGCTGATTCGTCGACCTTCTTGTCAGGCTTGCCCTCGGCGTTCTTGCCATGCTTGGCGGCGCCAGCCAGGCGATTGAGTCCCAAACGATGAGCGAGACGCACCGGCGCCAGGTCGCGATCGGGGATAAAGGCCATCCAGGCACCCAGCAGCAGCGAGAACACGCGGGTGTCGGTGCCGTAGTACACGCGGCTGGGGTCGGCGGCAGGGTTGTAAAGCACCATCATGGCGAGGGCAGATACCGCGGCAAGGCCCAGAACCACGCGGCGCGTGTTGGGCTTGCTCACATGCATGGATACCATGGCAAACAGCAGTGGCGGCCAAATCAGGTAGAACTGTTCCTCGATGGCAAGCGACCAAAAGTGCGTGAGCGGCGAGGGGTCGCCCAGAGCATTGAAGTACGAGACGTTTTGGGCAATCTGCCACCAGTTGTTGAAGAACAACAGCGACGGCAGGATGTCGGGGCGCATCTTGGTGAGCATCACGTGGTTAAAGATGGTGCACAGCGCGCAGGTCACGAACACTACCGTTACCACGGCGGGGACCAGGCGACGGATGCGGCGAATCCAGAAGCTCTTAAGGTCGATGCGGCCGGTCTTAGCGACTTCGTTGAGCAGCAGGCGCGTGATCAGATAGCCCGAAAGCACAAAGAAGATCGTGACGCCGAGCAGGCCGCCCTGAGCCCACGTGAGGTTGAGGTGATAGAGCACCACTGCGACGACGGCAAGCGTGCGCAGGCCGTCAAGGGCAGGGATGTAGCGGGACTTGGGGCGAGCAGGCGTCTGCTCCGCGGCGGGAGTGTTGGCGCGGCCCGCGTTGTTGGCAGAAGCGCGATGGGGGCTCGCGGTGCGTCGCGGCTCGTTGGCACGGCGTTCGCTCTTCACGCGTTCGTGCGGCGCCGGCTCGTTGCCCGTGCGGCGTCGACCGCGCGAGCCCGATTGCGAGAATTGTTCCATAAAACATCATCCAATGACGAGAATAATCAGCACGTATTCATTGTAGCTGCCTGCTCCTGTGAATGCTTGCTGCTGGCGCAACCTCAAGGGTGCGTTCACATCAAAGTGAACTAAAGTTATAGAGGTGCGAAGGCGCGCAATCGACGGTCGACGGTGGGTGCAAAGCCCGCAGATGAGGAGGTTTCCATGGCAGATCGCGGCATCGTTGCGGTGTTCGGCAGCATGAACATGGACCTTTCGGTGGCGTGCGAGCGCATGCCGCGCGCGGGCGAGACAGTCGGTGGTAGCGGTTTTATCACCAACGCCGGTGGCAAGGGCGCTAACCAGGCCGTCGCCGCCGCGCGCATGGGTGCGCGCACGTGCATGATCGGCGCTGTCGGTCGCGACGCGTTCGGCGCGTCGCTCGTGGTGGGGCTCCAAGACGCCGGTGTGGACTGTGACTTTGTAGTGCATCGCGATGACGTGGAGACGGGAACGGCAACCATCATTCGCTGCGAGGGCGACAACCGCATCATACTGTCACCGGGCGCCAACCATGCGCTTGCGGGCGCGGACGTTGCCTGCGCGTTGAGGCGTCTGGCGGCCCATGAGCTCGACGGCGACGCCAGCGAGATTGCCCCGGCTGCCGGAAGCGTCTTTATCGCCCAGGGTGAATGTGACCTTGCAGCGACGGCCGATGCGCTTGTTTGCGCTCACGAGCTGGGGTTCTATACGGTCTTTAATCCGGCGCCTGCCTGCGAGCTGCCTGCGGAGGTCTGGCCTGCGGTCGACCTGGTCTGTCCCAACGAGACCGAGTGCCAGGTTCTGACGGGAATCTTGCCCGCGGACGATGCAAGCTGCGTCGTGGCGCTCAACGCCCTGCTCGCTAGGGGTGCCGGAGCTGCGGTCATCACGTTGGGCGGTGCCGGCTCGGTTACGCTCGGCGATGACGGTGAGCTGCTGCGCATGCCGGCACTTTCGAGCACGGTAGTCGATACCACGGCCGCCGGCGATACGTTTATCGGCGCGTTGGCGGCGGCTCGCCTAGAGGGCTTGCCGCTCTTTGAGTGCATGGCCGCGGGTGCTCGCGCCTCGGCAGTGACGGTGTCGCGCCTGGGCGCTCAGCAATCGATTCCCACGCGCGCCGAAGTTGAACATTGGTTTGGTTAAACGATAAAGACGGAGAAGCGGAGTAGAACAATGGCAATCAAGAAGCTGATCCTTGATCTGGATATGGGTGTGGACGATGCGATGGCGCTGGCCTATGCCATCGCGAGTCCCGAGGTGGAGCTCGTGGGCATCACCACGTGCTTTGGCAACGTACGCGTCGAGCAGTCGGCGCACAACTGCTTGGCGGTGCTCGACCTGTTGGGTCGTCCCGAGGTGCCGGTGTACCTGGGTGCCGACCGTCCTCTGCAGGCGACTGAGCCCTATGCGCCGCCGGCGTCCACCGCGCTCATTCACGGCAAGAACGGCATCGGCGGCGCGAGCGTGCCCGCGTCGCCCTACGAGCCGGTGGGGGCGACCTCGGCCGACGGCAACGCTGCGGTCGATTATCTGATCGATGCCGCGCGCACCTATGGTCCCGATCTGGTCTACGTAGTGACTGGCCCGCTCTCCAACCTGGCGCTCGCCCTGGAGCGCGATGCGGCGGCGATGATGTCCATCGGCCGCGTGGTCGTGATGGGCGGCGCCCTTACCGTGCCCGGCAACGTGAGCGCGGGCGCTGAGGCCAACATGGCGAGCGACCCCGAGGCAGCCGACGCGGTGCTGCGTTCAGGTCGCAAGCTCACCATGGTGGGTCTGGACGTGACGCATCGCGTGGTGCTCACACGCCGCGACGTTGCCGGCTGGACGGGCTCGGGCACTATGGCTGGCTGCGCATTTGCGAGCATGGTCGAGCACTACATTGGTTCGTACGAGATGAACGCGCCCTACCTGGGCGGCTGCGCGCTGCACGATCCGCTGGCGGTTGCCGTGGCGATCGACCCCACGCTCGTAGGTGCGCTCGCCTGCAACTTGCGTGTTGACTTGCTGGGCGAGTATCGCGGCCGCACCATCTGCGATGAGCGCCGCCTGTCCAATCCGGACAAGAGCGCGCTTGTGGCACTGACCGTGGATGCTCCGCGCTTCCTTTCCGAGTTCAAGGCACGCATGGCCCGCGTCTTGGGCTAAGTTGTCTTTTTGGGACGGGGCTTTTTGACTGGTATGATTGGTGCGACCAATCGAACCAGCTAAAAGAGCCCCGTCCCAATTTGACTATCGAGAGGATCTGCCATGGAGCGCATCGCCAGCTTTTCCGTTGACCATCTGTTGCTTGAGCCCGGCGTGTATGTGAGCCGCATCGACCGCGATCCGGCGACCGGGGCCGCCGTCACCACCTTTGACCTGCGCCTGACCACGCCCAACAAGGAGCCGGTCATGAACACGGCCGAGTGCCACACCATCGAGCACCTGGGCGCGACGTTCCTTCGCAATCATGCCGAGTGGTCGGGCCGCATTGTCTACTTTGGCCCCATGGGCTGCCGCACGGGCTTTTACCTGGTTGTGTTTGGCGAGGTGACGAGCGAGGAGATCCTGCCGCTCGTGCGCGAGCTGTTCGAGTTTGTCGCCGGCTTTGAGGGCGATGTCCCCGGTGCCGCTCCCGAGGAGTGCGGTAACTACCTGGACCAGAACCTCCCCATGGCCAACTGGCTTGCGCGCCGCTACCTCGACCGCGACCTGGCCGATATCGACGAGAAGCACCTGCACTATCAGCAGGCGTAAGGCTGCTGGCAGGAATAGCGTTTGCGCCAGAAGCGCTCCCGCTCTTTGCGGAGCGCTTTTTTATACCGAGTGCTCAAAACAGAATGAGATTGTTCTAGAATGTTCATACTGTCACACAAACGAACAGGAGCGAACATGCATATCTACTCTGTCTCTGATTCCGAGTTCAAGTCCTATGGCAACGTTTGGGATGACGTTCCGTCTGAGCTCACGTCGCCCGTGCTCGAGGCGCTCTCTGCCACGCCCATCCCCGAGGGCAGCAAGTACGTTGCAAGTGCGCCGGAGCTCGAGGGCGTCAAGGATGCCGATAAACTGGGCTTTCTCATGTTTGGTGGCCGTCCCTTCCAGCTCGGCTGGTGCAACGGCCACAACACGCGTCTCAACTGCCTGGAGTACCACCGCGCGAGTGAGTTCAACCTGGGCGCGCGCGACTTTATCCTGCTCGTGGCGCATCGCTGGGAGATCGAGGACGGCAAGCTCGATACCGCGTGCGTCAAGGCGTTCCGCGTGCCGGCGGGCAAGGTTGTCGAGGTTTTCAACACCACGCTCCACTACACGCCGTGCATGGTCGACGACGGTGGCTTCCAGGTGATGGTGGCGCTTCCCGCCGGCACCAACGGCCCGCGCCCCGAGGCCGCAACCGACATGCCTACCGCCGGTGACAGCTACTGCTACTGGAAGGCCGACAAGTGGGTTCTCTGCCATGCTGACAGCCCCAAGGCTGCCGAGGGCGGCTACGTAGGCCTCATTGGCAAGAACCTCGACATCGCCTGCGACTAGAATCTTCTGTCTCGATATGTAACATCTGGCGGGCCAAATCGTCTCTACCTGTTACAGATTTAGACAAACTGCAGGGGCTGCCCGAAAGATCTCGATCTGTAACACCAGGCCCGGTTTTGACGGCCTAGCTGTTACAGATCGAGACAAAACGGGCCCAAACCACCACAAAGGTGCCTGTCCCCATTGCGGTGGCTGCCTAGAGTTGGCTGCGCAGATAGTCAGCCATATATGGAACGGCGAAACGCACGTAACCGCGGCGCGCCTGTTCGATTACGCCGGCGTCGATGAGGCGCCGGCGATACTTTTGCGCATAGTCGGGTGTGACTGACATACGTTTCGCTACATCGGAAATGCGCGAAACGGCGTCTTCGTCATCAGTCATTGCGTCGAGAAACGCGACGTCTTGGTCCGATAGCGCGGCGAGCGTCGTTTCACAAACATCGTTTTCGAAATCGGCTTTTGACGCTTCGATAGCTCCGTCGACTTGCTCTGGCGTTACGTGTTCTCCTGTCTTGCAGCGATTGCCGATGTTATAGCCGATGAGCTGCAGCATATAGGGCGAGCCTTGGGTTGCGCGAGCGGCACGGAGGCGAAGATCGCCTGGAATATCAAGGTCGAGCTCTTCGAAAGCCCGCTGATAATAGGCATCGACATCTCCGACTGAAAGCGGTTCGAGCGTGACCTTGCGAGCGCGGTTGAGAAATGTCAGCACGCGGTCATTGAGCGTTGCACAGACGGCTCCCGGGAGACCTGCCATAACAAGCGCGACGTTGAGTCCCTCACCGACCAGCTCTTGATAGGCGGTGACGAGCTGTCTAATCTCAGGTGAATTAGCTTGGAGCTCATCGATAAGGATGAGGATGCCGTGCCCCTGCTCGGTCAGCTTGCGCGCCAGCTGCGTGAGTTTGAACTGGAAACTCTTGGTCTCCTGCACATCGCGTGTGAACTCGAGACCGGCTGAGAAGCCGAAGACGCTCAAGCTACCGCCAGAAAGTTTGGGGAGATGACGCTTGCTGACATAAGGCTCGCCTGCTTCTTGGATTTTTTCAACAATGCGCTCAAGCATATCTTCGGAGGCTACGGTGGGTGTGGCGACAACAAAACCGAGCTTGCGTGCGCGGTCGGCAAGTTCCCACAGAAGAACCGTCTTGCCGCTGCCTCGCTGGCCGAGCATGAGCATGGCTCGGTCTCGATTGCCCGGCTCCTGCTCAAGACCGGAGATGAATGTCGAAATCACGTTCCCGCGACCCACCAGATAGGACGGGCGATTTCCAAATGAGGGGGAGAAGATGGTTTCAGTCATAAGTCTCCTTTCCTTTTTTTCCTATTTTTTCCTTTCTTTCCTATTCAGTCAAATGAATTGCTGAGCGAAGGCGGTTACGTAGGCCTCGTCGGCAAAACCTCGACATCACCTGCGACTAGAATCTTCTGTCTCGATCTGTAACATCTAGCGGGCTAAATCGTCTCTACCTGTTACAGATCGAGACAAACTGCAGGGACAGACCGAACAATCTCAATCTGTAACGCCAAGCCCGGTTTTGGCGGTCTACCTGTTACAGATCGAGACAAAACGGGCCCAAGCCACCACAAAGGTGCCTGTCCCCATTGTGGTGGTGTAGGGCGGCGGTATCAAAAAGTGTCAGGCGGGGGCGGCTGCCGGGCCGCCGTGTGCGAAAAGAAGTGTCGGCCTGCGTCGCTGTCGTTGAGCGAGGCCCCATTTGCGGGGATACTAAAAACACGACAAACAGCGTGCGAAAGGATTGATGCATGGCTTTCCGTAATGACTTCCTGTGGGGCGGCGCGACGGCTGCCAACCAGTGCGAGGGCGCCTACAACGTGGACGGCCGCGGCCTGGCCAACGTGGATGTGGCTCCGCACGGCCCCGAGCGCTATGCGGTGGTCTCCGGCCAGCGCAAGATGCTCGACTTCGAGGACGGCTATTACTATCCCGCGCAGACCGGCATCGATTTCTACCACCACTACAAAGAGGACATCGCTCTCTTTGCCGAGATGGGCTTTAAGACCTTCCGCATGAGCCTGGCGTGGACCCGCATCTTCCCCAACGGTGACGAGGCCGAGCCCAACGAGGCTGGCCTGGCCTTCTACGAGGACGTATTCCGCGAGTGCCAGGCGCACGGCATCGAGCCGCTCGTGACCATCACGCACTTCGACTGCCCGATTCACCTCATCAAGGAGTACGGCGGCTGGCGCAACCGCAAGCTCATCGACTTCTACAAGAACCTCGCAACCACGATCTTCACCCGTTACAAAGGTCTGGTGAAGTACTGGCTCACCTTCAACGAGATCAATATGATCTTGCACCTGCCGTTTATGGGTGCCGGTCTGGTCTTTGAGGAGGGCGAGAACAAGGAGGCCGTCGAGTACCTGGCCGCCCACAACGAGCTCGTCGCCAGCGCTTGGGCAACCAAGATCGCCCACGAGATCGATCCTGAGATCAAGATCGGCTGCATGCTCGCCGCAGGTAGCTACTATCCCTACAGCTGCCGTCCGGGCGATGTGCGCCAGGCGCAGCTCGATAACCAGGACAACTACTTCTTCGTCGACGTCCAGAGCCGCGGCTACTACCCTGCCTATGCCGTCAAGAAGCTCGAGCGCTTGGGCATCGATGTGGGCATGACGGACGAGGACCGCGAGATCCTGGCCGCCAACACCGTCGACTTCATCAGCTTTAGCTACTACAGCACCCGCTGCTCTGCCGGTGCCGATAACCCCGATGTCGAGCGCACCCAGGGCAACGCCTTCGCCGGCGCCAAGAACCCCTACCTGCAGGAGAGCCAGTGGGGCTGGGCCATCGATCCGCTGGGCTTCCGAATCACCCTTAACGACCTGTACGACCGTTATCAGAAGCCGCTGTTTGTGGTCGAGAACGGTCTGGGCGCCAAGGATGTTGTCGAGGAGGATGGCTCCATCAACGACGACTACCGTATCGACTATCTGCGCCAGCATATCGCCGCGATGCGCGATGCGGTGACCGAGGACGGCGTTGACTTGCTGGGCTACACCACCTGGGGCCCGATCGACCTGGTGTCTGCCGGCACAGGCGAGATGTCCAAGCGCTACGGCTTTATCTATGTCGACCGCGATGATGCGGGCAACGGCACCCTCAAGCGTTCCAAGAAGAAGAGCTTCGACTGGTACAAGAAGGTTATTGCTTCTAATGGTGAGGACCTGTCCTAAGGAAGTTGAGACACTCAACTTCAGAGTCTCCTAACCGAGTCGCCCGGCGAGCAGTTAATGCTCGCCGGGCGCCTTGCCGTCTGCGGATTTTGGGACATGCGGCCCGCTTTTTCGACCCATCTGTCGGTACACTTAAAGCACTATGGGTACCCGCGAGCGACATATCGGCCACGCGGCCGCCCGATCCGCTCCCGTGGCGGATCCCAGGGGCGGCAGGCTCTTCGCCATGCCGCGACTCCTTGTTGGCATAACATATCAGGTGTACCGCCACCGCGTCTTTGCTATCGCCGGTGTCATCACCGCGCTGTTCCTCATGCTTTTGGCGGTCTTGCCGTCGCTGTTCGCCTTCGACCCCAAACTTTCTAACGCCGTGCCCGCCCATAGCGAGGTGTCCGAAGAGGTCGTGGATGCGCTCGTCCATTCGAGCTCTCTCCCGCTGCTTGTCGCCGCAATAGTATTTTCAATTTGGGGCGTATCGGTCTATCTGCGCTGTTTGGACTATGTGCTGCGCCGCCGCCTTGTTGCCGTCGCCACCATCTGCGCCCTGTGGATGATCGAAGTCATTCTCAAGTACAAGTCGTTCACGCCGTTCTATGCCACCGTGCTGTGGTACCTGTACTACGTGCCCATGACGCTCATTCCGCTGCTCTACCAGTTGTGTGGTTTGCGCCTTGCGGGCCTGGAGCAACACCGCCTGGGTCGCCGCTACTGTGCTGCGCTGTGGATTGTGGCTATCCTGCTTATCGGATTTGTTCTCACCAACGATTTTCACCAGCAGGTCTTCCACTTTGACCGTACAAGCGACACCTGGAGCAACGATTACACGTACGGCTGGGGTTATTTCGCTGTCTTAGTGTGGACGGCCTTTAACTTTGTGGCCTTTTTTATCCTGGTGGGCCGGTCCTCGTCCTTTCGCATCCAACGTTTCTCGGGCACGGCGGCGCTCGTGCTGCTGGGCGGCGCGTTCTTTGCCATCTCATATGCGTTGCGCGTGCCCTGGGCATGGAGGCTCAACTTTTCGCTCATCTATTGCGTCTTGTGCGTGGTGGCGATGGAAATCTGTCTCGATTGCGGTGTCATTCCGTCATATCACGACATCGCCGGCATCTTCGACACCTTGCCGCTTGACCTCAAAGTTCTAACGCGCGACCTGCAGGAGGTCTATGCCACGCCGGTGTCAAAGCCAATGCCGGCGGGCGTGTGCGAAGAGCTGCGAGCCCAGGAACACGGGCATGCCCATGCCTTTGCCGTGGCGTCCGATCCCGATGTGATGTACCGTGCCTTTCCACTGCTGGGCGGATCGGCCCTGCTCGCCCAAGACGTGTCGGAGCTCAACGAGCTTAACCGTGAACTGGCACATCGTCGCATGGAACTGCAGCGTCAAAATGAGCTGCTCGCCGCCGACTACGACCTTAAGACGCATTTGGCAGATCAAGAGGCCGAGACCTTGCTGGTCCAAGACGTGGATCAAGCGCTTGCCCGCGCGCTCGAAGGGATGTACGACCTGCTGAGCTCGCTGCCGCCGTTGACCGACGAAGTGTCTTCGCACGAGCGTTACCGCATGCTGCAGCGCGCCAAGATGCTCGTCGCCTATTGCAAGCGCAAGGGGTCACTCACGTTGGCGCAGCACGGGGAGAGCGGCTTTGATCGCGACCGCATTCAGCTCATTGCCAACGAGCTCGCAAGCGACCTGCGCACCATCGATATCGATTGCGCCTCGATTATCGCCATACGGCGCCCGATGCACGTCAGTACAGTAAGCGCCCTGTACGACTGCGTGTATGACTTTGCGTTTTTTGCCTACACCACCGACCATCCGGCGCTTATGTATCACTTGGGCGACCATGACCGGTGCAGTGTCGAGCTGCGTGCCACGCTTTTTTCCAACGATGATGAAGATCTTTCGCAGACGCCCGCTGCGCAAGAGCTCGAAAGCGCTCTGCAAGGGCGCAACGTGGCATACCGCCTTGAGGGCGAACCCGGCCAGTTGCGTATGATCGTGTTGATGCCGCGGGCGGGTGAGTGACGATGCAGATTTCGCTCATCCTTCCCCAAATCGTTGCACTCGATATTGTCTTTGCCCTGGCTGCGTGCCTGCAGACGATCCACGTTCCGCTCATCGCATCGCGCCGCTCGTCCTATAACCGTAAGGCGGTTTGCACCTACGAGGCGAGCCTCGTGCTTCACCTGGTGGTTTCGGCGCTTGTCCTGTTCGCGTCGTCTGGCTCGTATCTGGTGGCGCCGCTTGACGTTTGCGCCAGGGCAATGGGCGGAGCGCTGTGGCTCAATGCCGCAATCTTTGCCTATGGCGTGGTGCTTATGGTGCGCTATCGTCGCCCCGTCATGCTGGTCGAGCTGCTGCTTGTTGTCGCCGTGACGCCGCCGGTGGTTTTTGCCATGGGCTCGGCGTGGACCGTTGTCCTTATCGCAGAGGGAGCGTTTTTCCTGTTCCGTTCCATCGCGGCGCTCTTGATGGACGTCCGTAACCGCCAGGAGGATATCACCGCGTTCTCGACGATCGAGACCATCAACGTGATTCCCGTGGGCATCCTGTATCTGGACCCGAGGGGCCGTCCGCTGCTCATGAACCGCTGCATGCGCAAAAACCTGGTGGAACTTCATATGCCCACCGATCTAGGTGACATGAGCGGCACATGGAACGACCTGCGCAAACTTAGCATGCAAATGCCCGAAAGCAGTAGGAACCGCGTGCGGATTAACTTGGACCGTTTTGGTGAGGCTCGCGCGGTGATCGAGATTTCTCCCGCCGAGATTCGCCTATTTGTGCACGACGAGGTTATGGTTTCGGGCCGCCTCTTTGAGCGCATTATCGGACTGGACGTGACGGAATACGCACACGCCTACGACCGCTTGGCGCAAGCAAACCACCTGCTTGAGCTTGCGGGCCAAGAGCTCCAGTCCCAGATCGAAGAAGTTAAAAAGGTTGCCGACAATGCGGCCTACCTACGTATGCGAGCCCGCGTTCACGATGTGATCGGGCAGCGCCTGTCCATTCTCCATCGTTATCTGGAGGAAGGGCGCCTGGATGACGAGTCACTCGAGCAGATCGACCCGCTGCTGCGCTCAATCGCTGCCGATCTGCGCAGCGGGGGCGACAGCGAACCGGCAGAGCAACTGGGCGATATCGTCCATGCCTTTGGCCTGGTGAGCGTGCAGATCGATGTGGAGGGCGAGCTGCCAAACGACGCGCGTGTCGCCGCAGCATTTTTGCAGATTATCCGCGAAGCCTCGACCAATGCCACCAAGCATGCACAGGCCCATCAGGTCCATGTGCGCCTGTGGCAGGAGGGGACAGAAGACGGCGCTGTCGCGCGGATGGTCGTTTCTAACGACGGCGCGCCTGCACCCGTATCGTATCGCGAGGGAACGGGTATCCCAGGTATGAGGCATGTCGCACAGAATCTGGGCGGCAGCCTGGAAGTCCACACCGCCCCGCCCTTCACGCTTACGGTGTCCATCCCGCTCGCCTCCAGCGCCACGGCCCAAAGGAGAAGCTCATGATCCGCGTGTTAATTGTCGAAGACCAGGCCATCCTGCGCGAGAGCCTGGCGCGCTCCGTTGGCGACCAGCCCGATATGACCGTTGTTTCCGCCATTGCCGATGCTTCCGAGGCCTTGGGTGTCGCGCTCAAGGAGCGCCCGGACATGATACTGATGGACGTATGCACCGAGCATGATTCCAACGGCATCGTGGCGGCGGCGCGCATCAAAGAACAACTGCCCGAGTGCCGCGTCATTATCATGACGGGTATGCCCGAAATCACCTTTGTGGACCAGGCGCGCGAGGCGGGCGTCGACAGCTTTGTGTACAAGAACGTCGGTATCGACGAGCTATTCGCCGTGATGCGCTCCACGCTGGCGGGTTACTGCACGTTTCCCAAGCCGCCCGAGAGTATTTTTTCGGGCACGGCGGCCCTCGACGATGTCGAGCTGTCGATTTTGCGCCTTGCCTGCGAGGGCAAGAGCCGCCGCGAGATTGCGGCCGAGCTGTTTATGAGCGAGGGAACCATCAAACGCCGCATCTCGGAGATCCTCAACAAGACCGGCTACGACAACATCATGCGCCTTGCCGTGCGCGCAGTAACGGAGGGCAGCATCGTTCCCAACATGGAGCGCTAGCGCTCGTTACGCATCGGCATAAAAGCGACGGTGCCGCAGGGTCAACTCCTGCGGCACCGCCTGGTGTGCGCGGATATGTCCGCCAATCCGCGGCTGTCGGTGTCTGTCGTTACGCGATGGTTGCGCTGTAGGAGGCGACGTCCTCGTAGGAATCGGTCAGGTAGGCGTCGATGCCGATGGTCGTGTTGACCAGGTCGTCAAGGCTGTCAAGCTCGCCGTTCGAGAACGTGAATTCCTCGGTGGCGTTGGTGCCGGGCATCAGGTGAGCCGAGAACCAGGGTTCCTTCATGGTGCCGTTGACGTTTGTCTTGCCGGAAGGAGCGTAGAAGGTCAGGTCCTTGTCACTCTTGTTGGTGATGTTGACGACAAAGCCGATGTCGCCCCAGTCGTCTTTGAACTTCTCGGTAATGGTGATGGTGCACAGATCGTCATCGGCGACGGTGACGGCGGGGGAGATTTCGACGCTCTGGACATCGTCGTCTTCGACGGCCTCATCGATCTCCTCTTCCTTCTCGGCCGCCTCGCGATCCTTCTTCACCGTGCCGGACAGATCCTTGTCGGACTTGGTGAAGATAAGCTTGTCGCCTTCCACCTCAAGGACGAGCTTGTCGTCCTTGAGCTTCAGGTCGTGCGACTCATCTTCGGCGGTGATCGTTACGGTGGTGGCGTCCTTGGCTTCCCATTTCAGGTCGGCGACCTCAAGGAACATATCGAGGACGCCTGTGCCGTCCTCGTCGAGGATCAGGACGCAGTTGAGGCCCCACTCCTTGAGCATATCCATGTACTCATCGGTGAGCTCTTCGCCATCCAAGGTTCCACCCGAGTACTGCCAGCTGCCGACGAAGTTGGCCTTGGGGTCCTTGCCGCCGCCGCTGCAGCCCGTCAGGGCAAAGGCGAGCGCCAGAACGCATGTCAGAAATGCGAGTACGGACTTTTTGAACGTTGTCTTCATGGTGTCCTCCTTCATCGAACGAAACCCATAGAAGCAAATGCGGGGGTGGCGGATCCCCCCGCCAATTACCAGATAGAGGGGCTAGGGCCGGGGCGTTCCGCAGTTGCTGCAGAACTTGCCGCCGTTTTCGCTGCCGCAGTTGGGGCAGAACCACTTTGCCGGTGCCGGGGCGGGTGCGGGACTGCCGCACTCGGAGCAGAACTTGCCGGTGTTGGTGGCGCCGCAGCTGCAAGTCCACGTGCCGGCCGCAGGTGCGGCGGCGGGAGCCGGTGCGGGGGCGGGAGCCGGAGCCGGCTGCGGGGCGGCCTGCTGCTGTGCCTGGCCGGCGGCGAACAGCTGGCTGGCGTTCATGCCGCCCATGCCACCTGCCATGCCCATGCCCATAAAGCCTGCCATCGCGCCGTTGGGGTTGGCGGCTGCCGCGCGCATCGCATCGCTCTGGGCGCTGGCGATGTTGGCTGCCGCCATGGTGGGATCGCGCATGACCGCGGCTTTCTGCAGGTCCTTGATCATCTGCTCGTCTTCTTGCGAGGCGGCGATGGAGTTGACGCCAAAGCTTACGATCTCGACGCCGCGCAGGTCACGCCAGTCGGCAGAGAGGACCTCGTTGAGCGCGCGGGCGAGCTCGGTGGTGTGGCCGGGGATGGCGCTGTAGCGGATGCCCATCTCCGAGATCTTGGCAAAGGCGGGCTGCAGGGCGGTGAGCAGCTCGGACTTAAGCTGGCTGTCGATCTTGTCGCGCGTGTAGCTATCGGTCACGTTGCCGCATACGTTGGTGTAGAACAGCAGCGGGTTGGTGATGCGGTACGAATACTCACCGTTGCAGCGCACGGAGATGTCGACGTCCAGGCCAATGTTGTTATCGACCACGCGGAAGGGCACGGGCGAGGCGGTGCCGTACTTGTTGCCGATGATCTCCTTGGTGTTGATGAAGTAGACGCGCTGGTCCTTGCCCGCGTCGCCGCCAAAGGTAAAGCGGCTGCCGATATTGGCGAAGGTCTCCTTGATGGAATCGCCCAGGTTGCCGCTAAAGACGCTCGGCTCGCTGCCGGTATCGAAGACGAACTCACCGGGCTCCAGCGCGACTTCGATGATCTTGCCGTTTTGCACCACGAGCATGCCTTGTCCGTCGTTGACGGCGATGACCGAGCCGTTGGAGATGACGTTGTCCTCGCCGCGCGTGTTGGAACTGCGGCCACCGGTACGTTTGCTGCCCTTGCAGGCCAAGACGTCAGCAGGCATCGATTCGCAGTAGATAAATTCCTTCCACTGGTCGGCCATGACGCCGCCGGCAGCTCCCAATCCAGCTTTCAAGAGTCCCATGGTGATCTTCCTTTCTCGTCAAAGGCCGGGTGGTATTGGTTGGATTGCTTAGTCGTCCTTGTCGTCTTTCATGACAACGGTGGTCTCGGTGTGGCTGAAGGTGTCGTGCTTCTCGGTCAAGTCGAGCTCGCCACAATACTCATCGGCATGGGTGGCCTCGTTGGCCGTCTTGAGCTGGCCCACCAGTAGCACGTCTCCGATAATTACGATGATCAGCGGCGCGACGATGTTGATGAGGATGCCCTCGACATCAAAGGTGAGGTAGTCCGGATCGAAGGCATTCCCACCCATAAAGAGAATCTGGGAGAGGGCAAACCCGATCACAAAGAACAACACCGAGGCGATGGCGAGCTTGGGCTTGGAGCAGGGGAGCTCGCCAACCATGCGACCGGTCTGGCCGTTCATGGCAAACAGATAACTCTTGCCGTTCCACGAGGTGGAAAGCATCCACACGGGGAACAGGGCGTAGTCGCTGTCTTCCCAGGTGTAGTCGAGCTGCTTGCTTTCGACCGTGGCGTCGTCATACTCGTCGACGACGGTCTCGCGCAGGGCCGAAATCGTACTTTCTTCCATACGACGCTCGGCACGCGCCTTGCAGGTCTCGCAATCCTCGTCGTAGCGGTTGGCGATGTAGCCGGGCATATAGGCGACCGAGAACGGGCGCAGCGCGTCGTAGTCAAACGGCTCGATGGCGTCCATGTGGCCGTCGGGCATCTTGGAGGATCCGTCGACGGGCACGCGCTTAAACGAGATGTTTCCCTTGCGGTAGGCATCGTAGTGGTCGGTGGTCGTGACGGTGCGGTCGGATTCCTCGGTTACGGTCTCGTTGGTCGCATCAAAGCACACTTCGCCGTCCACGCGGGCGCCGTAAAGCCAAAACGGCACGTAAACGCCTTGGACTTCGTCGATATGGTTGCCGGTGACAAAGCTCTTGGGCAGCAGAATCTTGCCCTTGTAGTGCTCCTTGAGTGCGGTCATGACATCGTCGCGCCCGAGCTTAAACGGAATTACCAGGTCGGGTGAGAAGTCGCCCGAGAGCTGGCCGGGTGCCACGGCAGAGTTGCCGCAGTATGGACAGGTGGTAACGGCGACGGTGCCGTCGGACACGAGCTCGGCACCGCACGACGAGCAGATGTAGCCGGCGTTCTGGGCCAACTCCTGCACGGCATCGTCGACAGCGGGCTTGGGAGCCGCGGCTGCCGCATCGGCTTTGGCATCGGCCTTGTCCTGGCGCTCGCGATAGAGGGCCTCGACTTCTTCGACTTCAAAACGCGAATCGCAGTAGTCGCAGACGAGCTTTTGCTCGGCACTGGCAAAGTGAAGGGGGCCGCCACACGCGGGGCACTGATAGTTGACGCTCTCGAAGGCCATGATCGGTCCTTTCCGTGCCGGAGGCTATGCGCCGATGGCGCCGCCGCAGTATTCGCAGCGCCCGCTGGCATCGGGAATGGTGGTGGCTCCGCAGAAGGGGCAGGTGACCGCGGTCTTGGGGGCCTTAGCGGCCACGACGCTGTCGCGCGTTTCCTGGCGCAGCTGCACCAGCGCATCGCGGACCTCGGTTGCCTGGCGCTTGGCCTCGCGGTATTCGATGGAACCGCGCTGATCGATGGTGGAGTCGTTTACGCGCAGGTTGATCTCGGTAAAGTACGGCGTGTTGACGTGGATGGTCAGATTAAAGTCGTAATCCAGGTCGTAGCGCGGCGGGTTGTAGCTCTCGCGCTCGCCGTCCTTGGTCTCGCGATAGATCTCGGTGCGGTGCTCGTCAATATCCATATCGCAGCCGAGTACCTGCGAAAACTCGATGATGTCGGGGTTGGCATCGCGCCAGCGGCTCTGCGAAGTGATGATCAGCAGGCCCGCGTTTTCGTCGAGCATGATGTTAGTGCGCCCGGCAGAGAGCGTGCGCGTGGGGTTGAACGAGGCCAGGCGCTCGGCGTTGGCCTCGCGGTAGGCGAGCTGCTCACGGATATCGTCCGCGGTGCTGGAGCGATAGCCGTGGAAGAAGGGGGAGAGCTTGCCGACGCACTCTTTGCACAGGTAGCCTTCGTTGATCTTGGTCTTTCCCAAAAGCCCCAGTTCGGTACCGCAAATCGCGCACTCTTTCTTCTCGAACATCTTGTCAAAGAAGCCCATGGCTGCCTCCCATCAACAGGTAGCGTGTGTCACTTTTGATGATGGGGGAGTGCGTGATCTTTCACGATACCCAGACGGCTCAACGAGTCTCCACAACTGGGACACATGGCCCATTTTTCATCCGACACATAGGGACACTCCTTGCTGCGGGTAGTCATTGGGCACTCATTGGGGACGTACTTAAATGAGTGGTAGTTGGAGACACTCCTGGCCGAGCTAGAGATCGCGCGCGTCCCTTCTGGTCCATGCGGCTCAAAATCGCGGCGTGATGTGGACGGCTGGGGTCGAATTGGCAGCATTTCGAGCCTGGCTTCGATATTGAGACTGGTTCTTTATTAAAATAGATTTCCAGACAATTGAGCGGCTGGGGGTTAACCATGAGGGGCATGGGAGACACAACCGTATATTTGCGTCGGGGCATTCGGGAGATTATATGCCTGGCGCTGTTCTTCTTCACGTTTTTGGCGTGCGAGTATCTTTTTGATGTGCGCATGGCCGAGTTCGTGTCTCCGAACGAGGTCGTTATTTATGAGAGCCTTGTCATCGGCGCGAGCGTGATTGGCTTTTTTGTGCGTCCCATTCTGTACTATCGCCGTCCCCATGCTATCGACGCAACGAGTGACGTCACGGGCGTTTTGCTGGTGGCGGCATTGCTGCTGTTGATTATGGCGGTTCAGGTTGAGGTGGTAATTGCCGGCGGTTTGGTGGCGTGCTGCGCGCTGGGCTACTGCGGATCGACTGCTCATGCAAATTTTGCGAGGCGCTTTGCGCGAACGCCCTGCTTGGCGCGCGCCGCCGCACTTTCTTACGCCATGGGCGTTCTGGTGCAGGTTCTCAACCACATGGTGATGCCTGTCGGCATTCCTCAGCAGGCTGTTCTGGTCGTCTGTGCGATCGCGCAGGTGGCGTTGCTCCACGGTGCCCGACGCGCCAAGCTGCGCGACGAGTCCGATCCCAACTTTGAACCCAACGCTGCCGGGCTTTCGGTAGATGCTCTGGAATATGGCGCCAAGTGGCATGACGATCCCGAGGCAAAGGCGGCATTCCGTCGCGCCGTAGTTCGCCTGACCGTGGCGACGGCGTATCTTTCCAGCGTATTCGCCGCTCTCAACGCGGGCTTCACGACCCTGCATGCTGTCGGAGCCGTCGATTTGGGCGATTGGCCGCGCCTGCTGCTTGTCGTGAGCTCGTTGGTCGCTGGCGCACTATTTGACCTGCACGGCCGCTCGTATATGAATATCGGCATGACATGTGCCGCCATACTGTCCACGCTTTCGTTCTTTGTGCTCATCGTCGATGGCAATGGCGGCAACGAGCTTGCTGCCACGATCATCTTTTATCTGGGCTCGGGCTTTTTCGTGGTGTTCTTTACCACAAAATATGCCGCCGTCTCGCTCTATGCGCGCTGGTCATATTTTTGGCCGTGCATGGGTCGCGTCGTCAACAACGTGTGCTCGATGTTCGTGACGGCGCCGGCAGTGGCGATTATCTCGAGTCAAAATGTGCTGGCTGCGGTCGGTGCGGCGCTCGTGATGTTTGTGGGCATTGCGATTACGCTGCTGGGGCAGTTGGGGTAACGAGCCGATGATGCCGCGATGCGGGACGGACTGCCGCTTGCCACCGACGATCTTGGTGGGGATCTTGCGCCCACATGCTCCGACCCCGAGCCCGTGGAGGCAGCGGAGCTCACGTCCGATGAACGCCTCGATGCCTTCGTCGCCACCTTTGGGCTTACAGAGCGCGAGCGCGATATTCTTGAGGCCTTGGTCGTTTCGGACCAGAGCGTTCAGGACATCGCCACGACGCTCTTCCTCTCGCGCTCCACGCTCTACCGTCACATTTCCTCAATCAACAAAAAGACCGGCACCGCCTCGCGCGTGGCCCTTATCAACTTCTACTGGTCCTGGACGCCTCAAGACTAGCTAATCCCCCAATAAGTTGCGGTGGAATAGTCCCTAAATTAAAGTCACGGGGCTTTAAACAGGAACTATTTCACCGCAACTGCTGGGGGGATAGACTGCGGCGGCGGCAGAGGCAACGGCAGCGGCGTTGGCAGCTGTGGTAGTGGCAACGGCAGCTGGCAGGGTGTTTTCCGTCTACTTGCTACAGCAGCTCGCCGTGGCGGGCAATGTAGCGGCGCTTTGCCAGCTGGGTGAGCGCGATATAGGCGGTAACGATGCCAATGAGCAGCCCAAAAAAGCTCGTGGGCAGCGGCATGAGGCCGAGCGCATCGGCGATGGGGCTTGCCGGCAGCCAGGTGACGAGCGCCAGGCCCAGCACGGTAAGAACGCACAATGCGGGCGCGGCGTGGTCGCGCGGGCTCGGCAGATGCGGGGAGCGCAACATGTGGACCACGAGTGTCTGCGACCACATGGACTCGACAAACCAGCCGCTCTGGAAGAGCGCAGCAAAGGTCGCCATACCCGCGACGTCGCCCGCGGCGGCAAGCTCGGGCCAGCTTGCGTCCACGGCGGCGGGGCACACGACAAAGAAGAGCGCGGCGAAGGTCACGATGTCAAACAGCGAGCTTACGGGGCCCAGCTCGAGCATAAAGCCCTTGATGGACGCGGCGTCCCAGGCACGCGGGCGGGCAGTCCAGGCGTCATCGACGGTGTCCCACGGCAGTGCGATGCACACGATCTCGTAGACCAGCGACAGCAGTATCAGCTGCAGGGCGCTCATGGGCAAAAACGGCAAGAACAGGCTCGCGACGGTCACGGACAGCACATTGCCAAAGTTGGAGCTCACCGTGGTCTTGAGGTACTTGAGCAGGTTGCCGTAAGTGCGGCGGCCTTCGATGATGCCGCGCTCGAGCACGCCCAGGTCCTTCTGAAGCAAGATGATATCGGCGGATTCCTTGGCAATATCGACGGCCGAATCGACCGAGATGCCGCAATCGCTCGCACGCATGGCGGCGGCGTCGTTGATGCCGTCGCCCATAAAGCCCACGGTGTGGCCGAGCATCTCGCGCATGACGCGCACCAGGCGCGCCTTCTGCAGCGGCGAGAGCTTGGCAAAGAGGTGGGTTTTCTCGGCGCGCTCGGCAAGTTCGGCGTCATCGAGCGCATCGATCTCGGAGCCGAGCAAGACATTGCTCGCGTCGATACCGATCTGCTCGCAGACGGTGGCGGCGACGCGGTCGTTGTCGCCGGTCAAGACCTTGACCGCCACGCCCTTGGCCTCGAGCGTGGCGACGGCGCCCGCGGCACTTGCCTTGGGCGGATCGAGGAAGGCCAAAAAGCCCATCAACACCATGTCGCATTCGTCGGCAATGCCAAACTCGCCCACGCAGCGCGGATCGGTCTTCTGCGCCACGGCAATCACGCGCAGGCCCTCGGCGTTAAGTCCGGCGACCTGCTTGCGAATCTGGGCGAGCTTGTCTTTGGTGAGTGGCTGGGCGGCACCATCGACCTCGACAAAGGAGCAGATCTCGAGCATTTCCTCGGCAGCTCCCTTGGTAACCATCTGGGTTTTGCCCTGGGCGTCGGCTACAACTACGCTCAGGCGACGGCGCGAGAAATCGAAGGGCACCTCGTCGACCTTGGTATAGCGGTCGCGCAGGCTCTGGCCCAGCATGGAATCGGGCACGACGGTCGAGGGTGTCACATCGGCACGGTCGATTACGGCCAAGTCGATAAGGTTCTTGAGGCCGGTCTGGAAGAAGCTGTTCAAAAACGCATGGCGCAGAACGCGTGCGTCCTCGTTGCCGTCGGTGTTGAGGTAGCGCTCGAGCACGATGCGGTCTTCGGTGAGGGTGCCGGTCTTGTCGCAGCACAGGACGTCCATCGCGCCGAGGTTTTGAATCGCCGGCAGCTCCTTGACGATAACCTGGTGGCGGGCGAGGTCCTTGGCGCCCTGCGACAGGCTCGTGGTCACGATGACGGGAAGCATCTGCGGCGTGATGCCCACGGCCACGCTCGTGGCGAACAGCAGCGCGTCGATGACGTTGCCCTTGGTGGTGGCGTTGATGGCAAAGACGGCCGGCGCCATAACGAGCATCAGGCGCACCAGCAGCATGGAGACGCTCGAGACGCCGCGGTCAAACGCGCTCTTCTCGCTGCGCCCGTTGAGCATCTTGGCGATACCGCCCAGGTAGGTGTCCGAGCCGGTGGCAACGACAAGTGCCATGGCGGTGCCATTTTGCACGGAGGTGCCGGTAAAGACGATGTTCTTGCAGGCAGAGAGTGGCAGCGCGGAGCCGTCGGCGCCCTCGACGACGGTGACGGCGGTGGTCTTCTCGACGGCCTCGCTCTCGCCGGTGAGTGCGGACTCGATCACAAACAGGTCGCGCGCGGTGATGATGCGGGCATCTGCCGGCACCATATCGCCGGCAGAGAGACGGATTACATCGCCGGGGACGAGCTCGTCGAAGGGGATCTCGATGCGCTCGCCGTCGCGCAGGGCGGTGCAAGTGTTGGAGACCAGGTCCTTGAGGGCCTCGGCCGCATTGCCGCTGCGGGCTTCCTGGATAAACTTCATGCTGCCCGATACCAGCAGCATGGTGCCGATGACGATGACCGTGGAGGGGTCGCGTTGCGGTTCGGGCACGGCGAGCACGTCGATGTAGAGCGAGACCAGTGCGAGCGCGGCGAGGATGCCGGCGAAGGGATCGATGAAGGCGTCGGCGATGCGGCGGGCGAGCGTCTTGGTCGGTGCCTCGATGGTGTTGGGGCCGACGGCGTTCAGGCGCTCGGTTGCCTGCTCGGCGGTGAGGCCGTTTGCCGTGGCGTCAAGCAGTACGAGGGCGTCCTCGGCACTATGGGTGGCGGCGAATATGGTGTTCTTGGACAGGCCGGTATGAGCGGCAGGGCGCGCCGTGCGGCGGCGCTTGGAGATGGCTTCGAGTACCGTGACGGTTTTGAGCATCAGCATAGGGTCCTCCTTGTTGAGGGGAGTTAGCGTACGTGTCGTATTTGCTTCAAAAAACCTAGATGTCGCTCACGTCAAGCTCTTGAGCCCACAAAGGGTGCAGCGCGCCTTTGCGGTGGTTTTGGCGATCTGCCGGTGGCGTTTATGCGTGTGCGGAGTCCTCGCGGCGTGCCGAGGGTGACATGCAGGTTTTTCGACTAGGACTGCCTTCCATGGCACACCTCCTAAAGGCTGAGCGCAGCGCGCTTTGGGTATCTCGTACCCCTTTTTAATCCGCCCGTATTCTTGATGAGGGAGTTTGACATGTCAACCCCATTGTTCGGAAAACCATTCCCCCTGACAAAGCCTTTACAGAATGCCGTGGCCCCAAAGCGCGCCCGCATCTACGCTTCGCCTGCGCTAAACTGGAAGGCACGTACGCGATTACGAGAGGAGCCCGCATGGAGGCTTACAAGCAAGAGTTCATCAAGTTTATGGTCGAGTCCGACGTCCTTAAGTTCGGCAGCTTTACGCTCAAGAGCGGCCGTCAGTCCCCGTTCTTTATGAACGCCGGCGCTTACGTGACGGGCTATCAGCTCAAGAAGCTGGGCGAGTATTACGCCCAGGCCATCCACGATAACTTTGGCGACGACTTTGATGTGCTGTTTGGACCGGCCTACAAGGGTATTCCGCTGGCCGTCGTGACCGCAATTGCCTACCACGAGCTGTACGGCAAGGAGGTCAAGTACTGCTGCGACCGCAAGGAGGCCAAGGACCACGGCGCCGACAAGGGTAACCTGCTGGGCTATGAGCCCCAGGACGGCGACCGCGTGGTCATGGTCGAGGACGTCACCACCAGCGGCAAGTCCATCGACGAGACCTATCCCAAGGTCAAGGCTGCTGCCGATGTCGAGATTAAGGGCCTGATCGTGTCCCTCAACCGCATGGAGGTCGGCAAGGGTGGCGTGACCACCGCCCAGAAGGAGATCGAGGCCAAGTACGGTTTCCCCGTCGCGAGCATCGTCTCCATGGCCGAGGTCGTCGAGACCCTCTATAACCACGAGATCGACGGCAAGGTTGTCATCGACGACGAGCTCAAGGCCGCCATCGATGCCTACTACGAGCAGTACGGAGCACGTTAGTTACGGCGTTTTACCAAACGCCGTAACTGCTCGACGCTGCGCGGGCCGCATTTGGACAATCTGACGTTCAACTTCAAGGGCGCGACCAGAAGGTCAGCGCCCTTTCGTTTCACGTCACCTTGTCTCAAATGCGGCCCGCTCGCTGTCCGTTCTCTACCTGCGGCGTCGTCTTGCTCCGAATGCGGCTCGCTCGCTGTCGTTGCCGAAACATCGGCGATGCCGGAGTAGTCATTGGGGACGTTCTTAAATGACTAGTCAGAAATGAGCGTGGATAATCTCCCGGTTTTGGCCTGTGTGCGGGCTCAAAGTGGGAGATTATCCACGCTCGTTTTAATTTGCCTGGGCTGCGATGCCTATCTAATCGGCTCGGCGTCTTCCCTGAGAATCGAAAGATACTCTTCATACCCGTACTGCCGGTATCTCTGTCTTGACTCGTCGAGAGGACGGAGGATACCCAATTCTTCAAATGATTTGACGAGCGAGCTCGCGGTACTCCTGCCGATATCGAGTTGGGCAGCGATGAATGCGGTGTCGACGATGGGGTGCTCTTCAAGAATGCCCAACAGCCTTTGCCCGTTTGCAGCAGTCCTTCCGAGATTTTCGGTAATGGTTGCTGTGGAACGGTTATGGAGGTCAACAAGGTTTTTTAAGGACCCTACCGAGTCCTTCGCACTTTCGAGAAGACTGTTGCAGAAAAACTCTATCCATTCCTCGTAAGTGCCTCTCTCCCTTACGGATGTGAGTTGCCGGTAGTACTCGCTTCGATTTTTCTTGAACTGGAACGATGGATAGAACAAGCAAGAATGAAGAACGCCATCATTGATGAGCATAAGTGTAATGAGAAGCCTGCCCAGGCGACCGTTTCCGTCTAGGAATGGATGGGCAGTTTCAAATTGGTAATGGACGAGCGCCGCCCGCACAATCGGATCCATTTCGACTTGAGGCTCATTGATAAAGCGTTCGAGGTCCTGGAGCGTGTTACTCAAATCTTCAATGTTTGGAGGGACAAACGATGCGGTTGCAATGGTGCAGCCTGAGGGGCCAATCCAGTTTTGTGAGGAGCGCAGCTCGCCTGGATTCTTCTCCGTTCCGCGCACTCCGTCCAGCAGGACCGCATGAACTTGCCTAAGAAGTCTCGTGCACAAGGGCATCTTTTTGAGCAGTTCTACGCCGCGGTCGACAGCACGGACGTAATTCACGACGTCTGCGACATCTTTATGATGGAGTTGTGTTTGCGATGGACTAAGTAGGTCGTCAAACGTGCACTGGGTTCCCTCAATTTGCGAAGAAAGGAGTGCTTCTTTGCGCACGTACATTGTCAGATACATGTCGGCGTTGGGAACAAAGTAGAGCATGCCTTCAAGCTCTCCAAGCTTTCGTGAGCATGCGGAAAGCGTGCGATAGGTTTCCTCGGTGAGGTTTAGCTGCCTCAATGATTGCAAGGGCGTTGGAAAAAACGAATAGTAAGCCAATTTCCCCGATAGATTATTGCGGAGCGTTCCCTGGCCGTTCTCCTCGATTTGCATCGCGCCCTCCATATCTTTAGTGCCGGAAACTCGTTATTAGGCTAATCATATCAATTCTAATAACGAGTTTAAGGATTAAATAGTTATTAGAATTGATGTAAACAATCTAATGATGAGAAGTCGTTATTACTTGACCATGGAGCTCGGCTTGGTACAAGGGGGGTTATCCAAAATGAGAGCGGATAATCTCCCGTTTTTGGCTCGGTGACGGCCTCAAAGTGGGAGATTATCCACGTTCGCTAGTTAAGCGTCCAAAAATCCACACTCGCCAAACCTACCAAAAAGGACAGGTTTATTTTGGCACGCTTCGGTCGGTGTCAGGAAGTGTTAGGGACAAGGCGGCGACAGGACTCGAGAGCGAAAAGAAGTGTCGGGTTTGGTGCGCCCGCTTCTGCCCGTCCCGTGCGCGGGCGATACTCGGCTTATCGACCAGCGATGCAAAGGAGATGCTCGTCCCACGAGCACTACCGGGAAGGGCTCGCGATTCGAGTCCCCACCTTAGCATTTGAACCATTTGGCACTATAATTACCGTAGGCATGCGCACAACGTTGCGCTTAATCAAGAGGAGAAAACGTATGGGTCTGTTTGACATGTTCAAGAAGAAGGCTGAGCCCGCGGCTGCCGCTGCTCCGGCCTCTATCTCTGCTTCTGCTGGCGCCGACGTGCTGTGCTCGCCCGTCAAGGGCAAGGTCATCAAGATGGCTGACGTGCCCGATCCCGTCTTTGGTGGCGAGGTTCTGGGCAAGGGCTGTGCCGTGTGGCCCGAGGACGATCTGGTCTACGCTCCCTGCGACGGTAAGGTGACCGTCACCATGGGTCACGCCGTGGGCTTGCAGTCCGATAGCGGCATCGAGGTTCTGGTGCACGTTGGCGTCGATACCGTCAACATGAACGGCGACGGCTTCGAGGGCTTCGTCAAGGCCGACGACGTCGTGAAGGCCGGCCAGCCCATTCTCAAGATCGACCGTGCCAAGATCGCTGCTGCCGGTTACAAGGACTGCGTCGTCGTGGCCGTGTCCAACACCGCCGAGTTTGCCGATGTCGAACTCGCCGTCGAGGCCGACTCCGCTGTCGCCGCCGGTGACGCCATCGTTAAGGTCGTCCGCAAGTAAATTGCGGCATCCAAAGGATGTGCAAGGGTGGTCGGGTTTTCCGGCCACCTTTTTTATTGCACCGCGGGAAAGCGTTTTATTGCACGTTGGGCGGGCTTGCAAACCGTTCGGACGCTAAAACGAACCGACCGTGCCTTCGCGTTGCCGAGGGTGTTCATAAGCGGATAGTATGGGCTTACTTATTACAACGTGCGCCGCGTCTGGGAAGCGCAGTGCCGCTCATTGGGAGGAACAACATGAAAAAGAAGCTGCTGCTTGCACCCCTCATGGCCGTCTTGGTTGCATGTGTGGTCGTGCTTTCCGGCTGTGGAGGTCCTTCGGTTGAGGAGCTCATCACCGAGGATCTTACGACTCAGTTTGACGAGGTCAAGAACGGTGGCGACGACTTCCTCTCTGGTCTGGAGGAGGCTTCGGGCGACGAGTTCGAGCAGCTGGGTATCGATCCCAAGGAGTATGCCAAGACCTATCTCGAGGGCTTTGACTACAAGATCGGCGACGTGACGGTCGACGAAGACAAGGGTGTCGCGACCGCCGAGGTCTCCATCACCTGCAAGTCTATGAACAAGATCGTCGAGGACTTCTCCACCCAGTATCAGGAGAAGGTCGCTGCGCTTGACACGGTTCCTTCCGATGACGAGCTGTACAAGATGGCCGGTCAGGTTATGGTCGATGTGACCAAGGCCACCGAGCCCAGGAAGACCACGGTTATCTTCAAGTACGCCTGCAACGACGATGGCGAGTGGTCTGCCGACGACTCCGTCAACTCCGAGATGATGGATGCAATGCTGAGCTAGTTCGTTGCGGCGTTTTACCAAACGCCGCAACTGCTCGACGCTGCAAGCCCGCCAGAGCGGCAATCTGCCTTTCAACTTCGGCGGCATGACCAAAAGGTCAATGCCGCCTCGTTTCAAGGCACCTTGCTCGCTCTGGCGGGCTTTCGCTCATATGACCCAATCCGCTGTCAAGAG
>CALAMG010000006.1 GCA_937925715.1 uncultured Collinsella sp.
GTCAGCCCGTGGGAGGCCAGGGCGCCGCTGACCGGTGGACGGCACCGAGCCGTCGATCGACTTGAAGAAGGGGGGAGGCCTCGCGGCCTCCCCCCTTTTTTTGTTTAAAGCCAGATCTAACAAACACGCTGTGTTTTATGACCCTCGTTTGTCGCATCTTCCGTTAACGGGCTACAATAACTTAGTCTGTGCAATCTGGAGGTGAACATGGCTGAAGCTGGTATCGGCGTTGATATCGTCGAGATTTCCCGCATGAAATCAATCCTTGAAAAGACACCGTTGTTTGCTCGGCGTGTGTTTACCGAAGAAGAGTGCGCATATTGCGACGCTTCATCGCGTCCTGCGGCGCACTATGCGAGCCGTTTTGCTTCTCGTGAAGCGGTTCTCAAGGCTCTTGGTACGGGCTTTAGTCAGGGCGTCGGCCGTAAAGACGTCTCGGTAACGCGTGATAAGCTCGGAAAGCCTAAAGCAGTGCTTTCGGGTCGAGCGCTCGAGATTGCTCAAGAGTTGGGTGTCGTTGAAGTTGCGCTTTCCATTACCTTGACGGGTGATTTGGCCGTAGCCAATGCCATTGCGATCACTGAGGATGCTCGACCTAAGCCTAAGGAAGAAAAGGTGAGCACCAAGGAACGCGTTGCACAAACATATAAAGAGGCTCGCTCGGTTTTAGATGAGCTTGAGCAACTGCAAAATTCAGCTTTGACGGAGCACCAGGGCGATGCTTCGCAAGATACGCTAGGAGCATAGATGAAACCGGTTTTGAGTACCGAGGAAGTCGTTCGCCTCGAGGATATTATCGAACGCGAAGGAACTTCGAAGGCCGAACTTATGGAACTGGCGGGTGAGTTTGCTGCTACTGAAATTCTAAAACTCAATCCCGATCGCGTCCTTGTTCTGGTCGGTTTTGGCAACAACGGTGGCGACGGCTGGGTCGCGGCTGATATCTTGAGTCATAAGGGCGTTGACGTGGATATCGTGTCTCCGGTTGAGCCGGATGAGATTCCCGCCGCTCTGGCTCGCCATGTTGCCCGCCGTACCGCCGGTCGTGACGTACATGTGTGCGTCGGTCCCTCACGAGATGAGCTTGAGGTTTTGATCGATAAGGCCGACGTTGTTGTTGACGCTATTTTTGGTACCGGTTTCCACGGTGACCTGCGTGCGCCGTTTTCCATCTGGATTCCGACGGTTAACGACTGCGCCGACCATGTGGTGTCCATCGATGTTCCTTCGGGTCTGAATGCCGAAACCGGTGTTGTCGACGACGACTGCATCCGTGCCGAGCGTACCGTCACGATGATCACGCCCAAGATTGGCCTCTACAGCGCTGATGGCCCCGAGTACGCCGGTGATCTGGTGTGCGGTAGCCTCTATGATCGCCTTGATGAGGTCATCGATGATGTCGATCATGCCGCCGAGATTGTCGAGCCCGGTGACCTGGTGGATTTCTTTGCTCCGCTGCCCACGAATATCGATAAGTATTCTCGCGGTTCCGTCCTTATTGTTGCCGGCTCGGCGCAGTATCCTGGCGCTGCCATCATGGCCGCCAAGTCTGCTGCCCGCGCGGGTGCCGGCTATGTGGCTGTCGCGACGCCCGATGCGTGCGCCAATCTTATTCGTATGGCACTTCCCTCGATTCCGGTTTTTGCTATTCCGTCCGATTCCCGCGGCTCTTTTGGTGCCGCTGCTCGTATGACCGTGTGCGAGATTGCAAAGAAGTACAGCTGCGTACTGTGCGGTCCCGGCATGACGACGTCTGCCGGTGCCATGCAGGTGGTTTCGGGCTTGTTAGAGCTTGATGTGCCGTTGATCCTCGATGCCGATGCGCTCAACTGCCTTTCTAAGATTGCTATCGACGGTATCGATAGCAACCCTGAGATGTACCGCCGTGAGCAGCCGCTCGTCATGACGCCGCACTATCGCGAGCTTTCGCGCTTGGTTGCCGGTGACGAGGTTAACGATCTGGGGACTGCAATTGCGGCCGCGCAGAAGGTTGTCTGGGCTGCTGGCTCCGACAATCTCGTGGTTATTGCCAAGGGGCCGACGACGGCTATCTGTGGCGTTGAGCGCGTGCTTTTGCCGCTCTCGGGTCCGGCGTCGTTGGCGACTGCCGGTTCGGGCGATGTTCTTGCGGGCATTTTGGCTGGCACACTGGCTACCATGCGTGATGAGATGGATCGCTGGGAGCTGCTGTATTCGTATGCCGTTGCGCTTCACAGCTACGCGGGTTTTGCCGCGGCGACGGAGTATGGTGAGAAGAGTGTTATTGCAACCGACCTGATCGACTTGATCGGTCCTGCCATGGAATTGGCGGCAAAGGATGCACTCGATGATCTGGGAATCATGGACGAAGGGTCGGATGACTAATCATGAATAAAGCCGATTTGACGCGCTGGTCCTGGGTTGAGATTGACCGAGGGGCGCTTCGCCGCAACACGAGGGCTTACAAGAACCTGCTCGATCCACGTCAGCGACTGTGCTGCGTGGTCAAGGCCGATGCCTATGGACATGGTGCCGTCGAGTGCGCCAAAATCATGTATTCGGCCGGTGCCGACATGTTTGCCGTGGCGACGGTTAGTGAAGGCGTTGAGCTTCGACAGGGCGGGATCACAAAACCCATCCTGATCCTAAGCGAGCCGCCTATCGAGGCTATTCCCACACTGCTTGAGTTTGACATTATGCCTTCGGTCTATACGTCCGATTTCGCCCTTGCCTATGGCGAGTGCGCTGTCGCGGCAGGCAAGGTTGGCAAGTACCATCTAGCCATCGAGACGGGCATGAACCGTATCGGTGTTCACTACACGCAGGTGCTCGACTTTGTTCGTGGCATTAGCTTCCATCGCGGTATCCAGTGTGATGGCGTCTTTACGCACTTCGCCACGGCCGATGAACCTTCGGGTTGGGACTATAAACTGCAGTGCCAACGCTTTACCGAAGCCGTTCAAGCCATTAAGGACGCGGGTTTTGAGTGCGGCATCGTGCACTGTGCCAACACGCCGTCCTCGATGCTCGATCCCTCTATGCATTTTGATATGATTCGCGCCGGCGTTGGTTTGTATGGCATGCAACCGTGCGAGCTGAGCAGCCGTGTGATGCAGCTGGACCCCGTCATGAGCGTTCATGCGCGCGTGACGCGTGTGGCACATCCTGCAATGGGCGAAGGCGTGGGCTATGGATTTACCTATCGCGTGCCGCGCACACGCGTTCAGATTTGCACGCTGCCGATTGGATATGCCGACGGTCTTTCGCGTACGCTCTCCAATCGTATGGACGTGCTGTATCGCGGTGAACGTGTGCGTCAGGTGGGTAACATCTGCATGGACCAGTTTATGGTCGCCATCCAGTCCAATCCGGCGCATGAGATTCCCGAGGCCGAGTATGGCGACGAGATGATCATTATCGGCCGCGACGGTGATGCCGAGATCACCATGGACGAGATGGCGCGCCTGCGCGGCACGATTAACTACGAGGTTGCTTGCGGCTTTGGCATGCGTCTCGACAAGGTCTACGTGTAGGAGCCGCTATGGGTGTCATGCACATCCCCGGACATAGTCACCAGGCGCCGCGCGAGGTTGCGCTCGAGGAGATTGAGGCTGTTTTAGGCGACTGTCATCTCTGCCAGCTCTATCAGTCGCGCCATAACATCGTGTTTGGTGTGGGAAACCCCCACGCCCGCGTCATGTTTATCGGTGAGGCGCCGGGGCGTAACGAGGATCTGCAAGGCGAACCGTTTGTGGGGGCGGCGGGCGAGGATCTCAACGGCATTCTGTCGCTGGCTGGCCTCAAGCGCGAAGACGTCTACATTGCCAACGTGCTCAAGTGTCGCCCACCGGGAAATCGCAATCCTCGGCCCGAGGAAGTGCTGGCCTGTTCACCGTTTTTGCGTGAGCAGATTCGAAGCATTTGGCCCGATATCATCGTGACGCTCGGTAACCCCGCGACGCACTTTGTGCTTAAGACCGAGATCGGCATCACCAAGCTGCGCGGCAGGTTCCATCAAATGGGGCATTTTGTGGTGATGCCCACGTTCCATCCGGCGGCGGCGCTGCGTAATCCGGCGTGGCAGGAGCTGCTGGAGGAAGACTTTAAGATGCTGGGCGACTATCTGGAGCGGCATCCCGCGCCAGAGGGTGCCTCGGAATAATAAGGAGCATATATGTCCCTGGAGCGCCTGGGGGTAGGTATTTATAAAACGGCTTGCTCTGCCGATACAGAGCATTTTGGCGAGCTGGTTGCGCCGTGCCTGGAAGATGGTGATGTGCTGATCTTGACCGGTGGTCTCGGGGTGGGCAAAACCCACTTTACCAAGGGCGTTTCGCGTGGTCTGGGAGACGGCCATATGGTCACGAGCCCCACATTTGCACTCATGGCTGTTCATGACCAGGGGCGTATTCCGCTGTTCCACTTTGACCTGTACCGTCTGGAGCATGCTTACGAGCTCGAGGATACGGGCATTTTCGATGTACTGGGCTATGAGGGTGCCTGTCTGTTGGAGTGGGGCGAACAGTTCCAGGACGAACTGACAGACGAGTATCTTTCGGTAACACTTAAGCGTGATGAGAACGATAGCGACGTGCGAACGATAACGCTCGAGGCGCACGGCGAGCGCGCAGCGGAGCTTTCCGATTTGATTGATAAGGCTGTACAAGATGAGCTTGCATAACGATTACGCGCTGGTGGTGGCGCTCGATACTTCGACCGATATGCTTGCCTGCGCGGCAAGCTGGATTGATGGGCAGACGGGCGAGGCGAAGCTGGTGAGTGGCGACCATATGTGCCGTCGCCATGCCAATGTGGAGCTCGTGAATACTGTTGATGGCGTGCTGAAGCAGGCCGGCCTGGACCGTGCTGACGTGGGCAGTTACGTCGTCGGTCGCGGTCCGGGTTCGTTTACCGGCGTGCGTATCGGCATTTCCACCGCCAAGGGCCTGGCGCGCGGTGCCAACGTGCCGCTGTTGGGTGTGTCGACGCTCGATGCCTGCGCATGGACCGCGTGGAAGGCTGGCGTGCGTGGCAAGCTCGGCATTCTGGCCGATGCCATGCGCGGCGAGGTGTATCCGGCTTTGTATGTGCTGAGCGACGAGGGCCCCGAGCGTCAGTTTGAGCGCGAGCACGTGGTCAAGGCTGCCGTGGCGCTTGATGAGTGGCGTCAAGCCGCGGACTGGGATCAGGTTCAGCTGACTGGCGACGGTCTCGTGCGTTATGGCAAGCTGTTGGGCGAGGATGAGGCCGCTCGCTGCGTAGAGCGCGGCTTGTGGTGGCCTTCGGGCGAGGGTCTCCTCCTTGCGCATGTCGCGGGTGACGGCGACCCGGCCCGCGTCCTACCGATCTATACGCGCCTTTCTGACGCCGAGGAAAACGAGCGCAAACGCCTCGGTCTTGCCGAGAGCGCGCAGAGCGAAATTACGGGCGTCGCCGATGAGCTCGCTGGTCGCCATCTGCAATTCCGCCCCATGGGTGCGGCGGATGCCGAGGGTGCGAGTGCGCTGGAGGCCGCCTGCTTTGAAGGCGCTGGGCACGAGGCATGGACGCCAGGCATGTTCCTGTCTGAGCTGGGCGAGGATGTTGCGGCGCCGCGCAGCTGGTGGGTGGCGCACGACGACGGTCAGCTGCTGGGGCTTGCCGGTGGCATGGTCGTAGACGGCGACGTGCAGATTCTGGATGTTGCCGTCGACCCGAAGCATCGCCGCGAGGGTATTGCCCGCAAGCTGCTGTCGCACGTGAGCTACGATGCCCAGATGCTCGGCTGCACCACGGCTTCGCTCGAGGTCGAGGACGGCAATGAGGGCGCTATTGCGCTCTATGCTTCCCTGGGCTTTACCGAGGCGGGCCTCCGCCGCGGTTACTACGGTGTTGGCAAAGATGCCATCGTCATGACGGCGCCGCTGCCCTTGGTGCTCCCGGTCGACAACGCTTCGCCCGAGCCGACGGCGGCTGAGCAGCGTGTATGGCCGCTACCTGCACCCGAGCGCACCGTTGAGGAGCGCGCCGAAATTGAGCGCCGTCGCCTGGTGCTTGCCATCGAGAGTTCGTGCGATGAGACGGCTGTGGCGATTATCGATGCGGACGGTAATATGCTGGCCAATCAGGTTTCGACGCAGATTGATTTTCATGCCCGTTTTGGCGGCGTAGTGCCCGAGATCGCTTCGCGCAAGCACGTTGAGGTTATCGTGAGCGTCGTGGACGCGGCGCTCGAGGATGCCGCAGCATCGCTTGGTCTTGAGGGCGGGGCCATCGCGCCGAGCGAACTCGCCGCTGTTGGCGTGACACAGGGTCCGGGCCTGGTGGGCGCTCTGGTGGTGGGCGTCGCCTTCGCCAAGGGCTTTGCCTACGCTGCCGGCAAGCCGCTCGTGTGCGTCAATCACCTTGAGGGCCATCTGTTTGCCAACCTGCTGGCGCAGCCCGATCTCAAGCCGCCGTTTATCTTCACGCTCGTCTCGGGCGGTCATACCATGCTTGTTCACGTCAAGGCGTGGGGCGACTACGAGGTGCTCGGCGAGACGCTCGACGATGCCGTGGGTGAGGCCTTCGACAAGGTGGCTAAGGCGCTGGGCCTGGGCTATCCCGGCGGCCCCATCATCTCCAAGCTCGCCGAGACGGGCAACCCCAAGGCGATTGATTTCCCCCGTGCGCTTAACAGCAGGGGGGACTATCGCTTCTCGCTCTCGGGTCTCAAGACGGCGGTGACGCTCTACATCGAGCAGGAGACCAAGGCCGGGCGCACGATTCATCTGCCCGACCTGGCGGCTTCGTTTGAGGCTGCGGTCTTTGACGTTCAGTACAAGAAGGCCAAGAACGCGCTGCATGCCACCGGATGCAAGGAATACTGCATCGGTGGCGGCGTCTCGGCTAATCCGCATCTGCGCGAGATGATGATCAAGAAGCTCGGGCGCCAGGGCATCCGCGTGACGGTGCCGCCTCTCTCGGCATGCACCGACAACGCCGCCATGATCGCGGAGGTCGCCCGCCGTAAATTCGACCGAGGAGAAATCTCGCCGTTCGACGTCGACGCCGATCCGAACATGACGCTGTAGCCGGTCAGGGCCGAGGACCTTTCTGTATCGATATAGCTTCTGAGCTGGTTTGGCGTCGACAACGTCCAGCAAGGTTAACAAGCCAGCGTCGAATTTCCGGCGTTCTTTAGCTGAAAGAAAAAGTTGGTGTGCGGAGCTTTGCTCCGCACATTTGGGATGGGAGCCCCCGAGAGCGGCGGGAGCCGGGCGGCGCATATGAACTTTATCGCGAGTTCCGCACGCAAAGGAAAGCACTTAATGTGCTTTCCGTCTTGCGCAGGACTGTAGAGCAGGAAAGTTCATATGCGCCGCCCGGCTCCCGCCGCTCTCGGGGGCATCTCTCAAGCAAAAACTGTCGTTGGGTAAAGTCCGAGGTCAGTGGCGTTTTATACCGAGAAATTCAAAAAAGTTGAAAATTCATTACATATTTGCGTTGACTTTAGGTAACTAAAGTTTCATACTCCTTTTCAACCACTGGGGGATGTGAACACGCACGGATCGTTCACATCATGATTGAAGAGGATTTCTCAGACATGTTCACGCATCAGCTAAACATTATCAGCGTAGTAATTATCTGATGCGGGTTAGCACATACAGCTAGCCCGTACGATAACGGGCGGCTGATGAAGATGAGGGCCGTCGAGCGCAACCGACGGCCCTCATTTTTTATGTCTGAGTAGTTCTTTTTAGAGGAGGAAATGTAATGAACGGAGTTTTGCTCATGGTTGTGGCTGCGGCGGTGCTCGCCTGCGGCTATCTGGGCTACGGCCGCTGGTTGGCCAACAAGTGGGGCGTTGACAAAGAGGCCCTCACGCCGGCCAAGCGCATGAAGGACGGCAAGAGCTTCTCGCCCGTCTCCGCCTTCACCGCGTTCTCGCACCAGTTCAGCTCGATCTGCGGTGCCGGCCCTGTCACGGGTACGATCGTCGCCATGGCCTTTGGCTGGCTGCCCGTCGTGCTCTGGGTCCTCGTCGGCGGCATCTTCTTTGGCGCCGTCCACGACTTTGGCGCCCTGTACGCTTCGATGAAGAACAACGGCAAGTCGCTCGCTCAGCTCATCGAGAAGTACATCGGCAAGACCGGCCGTCGCCTGTTCCTGCTGTTCTGCTGGCTGTTCTGCATCATCGTCATCGCCGCTTTCACCGACATGGTCTGCAAGACGTTCATGTTCACCCCGGCCGTTGACGCTTCTGGTGCTGCTACCGGTGCCGTCGACTTCACCAAGTCCTATGCCGCCGGCTGCGCTGGTACCATCTCCATCCTGTTCACCTTCGTCGCTATCGCCTTTGGTTGGGCCCAGAAGAAGTTCAACCTCACCGGCGCTGCCGAGTTCGTCACCGGCGTGGTCCTCATGGTACTCATGTTCGCCGTCGGTATGCAGTTCCCGGTCTACCTGGATAAGTTCCAGTGGTTCGCCGTCGTCATGGTCTACCTGGTCTTCGCTGGCGCTATGCCCATCCAGATGCTCAAGACTCCGCGTGACTACCTCACTTCCATCATGATGATCGTCATGATCGTCTGCGCTGTCCTCGGCATCGTTGTCCTGGGTGTTAACGGCCAGGCTACGATGACCGCTCCGGTCTTCACCGGCTTTTCCGGTGCCTCCGGCATGATGTTTCCGGTCCTGTTCGTTTCCGTCGCTTGCGGTGCTCTCTCCGGTTTCCACAGCCTCGTTTCTTCCGGTACTTCCTCTAAGCAGGTCGAGAAGGAGCAGGACGCCGTCAAGGTCGGTTATGGCGCCATGATCGTCGAGTCCTTCGTCGGCATCCTTGCCATCATCGTTGCTGGCATCATGTTCTCCGACATGAACACCGCCGGTACCGGCGCCCTTAACGCCGGCGTCGCTTCCACCCCGTTCCAGATCTTTGCCGCTGGCATCTCCCGCGGTATGCAGGCCTTCGGTGTTGACGGCACGCTCGCAACCGTCTTCATGACCATGAACGTCTCCGCTCTGGCCCTGACCTCGCTCGACGCCGTCGCCCGCATCGCCCGCACCTCGTTCTCCGAGTTCTTTGCCCAGACCAACGACGCCCTGGCCATCGAGTCCAAGGCCGGCTACATGAAGGTCCTCGGCAACCCCTGGTTCGCCACGGTTGTCACCCTGCTTCCTGGTCTCGCCCTCGCCTTTGGTGGCTATGCCAACATCTGGCCGCTCTTTGGTGCTTCCAACCAGCTGCTCGGCGGTATGACGATGATCACCCTCGCCGTGTTCTGCAAGTGCACCGGCCGCAAGGGCTGGATGCTCTACGTGCCCGTCGTCTTCCTGCTCTGCTGCACCTTCACCTCGCTGGTCCAGAGCGCCATGGGCTGCATGACCGCTGTCCAGGCTTACGGCTTCTTCGGTACCATCCCGGCCACCGCTACCACGGCTGCCGTCTCCGTCGCCGCCACCAAGGGCCTGCAGCTCGTCTTCGCCGTCCTGCTGATGGTCCTGGGCCTCATCGTTGCCGTCAACTGCCTCAAGGAGTTCTTCGGCAAGGAGGCCGGCTCCATGCCCGACGAGGAGCCCGAGTGGTCCGAGATGGGCAAGGCCGAGTATGGTCGCGCCGCTGCTGCTGAGGCTCCTGCCGACGCTGAGGCCGCCAAGGCTTAGCCGATCGGACGGATTGAATCCTCCATCTCTATGACTCGGAAAGACCGGGTCCGCAGAACGCGGGCCCGGTCTTTTTTGTAAAGAAGGGCGATGCTGGGGGTGTTCTCGCAGATGTTTTGCGTGGATGGCGGCGCGCGTTGTACCATATGGACGTATATGTGTGCATATGAAAGGGGCCCCGTGGCCAAGACGGTATATTCCGATAACCAACAAAATGTCGATGCTCTGGCTGAGCGTCTGAGCGGACAAACGTCGCTTTCTGCCGAGCGGGCAAAGCTGGTTGCATACGACCTGCTCTGCCGCAAGGCACTCAAGATCAAGTCGAGCGCGCTGGCGCAAATCTTCCGCTCCGTGGATAAGGAGTGCGATACCAAGGCGATGCGCGATGAGCTCATCGCGGCAAAGATTGTGACCAAGATCGAGGGCAGCGGCATTAATGGTCGCCCGGCGTTCTATACCATCAATGCCGAGATTCATGATGCCCAGGAGCAGCCTGTCGAGGATTCCGTTGAGGTGCCTGCTGCGGAAGAAGTTGCCCCGCGTGAGCGTATCGATACTGACGAGCTGCTCGATGAGCATGTCGTGCGTGCCTTTACCGCCAAGGCGGGTCGCGGCGGCTTTGGCGGGGGCGGCAAGCGCGATGCGCAACGCCGCGCTCAGCAGGAGCGCTTCCGTCGCGCCGTTGCTCAAAAGGATGGGGCCGTTACCGAGGTTGTCGAGAACGAGCCTGTCGTCGAGCCGCAGGAGCCTGTGAAGGAGCAAAAGCCCGTGGAGGCCCAAGAGCCCAAGCGTCGTCGCGGTGCGCATTTTAAGGCCGAGCAGCAGGACGTTATGCGCGATGCCGAAGAGGCTGCCGAGGTTGCGGACGATTCCGAGAAGCCGGCCAAGAAGGCCTCAGACTCGTGTCGTCCCGGTCGCGGCTTCGCAGGTCGTGCGTACCCTGTAAAGCGTCAGGAGAAGGCTAATCAGGTTCCGGAGGCGCGGGCCGAGAAGGCCGTGAAGCCTGCCGAGTCGGAAGTTCGTGAACAGAAGCCTGTTGATGAGCAGGCTGCGTCCGATACGGAGACTCAGGGCCAGCAACCCGCGGTTGAACAGACGGGGGAGGGTACTTCGAGCAAGCCTCGCCGCCGTCGTCATCGTGGCGGTCGCGGCTCTAACGCTCAGGATGCCGCCGAGAATGTAGCGCCGCGCGACGAAGATGCGAAGGTAGATGCTCCAATGGAGCAGCCCAAGCGTCAGCCGGCGAAGGAGGGCAAGCCCGAACGTTCGCAGAAGCAGACGTCTACTTCGAAACGTGAGCGCAGTGTCCAAGGCGATTCTAAGCGCAAGTCTCAGAAGAAGCCCGATTCTGCTGCAGCAGATACGGCTGCCCAGCAGACTGAGTCGACTACCCATGGCGAGGTTTCGGCGTTTGCCCTAGCCCGTGTTCTGGGCAGGCAGCTGCTCAAGGTCGTCCCCACGCCCACGGCGCTCTCCAAGATCAAAGAGCAGCAGACCCAGATTGTAAGGGTTGAAGGCAAGGACGGTAAAAAGACGCCGCAGCGCGCTCAGCACAACGAAATGTCCAATCGCAAGATTGCCGAGGAAATCGCGATCATTCAGGCTTGGGTCGAGCAAAACCGCGGTGCCGATACGCCGGTTGCCTCGCGCCGCCAGCGCGCCTACCAGATCTTCAATGACGAAAAAGCTTTTGACGGCAAGCATGGCGAGCGCCTGATCAGGCGTATGACCGAAAAGGGCATCAGCATGCAGGCGATCAAGGTCGCCCCCAACCGTCCGGTGCACTTTACGGGCTTCTTTACGCTGGGCGCCGACAAGCCGTTCATTATGGTCGAGAACCTGGATACCTACGACGAAATCGTCAAGCTTCTGCGCGGACGTAAACATGCCAAGCTCTTTGGTACCAAGGTGGGCGGCGTAATCTTTGGCGGCGGCTGCAAGGCGAGCGTCTCGCACGCACTGGATGATTATCTGGCCGAGATCGGTTATCGCTTTAGCTATGTCTACTACGTGGGCGACATCGATCGAGAGGGCGCGCGCATCGTCGAGCAGGCCCGCAATGCCAACGTCGTTGAGATTCGCCTGCATGCCGGCATGTATCGCGCCATGCTTGCCGAGCATAAGCGTCGCGTGAAGGCCGGCGGCGCGTGCGAGCCCGCGGCTGCCAACCAGGGCGTGCCGCAGAACCTGGCGGCGACGATTAAGGATCTGCCCATGGTTACGCGCGTGCAGTTCCGCAACGTGCTGCGCGAGGGCGGACGAATTCCGCAGGAGATTCTGATGACCGCCGACTATCGGGATGGCGACTCGGGAAGCTTCGACCGCATGCTCAACAACTAGGGCGTTCGGCCCCGGGAGAGCGGGGACACCGGCTTAGGTTTCCTGCTCTACAGTCCTGCTCACGACGGAGGCCACATTAAGTGGCCTCCTGTTCGTGCGGAACTCGCGATAAACCTAAGCCGGTGTCCCCGCTCTCCCGGGGCCTGTGACTACTTGGTTGTCGCATGTGGCTCGCTTTTCGGAACTGGGCTGATAATTTCTAGATGTAAGGCGCTCTTGGTCGTTATGGGCCTGGGGCGCCTTCGCGTTTCCTCAGCTCCGCACCCTTGCGGGTTCGAATCCCTCCGCTTGGCGGCGTTGGCTCGATTTTCTTAACGCGAGGCGCTCTCGGCTGATATGGGACGGAGGGATTCCGCGTCCGCCTTTTCGGCGGCCGCGTGCCGCTGCGTCGCTTCGCTCCTTGCGTGCTGCGCTGGAAAACGCTTCGCGTTTCCTCAGCTCCGCACCCTGGCGGGTTCGAATCCCTTCGCTTGCCCACAAGAAAGCGCCCCGGGCTGATGAAAGCCCAGGGCGCTCAGTTACCTTGGCTGGGACGGAGGGATTCGAACCCCCAACAGCCGGCACCAAAAACCGGAGTTCTACCGTTGAACTACGTCCCAGTATGGGTGTTGCCAAAAGCAACTCGTCTAGTTTACCTAATCTGCGAGGGCATCGCAAACGCCATCGAGCAGGCGTACCGCGAGCGTCTGGGCGTCGCTGGCAGTGAAGGTGCCGTTATAGCGCGTCATGCCCGTGAGCTCAATGCGGATGCGTGCCGGCTTTTGCTGCGCGGCGACATTGGCGGTGCGGATGCGCTGGGCCAGGTTGTGGCACTCGGCGAGGGCAATCGTGGCGCGCGGAGCGGCGTCGGCGGGCAGCTCGTCGCTTGCGATCTCGAGCACCAGGTCAACGTCGGTCGGGACCTCGGAGTCGCAAAGCATCATACCGCTGTTGTCGGTCGTCGCCGTGGCGATATTCCACATACGCGATGCTACGCTGCGCGCGATAGGGTCCTCGCCAATGACGGCAATCTGGAAACGCTCGAGTACGTTGGCCGCGCGGGCAAAGCCGATGCGCGATTCGGCCTCGGTCACCGAAGGTTTACCCTCCCAAACGTGATGCAGGCGGTTGATATAGGCGTAGGTATCCTGGAAAGCCATACCGTCGGCAAACAGACCGACGTTTTCCTGGAACTGCTGAAGGGCTGCCTCGGTGTGAGGGCCAAAGTAGCCATCGTCTTCGCCGCAGGCAAAGCCCAAAACGTTGAGCGCCTTCTGCAGGGCCTGCACGTCGGCGCCATGGAAATTGGGCATACGCAGGTAGAGGGTGCGGTCGCCTAGCTTATACGAGGCGTCGACCAGGGCGCTCCAGCAGGGGATATCGACGGCACAGCCAGCGGCAAGGCCGCTATCGAGCCTAAAGGTGCCAACAGCCTGTTCAGTGGTGGTGCCAAAACGCTTGTCGGCAACCTCGGTGTCATCGATTGTATAGCCGAGCTGCAGAAGGCGGGACTGGACGTCCTCGACGGCTGCTCCCTGCATGCCCGTTGTAATAGGTTCCATGAACGAACCCCTTTCGGCGTACCATTCGTACTATTTGAGCGTGTGTCGGATAGACAACGCAAAGGGATGCATAAACATGCACTCAACAGTGTAGCAAGTTGTACCCAAATACGCTGCTGACAGGTTTTATAACCCCCGCTAGTTAAGGCGCTCCACAAAGAAATCTGCCATGGAGAGGAACAGTTCGCGTGCATGCGGGTCGAGCGAAACGTCCTCGATGGCGGCCTTGGCCTTAGCGGTCAGGTCCAGCGCGTAGGCGTGGGCGTAATCGATAGAGCCGGTCTCCTGGAAGATCTCCACGGCGCGCGCGAGCTGCGCGGGGTCCTCGGTGCCCGAGGAGAGGATCGCTTCAATCTCGTCGTGATAGCGCTCGTCTGACAGAGCGTGCACGGCAACGAGCGTGCGCTTACCCTCGGTGATGTCGGTGCGGAAGTCCTTGTTGGCGGCCTCCTTGGTACCGATCAAGTTGAGCAGATCATCTTGGATCTGGAAGGCAAGGCCCGTGTGCAGGCCAAAGGCGCGCAGCGCTTCGATTTGCTCATCGCTGCCGCCGCCGATAATGGCTCCGGCGGCAAGCGGCGTGGCTCCGCTGTAAAACGCGGTCTTGTGCGTCGCCATGTCCAGGTAGTCATCAACCGAGATATCAAAGCGCCCGTCACGGACCCAACCCAGGTCGAGTGCCTGACCCTCGATGGTGCGGACGATCATCTCGGTGAGCTCGTGGAGTACGCGCAGCTTTACGTCTGCCTCAAGCGTGGGATCGTCGAGAACCGTCTTGGTGACCATGGTAAGTGCCAGGTCGCCGCAGTTGATAGCAAGGCCCGTGCCCTCGGTAAGGTGCATACAGGGCTTGCCTCGACGAAGCTGTCCGTTGTCGGCGATGTCGTCGTGGATCAGCGCGCCCGACTGGAAATGCTCGATAGCTGCCGCGGCGCTGCGGGCGCTCTCAAAGCTGCCGCCCACTGCGGTTGCGGCGAGCATGCAGATAAGCGGGCGGTGGCGCTTGCCGGCGTTGGCCGTAAAAGCCGAGAGCGGCGCGTACAGGTAGCGCTCAATATCGGCAGAGGTCGCCTGTCCGTCAAAGAACGTGGCCAGATAGTCGTTAATCTGGTCAAAGTGCTGGGCTAAAAAGCTGGTAAACGGACTGGACACGGGTTCTCGCATTCTTTCTGAGGTTGCATTGGTGCAATATGCAGACAACATATTGCCACATCAGGGCGTTTGGCGCGGCAGTTTTGGCGATTTAGGACAACGGGCGTGCGTTTGATGGAGCGCGCCTAAATCAGCCTAAAATGCTCGAGCGCCGCAACGACACCGTCGTGATCGACGGTGTCGGTCACGTAATCGGCCTTATCCTTGAGATAGTCTGGTGCGTTGCCCATGGCGATACCGACATCGACGGCGTTCATCAGCGAGATGTCATTGCTGGCGTCGCCAATGCCGTATACGGTTCCGTGGTGGGGATCGAGGGCATCGAGTACAGACTGGATGCCCCCGCGCTTCGTGCATTCGCGGGGCGAGATTTCGGTTACCTCGAGTTCGAGCTCGTTAAAGCACAGCAGCGGCTCAAGTGCCTTATCTTGAGCGATGTGGTTGGCGAGCGATGTAGACATCAAGATCTTGTAGACACTGTAATGTTGCAGCTGCGTGACTGCGTCGCCCAGGGTGCGCGCGTATCCGGGGGCATCGGGGGCATCGGCACTCATGCGCACGACGCCGTTGAGGACCTCAAAGCGGATGACCTCGCCCGATTGCTCAAGATAGGGGGCAAGATGCTGCAGCATGCTGGGTGTCATCGACAGATCGCGAATTGCGTGTCCGTCGATCTCGGCGTAACCGCCCGCAAGACAGACGATGCCGGTCCAGGGCAGCTCGAGCAGCTTTGGGTGGATGCAGCTCAGCGTGCGCCCTGTGCAGATAAACGCCATGTTGCCCTTGGCAACAAAATCACGGATGGCTTGCGAGACCGCTTCATTGGGATAGGGGGAGAGGTCTCGCTCATCCTCGGGGAGCTCTTGGGCGAGTTTGGGATCTTGCCAGGCGAGCGTACCGTCGATGTCGAAGAAGCAGATGTCGCCGTTCTTTTTTGCGATTCCAACGGTGGGGGAGGGTGGGATGGTGGGGACAAAGCCCGGCTCGAGCCCCATGATTCGATCAAAGTGCTCTTTGATACGGGGAACGGAAACGCCAATGATTACCTGAGCCGTTTTGCCGGTAACGATGAGGCCCTTGGCGCCCGCCGCGACGAAGGCTGCGTTGTCTGCGACAACGGAAGGGTCTGCGACCTCAACGCGCAGACGCGTGGCGCAATTGGTCGCTCCTACAATATTGCTAACGCCACCCAAGAGCGCGACGACTTGCTCAGCGAGCAAGTGATCTTGGGATGATTGGTTGTCGGTGTCGTTTTGGGCCGCGCCTTCTTTGGCAGGGCTCTTTCCCGTCAGACGTGCGAGCGCCGCATCGCCGGCGATATGATCTTCGCGGCCTGGGGTTTTTAGGTCGAAAGCCAGAATGAGGCCCCGGAAGACCAGAAAAAAGACAGCGCTAAACATCAGCCCGATACCGAGCGCCAAAAGGTAGGAGCCGGCATGCGTCCGCATGAGCGGGATAAAGTTGAAGGCAGCCATCTCCATAAAGCCACCCGAGAAGATGCCGACGACGCCAAAGAAGTTCATGGCCATGGCAAGGCAGGAGGATAGGACGGCGTAGAGCAAAAAGAGTCCGGGATAGGTGAACATAAAGAGAAACTCGAGCGGCTCGGTGATGCCGCAGACCACCGAGGCGACGATGGCGGGCCAAAGGATGGCCTTAAGGCCGGCGCGGCGTTCGGGTTTGGCGGTGAAATAGAATGCTGCCGCGATGGCGGGAAGGCCAAAGAGCTTGCTCCAGCCGGTGGCGGTGAAACCGGCCCAGGGCGCAAGTTCGTTGAGGGGGCGCGTGCTGTGCGACAGGATGGGGAGCAAGCTGCTCCACGTGGCGTAGATGCCGTCGTTAATGACCAGGTTGTCGTAGTAGATCGGCATGTAGAGCAGATGGTGCAGCCCCATGGGCTCGAGTGCTCGCTCCAAAAACACAAAGATACCCACGCCGAAGGGGCCGACGCCCGCAAGTGCGTGGCGCAGCGTTTCGGTCGCTGCGTATACGAAGGGCACGATGGCGGCCGAGATGGCGGCAAGGGCGAACACGGCAAAAAAGCTGATGAGGTAGACCAGCGAGGAACCCGAGAAGGTACCGAGCCAATCGGGAACCTTGGCATCGTAGAAGCGGTCATGGATGGCGACGACGGTTGCCGACACCGCCAGCGGGCCGATAATGCCGGTGTCGAGTGTCTTGATGCCGTCGATGATGGTGATGCCGCTAGCGGAGGTCAAAGACGACGGGTACTTAAGTCCAAGGTTGTCTCCGCTCAGCTTGATGATCTCGCTCAAAAAGAAGCAATAGGCAAAATAGGCCACGAGCGCCTCGAGGCAGCAGCGTGCTGGTTGCTTTTGGGCAAGGCCGATGGGCAGCGCTACGGCAAAAAGGAGCGGAAGTCGTTTAAAGACCGTCCACGAGCCGCGCTGGATGATAGTCCAAAAAACGTACCAAGGGGTTCCGTATACGGCGAGGTCGCCGACGATATCCGCAGACGTTGCGAGGGCGGAGACGCCGACCATAAGACCCGATATGGAAAACAACATGGCGGGCGCGAACATGGCTCCGCCAAAACGTTGGATTTTCTGCAGCATAATATGCCTTCCGGATGCAACATGCTGTGCGAGCAAGAACGTTTAAACAATGAACTCATTGTAGAGGACTGACTGCTTGCCGCATTGACGGTTTTGATTCGATCCGATCTGGGTGTCGGGGGAACCGTCGACGGTAAATAATCGGTGCTTTGCCGATAGACGGTTTAAACAACCCAAAGAAATGCTATCGTGCCTAGCCATACATATTCATTAGAGGTGAAGTCATGCCAAAAGCGATTTACGAAGGAATCTACCGCGAGATCCGTTCGCGCATCATTAACGGGACCTATGCGTTTCAGGAGATGCTGCCAACCGAAGCCGAGCTGACCGCGGAGTTTGGCTGCACGCGCAATACCGTTCGACGCGCCTTGAGCATGCTGGCCGATCAGATGTTTGTGCAGCCTATACACGGCAAGGGCGTGCGCGTTATTTGGCTCAAGGGCGAAACCGACATGCTGGGCGCACTCGAGGAAGTCGAGTCGTTTGGCGAATTTGCAAAGCGCAACAATGCCGTTGCATCGACGGACGTTAAGTCTTTTGAACATTTGATTTGCACTGAGCAACTTTCTCGTCGCCTGGGCTTTAAGGTGGGCGAGGAGCTGATTCGTGTAGTGCGTGTCCGAAGCCTCAACGGCAATGCTCGCCAGGTGGACCACGGCTACTTTTTGGAGTCGATCGCCAAGGGTCTGACGCCCGAGATCGCCGCAAAGTCAATTTACGACTATCTGGAGCACAAACGCGGCGTCAAGGTGATGGCGAGTCGCCGTACGGTGAGCGTCGAGCTTGCCAACGATGAGGACTGCAGTTATCTTGACCTCGGCAAATACAACTGCGTTGCCGTCATGGAGAGCCAGTCGTACACCTCGGACGGCATCTTGTTCGAGGTCACGCATGCCCGCACGCATCCCGAGATCTTCCACTACCGCGTCAACTCCAAGCGATAGCCGGCTAGCTCGCAGCCTGACGAGACTCATGCCATCAAAGCGAAAACGCCCGGTCAAACCGACGATACATCGGCTTGACCGGGCGTTTTCTCTGCATTAGATAACAAATAATTGTTTATACAAAACTTGTCAAGTATCAAGTTGAAATTACCGTTCACCGAAGTTTTTCTACCGCTCTAGTAATACTTGTTCAAACAACTAGCCAAATAGCGTATTGTACAAATCAGCAAAAGGGGCAAAGTCCCCGAGCCAATCTCCGAAGGCGGCGGCAAAGGGTGCCGCCACGGTGTGAAAGGGTGGATTGTAATGAAGAACGAAATGAGCAGAAGGCAGTTCCTGGGCTTTGCTGGTTCCGCGGCTGCGGTTCTTGGTCTGGGTCTCGTGGGCTGCGGTGGCTCCGCCGGCTCCGGCTCCTCTGCTTCTGGTGACGCTGCCGAGGTCTACTTCCTCCAATTCAAGCCCGAGGTCGACAAGGAGTGGAAGGAGATCGCCAAGGCGTACAAGAAGGAGAAGGGCGTCGAGGTCAAGATCGTGACCGCCGCCTCCAACACCTACGAGGAGAAGCTCAAGTCCGAGATGTCCAAGAGCTCCGCTCCGACCCTGTTCCAGGTCAACGGCCCCACCGGTCTTAAGAACTGGAAGGATTACTGCGCCGACCTGTCCGATACCAAGCTCCGCGGTGAGCTCATTGACGACTCCCTGGCTCTGCAGTCCGACGGCAAGGATGTGTGCATCGACTGGGTTCAGGAGAGCTTCGGCATTATTTACAACAAGCAGCTGCTCGAGAAGGCTGGCTACAAGGCCGAGGACATCAACTCCTTCGACAAGCTGAAGGCTTGTGCCGACGACATCCAGGCCCGCAAGGACGAGCTTGGTGTCGAGGGTGCCTTCACTTCCGCCGGCATGGACGACTCCTCCAGCTGGCGCTACACCACCCACCTTGCCAACATGCCGCTCTACTACGAGTTTGAGAAGGAGCACAACCAGGAGGACGACGAGATCAAGGGTGAGTTCCTCGACAACTACAAGCAGATCTTCGACCTGTACATCACCGACTCCACCTGCGATCCTTCGCAGCTTGCTTCCAAGACCGGCGACGACGCCACCAACGAGTTCGCAACCGGCAAGGCCGTCTTCTACCAGAACGGCTCTTGGGCCTACTCTGACCTCGTCAAGGCCGGCATGACCGACGATCAGATTGGCATGATGCCCATCTACATCGGTGTTGACGGCGAGGAGAACCAGGGCCTGTGCTCCGGCGGCGAGAACTACTGGTGCGTCAGTTCCCAGGCTTCCGAGGATGCCCAGAAGGCCACCGAGGACTTCATGTATTGGTGCGTCACCGCTGACACCCCGACCAGCATCATCGCCGACAAGATGGGTCTGACCGCTCCGTTCAAGAGCGCCAAGGAGACCACCAACGTCTTCTCGCAGCAGGCCGTTGCCATGGCCAAGGACGGCAAGAAGACCGTCGCTTGGGACTTCGTCTACATTCCCTCCGAGGAGTGGAAGAAGAACCTCAAGCAGGCTCTGATTGCCTACGCTGCCGATAACAGCAAGTGGGACGGCGTCAAGAACGCCTTCGTCGATGGCTGGAAGACCGAGAAGGCCGCTTCCGAGTAAGCAGTTGCTGCCCAAGCTATCTGATTAGCGACAGGGGGCGGGCAGACGTTGGTTTGCCCGCCCCCTGCATATTGAAAGGACCCTTTTATGGGCAAAGCACTCAAGCGCTGGTGGCCGCTCTTTATGCTGCCCACGTGTCTGGCGTTTATGATCGGGTTCGTGATCCCTTTTATCCAGGGCTTCTATCTCTCGTTCTGCCAGTTTATTATCATTAGTAACGCGCACTTTGTCGGTATCGAGAACTACGTGCGCGCGCTGTCCGATCCGCAGTTCTCCACGTCGTTCTTCTTTACCGTGGCGTTTGCCTTCCTGTCGACGGTGCTCATCAACGTGATCGCCCTCGCCATCGCGCAGGCGCTCACCCGCAAGGCGCTCAAAGGCACCAACATCTTCCGTACGATCTTCTTTATGCCGAACCTGATCGGCGGCATCGTGCTGGGCTACATTTGGCAGATTCTGATCAACTGCCTGCTCTCCAACATCGGCGCCGACCTTATCGCCCTTAACTCTGCTGCTGGCTTCTGGGGCCTTATCATCCTGACCCTGTGGCAGCAGGTCGGCTACATGATGATCATCTACATCGCTGGTCTGCAGTCCATTCCGTCCGACTACATCGAGGCCGCCAAGGTCGACGGCGCCACGGCATGGCAGACGTTTTGGAAGGTTAAGATCCCCAATCTGATGCCGACGATCACCATCTGCCTGTTCCTGTCCATCACCAACGGCTTTAAGCTGTTCGACCAGAACCTCGCCCTTACCGGCGGCGCCCCTGCGCACTCCACCGAGATGCTCGCCCTGAACATCTACAACACGTTCTATTCGCGTGCCGGTATCGCATGGCAGGGCATCGGTCAGGCCAAGGCGGTTATCTTCTGCATCCTGGTCGTAGCAATCTCCATGATCCAACTTAAGGCCACGAGGTCCAAGGAGGTGCAGCAGTAATGAAACGCGATAAGGCTATTAACCGCGCGCTCTCGATTTTCTTTACGATTCTGTCGCTCGCGTGGATCTACCCCGTGTTCATGATTGCGCTCAATTCCTTTAAAAAGGGAACTGCAATCAGCACCACCACGGCGTTCGATCTGCTTACGCCTGAGACGTTCAACGGCCTTGCAAACTACGTGCACGCTCTTAACGAGCAGGGCTTTGCCTCGGCGTTTATGTACTCGCTCATCATCACGGTCACGTCGGTCGTTCTGATTTTGGTGTGCTGCTCCATGTGCGCTTGGTACGTAGTGCGCGTCAACAACAAGATCTCGAACTTCTTCTATTACCTGTTCGTGTTCTCGATGGTCGTGCCCTTCCAGATGCTCATGTTCACGCTGTCCAATTTGGCGGACCGCATCGGCTTCAACACGCCGTTCAACATCTGCTTTATCTACCTCGGCTTTGGCGCGGGCCTGGCGGTCTTTATGTTCGCCGGTTTTGTAAAGAACATCCCGCTCGAGATCGAGGAGGCGGCCATGATTGATGGCTGCAACCCGGTCCAGGTGTTCTTTAAGATCGTCCTTCCCATCATGAAGCCCACCTATCTTTCGGTCGGCATCCTCGAGACCATGTGGGTCTGGAACGACTATCTGCTGCCCTACCTTACGCTCGACTCCACCAAGTACAAGACCATTCCTATCTTGATCCAGTACTTCCGCGGCGGCTACGGCCACGTCGAGCTCGGCCCCATGATGGCCTGCATCATGATGGTCGTTATCCCCATCGTCATCATGTACATCCTCTGTCAGAAGTACATCATCGACGGCGTGGTGGCAGGTGCCGTCAAGGGCTGATGCCGTAACTGTTTTGCAAGTTTCTGCGGCGCCCCTCAGCGCGGCGCCGCGTATCGAAAGGTAGAGACATGGCCGAGATCGTTCTCAAACATGTTCAGAAGGTGTATCCCAACAACGAGTCAAAAAAGAAGGGCTTCTTTGGCAAAAAGAAGAAGACCGAGGAGAAGAAGCACAACCTCAAGGTTACCGAGGACGGTGTGCTCGCTGTAGAGGACTTCAACCTCACCGTTCACGACCAGGAGTTCGTCGTCCTCGTTGGCCCCTCTGGCTGCGGCAAGTCCACGACGATGCGCATGGTCGCCGGCCTGGAGGACATCACCTCGGGCGATGTGCTCATCGATGGCAAGCGCGTCAACGACGTGGCACCCAAGGACCGCGACATCGCCATGGTGTTCCAGAGCTATGCTCTGTACCCCAATATGACGGTGTACGAGAACATGGCGTTTACGCTTGAGCTCAAGAAGGTTCCCAAGGACGAGATCGACCGCAAGGTTCGCTCTGCTGCCGAGATCCTGGGCATTACCGAGTACCTCGACCGTAAGCCCAAGGCGCTCTCCGGCGGCCAGCGCCAGCGTGTCGCTATCGGCCGCGCCATCGTGCGTGACCCCAAGGTCTTCCTGATGGACGAGCCGCTGTCCAACCTGGACGCCAAGCTTCGTAACCAGATGCGTGCCGAGCTCATTAAGCTGCGCCACGAGATCAAGGGCACGTTCATTTATGTTACTCACGACCAGACCGAGGCTATGACCCTCGGTGACCGTATCGTGGTCATGAAGGACGGCGTCGTCCAGCAGATTGCCACCCCGCAGGAGGTCTTCAATCATCCCGCGAACATCTTCGTTGCCGGCTTTATCGGCGTGCCGCAGATGAACTTCTTCGATGCCCAGCTGGTGCGCTCGGGCAACGGCTTTACCGTCAAGACCGAGGATATGAACGTGGCGCTCGCCCCCGAGACTTGCGTCCAGCTTGCTCTCAACTGGGACGGCGGCGACGTGAAGGAGATCACGGCCGGCGTGCGCCCCGAGCAGATTCTGCTTGCCGACAAGGACGAGGAGGGCGCGCTCCAGGGTACCGTCGAGGTGACCGAGCTCATGGGTTCGACCGAGCATGTCCACGTGACCGCTCCCGACGGCCAGTTTGTTCTGATTATCCCCGTCGTCGACCTCGAGGCCAAGGGCGCGCTCAAGGCTGGCGACACCATCTGGTTCAAGTTCGAGAAGAACGCGACCCATCTCTTCGATAAGGTATCTGGCAAGAACCTTATCTAGGCCCGGTGCATCCAGGCCCTCCCTTTGGGCGACTGCGGTATTGCCATCCTTTTGCCGCGGTCACATATAAGGCTCCCCTCCCGTCCACTGGGCGAGAGGGGAGCCTTTCTTTGTGTTGGGGTTGTCTGGCCGGTCGTTTGTCTCGATCTGTAACGGGTAGGGCCGATTTCGGACGTTAGATGTTACAGATTGAGATAAACCCAAGGGGAGGGGCCGGTATGTCTCAATCTGTAACAGCTGGGGCCGTTTTTACCGAGTAGCTGTTACAGATCGAGATTGTTTGGTCGAGTCGGGTCACAGGGTAGCGTGCGGGCACAAAAAGCGGAGCCGCGTTGCCACGACTCCGCTTTCAAGAGGATGGGTAAAGGAAACGAAATTAGCTCAGGTGCCAAATCTCGTCATTGTACTGGGAGATTGTGCGGTCGGACGAGAAGGTGCCGGCGTTGGCGATGTTGATCAGCGCCTTGCGCATCCAAGCGTCCTGGTCCTCATAGTCGGCTAGCACGCGCTCCTTGGTCTGGATGTACTCCTCAATGTCGAGCAGGGCCATAAACCAGTCTTTGCCCTTAATGTCGTCGTGCAGGCGCTGCAGGCGCTCGGCGTTGCCGGTTGCCATAAAGGCCGGGTTGGTGATGAAGTCCACCAGCAGTTTAATGCCGGGCTTGCGGTAGAGCGCACCGGCGTTGTAGGTGCCTTCGGCGTAGAGCTGCTCGACCTGTTTGGACGAGGCGCCAAAGGTATAGATGTTCTCGTCGCCCACGAGCTCGGCAATCTCCACGTTGGCACCGTCGAGCGTGCACAGGGTCAAAGCGCCGTTGAGCATGAACTTCATGTTGGAAGTGCCGCTCGCCTCTTTGGAGGCCAGGCTGATCTGCTCGGAGATGTCGGCAGCGGGAATCACGCGCTCGGCGGCGGTGACGTTGTAGTTCTCGATCATAACGACCTGCAGGTAGGGAGCCACGTCGGGGTCGTTGGCGATCCACTGGGAAAGCGTCAGGATTAGGTGGATGATGTCCTGAGCGATGGTATAGGCAGGCGCTGCCTTGCCGCCAAAGATGATGGTGACGGGGTGCTTAGGTCTGTTACCGTTCTTGATGTCGAGGTACTTCCAGATGATGTAGAGCGCGAGCATCTGCTGGCGCTTGTACTCGTGGATACGCTTGACCTGGACGTCGATGATGGCGTTGGAGGGAATGGTCACGCCCTGCTCGAGCGCCATGAACTGGCGCATGATGGCCTTGGCCTCGACCTTGGTGGCGGCCAGGCGCTCAAGAACGTCCTTGTCGTCGGCGAACTTGGCGAGTTTGCTCAGATCGCCGGTGCTGCGCCAGTCGGTGCCGATTACATCGTCGAGCAGGCTGGCGAGCGCGGGGTTGGCCCCATGGATCCAGCGGCGGAAGGTGATGCCGTTGGTCTTGTTGGAGAACTTCTCGGGATAGATCTCGTAGAACGGATGAAGCTCGGTGTCCTCCAGGATCTTGGTGTGGAGGGCGGCTACGCCGTTGATGGAGAAGCCAAAGTGGATGTCCATGTGGGCCATGTGGACGGTGTCGTGCTCGTCGATGATGGCGACGCGCGGGTCATCGTGCTCGGCTTTCGCGATCTCATCGAGCTTGACGATAATGTCGGCGATGGCAGGGGAGACCTTCTGCAGGCTGGTGAGCGGCCACTTCTCGAGCGCCTCGGCAAGAATCGTGTGGTTAGTGTAGGCGACCATGGAGCGTACGATGGTCACGGCCTCGTCAAACTCGATGCCATGCTCGGTGGTGAGCAGGCGGATGAGCTCGGGGATGACCATGGTGGGGTGCGTGTCGTTAATCTGGACCACGGCGTAGTCGGCCAGATCGTGCAGGTTGCTGCCGCGCTCGATGGCCTCGTCGATCAGGAGCTGGGCGGCGTTGCTTACCATGAAGTATTCCTGGTAGATGCGAAGTAGGCGGCCCTGCTCGTCGGAATCGTCGGGGTAGAGGAACAGGGTGAGGTTCTTGGCGATCTCGGTCTTGTCGAAGTCGATGGAGCTGCCGGGGACCAGGCCGTCGTCGACGCTCGCCAGGTCGAACAGGCGCAGGCGGTTCTTGTTGGGCTGGCCGTAACCGGGCACATCGATGTTGACGAGCTTGGAGGTAACGGCAAAATCGCCGAACTCGACGGTGTAGGAGCGGTCATCGTCGACCAGGATGTCCTGCTCACCGAGCCACTCGTCGGGGACGGCCTTCTGCTGGTTGTCGACAAAGCGCTGACGGAACAGACCGTAGTGATAGTTGAGGCCCACGCCATCGCCGGTCAAGCCCAGCGTGGCGATGGAATCCAGGAAGCATGCGGCCAAGCGGCCCAGGCCGCCGTTGCCGAGCGACGGCTCGACCTCGAATTCCTCGATCTTGTTGAGGTCGTGGCCTGCGGCGGTGAGCTGGTCCTTAACCTCGTCGTAGATGCCGAGGTCGATCATGTTGTTGATGAGCAGCTTGCCGATCAAAAATTCGGCGGAAATGTAATAGAGCTTTTTCTTGCCGTTGTTGAGCGGGCAGGTGGCGGAGCGCTCCTGCACGAGTTTGACCAGCAGCTTGTAAATGCGACGGTCGTCGAGCTGCTCGAGCGAGGTGCCAAAAGACTGCTCGGCGAGTTCCATGAGGTTAATTTGGGGCATGTTTTCTCCTGTGATGGGTTGTTCATGTCTGCAATTCATAAGAAGCCCGCGCGAAGGGATTGGGGTGGCCTCGCGCGGGAAAAGCAAGCGCGTCCGCACGGTGGGGAGGGGTCGGGCGCGGTAGCTCCTATTGAGGAAGCTCGATTTCGGCTTCCGACGGGATGCGGAAGTAGGTCTCGGTCCAGTCGGTGAGTTTGTGCTCGAGCTCGCGGGTGATGGCGCCGTCGAGCATGCGCCAGGTCCAGTTGCCGCCCAGCGTGGCAGGGGTGTTGATGCGCGCCTCGTTGCCCAAGTTGAGCAGGTCCTGCATGGTGTAGATGCACGTGTCGCTCACGCTGGCGGCGATGGTGCGGTTGAGTGCATCTGCCATGGGTTCGCCGGCCTGCTGATGGGTGTACAGGGCTGCCTGCTCGCGCTGACGCGGGGTGGCCGTTCCCTCAAACCAACCGCGCGCCGTCTCGTTGTCGTGGGTGCCCACATAGGCGACGGTGTTGGCGATGTAGTTATGCGGCAGGTAGTACGAGTTGGTGCCCTCAAAGGCAAACTGCAGGATCTTCATGCCGGGGAAGCCCGAGTTGTCGCGCATGTCGATGACGCCGGGGGTGAGGAAGCCCAGGTCCTCGGCGATGATGGGCAGCGTGCCGAGCTTTTCCTCGAGCGTCTTGAAGAACTTGAGGCCGGGACCCTGCGTCCACGAACCGTAGGACGAATCGGGCGAGGAGAACGGCACCTCCCAATAGGCCTCGAAGCCGCGGAAGTGATCCAGGCGGATGACGTCGTACATGTCGAGGGCGGCGCGAATGCGGTCCTCCCACCAGGAGAAGCCGTCGGACTCCATGGCGTCCCAGTCGTAGATGGGGTTGCCCCAGTACTGGCCGGTGGCCGAGAACTGGTCGGGCGGCGTGCCGGCGACGCTCACGGGATTGCCGGCGGTGTCGATCTTAAAGAGCTCAGGCGTCGCCCACATCTCGACGGAGTCACGCGAGACATAGATGGGCAGGTCGCCGATGATGAGAATGTCGCGCTCGTTGGCATAGGCCTTGAGGCGGCTCCACTGGCGATCGAAGAAGTACTGCGTCATCTGGTGGTAGAGCATACGCGCCGGATGGCCGGCGCAGACCTTGGCGGAAGCCTCGCCGCGGGTGCGGAGCTCCGCGGGCCACTCCCAAAACGCCTTGAGACCGCACTCCTCTTTGACGGTCATGAACTCACAGTAGGGGATGAGCCAGTCCTCGTTGGCCTGGATAAAGTCATCGAAATCGGCCGGCTTGTCGGCTGCAAAGCGCTCGGCGGCGCGGTCGAGAATCTGACGGCGGCCACCAAAGATGGCACCGTAGTCGACATTGCTGGGGTCGGATCCCAGATACACGCCATCGATATCGCGCTGCTCCAGATACCCTGCCTCGATAAGCTCGGCAAAGTCGATGAAGTTGGGGTTGCCTGCGCGGGCCGAGAACGACTGATAGGGCGAATCGCCATAGCTGGTCGTCGTAAGGGGCAGAATCTGCCAGTAATGTTGTTTGCACGAGGCGAGAAAATCGACGAAGTCGTAGGCATTCCAACCAAAGCCGCCGATTCCGTATGGTCCGGGCAGAGATGAGACGGGCATGAGGACGCCGCTTGCACGCTCCATGAATGCGCTCACCAACCTTCTTGTTGTGGGGTCGGCCTGCCGATGGGTGTGCAGTCCGCCTCCAATGTTCCGATTCGATACGCCTATTGTAAAACATGTTGTTTAAACATGTACAGGCAAGATAAAAAAGTTGGTCGATTTTCGGCGAATGGTTACATGCCATGAAAAAGCCCCGACTTCACAACGTGAGATCGGGGCAAGAGCGGTATGTAGGTTTTTGCTACTCGGCGTCGGCGAAGCCGTTGGGGTTGTGGCTCTGCCAGTTCCAGCTATCGCGGCACATGTCCGCGATGTCGTACTGGGCCTTCCAGCCCATCATGCGCTCGGCCTTGGAGGCATCGCACCAGTTGGCAGCGATGTCGCCGGCGCGGCGCTCGCGGATCACGTAGGGCAGCTCCTTGCCGCAAGCCTTGGAGAAGGCGGCGACGACCTCGAGTACCGAGGTGCCGGTGCCGGTGCCCAAGTTAAAGATCTCGACGCCGGTCTTGCCGTTCATCCAGTTGAGGGCGGCCACGTGACCAGATGCCAGATCGCACACGTGGATGTAATCGCGCACGCCGGTGCCGTCGGGGGTGGGGTAGTCGTTGCCAAAGACCTGAACGGCCTCGAGCTTGCCCACGGCGACCTGGGCGACATAGGGCACCAGGTTGTTGGGGATGCCCTTGGGATCCTCGCCGATCAGACCCGACGGATGGGCGCCGATGGGGTTGAAGTAACGGAGCAGCACGACGTCCCACTCGGGGTCGGCGGTGTGGACGTCCATAAGGATCTGCTCGATCATCCACTTGGTCCAACCATAGGGGTTGGTCGCGGGCTTCTTAGGATCCTCCTCGGTGACGGGCGGGTTGTCCGGGTCGCCGTAGACGGTCGAGGAGCTCGAGAAGATGATGGACTTGCAGCCATGGTTGCGCATGACGTCGATGAGCACTAGGGTGTTCTCGATGTTGTTGTGATAGTACTCGACGGGCTTGCTCACCGACTCGCCGACGGCCTTAAAGCCGGCAAAGTGGATGACGCGGTCGATCTGATGGGTGTCGAAGATCTTGTTCATCGCATCGCGGTCGAGCACGTTGGCCTCGTAGAAGGTGAGGTTCTTGGCGGCCTCGTCGCCCACGATGGTCTTGACGCGGTCGACGGCGACGGCGCTGGAGTTGGAGAGATCATCGACGATGACGACCTGGTAGCCACCCTCGAGCAGCTGAACGACGGTGTGCGAGCCGATAAAGCCGGCGCCACCGGTAACGAGGACGCAGGTGTCTTTGGGGTCGAGTGCTTTGGACATGTAGTCTCCTATCGAATCAGGAACACTTCTAGAGGGGAGTATAGCGCAGGCAGGGACGCCCAAATCGTGCGCCGTAGGAAAAGCAGAGGATTATGTTAACGTACTCATAGAAGAGCTTGCGTACGCATAACCTGATCTCTGGCATTTGCTTACGAGCCGCCGACCTTGCAGTTTCCTGCCGTTCGTGGAAATCGTTGGGACGCGCCATATGTACGCTAATATGTATGAGTTGAGCGACATATAAATAAGCATGTAACGGAGTACATATGTCACCAAACAGCGATTCCATCCTTTCCCAGGAGCTCTCACGCCGCACTGCCCTCAAGGCCCTGTTCGGCGCCGCTTCTGCGGCAGTTCTTTTTGGCCTGCCCGCTCGCGCCCATGCGGCGGAGGCTTCCAAAGAAACCACCGATAAACTGAATGCCGCCCAGGCCCAGCTCGACGAGGTTCAGGCCCAGCTCGACAGCATCGCAAATGAGTATGCGGCGCTGGCCAACAAGAATGCCCAGACCCTCAACGACATCGAGAATGTCCAGGGCAAGATTGACGACACGCAGGCCCAGATCGATGAAAAGAAGGCCGAGCTCAAGAAGAAGCGCAACGACCTTTCCGATCGCGTGGCCGCCAGCTACAAGTCCGGCGGCACGAACATCCTGTCGCTGCTGCTGGCCTCTGGCTCGTTTGAGGAACTCGTCGCCAACGCGCATTACGTTGAGAAGATCAACAAGAGCGACCGCGACGCCATCGAGGACATTCAGACCATCCAGGAAGAGCTCGATGCGCAAAAGACCGAGCTTGAGTCGCAGAAAGCTGACTTAGAGAAGCTCAAGGACCAGCAGACTGCCCAGATGCAGGACATGCAGGCCAAGCAGCAAGAAGTCCAGACCGTGCTGAACGGTCTTTCCGACGACGTCAAGGAGCTCATGGCTCAGCGCGATTCCGAGATCCTCGCTGCTGCCCAGGCTGAGGAGGCCGCTAGGAAGGCTGCCGCTGCCGCGGCTGCCGCGAACAAGAACAATTCCTACTCGGGTGGTTCGAGCTCGGGTGGTGGATCGTACGCGCCCGGAACTCCGCAGCAGAATGCCGGCTCGGGCAAGCAGCAGGCTGTCGTCAACGCGTGCTACTCCACGCCTTCGCCGGGTCAGAACTGGTGCGCGGCGTGGGTCACCAATGTCTTCCGTAACGCCGGCGTTGGCTACTTTGGAGGCAATGCGTGCGACATGTTTAACGCCTGGTGCTATAGCTCCGACCGCTCGGCGCTGCAGGTGGGCATGATCGTGGCCGATTCCTCGCACAGCGGCACGGGTGCTCCGGGCCTTATCTACGGTCATGTGGGTATCTACGTTGGCGGCGGCATCGTTATGAGCAACGAGGGCGCCATTACGTCTAAGTCGCTTGATTCGTTTATTAGCTTCTATGGCACTGGCTCTGGCGTGCGTTGGGGCTGGCTTGGCGGTATTGCGCTGTCGTAACTGCGGCTTGGTCCGGGACAGTCCGAGAGGCATAAGGTTGCCTGCTCGGGCAGTCCTGCTCGCACGGAGAGCACATTAAGTGTTCTCCGGCTCGTGCGGAACTCGCGATCAACCTTATGCCTCTCGGACTGTCCCGGCCCTCTCGGGTCCTGAGCGCGACACACCGGACTGGGTTATCTGAATAAATATGGTGAAGGCCCCTTTCGGGGCCTTCTTTTTTTAGAGGAATTCGCCTACTCGGTGGACTTCGGGTTCTAGGTCTACGTCGAACTGCTCTTTGACTTTGGCTTGGATGTCGCGGATGAGTTCGTCGACGTCGGCGGCGGTGGCGTGGTCGGCGTTGACGATGAAGCCGCAGTGCTTCTCGCTCACCTGCGCGCCGCCAACGGCGTGTCCGCGCAGTCCGGCATCCATGATGAGCTTGCCGGCAAAGTGGCCCTCGGGGCGCTTGAAGGTGGAGCCGGCACTCGGCATGTCGAGCGGCTGCTTGTCCTCGCGGCGCTGGCGGTAGTCGTCCATGTCGGCCTTGATCATCGCGGCGTTGCCCGGGGCGAGATTGAAAGTGGCCGAAAGCACGATAAAGCCGTCGTCGGCGATGCGGCTCTTGCGATAGCCCAGGTTGAGTTCGTCGGCATCGAATTCGATGATGTTGCCGCTGCCGCGGGTGCCGTCGTCGAGCTGGCGAGCGGGTTTGTAGACGCGCACGGACTCTAGCACATCGGCCATGCAGGCACCGTAGGCACCGGCGTTCATGTAGCAGGCGCCGCCGACCGATCCGGGGATGCCCGAGATGGGCTCCATGCCGGTAAGGCCGGCCTCGGCTGCCGCCGCGGCGACATCGGAAAGCAAGGCACCGGCTGCCGCCGTGACATGCGTGCCGTCGACCGTAATGTCGGAGAGGCCCTTGCTCAGCGCCACGACAACGCCGCGGATACCCTTGTCGCCGACGAGCAGGTCGGAGCCGTTGCCCACGATGGTGAGCGGCAGGTCGCAGCGATAACAGGTGTCGAGCGTGGCGACGAGGCCCTGCTCGGTATCGGGCGTGACAAAGACGTCGGCCGGGCCGCCGATCTTAAACGTGGTGTGCTCGCGCATGGGCTCGCTCATCAGCACGTTGTCCTCGCCGGCAACGCCAGCAAGCGCGCACAGCAGGTCCTCGTTAAAAAAGTCGTTCTCGTGCATACGAATATCCGCCTTTTGGTGGTTGTTGTCATCAATCGATTGCAATATACCCCACCCGGACGGATTTGGTGCGCTGGCGGCGATAAAACAGCCGTCTACCGGATTGGTAAAGTGTTTATCACCGAGGTAGAGGGGTAGTCGCTATACTTTCAAGAGATTGCGCGTAAACCCGGAAGGAGCGAGATGGCCAACAAAGTCACCCTCAAGCAGATCGCCCAGGAGGTGGGGCTTTCCCCCTCGTCGGTCTCGCTTGTGCTCAATAATCGGCCCTGTCGCATCTCGGAAGAAAACCGCAAACTCATCAAGGAGGTCGCGGCGCGCAACCACTATGTTCCTAACCAGATTGCGCGTAGTTTGGTCATGCGCGAGTCGCGCACGCTGGGCCTTATCGTCCCTAACATCGAGAGCCGCTTTTTTGCCTCGCTCGCCGGTAGCCTGGAAAAGCGCTGCCGCGAGGACGGCTATGCGCTCTTCATTACCAGCTCGGGTGGAAGTGCCGACGACGATCTGGAGCTGCTGCGTCAGCTGGTAACGCGCGGCGTTGATGGCGTCTTCCTGGTTGTGGGCGACGAGTTCTCCGACGACCGCGCCCTGCGCGAAGAAGTCAGCCATCTGCCTATCCCTGCCGTGATGGTCGACCGTGCCATTGAGGGGCTCGAGTGCGACAAGGTGATGTTCGACCACGAGATGGGTGGCTACATGGCCACTCGCTATCTGATCGAGCAGGGCCACCGTCGCATTGCCTGCTTGGTTAACGCGCGCCGTTCCAATACGGGGCGTAAGCGACTTGCCGGCTATGAGCGCGCGCTGCGCGAGGTTGGCCTGCCTATCGACGCACGTTTGGAGTTTGAGAGCGAGTACTACATTCCGAGTGCCTACGAGGCCTCGGAGGCGGTGCTCGCAACTGATGCCACCGCTGTGTTCGCAAGTTCGGACAACATTGCCCTTGGTCTGCTCAAGCGCTTACACGAGATGGGGAAGAGCATTCCGGGCGACATTTCGGTGGTGAGTTACGACAACTCGGCCGCCGACGTTCTCTTTGAGCCGGCGCTGACCGCGATTGAGCAGGATCCTGGTATCCTCGCGGAGCATGCTTTTGGCTGCATGTCCAAGCGCCTTGCCGGTAGGGGCGGTAGACGTGCCGAAGAAGTCGTTCTGGAGCCGGCGCTTATCGTGAAGGGCAGCGTGCTCGATCTTACCGAATGTAGCTAAGCGTACTTGTTTGTTTGCATAGATTGCATGCGGAGTGTCCGCTATTTGCCGGCGGGGCCGGGGTGCCTGCCTTGTTTTGAGAAGTTCGCGGAGCCCACTTCTCAAAACAAGGCAGGCACCCCGGCCCTCGTCCGTGAACTCTTCCGCTGGGCGAGCTATAGACGCCGCGCACCGATAGGGTAAGGCGGCGGCTTGAAATTGGTGCTATATTCAGCTTGAGTTGTTTAATGCTAGTACGGGAGGCTGATATGGGGCTGTTCAAGAAGAAAAACCCGCAGGATGCCTTTGATCCCGATGTGTTTACCATCACGGATACGATTTTGGACCCGCCGCGGTTTACATTTTTGCCGGCTATCTACCAGGATGCCACGCGCCGCAAGTGGGCTGTGCATCAACGCGGTGGCGAGCCGAAGATTTTTGACTATGCGGACGTGTTGCAGTGCGAAGTAGCCGAGGCGGGCGATCCGGAGGCCGAAGAAGCGGTCTCTAAACAGGAATTTGCCCGGCGTATCCTGGCAAATCCTGCCAAGGCAGCAAAAATAAATGCTGCCAAGCGTAATATGTGTCTTGGTATGGGCGTTGTTGTGGCGGTTCAGACGGGAAAAGACGAGGTTTCCAAATTAGAGATTCCCGTTATGACCGACGAGGTCAAACGCGATTCAAGTCTATATAAGTCGTATCGGAATGTCGCCGAGAAGATCAAGGCCGAATTTGATGCCATGGGAGGGCTGACCTAATTTTGGCGGCATACGTGTCTGAATGAGGAGTCTGTGCAATGGCAGGCGAATCTTATGCAATTCCCCCCAAAGATCGTGCTGTTGAGGGAATTCTTTGGTATATCCAGCACCATCAGCTTGCCGGCGGCGATCGCCTGCCGGCCGAGCGCGTGCTGTGCGAAGAGATTGGCGTTTCGCGTACGGCGTTGCGTGCCGGTATCACGCGGCTTATCTCGTGTGGAACGCTCGAGAGCCGTCGCGGATCGGGCACGTATGTGTGTCCTCCCAAGCCGCTGAATATCTTCCAGGAAACGTATAACTTTTCCGATGCTGTGCGGACTGCCGGCCTGCACCCCTCTTCTCGTCTGGTTTCCACCGGGACCATCGAGGCGGATGAGGCGCTTGCCGACAAGCTTGGGGTGGCTGTAGGCGCTCCCTTGCTCCGCATGCAGCGCGTTCGACTTATTGAGGGCGAGCCGACGTCAATCGAGACGGCTCACGTTAACCTGTCCCTGTGCCCATCGCTTATCGAGCACGATTTTGAGTGCGAGAGCCTTTACGATGTCTTGCTCAAAGAAGGTGGCGTGCGTGTTGAGCATGGACGTGAGCATATCTCCATCTCGCGTTTGAACGCCGAAGAGGCCGAGCTGCTCCAGCAAGAAGAGGGAACGCCGGTGTTCTATGAGAGCTCGATCGAATTTGATAAGGACATGCGTTTTGTGGAGCATTGCAAATCGGTGATTTTGCCCACAAAGTTCCGCTTTGCCGATAACGGCGAAGAGAACGGCATGAGGAGCGTGGCAGGTGAACAATGGCTGAAACAGTAGATGCCACCCCGGTTTATATGCGCATTCGACGCCGCATCGAGGAACGTATCGAGCGCAGTATATATCCCACGGGTTCCATGATTCCGTCCGAAAAAGACCTTGCCGAGGAATTTGGTACGACACGCTTGACCATCCGAAGCGCTGTCGATGAGCTGGTTCGGCGCGGGCAGATTCGCCGTGTTCGGGGAAAAGGTGCCTTTGTGGCGCAGAAAGTACCTGCTTTTTTTGAACGCACGGTCGGTTTCCGTGAATCGGTCCGTGCTTCGGGCGGCGAGCCGTCCGTCCGTATTCTCGCGCGTTCCAAGCGTTATGCGGGGCCATATTACGCCGACCTGTTTGGCATCGCCGAGGACGACCTGCTCTATTCCGTTCGACGCCTGAACTGCATAAACGGTAGCCCCGTATCGATTGAGACGGCGCTGATTCCCTGCCTGCTGTTCCCAACCATCGAAGATATTGACGTGTCGGTCTTCAGTTTGTACGAGACCTATGAGATGCTGGGCCGAAAGCCAGTCATGGCACAGGAAAAGCTCGATATCGAAGCGCTGGGCGCACGAGATGCCGGCCTCCTTGGACTGGAACAGGGCGATCTTGTTTTGCTTTTGGAATGCGTGAGCTATGACGCGAGCGGTCAGGCTATCGAGTATGTAAAGTCCTTCAATCGTGGCGATACGGGCGGCTACACCTATACGTACTAGCTGGTATTTTGTGAATAACGGCTGGGAAACTAACCAGTTTTGATCGTTGGGTCAGCTGTATATACAACCTTACAGGGCTCAAAATCGACCGTTCGCCGATGGGGATAAATTAATCGACAAAGAGGTATCAAAAAGCCGTAAGCTGTAACTGTGATTGGTATCAAATACTAATGATTTGTTACGAGGTGAGACGATGAAGATGCTCGATTACGTTCAGCTTGCCCATGTGCGTATGGGGGAGAACCTCGAGCGTTCGTCTGAGCTGGTAGCGCAGCTCGTTGATATTTTCCAGTCCGGTTCTTTTGACGCGCTGCGCATCGTTGCTTCGGGTTCGTCGCGCCATGCCGCCGATTGCGCCCGCGATTACCTGCAAGATGCCCTGCAAATGCAGGTGTCCGTTGTGACGCCCGAGGCCTTCGTTGATTTTGAACACACCTATCCGCAGCATGCGCTCAACATTGCCGTTTCGCAGAGTGGCTATTCGACCAATACGATTGCGGCGCTCGATTACATGCGCACACACGATATGGCTGCAGTTGCGCTCACGGCAAACGTCGAGGCACCCATCAAGGAACACGCTGACATCGTTCTTGACTACGGTGTGGGCGTCGAGTCGGTGGACTTTGTGACTCTGGGCGTCGAGGTTCTCGTTGAGTACCTGGTGCTCTTTGGTATTTACGGCGGTCAGGCGCGCGGAACGATTGACGCCAAGGGCGTTGCCCAGCGTCTTGACGACCTGCGCGAGGCTATCCAGGCTAATGCCGTGATATGCAAGACCGCCGAGGCATATGTCCAAGACCACATGCTCGAGCTTTCTGAGCACACGCCCGCTATGGTCGTCGGCAACGGCCCCAACTACGGTGTTGCCGAGGAGGCGGCGCTCAAACTGAGCGAGACCATCAAGATTCCTGCCATGCATCACGAGGGCGAGGAGTTCGTCCACGGTCCCGAGATGCAGATAACCCCAGGCTACCTGGTGTTTATTGTCGACGATCCGCAGGGGTCGGAGCGTCTTGCGAATATCGCCGATGCGCTATCGAACGTTACGGCAAAAACGGTGCTGCTCACGGCCCATCCCAAGGGTAGGGCTCACGAGGTTGTGGTGCCTCAGGTGGCTCCGCTGCTCAGTGCAATTCCCAATCTCGTGCTCTTCCAGACGATTGCGGCAATAATCGCCGAGCGTCTGAAGTCATGGGACGTTCACCCGTATCTCGATGCTGTCTCCAAGCAAATGGAGGTCAAGGCGGAGGGCTACGAAGAGTCAGTCAATGCGCTTAAGGCCAAAGCGGCTGAGTGTTACGGAATGTAAGCGGGTTTTGATGCCCGTTGGCATGGGGGATGTGGAAACAACCCCAGAAAGGAGAGAAAAATGAAGGAAACCGAGAAGATCGAGATCATGCATTTCGACCAGGAGGGCTACCTCGAGGACGGCAAGGCGCTCTACGAGACCGGCAAGAAGATGACCGCGCTCGCCGACAAGGTCGCCGACGAGGG
>CALAMG010000007.1 GCA_937925715.1 uncultured Collinsella sp.
TCAAGAGAAATCGCACGGAGTAGTGCAACAGCTTGGGAAGCCTGGGCCTTACCACTTGGCGACGCCCGCAATTCATTCGCTGACTAAACGCAGCGCTTGAATTATAACGCATCCCAAGCAAAACGCAGCGGAATACAAAAGTTCCAAAACTATGCGGCCTGCGGCAGCGATTCGAGCCGTGAGACGTACCTGTTGGATAGCTCCCTGCTTGTCGAGGGGATGTAGCCCACATAGAGGTCGAGCGTATAGGACGGCGACGCGTGTCCGAGGATGACGGAGATGGTCTTGATGTTCTCGCCGCGAGCGAGGTTGATGGTGGCGAACGTATGCCGCAGCGCGTAGGGGCGCACGCCCTCGAACCCCACCTTCTCCACGAACCTTTGCCACTGCTTCTTGAGCACGTTGTAGGTGAGGGGCTTGTCAAGTTCTCCCACGAGAGGCGTGCTTGGGCCGGGCCTGATGCCCATGGCGCGCAGGCGTCTGCTCTTCTCCTCTATCCATCTGCCTATCTCGCGGGAGGTGTAATCGTCGATAGGAACCGTGCGGTACGACGAATCGGACTTCGTATACTCAACGATTTCCGCCGTCCCGTGTTCGAGCGACCCGGTGATTCTCGCCGAAGGGACGCCGCCGACGTTGACGCCGCCCATCTTCAAAGCGAGTGCTTCCTCGGGGCGCATCCCGCTGGAGAAAAGGGCGAGGCACGCCACCTTGAAAGGCGACAGGGGAAGCGCCTTCACTTCGTGGAGGAACCGCGCCGCATCCTCCTCCATGAGAGGGTCGATGAGCGGGCGGCTCTTCTTGAAGTTCTTGGAGAGGAAGCGCGCCTTCGCCACGTTCTTCTGCACGAGCTCCCTATCCAGCGCGTCGTTGAGGATCTCGCGGCAGAATTTGAGGATTTTGTGCTGCATATCGGGCCCGGCAACGCGCGGGGAGCCGAGCGGCTTCTTCTTCCGTCGATTCCCCTCGCGCACCGCCTGCTCGCGTTTCCTTTTCCATTCCTCCACGCGCTCGTTTGCCCACCGCCGCGAAATCTCGGGCACCTGAAGCAGGCATCGCTCCACGTCCATCGCCGTCAAATCGCGAAGGGGGATAAGCCCTATTACCTCACGCAGGTACTCGGCGTATCGCCGCTCGTTGGCTAGGGTTTGCCTTCCTATGGCCCCATTGCTGCGGAGCGCAATGTAACGCTCAACGTACTCTCCGAAAGGCGTTGCGGGACTCAGCGGTGAAACGTCTTGCGCCCCAATGCCCACCCCCGTCGTCCTATCTTCAAGCATTCTGTTGGCATCTTCCTCGAACTCGGCGATGCGCGCCCTGAGTTCTTCGCGCTTGTTGCGGGCGAACACCGTCCGCGACAGCTTCTTGCGCCCCATGACCCCCTGGAACTCGGCGGGCACCCTGATGCGCAGTTCGTAGGCGGTCGCTTTCGGGTCGTCGCGCTTCCTGCGGGGAAGCCCCTTCGCCTTCCTCGCCTCATCGAGATCCACGGGCTTGTCGCATTTGAGCGTCTTCGTCATTCTCTCCTCCATCTTCGCGCCTGTTCAGATAGCGTAGGAGGCAGAGCTTGGGAACCAGCCACTTCGACCCGAACTTGACCCCGCGCATCTCGCCCGCCGCCAACAGCTTCCTCACGCCCTGCGACGTGAGGCCCGTGAACTCGGCTATCTGGCAGGGGGTCATCATGTAGGGGTACGGTTCGAGCGCGGGCAGGAACAGCCCGCCAGGGTCGGCCCCGCAAAGCGCCTCGTCGTCAAACGCCGCCTCCGCGCGACGCTCATAATGAGCCATTTCGGCAGAGCGCGAAACGATGCGATTTTCCGCATCGCATGCTTGACAAGGGACGAAAGGCCGCGCGGTCATCTCCTCACGACCTTGTAGTCGTAGCCCGTGCGGGTATTGCAGATGGTGCAGGGCTCGCGTTGCTCCTGCTCGAAGTCCGCGCGCCACACCAGGTAGTCGTCCGAGTCGCAGAACGTCTGATGGCACTTCCTGCACAGCGTGAGCAGCATGAAGTCGTCTCCCGGCCCTTTGAGCCCCAGGCTCACGGCGAGTGCAGCGTCCACAAGCCTCATCTGCTCGGCGCCGATGTGCCCCGCCCTCCCGCGCAGGCGCAGCTTGTCGATGGTGCGCAGCTGCTCCAGGAGGGCGACCGAGCCCTCCCTGAGCCCGGCCGACGCGGGCACGGGTACGTGCACGGGGAGGTTCGCCTTGGGCTTGCCGGTTATGGCGGCGACGATGATAGTTTTGCTGCGCCTGTTGCCCGCATCGTTTTGCACGACGAGGACGGGACGCGTGCCTCCCTGCTCGCATCCCAGAACGGGGTCGAGGAAAGCGAAAAACACATCGCCCCTGCGCGGATGGTCGTCCATGAGGCACCTCCTTCGTTTCAATATGTAACTGCGGCCGAGAGTCGGGGTCGTCCGACCCGCGGCCGCCTGAAACGCCGCTTCCGCGGCTCCCGCTCGCCCACGAGGCCCCTCATGGCGTGGCGCGCTCTTGACCTTGCAAGGGCGGGCGGGTATGGGGCTGTCAAGGTTCCATCGAGGGATTTCCTCCCTCATAGAGACGGACAGCTAGGTGGGCGAAACGGAACCCCGCACGGAGAAAAACACTAGAAACCGGAAGAGAGAATCTCTTTCAGGTTCTCTCGCGCAAGACTGATGCTGCGTCTCACTGCGCGATCGGAGCACCTCTCTACTTCGGCTATCTTCGCCGTGGGCATACCAAGCAAGTGCCTCATCAGAAAACGCCTGCGTTGTGCGGCGGGTATCTGCTGGAACGCTTGAAACAGCGCTTCGGATTCCAGCTTCTCCATAAAGATTAACTCTGGGTCTTTTTCGGGATTGTTGGGGGCAAGAGAGGCTTCGTCCATCGACGCCAAGTGTAGTGAGTGTCTTGTCTCGCGGCGCTCCGTTCGCCAGAACTCACGCTGAAGTTCCTCTATGCCCTCGAATACTTGCCTGGGCAGATTTATCTCGGTTCGTTTGCCGTCAGGCGTCCTCACCACAATGCGATATTGGGCTTGGGAGTCGTCAATGTTCCTGCTTTCGTAAAATCGGGCCATATATTGCTCCTTCGGTTCAGACCCGCAGGAGCAACCGGCCGAAAGCGCAAAAAAGGACGGGCAGGACGTTTGGCTCCTGTCCGTCTGGCGGATCGGCGGGTATTTATTTACATCCTCAAGGATGTGCTACGTTTTGGGCAAATTCGTTATGCGCATAGTCCCATTGCTCTCGAACGTAAGCACGGTAAGCTGGCCCTTGCGTACTATTTCTACGCGACGCAGCTTTCTATCTGCCCGACAGACGAGCTTGCCGAGCGCATTCCTTACGTCTTGCATACAGCCACCTCCTCTCTGGCGGAGCATGATGTCATATTTGACCACATAGCGTTCCGACTTGAAAAGTCAAAATTCTGTCTGGTTCGACAATGGTACTCCGCAGACTGTCGATTTTGGGGTGCTCTACGAGACGGATGGATAATGCATCGTCGCCGCTAAACTGACGGAAGATTCTCGCTCGGTCTATCGGTTCGCAAGTGTTTAGGGTTGTTGCGGGAGATTTTGCTTACGCCACAACAACCCCTTGGGCGTCATGCTGCAGCACAATGCATAAATATCCATTTTTTGTCTTAAAGGTTGTTGGAGCGATTCTGCTACTTTTCGGTCTTTGGCATGAAGCTGGAACGGAATATCGAGCGGGAGTTTAACTCGATATCCTTTTCGACAAGCTTTAACAAGAAAGAAATGAATTACATTATGATGCAAAGAGCCAAGCGATAGTCCTGATGAACGAAGTACAAAGCGCGACTTTAGTCTGAGGGTGAAATCTGCGACTTGCGCTAAACCGCGAATGTCGACAGTTATAATACGGAGTGACGTATCGAATTAAGATTCCGTCAAAGAGCCTGCTGTTGTCGTTATGAGGAGATTGAAAAATGGCACAAATGCCCATTGTCCGTTGCAGGAATATGATCTTTTTGATTTAAGCAGTTGGGCATGATAGCGCCCAACAACCAGTTCTTTGGGTTGGTTGTTGGGACGATGTGAATCCAGATAAAACATGATCTCGCAATCAGTAAAATCGAGCCACTTCCCATACGTTGGAAACCATGCCTTGTAGACAGATTCTTTCGCGCTGAAAGTCAGCCTATCCCAAGATATATTTGGCTGACTGCAGGTAAGCTCACCCATCTGTTTTATCTCCTTCTTGCTCATTATCAAACTGTATATCTCTGATTCAATGGGGTTATTCGGCTCGGCGTCAATCCCGATAGTTCGAAATCGGTAATCTGAGGTGACTGCGGCAGCGGCATATCCTCTGCAGTGCGTAATGCTCCCGCATATGTTTTTGGGCCAAATCGGTTCTCGGTTGGTACCGATGAGGATAGGAGGGTCATTGAAGCCCAGATGCGAGAGAGCGTTGCGAGCACATTTGCGCCCAACGGAAAACTCTTTCAAGCGTTTAGAGGAAAAACTTCGTGAGACTTCCTTTTCTTCCCCAATAAGAGGAAAACTGTAAAAAGGTCCCAGATATTCCGAGGAAAACACTTCCTCCGGTAGTAAGGAGGCCAAAAAACCAGAGTTGAATCTAGGAAAGCTAATCACAGCGCTACCCCTTGCATGAACTATACGCCCTTGCGTGCATTTTAGAAGTTCCAGGAGTTCGTGTACTTGATCTGGTCTTTGGCGAGTTCGCCGATGGTGCTGCTGAGGGTTTCGGCTTCACGCGGGTCACGTCCTCGTCGATGGCAGTTGGAACGCCGTACGCCTTGTTCTCCAGTTCGCTCTTATGCTGGAATAGGCGCTCGATGGTCAGCGCTTGGTTCTCGAAGCTCATGTCCATGACCGAGGCTGGATGTCCCTCTGCGCACGATAGGTTCACGAGGCGCCCTGCGTCAGCACGATCGCCGTGCGGCCGTCGGTCAGCTCGATGTCTTTGATGTCGTGGTTTTTGGGCATGGTATCCTTCTTATGTTATCGACTGATTCTATGTCTGGTTTGGTATTAGTTAATCCTCAAGCAAATTCAGTAGAGAAATGTCGTTCGCCCGTATCGGACAGCAAAATGGCCTCTATCTTACCCTAACCAAGTTGCCGAGCAAGCCGACGTGTGGCAACCGCATTCGTACCGCTCGATACGCCGCAAAGCAAATCCTCCTCACGAGCAAGCGCGCGGGCCTCGTTGATAGCCTCTTCGTCGGAAACCGCGCAGATATGTCATAGATTCCCCGATCAAGGATATCGGGAATAAACCCATCGCTGGTATCCATCTATAGATGCGTACTGACGCTACCACCCGAAAGATTGCTGCGTTCTCCGGCTCGACGGCTCAAATGCATACATCGGAAAAGACGTTTGAGTACCTGTTCTATATCGAAAATAGTACCGCCCGTGCCAATGTCCGAGTAGAACTATATATGGGCTCCTTTACGTCCTCTATGATCTCAAGTGCAGTATGTAATTTCAGTCGGAATGCCAAGGTTAGTAAGAACCTTGAAGAAGAAGCAATGGCGGTCGTAAACTCTTTCAGCGATTTTGCGTCCCCCATTTGAAAGGCGAACTAAACCTCGAGGCCTAAATTCAACATATCCTTCCGCGCTCAATGAGGACATAGCTTTTGATATGCTCGCCTTGGAAAAACCCATTCTACTGGCCATATCCACTTGCCTTACAAAACCACCAGAACGAGTTTCGAGAATAAGCAGGTTTTCTAGATAGTCTTCCCTTGACTCACTCAAAGTCATCAGTTCCACCCCACTTAATTCAAAATCCGACCCGTCGATGACTGAAGCTCCACCATTTTCTTGAACAGGCTGTCTTCGCGCTCCATGAGCTTCGACGGCTTTCCTTGCTCGGCAACGCGGCCTCCATCCAGCACCACGATTTTGTCGGCGCTCATCACGGTTCTCATCCGGTGCGCGATGACCAGCACGGTTTTGCGTTCAAGGAGACACGATAGCGCCTCCTGCACCTTCGTCTCATTTTCAACGTCAAGTGAAGCGGTCGCCTCATCCAGAAGAACAATGGGAGCGTTTTTGAGGATCGCCCGGGCAATCGATATGCGCTGGCGCTCGCCTCCGGACAAAAGCGCGCCGTTCTCGCCTATCCTCGTTTCATAGCCCTTCGGCATGCGGGAGACAAAATCATCGCAGTTCGCCGCCCGAGCCGCCGCAAACACCTCCTCATCCGTGGCATCTGGCCTACCGAGTCGGATGTTCTGCATGATCGTGTCGTCGAACAGAACCACATCCTGGAACACTTGGGCGAAATCGACGAGAAGGGCCTCGGGGTCGACGGTCGAAACGTCCACGCCTCCGATGCTCACAACGCCATCGTCGGCATCCCAAAAACGGGCAGCCAGCTTGGCCGCAGTGGACTTGCCGCCCCCGCTCGGACCGACCAAGGCGGTCACCTCGCCCTCCTTCGCAACAAATGAGACGTTCGAGAGAACCTTCTCGCCTCCTTCGTACGAAAAAGTCACGTTGTCGAAAGAAATGTCGTGATTCGCCGGCTCGAATTCCATCGACCCGGTTTGAGGCCGCTCGTGCTCGATGGAGTGCATGCGCTTGATTCCGAGCTTGAGATTGAGAAGCTCCGTCACAACTTCAAGCACGGTGTTGATCGGATCGTAGAATCTCGTCACCACAAGAAGGAAGCAGAAGTACACCATGAACTCTAGTTCCCCCGATGCCAAAAGCAGGGCTCCGACGAGGACGGTCGAAGCTATTCCGAGCTTGAGGAACGCTTGCGCGGCCGACACGGGAACGGCACTCGAAAGTTCCGAGACGATCTGGGCCTTCTCCGCGCGATCGATCTTCTGATCCAGTTGCTCGAGATACGTTTCCGATTGGTTCGCCGCCGTGATCTCTTGGGCGCATTCGAGGTACTCCTGCAAGCCGTCCGCAACGTCAAGCTGGCGGTCGATGAGAAACTGCCCCTTCGCATCTTGGCTCTTCCGAGAGAAGGCGATGATGAGCAAGGCGATGGGAAGAACCCAGAGGGCGGCGATGGCCATCTTCCAGTTGAAGAGCAGAAGCATGATCGAGATCAAGATGGTCGACGCGCCGGTTCCGAACAAAAGGGGCATGATATGGGAGAACATGCGCTCCTGATCGGCGCAGTCCTTCATGATGGTGGTGGTGAGATCCGAGAGGTCGCGCCTTCCGAAAAAGGAAAGGGGCAATCTGCGCAGCACCTCGGCAAGCTCGATCCGCTTTCTGGCACTCTCGCCGTACACGACATTGTAGGTGAAATGGTATTCGAGCCATTGGGTCAGCAGCATGAGCAGGAGTATGACGACGATGGCTGCAAGATAGCCACCAAGAGCAGGGAGGGGCTTCGAGGGGTCGAGCAGATGATCCAGGTAGTCGTTGGTCGCCATGCACAGCACGCCAATGGGTGCCATCATGACGAGGTTGGCGAGAGCGCAGAAAAATGCGCCTCTCTTGAACTCGAAAACACCCCGCTCGGTCAAAGCGAACTTCTCACGCAGCATCGTTGGCACCCCCTCCGATTCTCCAAGAGACTGATTTTTTATAGTCGTCCCACATCCGGCGATACACTCCCTTGCTTTCGACAAGATCCCCGTGGGTTCCCGATTCCGAGATGGTCCCGTTCTCCACGACGCAGATCTTGTCCGCTCCCACCACGGTCGATAGCCGGTGCGCAATCATGAGAACGGTCTTGCCGTGCGTAAGACGCGCGAGCGCACGTTGGATAAGGGCTTCGTTTTCCGGATCGGCGAACGCTGTGGCCTCGTCCAAGACCACGATAGGCGCATCTTTCAGAATGGCCCGGGCAAGCGCGATACGCTGGCATTCGCCGCCCGACAGGTAGACGCCCTTCGCGCCGACCACCGTGTCCAAGCCCTCGGGCAGCTTCGCGATGATGTCGTCGCATTGCGCCGCGTGCGCGGCCGCCTCCACCTCCGCGCGCGTAGCCGACGGGCGCGCGAATCTGATGTTGTCAATGAGGCTGCGCTTGAAAAGCCGTGTGTTTTGGAAGACGAAGGAAACGGAATCCATCAGTTCCGAACGGGGAACATCCCGCACATCAACACCGCCGACAAGCACCCGTCCTTCATCGACGTCCCAGAACCTCGGAACAAGGCTTGCAATGGTGCTCTTGCCTCCTCCCGACGGCCCGACGAGCGCCATCGTTTCTCCTTCGGGAATCGCAAAGCTCACGTTTTTGACGGCAGGTGCGTCAGCACCCGGATACGTGAAAGACACCCCTTCAAAAACGATATCGCGCGTCCCGCTCGCCCTCCCGCCTTTCGCAGAACAACAAGGCATCTCCGGCGTGGATAGGATCCCCTCGATTCGCATCACGGCATCTTGGGCCATCGCCGCAGCTTCAGAGGCGTACAGTATCTTGGTCATCATCGATGTCGTCACTGCGCTGAACACCACGTAGAAGAGGAAGTCCGTGAAGAACGACGCGAAGTCCCCTGCCGCCCCCGCAAGCAGGATGCTGGCGGGAACCAGCACAGCAAAGGTCGAGTTGATCGCCACGATCTGCACGACCTGCGGTTTTTCGCACAACTTCGAATAGCCATGGGCCATATCCCGGTACTGCAGGATGGCCTCCTTGAATGCGTTGAACGAATCGACCGTTTGCTGGAACACTTTGACGACGGGCATGCCTCGAACATATTCGGTCGCAGCGGCGTTCATTCGGTTCAATGCCTGCTGGTAGTTCGACACGAAAGTCAGGTAGCTTGAGTTCTCGTCGCTGCCTCCCCCTCCCATCATCCTCCAAATGCACGCGAAGGACACCGCAATGGGAACCAGGCACGCCAAACCCATGGCCCAGTCGAAGATGAACATCACGACGATAAACACAACGGGGGTGACGAGGGCTCCCACGAAATCAGGGAACTTATGGGCGAGCACGGACTCGGTCTGGCCAGCGCAGCCGTCAATCACCCTCCTTAGTTCGCCGGTCGAATGCGCGTCGTAGTAGCCAAGAGGAACCTTGGAGAGGTGGTAGGTCGCGGCCTTCCTCATGTTGTTGCCGGTTCGGAACGCCGCGATATGAGTACACATCAACGCAGCGAAGTACACCACCACTCCGGCCACCGCGAATCCGACTGCCAGCCATGCGTAAAAGGCCGCGCCACTCGCTTCGCTCCATTGAGGAGCCACTGCGACAAACTGCGACATGATAAACCAGACGCACACAAGGGGCATCACGGCAAGCAGCGAATGCAGACCAGCCAAGGCGCAGCCCACCACGGTGAGGACTTTGTAAGGCCCTGCGAAGTCAAGTAACCTGAACAGCGGATGGGGGCGCTTGCCCCTCTTTTCGTGCGCAGAATCCCGTTCCGTCATTCCTTCTCCTGTTTTATTTGTTGGACACTGTCTAATTATCTATTGCAACCCGCATCGAACTTCGCAGGGTGAAGACTTTTAGAGCATTGCGCAAACATGGTATCCTGTCGTAATCCTCAAACAGAAAGGCACCGAACATGGGCGCAACACGGCGAACGACCGATCTTCCGGCAATCGATGCGAGTTCCATCTGCGACGCCGCCCTTGTGCTGACCAAAACATCCGGCATCGACGGCTGGTCCATCCGCCAGCTGGTCAAATCGATCGAAGCGCATCCGAGCATCATCAACTACTACGTCGGCCGAAGAGAGGACGTCGTCCACCTCGTCATCGACCGCGTCAACGCTGAGATCGACCTTCCCGAATACCACGGCGATTGGAAACCGTGGTTCAAGGCGCTGCTCGAAGGATTGCGCTCCACTTTGAGGGGCTATCCCGGCGTCGCCCGAAGACTCGCCGCTGTCGGTCCGGGCCTCGGAGAATCCGAACGCATCATCAACCGAGGCATCGAAGTGCTCAGCGACGCCGGATTCGGCGACCAAGCCGCCTTTGTATACACCATCCTGCTCAGCCAAACCTGCGCGTTCGTTGCTACCGAGGATGACAGGGACAAAATGGACGATGTGCGCAAAGAGGTGGGGGGTTCGTATGCGAGTGCGCTTTCTGCGTCCGATCCCGGTATTGCCGCTTTGGCAAAAACGGTCAAACTCCTGACTGAAGAAGAAAGCCTGAGGAGAAGTTTTTTTGATCATCAGTTCTCAGTCCTCCTCGATGCTCTTCTCAGCGGATTGGAAGAGATTTTTTTAAAGGGCTGACTAGCGTATCGAGGTCTTAAGAGCATTTAAATCAATTTTTCCTATGGGGGTCAGGGGCAACAACTCACGAATCTCTACTCTGTCTGGATGCTTGAATGGGGCGATTCCTATGTTGTTTAAAAACTCCCTTATGGATTCCAAGTTGGGCGCATCGCCGCTGCAAACGATAAACGCACACGTCTTTTCGCCAAGGGCTTGATCCGGTATTCCGCAGACGGCTACGTCTACGATGCCAGGCATTTCTCTAAGACTTGCCTCTACGTCTTCCGCCGAGAAAGTCTCACCGCCACGGTTTATTGTGTTTTTCAGACGTCCCGTGATTTTGAAGTTGCCGCAGGGGTCCCTCACCGCTAAATCCCCGGTATGATAAAATCCTTCCGAATCAAAAGAGCGCAGAGTAGAATATTCATCTTCGTAATATCCACTCATCAGATACGGTCCTTTCCATATCAATTCCCCTTCTTCGCCGTCTGCGCAAGGCTGCCCATCTTGTCCGATGATAAGAGGGCGATCGTTTTCGGAAAGGGGGAAGCCTTGGGTGGTAAAGGCGATTTCCTCCGGCGCTTCAGGGCTTGTCAGCGTCAATATTCCTTCAGTCATGCCATATGATTGCTGGACAGCGCAAGAGAAAGCGGCAGAAAGCCTCTCGGCATCTTTTGCGGTAAATCGCGCACCTCCTACATGGATGGACTCAAGGCTTGAAAGATCAACAGGATACCAGTCGAGTGCGTCCATCCAGAGGTTTACCGCCGATGGAACTGCTGTTGTTGTCGTCACTTTTGCAGAAGAGATCAATGGAAACACTTCATCGGGACTCACGCTTTCCGCCAAAATGACGGTGCCTCCTTTTTCTAGCGCACCAAGTGCGCCGGGGCATGCGAGCGGCAAATTATGGCATATCGACAAAGCTGCTAGGTATTTTGTTTTTTCGGAAAAAAGCGATCGGGAAGCCGCTTCCACGAAATTGTACACATAGCTGAAATTTGAGCGAGGAATAAGTTTAGGAAGTCCTGTTGTACCACCCGACGGAAGCAGGAACAAAATTGATGAGGAGTGGGGTGCTGTGACTTGCCAGAGCTCTCCGCGCATATCCGAAACTGATCGATATTGATCGGAAGATCCGATGACAAAACATTTTAGCCTTGGATTGTCCTTTTTGATGGCTTTTGCTAAGGACTCGTAATCATAAGCCGGGGAAGAACACGGAACAATTAGGCAGGATGCATTTGACTTTGAGCAGAAATGAGAGATTTCCGCTTTGCGATGAGTCGGCAAAGCAAGTACGGGGATGCATCCTCTCATTACTGACCCGAACAAGATTATAAGAGATTCAGCTTTGTTCGGAAGCTGAAGGACGATCCTGTCCCCAGCTTCTATCCCCTCCGAAGCAAGGCAAGAGGCGAATCGCCTTGCCGCATCAAATAGCTCAGTGTAAGTATACGTGGTTTCTCTGTCGCGAACCGCAATATTTGCCCCATATTCACGCTCCCATTGCGCAATACGTTCAACAAGAGTAAAACCAACGTCGGTTGCCCTTCTCATAAAACCCCCTTCTGCCATCCGAAGCCTTAGAAGATATTCGCGCAATATTTGCAAACAACAACCCTTTCGCTATAAGTATACTATAGCTAACATTATGTTAGTATGCCTTATATTCAAAAACTTAATGCTTGAAAGGGCGGTTGGCATGTCTGAAGTATGCGTGGAGCTAGTTGGAAGGCTTGTTGAGGAAATGCTCGGACTGTCAAAAGAAGAACTAAGCCTTTCGGATAATCTTATCAGTTTGGGGCTAGGATCTCTTGACATTATGAGAATAGCTGGGTTGCTAACAAAGAATGGCTGCAATGTTACCTTTTCAGAATTGGTTTCGAATCCCTGTATGGCTTCTTGGATTAATTTTGCAAGAGAGAGGTCTGCGAGAAGCTCGTCTAATGGCAGCCCTCTCCTCGGTTCCGCAAATTACAGCAAAGGCGACCCTTTTCCGATCACGTCCGTCCAACATGCCTATATGGTTGGAAGGCGAGACGGACAGGAGCTAGGGGGAACCGCTTGTCACGCTTATATGGAATTCGAATGCGGATCTCTCGATGCGGCCAAACTCGAACGCGCAGTGGAACTTCTTATTCTAAGGCATCCCATGCTGCGCGCCCGGTTCTCTGATGACGGAACAGCCCGCATCGAAGACAAAGTAGCCTGGAAGGGACTAACCATCTACGGAGTGGAAGGAACAGGCGATCCCGACTCGAGGATTGAAGGTATTCGCCAAGAATTAAGTCACCTACGTTTCGACATCGAGCAAGACGATCTCATAGATGTACGCCTTACTGTCGTATCACCGAAACGCACTATCATGCATATCAACGTCGATCTTCTTGCAGCTGATGTGCTCAGCATCCAAGTTCTCTTAGAGGACCTAGCGCATCTCTACGACGGGACGGATCTCACCCCCATCGAGATAAGCTTCATGGAGTATGCGAGAAGAACCGGAATCGGAGAAGACGCACGAAACGAGGATAGAGAATACTGGCTGAATCGAATAGACAACATGCCGGGCGGCCCCTCTTTGCCACTGAAAGCCCCTATGGAGAGCGTCAAAAGATCTCAATTCACTCGTATGGAGTACTTAATTGATTCTAAGTCTTGGGAAAACTTCACCGAGAAAGGACGGCAAATCGGGGTTACCCAATCTATGGGCATCGCCGCTGTTTATGCCAAGTCTCTTTCTCGATGGAGCGAAGACAAGAAATTTCTTCTCAACCTTCCGCTGTTTAACAGAAAACCAATTCACCCAGACGTTGACAAGATCGTATCCGACTTCACCTCTCTTATCCTTCTTGAGGCTGATTGCGCAAACGCAATTTCCCTTCTTGAACTAGCTTCTCAAATGCAAAGACGCTTTCAGCAGGATGTTGCGCACTCTTCATTTGGAGCTGTAGAGGTTTTGAGAGAGCTTTCTCACCGTTGCCCAAACGATCCCAAGAAAGCCCCTGTTGTATTCGCTAGCAATATCGGCACCCAATTTATCTCCAACAAAGTGGAAGATATTTTCGGTCCCTTGTCGAAGATGCTAGCAGAAACACCGCAGGTATTGCTGGATCATCAGATATACGATCATAAAAACGGGTTGCTTTTGGCGTGGGATTACGTTTCCGAATTGCTTGATGACAAAATAGCCCAACAGATGTTCGAGACATATTGCACAGCAGTGCGCTTCTACTGCGAAAACGACTGGTCGGAGCCGTTCCCCGACCTGCTGCCCCCTTCGCAGCGCGCGGCGCGCG
>CALAMG010000008.1 GCA_937925715.1 uncultured Collinsella sp.
GGAGCGCCATGGAGTCCACTTGCGCGAGCCAGGAGGTCTCGGGGTCGCGCTTCCATACCGGGAGCATTCGGGAGAGCTCCGTCCACGAGACCGTCTTGCCAGTCTTCGCATAAGCGGACTTCTTGACGTCGAGGGCGCGGTTGTACACAAAACGGCAGCAACCGAGCGTCCGCGCGATCTGCTCGCGCTGGCACGCGTTCGGGTAGATTCGGTATTTGAATCCGCGTTCCATCGGCTAGACCTCCTTCTGTCTCTCTATGTACTTCCTTACCTGCGCAAGGGACACCCCTCCCACAGTCGAAACGAAGTAGCTGTTCGTCCAGAGCGTGGGGATGCGGCTTTTCAGCCACGGGAACTCCAAAATATTAGCTGACTGGAAAATCGGCAAAAATCATATCCTGAATCGCATCCTCGACATCGAAATCTTGCGTATCGGCATTCCAACGATAGCACTTCAGGACCTTCACGTAGTTCCTGAACCAGTTCTGCTTCGAGAGACAGAGGGCGATATGAGTGATCGCACCCAGACCGTCTTCAGGATTCTCCTCGATATAGAAGTTTTCCTCTCTGCGAAGGCCATTTGTCTCGACGATCAGCTTTGTGAGGTAATTGTTCACATCATCGATCCTGATTAGCCCGTCGTCGATGATTCTCTGCTCATCCAGGATGAGTTCCAGCTTGTGCATCGGAATCGCATCTTTCCGGATGCCGGTGGGGGAGGAATAGGTGCCCGAATGAAATGAACCCCAATTTCTCACGGCTTCCTCAATCCCATCCTCAACATCGAAACTGTTTGTTCCCTCATTCCACCAGTAGCAGTTGAGTGTCTTCACGTATTTCCGGAACCAATCGTTCCGGAGAAGAATCAGCTCGACAGCAGCAATCATTCCAAAACCGTCGTCAACCGGATCATCCTCGATGTAGAAGTTTCCTTCCTTACGAAGCCCCTTCTCGGTCACGGCGATGTAGTCGATATATCCGTAAAGCTCATCAAGGTTATACTCACCATCAGCAAGCACTTTTTTCTCATCCAGCTCAAGTTCCAACTTGTTCATTTGCGTTCCTCCCTATGTTTTGTAGCTAGTACTATTATACCATGTATTCATGTCAGTTGCAACGAACGCAAAAAGAGGGAAGCCAGACTCCCAATCTGACTTCCCTCTACTTATCTGTTAGTGTTTTCACCATCATGTGTTAATGATTCATCTTTCGGGCGCATTGAGAAATTATGCGAGATATCAGTAATGCGCGCGCACTTTGCTTTGTCGCCTGAATTGTCGGTTTGTTCCCGCATCACCCTCATCGCTTCCTCGACGTAAGTCTTTTTTGCATCGAGCCTCGCCTTTGGTTGCATTTTCGCACGCTTCCCCTCCTCGGCAGCCTTATCGAATTTTTCAGTCAGAGCCTCGAAGTCAACATCCTCCCAATGCCGTTTCTTCCCTGTTCCCTGCATGAAGACGTCGAAATAGGCGACGCGGCTTTGACTTGCGTGTGCGACAGGGCAGACCTGTTCCTCTTTCATACCGGCCTTGACTGCTTCAGCTGGCAATCGGTAAGAAATCATCTCGGTTTTCTTGCGTCGTGCGATGAACCGCGTGCACATCTCGGGATGAACGGCCTCATAGGCCAGAACGCTCGATGGGTTACATCCAAATTTCTGCTCGAATTCCTTTTCACGAGCATTCATGAATTGAAGTCTTGCTTCCTGTGCAGCCTGCTCGGCCGCCATCTGCCTATCGCGTTCGATGATCTGCTCCTCGCTCATCTGCTCGAAACTCCGGCAGACGGCATCTTCATTGAGACCGAAAAACTCGACCTCGCGGGCGGTGCGGCTGGAATGATGCCAAGATTTATACTCGAGGAATTCTTTAGCGAGTTCGGCTTTCGTCTTCTTTTCGATATCCGGATCGTAAGCCAGGTCGAAATCGAAACAGTAGTCCTTGACCGCCTGGATGATTGCAGTCTTGGTCCATCTGCTGATCGGCATCTCGCCCTGCTCATACGCCTCGGCTGCACGTACGCTCATCGAGGAGCCTAAGTAGCCTTTTTGCCCATATACCACCTGCGTCATAACCCTAGACCTCCGTTCGCTGATCAGCTGTCGCCGACGGTGCCTTCATCGCGTGTGCAGGGCTTCACGCCGATCTCATCAGACAGCCGAGTCGATGCCTCACGCGAGGAAGCGGTTTTTCGGGACAGATTGATGGCTGTGCGATTGTCATCCTTAAAAGCGTCTTGCGATGCTGCAGATTCGACAGAATGCCTCTTGATATAGTCATCGAGAAGATCGAACTCGAAGCCTGAAAGGTACGCAACGGCGAGTGCTCTGCTTGGAAAGTTTTCGGTCCAGCAGTCGCCAGTCGTATTGTCGATTGCCGTGAACATACCGTCTTCCTCGTCGATAAGGAAAAGACCCTCATCATCTGGACCGGTCATACCGTCACCAAATCTATCCAAGAGTTTGAGTGCGCTATCTTTATTCATATCTACAATGTTCGTCTTGCCGTTGCGATAATCGGAGTATGCATCCGCGATTTTTATTTGAGTGAAGCGGTCTTCCAACGCCTGGACATCGATTGGGGAAAGCACTTTTTCCAGAAGATCCGAGTAGAGCAGTGCTTGGAAAAGTTCGTCCTTGGTGTAACTGAACCTGATGATGTCTTTGATTCTTTCGTTGATGGAAGAAGCGGTGTTTTTCTCATTACCCGAGGTCATTTTATTCTCCTTGTTATTCGCCGACAGTGCCTTCATCGCGTGTGCAGGGCTTCACGCCGATCTCATCAGACAGTCGATTCGATGCCTCACGTGACGACATTGTTTTCTGGGATAGGTTCTTAGTTTTTGCAGGCTGCGGCGGTTCGGGCTCAAGCATACCGAGCGTTTTCTTGCATACTTCCGATGCCGTCATGAGATAGGAGTCGAATGATTCACCGGACAACGCATAGAACGTCTTGGCGACGGCATCGCGTCCGGATGCATCGCAATTCGAATAGACGCGCAGCAAATCAATCGCAGCATCGGTTGAGAGGGCGTCAATCGAATTGAATGTCTCGGCGAGCACCGTATCGGCACCTTCCGCCTCCTCTGCATCCATATCCTTGATTTTATCCATGAACCCCGACACCTGCTCGACCATCCCGTCGCGCCACTCGTCATCTTTTACGATACCCGCTTCGATGCGGTTCGCCTTTGCAATGATTTCATTGAAACGGGCGAGCGTTTCCGCATCGAGTTCCGAGACATAGCTCCAGCGACCGTCTTCGCAAAGTGTGAAGATAAGGTCATTGATTCGACGGTCATCTGGACCCGTAACGTAGATTGTCGCGATGTGAGGGGAACCGTTCACGACATGGATCTGTCCGGGAACCTCATCGAGGTGTTTTGTGCCCCAGGCCATACATTCCTCGATGTCTGCGACCGACACATCATATAACGTGAAATGTGGGACATCGCCCAACCCATTGACTTTGGAGTCGATATAGATACCGTGGACGGGATCGTAGATGCCGCCGTTCTTGGAGAAGGACTTGGAAAGCTCGATGAAATGCAGCATGGGGTTTTCCATGAGCGATTCGGCCTTGCACGCTGGTGCAAAAGACAGCAATGCGTCTGCGACGTTTTCCAGGCAATATGGTCCGTTCAGCCGGGCGCGGTCAAGTATCTCGTTTAACATACGAAGCTGTCCCATATTCGCGCCCTGAAGAAAGGCCGCGGCAAGGGCTTCATGATTGAAAGACTCCTCCTCATAATGCCCGTCGGAGACGTTCAGCGCGGTCCAATCGTCGGTAAGCTTGTTTTTTTGGATCAATAGGCCGGCGCCGGTGTTTGGAAATAATGGCTGGTCCTCATTGACTTTTTTGATACGGGTGCGACCTTCAAGGTATTCGCGGTACATATATTTGATGTAATCGGACATTGCGATTCGCTCCTTTTATCTATTCGCCTACGGTGTCTTCTTCACGGATCTGGTTGACTGTCGTTCGTTCAGTTTGCCTCCGCTGCGCCACATCGCGGTTCACTTCATGTTTATGTCCCAGGGTGCGGTCAGGTGCCGATTGCGCTTTATTCTCCGCATAGGGGATGACTTTGGCGGCGAGCTGGCTGAATTCGTCACAGCTGAGGTTTGGCAAGGCGCCAAGATCCACTCCGGCATTCTGCAGCTCCTTGATCGATTGCGCCGCATTTTCAATCGAATTATTCATCGGAACGGCGACATGGCAGCCGCAGGGAAGATATCTATCGGGTCCGAAGCTGTCTGAGAGATAGGGGACTAGCTCGGCCTGAATAGTCTCGGTAGCATGTTCTATAGCCACGATAACGTCTTGAGGATTGAACTTAAGCGAGATACCGGAGAGATATGAGCCGTAGCTCCTGACAGCGAGCAGGTCGTCTGGCGTCCTGTAATTACTCTCTCCGCATCCGAAATAATCTTTAAGGGACGCCAGCAGCTCCTTATGGTAGTCGAGCGGCAGAGCCCGATCGTTCTCATATTCCGGAATGGGACGGTTTTCGACATTGCACTTTTCCACGAGGGTGCAGTAGACGCTCTGCGGCCACTTTTCGATTGCTCCATAGAATTCACCGGCGGCCTCGATGTCGCCCGTGCGGGTGAAGAGGAAATCCTTAAGTGATTCCGGGTAGTCCGTCTTGTCCCCGAAGACGGCATCGTAGAATTCATTCTGGTAGAAGAAGAGACCGCGCGGCAGGACGTGGATAAAATCCTTCACGGACTCATCTACTTCAAATTTGACGTTAGAGATCGGGAATTTCGGACTGAAATCGCTCGGTTTATACTCGCGGGCTGTGCGGGGCAGCTCGAAATGCTGCTTTGCGCCGTCCGCGAGGTCGATATAGTCGTCGACATATTTGAGTTTGCCGATGAACTCACCGCTCTCCGGGTCGAAATAGATCTGGGCTTTCTGTCCGGTACCGACGTGGAGACGGTTACCCCTTTTGTCATCGGCGCTGCCGTTCTGCAGATACCAGCTGAAACTGGCGACGGGTTTATTGAAATCAAACTTAGCCATTGCCCATTCCCCTTTGCTTACGCTCCGATGGCATTTTCATCGCGCATGTTCACAAGGTCTGCGCGGTCTTCCTGTATGTGGGCAGACGCGTCGCGAGCCGTTTCCTTCTTGTGCGAGAGACTGCGGTCTGCGCGGTCTTCCTGCTCCGTCTTTTCGGGCATATCGAGCTTCTGCACGACCTCCTTGCCGGCTGCCGGATGCCCGACTTCCTGCTCGTAGCGGTCGATGATGAAGTCGGTCGCCTGCGATGCCTGGGAAGCGGCGGCAAAGAAATCGTCACAGAGTTCTTCCTTGGTCGCCTCATATTCGTCCGTGCCGGCCACGCTGTCGAGACGCCCCTTCCAGAACTCGAGGTAGGCGACATGCTCGCCATAACCGGCGGCCTCAGGGTCGGTCTCGGCCTTGACGGCAAGATCGACGGAGCTGAAGATGCTGCTTAGCTCAGCGACGATCTCCTCGTGTGCATATTCCTTGCTGCGCATGTCACCCGTCATCTGACGGTCAAGTGCGGGCGCTGTAGAATGGCCCATCTCATGGAGCAGTGAGGCGAGAAACGAGGAATTGCTGTTGAACGCCTCGCGGGACGGAACCGAAATCTTGTCATTGGCGAAGTTGTAGTAGGCGCCGTCGGTACTCCCCTCGAACACCTCGCACCTACTCGACGCGATCACATCGTCGGCAAGGAGTCCGACTTCGATATCGTCATTCGGCGCGAGGCCGGGAACGGGAAGCGGCGGGACGCCCTCGATAAGTGAGAGGTTGAAGACCTTGAAGTAGCGGTCGCATTCCGGGTGCGGATGGACGCCACTCGGCAGCTGCTCGAATTCATATTTTCCGTTATCGCCTTTACGGTAGCGTCCCCAGATGCCGTTCTCTTTGACGGCGTGGACCCTGGTGAACTTCTGCGTGCCTCCTTTGTCGGTAAGCGGCGTTCCGTCTTTCTTGACGCGCGGAATGTAGGCGTACATGCCCCAGTGCTCGATGCCTACGCCGAGTTCGTCATTGATGCCCCCTCGTCCGTTCTGCAGGTTCTCTGGGACTTTCCAGCCCATTTCCTTGATCTGCTTCTCGGTAGCCCAACGCGGGTCGGCATAGCCTCGCATCATGCCGTAGACATATGTGTAGAGGAAGTTGCGTCCGCTGTATTGGGTACCGGAGACCGGGTTATACGGTGGGAGAGGGGAGGCCTCTACCCACGGTTTCTTCCACTCGTTACCGCCTTTCTCCATGTCCTCCAGAACGCGCATGGTGATTTCCTCGCGCTGCTTGTTGATGCGGGAGAATTTAGTCATTGTCATTTGTCGTCTCCTTCTAGTCGTTTTGATCCTGAAAATCTATCCATCGAGCGAGCCTTGGCGAGCGAATCATAGGTGCCGTCAGGCACCGCATGGAATGCGGGTCGCGGTACGCATCGCCCATTCGAGTTGCCATCCGTCCTGCAAGTCGAATCGATCTCTCTTGCATCACCCGTCAAGCAACAACTCTCCCTTCTTTTTGGCCTCTTCGGCGAGTTTATCGGCACCCGCTCGCGCGATCTCGCCCTTCACGGTCAACTTTCCATCGTCTCGCCCTGGCGAATCGCTTTTTTCGACTCGCCCCTTCAATTCGAATGCCCTCGATACCGCACCGCGGAAATCGAAAGTCATATTGCGGCCCCTGGCCTCTGCGATGCAGGCATATGTCCAGAACTTATCGCCGATCATGCCGTCTTCGTCGGCAAGCCTGTCAAACCGCTCTGCGAAATCGCTTCTGACGGCGACGACTGGCACGGTCAGCTTCGACATGATGTCGCAAATCATGAGTTCCCCGGTCTTATCCGCCAGCAGGAGGAAGGGCTCGATGTCGTCGATCCATTCCCGTCCGATTCCCGAGAGGTCGCTTGCCCATTTCTCACCTGAGATAATTCGGTATCCTTCGGGAATTTCGATCTCATCGAGCAGGACGCCCGGACCATCGCTGAATCGCGTGAAAATCTCCTGGTAGGCATAATCGAGGACATCGGCATCGCTGTATGCATCGGTCCAGGGTCCGTTTTTGACCCCATGCTGCCCTTTGACCTTTATCACGGCACTCCTGATAGCGCTCCTGACGCTCATATCGGTATCTTTGTCCATGTTCTCGAGAAGGAATCTGTCTTCCATCTCTTCTGAAACCGAACGTGTCAGAGCTGAGCGAATTCCGTCGGGAAGGGCAGTGCTCCATGGGCTATCGATTGCGGAACGCAGTTGCCCCAGAATGTATCGGTCCTTGATTTCCGCGATGTTGCCTTTGGTAAGCTCGAATAGGACGAATGCCTTGGCTCCATTTTCCCTGTCGACGATGATTTCCCTCAAACACTTGCCTCCTTCCCTGTTTTGTAAGATTCTACCACTCATTCTCATCCGACCATTACGTTTCTCTCCATGTTTTTGCTGAACCGTATTTTGGCAAACGCTTGCGGATTTCGTCAAAGCCGCGACATCTGGTCGTCTTTGCAACCGGTCCCTGTTAGTTCCATGTGAGCGGTCCCCGTCGCTCGCGGGTTTCCTAGCCCACCGAGGTCCGGAAACGCAAGGGCTGCCCTACGGCGCATCGTTTCACTTGTCCCTTGTCGTTTCAGTCCCATCGTGGTCTTGAACGGATACCGGCGACGGGAAATCGCCAGCACATTGAAAACTGAACAGGGTTCGGAAGCGCCGACGGAAGAGCGGATGTTGAGTGCCGAACCCACAAAGGCACCAAAGAAAACAGTAGGTTGAAAAACAAGGAGGAAAACAAAATGGAAGAAAGAAGAGAAATGAATGGACAGAGAATGATGACCAGGGAGGAACTGGAGATGAGATTGCCGGCGCTGAATCATATCGCGGAACAGAGGGATGCCAAATTCAGACTTCGCTACGCTGAGAAGACGGTGAACAATGGTATCGAGCGTGGGTACACCTTGGATGCCGGAACAAGGGTGTCTGTAAACGTTTACCAGAACGAGAGCTGGGCGCAGATGCCAGACGAGGAGCTTTTCGATACCCTGAACGATCTCGATGGAAAATACTGTGTGACGGAAGACCAGGAGACGATCGGGGAGAGACTGAATGCCCTTTTCAAGAGCGGTGAGCTGTTCGAGAAAATCTATCCAGTTGTCGTATCCGAAAACAATACGGAAAACTTTACGGAGGCCGGTATCACATTCGATCGATATCTCGACATGCTGATTACATATCGCGTCGAACTGATGCAGATGAATGATGGAATCGGGACGATTCGACTTCAGGACATCCATCTTGAGACTTTCGGAATTTCCCGTCAGAAGATCCGAGAGGCTGCATTTGCCAACCTTGAAGGGATTGTCGATTTCATGACGCTGCGTGATGACGCATCCGGCTTCAAGATGGTTGCGGCGACCAGGAAAGACAAACAGTTCGGCGGGGCGGCGTCGATGTTGCTCCCGTCGGTTCGCAGGAGACTTGCCGAGATGTTCGGGACCGATAGCCTTGTCTTCCTTCCATCGAGCATTTCAGAGGTCATTGTTGTAGCGCAGACAGCCGGTGAACCGGAAACGCTTCTCGCAATGGTTCATGAAATCAATGAGATGGAAGTCGCGCTGGAGGAACGGCTCACGGACAGTATCTATCCGATGTGCCTTGCAGACGGCGAGTACCGCCTTTCAGTTATCCGCCCTCGATAAAGGGGCGGAGCCCCTTCGGGGCATTCGGGTGGCATCTGATTCGCGCTGCTCGAATGTCTCGAATCAAGTCGAGCGCTCGAGATTGAATCGTCGTGCCGGTAATGGTATTATTGTATTAGTATATCGAAAGGGGAAATCATGAAAATGGCTGAATACACATTGATGAACAAGAACCACCCCGTTGTTTCCTTCAGATATGACCGAGATATTCACGCAGTGGTGAAGATTGTTGATGTTCATGATCTCAGATATGCACCCGTGGCTCTCGCTGATTCAAAAGGTATCGTGACCAGGCGTGCGCTCAACGACTGGTGGCGCCGGCGTGCGATTCCAGCGTCCCGGCATCAGATTCAGCAACTTCTCGATTCTTTGAATCTCAATAGCACGTTGGAGCTGGCGGAGGAGAATTTTGGACTTTCGCTGTCTGATCGTTACTGGATCAACAACAGTAAGAATCCTTTGAAATGGGAGGATGTCAATTTCTTCGACAATGACTTTACAGACGATCTTGGAATGTTGACTCTTGGACAGGAATCGTCCGGCAATCCGAACCTGATGTCGCCGAACTCGACGCTTGGCGGCGATCTCAATAAAAAATGGAAGATTGTCAATGGCAAGCGATTCCTCGTCAAAGGCGGGACTGGGTCGACACGGCAAGAGGTTCTGAACGAAGTTGTGGCGACGGCGCTGTATAACCGCCTGCTAAGCAGAAACGATTACATCCCCTACTTCCTATTTGAGGAGAAGGGACGAATCTATTCCGCATGTGAGAACATGCTCGGACAGGATGAGGAGCTAGTTACCGCATATGACGTACTTTCAACACGAAAGAAACCTGATTCTATGAGTGACTATGACTTTCTGGTGGACACCTACAAGAGCCTTGGTCTCAACAATGTAGAGGAAGGTCTGGCAAAAATGTTCACCTGTGATTACATCCTTGCCAATCAAGACCGGCACTGGCGTAACTTCGGGGTAATCCGAAATGTTGAAACACTTGAATTTACAAGGATTGCGCCGATTTTCGATAATGGGACAAGCCTTTGGTGTCACGCCTACAACATTCTCGCTGAAGATAGCTATATCGCGAAACCGTTTGGACCGAAAGGTATGGCTCCGGACAAGCAGCTCAGCCTTTTCAGAGATTACAGCTGGTTCGATAGGGACAAGCTTGTCGGTTTCCCTCTTGAGGCAAAGGAGATCTTGTCCCATGGGAACGATGGCATCCAGGCTCGACTTGGTGTTATCGAAAGTCGCATCGAACGAAACATTGGCAGTGTTCAACGGCATATTGAAAAGTTGGCAGTCGGACAAAAGGAGCCATTGCGTGTCAAGCGAGATAAGGTTTTGCAGATACCGCGGATGAATGACTCAGTTTCAAGAACTGAAAGAGAACGGTAATGAAAGGGGCTTTTTGCCCCTTTTTTAGCGTTCGCCTTGCCTCCCTGTTTCAAGCGACTATAGGAAGTATCGGGAAGGATCTCATCGAAATGGATCGAAATCCATCGTAAATGTAGTCGTCTGTATCAATACATCTTCTATGATGCTATAGTACTATTACACAAAGCATTACAGGAGGAAATGAATATGGGAAGGATGTGGCGCGGTGGGTATCGCCGCTTCCATCCGATAGGAGATCGGATGGGAAATGAAATGGTTGATGCGTTCGATGTGGGGCAGCCGATATGCGACCTTGATATGGAATACGGGGTATATAAGGTCCCTGCTAAAGAAGTCATACCGTACAGGATCTATCCGGTGCTGTCGCCGGCCTGGAAGGCTGACGGCTATGATGAGCTGGGGATCATCTACGATCGCTATCTCGATCTGCTTGTCACCTACGTCGTCGAGGGTGAATCCGAAACGGACGGCTACGCGGCCGCAATCGTGACGTATGACAATCTCGATACATTCGGCTTGCCGAGAGGGAAGCTGTTCGAATATGCATCCCGCAACCTCAAATCGGATATACGGATCGGCTTCACCGGCACAATGGGGCGGCTCGCTATGTTGGAGATCGGTAGGCTGAGCGGGGGAGTGGGAGGCGCCTCGGCGCTGCTCTTGTCATCGGTATGGGAGAGTGCCGCCAAATTATTCGGCACGGAGAAGATCATATTCTTCGCATTGAGTAACTGCGAGCTCATGGCGGTAGTTGCGGAAGAGCGGATAATTCATGCCTTGAAATCCGGCCTCTTCGATGCGGCAAGGGAATCAGTCCCAGTTGAAGAGTATTTTCCGAAAAGCATTTACGGGCTCGTGCCGGATAAATCGGGCTATAGTCTGCATCGGTTTTGAAAGGCGCGATATACCTTGGACACTCGAACATACGGTTGACTTTCGGATGCTATAGTGCTATAATACTAGCATATTGCATTAACGGAAGGAGGATACGTATGGAGGAAAATAGCTTTCAGGTCGCTTTGCGCTCGGCCCTGTCTGAGCTGAAGGACGGGTCGATGGTCGAGTTGAGCGAGCGTGACCCCGGCTTCCGACAAAGTGAGATGGAAGAGCATCTTGCGGAGCAGGATTGGCTCAAGATCTCTCATGAGATTCCGCAGGAGCTTCGGGATGTGACGGATCGCTTTATCCGCGCTGTCCGCGTCCATGCCTGCGACCAGGTCGATACGGCCTATCTTGCCGGTATGCGTGACATGATGAAGATCGCGGCGGCATTCGGGCTCTATGAGATCGATCCCGACGATGTCTTGCCGGCGCGACAGAGGAAGTAGACAAACTGTCTATACTATGCTATAGTAGTATTGTTTTCGAAGATTCCTTCGGGAATCACCTTGTTGGCCGGTATTCCTATCTACCGGCATCAGCCTATTTTTATACAGGAAAAGAAGAAGATTGCGGTCTCTCTCCGCAGCCTTCTTCTTTTTTATTCGCAAGCGCTTGCGAATTTTAACGGGTGGATTCATCTTTCATTTGCGATGAAAGATGAGGCTTTTTCATTTCTTGAATAGAGCGCATGTATTCTTTTCTTTGTTCAACCTATGGATTAGTGGCAGAGGAGACCTGCTTGTTTCCGCGGTTGCAAATACAAAGATGGTTTTGTATAATAGTATCAGAGGCGAGCTTAGAGTAGTATTCGGGGAACTGGATCCCGGCCAAACGCTCTAGGTCTCGCCCTTTTTCTTTGTCTTAATATTCACGTTTGAAAACGGCTTATAGTAAAAAAGAGGGGCAGATGAAACTCCATCTGCCCCTCTTTCAGTTCCTTCAGTCGATATCCGCTACGACCGTGCGCTCATGACGCCGTCGTAGCCGCTCCAAGGCCAATCGACGTAAACCGTCGTGTTGCCCTTGATGGTCGCTGAAAGGATCGGGGATCCGCTGGCGCCCGCGGTAGCGTATACACCGGGCGTGCTGGACACGCAGCGCGTCTTTCCGGCATCCTCGCACCAAGCGGACCACGGACCGGCAAACGTCAGCTTCGTCCCATACTTAACGATTTCGTCCTGTGGGTACAGGGCTGCCAGATCGAGCGCGGTGCCAAGGTCGGCGTCCGTCGACCAGTTATACGAGGTGTCCAGCACGCTGCTGCGGGTGGTCGTATCGTATTTCACCGAGCAAGGGTTGTAACCGTACAGCTTCAACGAAGTGGCAAGCTCCTGCGACTCGTAGGGCTGCGTGTACTCCGGATCCGTGTACCAGCAGACCAGATCGAGGCAGTTGTCTTTCTGACCGGCGGCAGTCGCATCGGGATTCACCTGATAGGTCGTTCCCATCTCATACTCTTCCTCGAAACACGGATCGGTTTCACCGTCGACATAATAGAACACCTTGATACCGACAGGCCTCGGCCTCGTCGGCGGTACGGGCAGAGCTTCCAGGCCCTTCGAACTGTCGCCCTGATATGCATCGACGATCATCTTGTGCCCATCGAACCCCGACGTGTCATCGAGGTTGAGCGCGAGCATCGCCTGTGCCGTGAGATAGCCACCCGAATGGGAGTTTTCCGGGATAAACGAATTGTCCTCGGCGAACTCTCGTGCCAGCTTGGCACCGCGCGGCTTCGGGATGGCGAATACCTGAATACACTTGATGGCTCCCTTGCTGCCGGATGCATCATCCGAACCGCACAGCTCCGCATCATCCTGAGAACCGCCGTTGGAATGGAAACGCTCCGTCCAGCCCTGCCCATAGATGAAGGCGCGGTAGGCGATATCGTATTCCTTGGCGATATCTCCCTCAAGCCAGATCTTGATGCCGGTAATGCGGTTGCTAATGCCACCCTTGCCAAGTTCCTCGCCGTCGCGGCAGACATCGGACCAGGAGAAATCGCCTGAATTTTCGATGCCCATGCAGCCGGCGTAGCAGATTGCTCCAAAGTCGGCGTTGTTCTCGATGAAACCGCTACCGTACTTGATCCTCAGCTTGAAGGCCTCGACGAAGAAGTTAGTGTCGCGAACAGGGTATCCCGCGCCGGCATAGGCGTCACGCCAGATCTGATCGCCGCAATTTGCAAGATGGCACCAGCTGCTTAACGTAAAGGCTTCAGGATACTTGTTTTCGGCAAACGGGCTTTCCCTCTCGTCTTTCATCCAGTACCAGCGGTACAGGTATTTCACCGAACCGGTGCCTCCCTGATCGTAGGGCGTGCACGTCTTTGACGGGTCGATGACAGAGATTGTCTTGCCGGGCTCGACACGCTCGGCATCGAGCGAGATCGTGCCCTTGAAGAACACTTCCTCGATACGCCACTTGTGCGCTTCATTCGACCATTCGGAGCCGAGAATACCGTCGGAATGTAGCCGGACAATGGTTCCTTCGGCGGTCTTGCCGTCGGCTTGGTCGAAGGCAAAACCGGACGCATCGCTGATAATGTTGTACCTGCCGTTCTTGTCGACACTCTTTGTGACCCAGAATCGGCATGCCTCCGAATTGTCATCTGAAGAAAGTTGAAGCGATTGAACAGAACTGGGAACAGTACAGCTGTTAACAGCATTCTGTAGATGATTTCTTCCGTGAGAGGCATTCATCACGAGACCGAATCCTCTAACATGTGCTGGGAAGAAATAGAACGTAATTCCCCCGCGTTCGTCCATCGCGCCGAGGCCCATGATGAAATTGCGCTGCGTATAATTCGCTCCGCTACCATCCGCACCGTGAAGATGAACGAGCGTGCCGGCGGCTTGTCCTGCGGAATCGACATCCAGACATTGATATCCACTCTTGACGGCATCCGGAACGATTGCAACGATCCTACCGAACAGGGACATGTCCTGGTCGAGGCTGATGGGAAGTTGCTTTGCATTGATGTCGCCCGCATTAGAACTCGTTGACGTCCAATTGAAACAACGATCATAGGTCCAATGATTCTCATTGAATCCCTGGACCCATATATTGTAAACGGCAAATTCTAGGCCAAACCAATGAGAGTTTTGTCCCTTGATTCTTTTGAAAAGAGCTTCAGGATGAGCGTATCCAAAATCGGACCATCCTGATTGTTGCCATCCTGACCATTTTCCGGCGTAATCTTTATTTGTATTAGAAAAAGCGAGTCCTACTTGATCCTTTCTCATTTGACCGTCCCACCAGAATTTCAGATGGTTGTCGCGCGCCCATGGCACCCAAAGACGGGGACGGGGCGACGAAGCTGAATTGTTGATGTCAGCGCAGTTTGCAATAACAGCGAGCTGGTAAATATCATAGAGTTCAGTAGTAAAGATAGATGAAATTTTCAGTTTGTAAGCATATCCAAGTGATTGGTTATTCATTCGGTCTGTCGGCCAATAATAGTTTGCTGAACAACTACTGATGTAACTTGAACCATCGTTATGAATTACAGAGCCATTCGCACATCCTTCAAAATGCGCTTCACGACCATCGCCATATAGATTAGGTCCGGAAGGCGGCCAGGAAAATGTAAAGCCACCACAAGTGTATGCAAACGCTAGTTTTGGCATCATAAGCAACGCCAACGCTGCGGCACCAGCTTCCAGCATTCGACGGCGGGAGATAGCCTTCTCGTCACTGTCTTTCATTCCGGAATCGCTTTTCGGAATGAGTTCCGCGTCTACGTGTACGATTTCTTTTTTCTTGTCCATCTGTCTATACCCGCTCCGTGCTCGAGGTCTTTACCGTGAAAATCAACATGCACAACGCAGTGCACGCAAGAAGTAATACCGGCTCGGTCGTTCCGTAGCATCCGCGAAAGATAAAGGAGACTAGCGTGACGGCGGTTCCAACGGTAGCGATTTTCCAACTATTTTTGCAAAACGCCAAGACAGCTAGTAGGAGGATGATGATCGGAGCCGAAGAGGAGAAGACTGTCCAAATGGAGTGTGACATCAGCAGATACCTGACATTAAAAATCAATGCTAACACAGCGTCCGGCACGGGCGCCACGCTCGCCACGACCGCTGCAAACCCAAAAGCTTCCGCTGAGATAGGGATGTCTTTCACCCCGTTTTTAATCTTATCTAGCATGAAATTCCCTAACCTACTTGAACGTTTATAGTTATCGAAAATTATAGCGCGGCAGACTGTAAAAAGTTACCGGTATGTCCGGGATTATGGGGGCAAAATCAGAACCACCCTTAAAAAGGGTGGTTTGCTCTTAGGGTATAACCCACGGGCCCCGGGCTCGCGTCTAAAGGCGCGGGCCCGGACTTCGTCCAGGCCTAGTGCATCTTGACCCGTGGCGCGCCGGTCGAACCGGCAGGATCACCTCCTCTTGAAGGGGTCCTCGTACTCCTTCACGCTCAGCTTGTCCAGCGCGATGTCGTGGGACTCCTGCTCCCTGATGTACTTGGCGATCGTCGCCTCGTTCAGGCCGACGGTGGACACGTAGTAGCCCTCCGCCCAGAACTTCCTGTTGCCGAACTTGTACTTGAGGTTGGCGTGCCTGTCGAATATCATCAGCGAGCTCTTCCCCTTCAGGTAGCCCATGACGCTCGCGACGCTGTACTTCGGCGGGATCGCCAGCAGCACGTGCACGTGGTCGGGCATCAGGTGCCCCTCGATTATCTCGATCCCCTTGTACTCGCACAGCTTCCTGAGGATCTCCCCTATGTCGCTCCTGATTTGGTTGTAGATCACTTTGCGCCTATACTTCGGCGTGAACACGATGTGGTACTTGCACATCCACTTCGTGTGGGAAAGGCTGTAGGCCTTCTGGGCCATGGCGACCACCCCTTCGACTCGAATTCTTGACGGCCTGAACAATCGTCAATATCGGTCGGAGGGGTGGCTTTGTAAAGCCGTTTGTCTCCACCCGCGTAGCGGGTGGTTTAAAGCTGGCCGCTGCGCGGCCAGCAGACTAAAGTCTTGAAGGAGAGCAGCCGGGGTGCAAATCTGCACCCCGGCTGCTTCATGTCATTAAGCTGATGTCCCCGGTTACATGATTTCCATGAGCATGCTTGCGGTCGGAATGATGAGCGGGGGAAGGATGAGGACGAGCACGGCGATCAGGAAGAACACCAGCGGGACCGCCATCTTCGTCGAGAGCTTGTTGATCTGCGCTGTCAGCGCATCGTAACGCGCCTTGCGTGCAAGCTTTGCCTGCGATTCGAGGACACCTGAGATCGAGGTGCCCTTTCTGGTCGCCTCGATCAACGCCGCGCAGAAATATCCCATGAGCGGTGAATCGCATCGGCGGCGCATATGGTCCAGGGCGTCTACGCGGGACACGCCGAGGTGCGAGATCTCCATATCGGTACGCGCGAACTCGTCTGCCAGCGGACCGAGGGCCTTGTTCTCGGCAAGCTGCCTGAATCCACGCTCCACGAGTACGCCGGCTGAGACGGAAATGGTGAGCAGTTCAAGTGCCGGTGGCAAATAGCGATCGATCTCTTCGCCGCGCGTCTTTCCCGCATGCGACAGCCAGACTCCGCAGACCGCCCATCCGCCGACGGCGCCGATGATTCCGACTAGGAGTGCCATCGCGATTCCGTATCCGCCCACGAGGGCGGCACCGGCGAGCATGATGGCGGTGAAGATCGTGATCCCGAGGGAGATGGCACGCCAGGTCGATGGGGTTATCTTTAACCCTGCCAGGTCGAGCTTGTCCTGCAGCTCTCGGGATTCCGACAGCTTGAGCGGGATGACCTTTTCGAACGCCTCTCCGGCGCGGTCGATTGCCTCGGCGATCTTCATGCGCTGCGTCGGTTTGGCGTGCATCCCCTTACGGGCGGCGATGGACATCCTGGCGCGCGCCAGCGGCTTGCGGAAGGGCTCGCCGGCGAGAGCATAAGTCATACCGCCGGCAGCACAGGCGAACAGGAGCACGAGGAGATATTGGATATTCATTTCGATTGGCTCCTATTCCACGTCGATGTCTGCCATTTTGTAGATGATGACGGAGCCCGTTGCCGCAAATAGCACTACGACGATCAGCACGGGAATGCCGAGCGGGTCCTGCGTATAGAAATCATATGCCTGAGGGATGCCGACCATGATGATTGCGAACAGGATGAGCAGCATCACGATAAGCGCCTTCATGGATGCGATCACAGATGACGTCTCCGACTCGATATGCCGACGGAGCGACAACCGGGCGTCGATGGTGTCTCCGATGCGCTTGAGCGAGTCAGCTAGCGATCCGCCAACCTCCTTGTGCGAGGCCACGGCGGCCTGCAGGAGGACAAGATCCTTGCTGCCGGTTCGTTTCGCCATGTCATCGAGCGCGGCGACGATATCGCCATCGATCTGCATCGCGCCGGCACAGGCCAGGAGCTCGGATTTCAGAGGGTCGTCTGAATTCTCCCCGACAGAGCGCAAGGCTCTTTCAATCGAGGATCCGGCACGCATGTTTTCTGCGACCATGGGAAGCGACCGCGCCAATTGCTCATCGAATCGTGCTTTACGGCTCTTTCCGCGGGAACGCACCCACAGCTCGGCAATCAGGGGTCCGATGAGGGCAAAACCGATTCCGATAAGTCCAAGGGCCATGAATCCGATGAGGGCACCCGCTCCCGCGAGCAAGACGAGGAGGAGAATCCACGTCTTGCCATTGACTTCGATACCGGCTTCCGCAAGACGCGGAAGGGGCGTGGGAACTTTTTTGTCCTTATCGTCCGACTCGCCGGTTCTAAGGGCAGTCGAATTCCTCATGCGGCGTACATCGCCGGCAGCCGACAGCCCGCAGAACAGGGAGTAGAGGCCGACGGTGATGGAAAGCAATAGGAAGAAAACGCTCAGCATCATGATGATGACGGCAGGTTCCATTACCAGACACCGCCTTCGAACCAACGGGGGTCGTACTCCGCGTCCGCGTCGAGGATCTTTTCCTTTAGACGCGCCGGTTGGTATCCAGTAGCGACATGCCTACCGTTTTCCGGCGAGCCCTCCCAGTGGAACAGTTCGTTGCGGGTCACGTTACCGTCGGAAAAGCCCTCGACGGCTGTGATGGACTCGATACGGCGGTAGCCGCCCCTCCAGCGCTTCACCTGCACGACGACGTCGATCGCGGCACCGATCTGGCGGCGGATCGCCTCCATGGTCATGTTGCCCTGGCTCTTCAGGATCATGTTCTCGATACGCGTGAATGCACCGGCGCAGTCGTTCGCATGGATCGTCGTGAGCGATCCGTCGTGACCCGTCTGCATGGCCTGAAGCATCTCGTAAGTCTCATCGTCACGGCACTCGCCGACGACGATACGGTCGGGACGCTCACGGAGTGCGCCGACCAGGAGCTCATGCATCGTAAACTCGCCCTTGCCCTCTGAGTTCGGTGGGCAGGCGACGCGGGGGATCACGATGCGCTGCTTCAGCTGCAGTTCTCGCGTATCCTCGATGGTCACGACGCGCTCGTTATAGCCGATGAAGGCGGAGAGTGCGTTCAGCATCGTGGTCTTACCGGAACCGGTGCCGCCGGAGATGATGAAGTTCGCACGGGCCTGGACGGCCGATTTGAGGAACATGTACATAGGCTCGCTCATGGCACCGCGCTCCAGCAGGTCCTCAGCGGTTAGCTTGTCCTTGCTGAATTTACGGATATTGAGCGACCAGCCGTTGGGGGAGACCTTCGGGTGGGCTGCGTGCACACGGGAGCCGTCGGCAAGGGTGGCGTCCATCTCGGGAAACGAATCGTCGCAGCGGCGGTTCGCCTCCTCGGCGATACGTCCGATAAGCCGACCGACCTCATCATGCGAGACGAGGTCGATACCGGGGCAATCGACGATCTGGCCGTCCACTTCGGCGCGGGCGACCGGCGTGATAAATGTTCCATTCGGCTCGACGCCGACGGGATCGATGAAGATCTCGGCAACCTTGGGATCGTCCTGCAAGGGCTGCAGGGGACCCAGACCGATGAAATCGTCAATGGTGCTTTTGATGATGTAGCCGATCCAGTTTTCGTCGGAGATACCGAAATCGGCGCACACTTCATGGGCGACACTGTCAATCTGGGCCGGAAGCGCCTGACGGTCGATCGCGCCGCCGTCGGCCATGGTCACGCCGAGCAGGTCGCGCATCTCCTGGCGGATGCGCTCCTTGATCCTGAAAATGGTTTCGTCTGCCATGGGCTACTCACCGCTCTCGGTGGTATCGGCAGAAGAGGGCAGGGTAAGGGTAAGGCCACCGGCGGTACGGATCTTACCTGCCTGCTCGGGCGTGACTTCGAGCGTCACGGTGCTATATCCGTCGGAGGAGCCGCTACCGGAGCTGAAGTTGCCGTCGAGGGCTGCGATGCGTACGGAGTCGGCGATGACGGTGAACCCATCGCCGCCGAGGGAGCCGTCGTTGGGCTGGATGACCTTGACCCTGTCGTTTACACGGAGCATGCCGCCCATGCCGGACTGGGCATCGACGGAGATGGTCACGGCCTCCATGCCGTCCCCGATCGCGGCGGCAAGGGACTCAGGGTTGTCCTTACCGGCAGTCGATGCATTGGTGAGCTGGGAGCCCTTGGCGATGTACTGGGTTGCGACGCGACCGACGGGAGTCTTGGAGGAGTCGTCGATATCCTTCTTGGTGATTGCGCCGTCCGCCACCGTGCTGTTCGGGACGGAGACGAAGGCGAGGTCGCTTGCGGAGATCTCGTCGCCGGCGTGGATGGTCTTCGTGGCTGCGACGACTTCGGTGGTGCCGGAGAACGCTTCTGCGATTCGATTGTTGGCGTCGATCTCCGATACGACGGCGACACCTCCCGCGAGGACGGCGATGACAGCGAGGCCGGCGGTGACCTTCTGCAGGCGGGAGACCTTCACGGCGATCTTCTCCATGCCCGTGAGGCTCGGAGCATTGGGAGATGTGGCGCCGCGGCGGCCGGCTGCCTTCTTTTGGGCTTTCGCTTCCTTGGCTTCTTCTTTGGCCTTCTTCTTCTCGGCCTTGCGTTCGGCACGGGACGGCTTCGATGGCTTTGCAGGCTTCTCGCGCTTCTTTTTCGGCTCCTGTTCCTCAGTAGGTTCAGAATCGGTAAAGAAGCTGGAGGACTCCATCTCGTTGACGGGAATGTACTTGTCGGTCTCCTGTGGGGGATTATACGGAAGGGGCGAGGCCTGATGGTACGCGGTTTCCGGTTCTGGCTGGGATGCGGTGGCATCCTGCGCCGGAAGCGTGGCAGTCGTGTCGGGTGCCGGCTGGCGATACGGATTCACGGCAGGGGAGGGCTGGTCGTAGACCGGATGCGGCTCGGGTGCCGATGCAGCCGGAACAAATGCAGGCGGCTCATAGGGGGCGGGGTGCTGCACTGTAGGTGTCTGAGGGTGCTGCGGAACCGTCTCTTGAGCCTTCTTGGCAACCGTATCGGGCGTCGGGGCGGCATATGCCGGTGTAGCCGGAACCTGCGGCTGATAGCAAGGTGCGGCAGCCGCGACCGATGCCTGCTGGGACATGCCCGGCTGGCTGGCGGCTTGAGGCGCGGGAGGCTCGGGCTGCGGAGCCTGTGCAGTCTGCGCGGCGTGCATCGCCTTGTAGGATGCGGCGTGGAGATTCGCGATCAGGGCGGCTGCATCGCCTGCCGAAAGCTCGCCTGAACGGACTTTCGCGAGGATCGCATCGGTATCGTTGGTGTCTGGCATGGTGTTCCTTTCTCGCTTTCCTGTGTAGAGATGCCGTCAGACACGCGGCATAGCAAAAGGATATCAGGCATTGGCACATGATGTCGCCTGATATCCTTTCATTTTAGCTCATTGGGAAGGCTATTTATTGTTCGTTGCCTGGTTGACGGCTGTTTTCATCTCGTCGATCACTTCTTGCGGAAGCTCTTTCGTGGACGTGAACTCCTCGTATTCGGGAGTGTCCGAACCGGCTTTGAAGGAATACTTTCCGTTACCCGAATCCGCCGGTCTCCATGCCTTTCCCGCAGTGTAGGGGACGGCATGTGCCGTGACGTGCGCTCCGATGGGGATATTGAAATCTCCGAGCGAATAGGTCGCAAAGTATCCTTTCAAGGACGATTTCGTCTGGATGCCCCAGGCCCACGCGCGTTTGCTCTGGGGGACAGCCGAGGAGGGGGCTTCATAGAACCAGACCTCGACTTCGCCGTTGAACCCGTTGGCACGCAGGGACTTGACGGCCGCGGTCGCGATTGCGAGACCGGGGTCATCGGAGTTCTTCGCGACAAGGAGGTTCTGCGACGCCATGGTGGCGTCCCTGGCTGCGGAGCAGTCATTTGTCTGGGCGTTCTGCTGGTCGAGGGCTGCGGAGAGCTCGAATGCGAAGCCGAGTGCAATGAGGAGTACGAGCATGATGATGACGTTCAGGATGTTGATTGCGCCGGATTCGCTGTGGACGCGCGTCATCGCGACACCTCCATTTTCTCGGAAACCGGGACCTCCACTTTGATCGTTTTCGACATCTTGATACCGTCGAAGCTGCCGACCGAAATCAGGGTCGGGATTTTATAGTCGACGGTCGATTCGAGAAGCGCCGTGGTGCTTGATTTCGAGATGGTCGTGATTCCCGTGGAACCGGTATCGGTGACGGTGGCCTCATCGGACCTGTCCGAATAGGAGACCTTGGAGTTCGTCACGGTGATGTTGTCCTTGACGATACCCGGCGTGTTCGATGCGAGTTCGTCCTTTACCGCCTGGTTTACATTTCCGGATGCGATTGCGGCGGAGAAATCGGACTTCATCGCGGCCGACTCGATTGCGGCGCTCATCGCGGTGCCCTCATATGCTATCAGGCAAACTTGGATAAGGCAGAATGCGAGGACGATGAGCATGGGGAGGACGATGGCGGCCTCGAGGACTTCCGAGCCTCTTTCAGAATGGGTCCTTACCACGAGGACGCACCTCCTTCCACCGTTGCATCCTTTAACTCCACGGCATTGGATTCGATCGTCATGCCGCCTCCGAACCCTCCGGCGGCATAGATCGCATCGCCGAGGACGGTCTGTGGCTGGATGGTCACGGATACGGTCGCGGTGCATTTCCGGGTGGAGACATTCGACTCCCTGTCCGTATAGGACGATCCGTTTAAATCGGGAATCCGGTGCGTGTACGCTTCCCTCTCGGCATCCGAGACATCTGTCTCGATCTTCATGTTTTCAGCGAAAAAAGAGGAGGCGGCATTTACGGCCGCCTCCTTAGCTGATGAGGCATCGCCGCTGGGGTTTACGGCGAGCTCTCGGGCGGCTGCATGGGCGGCGTTGTCGACAGCGGTTGTCGCCGCCGAAATCTGGCCGAATTCCATGGCAGCCATGGCAAAAATCAGGAGGAACGGGACACCGAGCGCAAATTCGATGATTGCGGCGCCCGATTCGGACTCCGGTTTCTTGAAGATGCCTTTCACGTCCAGTTCCTCCTTGGTTGCACATTTCTCGATTCTCGAAACAAATACCTTAGTAGTATGGTATTATGCTATCAGAGAGAAAGGAGGTTGACTACTTGCCAACGCCGTTGATCGAGGTATTGGCTGCGTTGCGGGCAGAATCGAACCAGGAGGAGATGGAGGCGCCAGTCTTGGTCATCTGCTTCTGCATCTGGTTGCCGAAGGCGATCAGAGCAGCGCCGATGATGACGGCGACAATGGCAACGATGACGTACTCGACGGTGTCGGCGCCGCCGGCGATCTCACCGGCATAGACGCGATTGCGGATAGAATTCATGGGAATTCTCCTTCCTTTGTGTCCATTCGGACGGTTGCAAAGACTCTATTCTCAGTTGTTCCTCGCAGATCGGCTACTCCTAACTTCTCTGCGGGGGACAGCGGGATAGACTGCTACATGATACACCCAAGGGGCACGCCGGTGCAAAGCCAGACGAGCAGGAAAGGCCCCATGGGTACGCGGCTTTTAAGGGTGATCTCTTTCGCACGGTAGCGGGGGATGTAGTTGGCGAGCATGGCGATGCACATCGCGCCCATGCCGTATACCGTGCCGTGGAACCCGCATGCCGTCGCGATTGCCGGGACGAGCCTGCGATCGCCGGCACCGACTGCATCGGCGCCGCCGGTGATGCGGAAGAGATGGTTGGTGATGGCGAAAATCGCATAGATTCCCACACCGCACAGCAGGTTGCCGATCAGTCCGCTTACACCGCCGTGCCCGAACGCCGTAAGTACGGCGAGAGGGTATGTGGCGATAGACAGGCCGAAGGGCAGAACGCGTGAGCGCTGGTCGCACATCGCGCCGACTGCCGTGACGAGAATCGAGGTAATCCCGCCGAGAAGAAACAGCAGCGGGGAGTGGAGGTTGCCGGTCATCCCGACATAGCAGGTCGCGGCGGTACCGAGACCGACGGCAAGGGAAAGCATGGCGGAGGTCATCTTGGAGACCGGTGCGACGTAGCGGGCACGGTACTCCTCGACGGTCTCATAATCATCGAGATTCACGCCATCTGGCATGCGGCTACCCGTCTCGATAAGCGCCTCGACTTTCTCACGCATGAGTTCCTTGGTGCGGACGAGCCTCATGGCATCGAGCCACCAAATCGCAAGGTCCCGTTCCTCGCGTTTCTCGGCGCGTTTGCTCGGTTCGCGGTCTGGATTCTCCACCTTGAACTTCTTGTAGACTTCAAGGTTCTCATCCCACCAGGAAAGGATCGCATCGCGCTTGCGGCCCAGGATGCGCCCGCTGATGGCTGGGAGGGCGAGGCTGCACACGCAGCCCGTCAAGCCGCCTGCGACGATTGCCGCGACAGGTGACTTTGTGAGCATGCCGAGTTCGATAGTGAGGGTTTCGCTCGCAGCGAGGAAGGCGACAGGCGTCGCGTCATATGCCTCCCCACAAGAGGGCTTCATGGTTTCATTCATAAACACGCACTTTCCTTTTGGTGTTTCTCTTGGGCTATTATACCGACTTCGTCTCATAATTCAATGAGCAGATGTCGCGAAATTATTTCTTATCAAAACCGTCGTAAAACCCTGGTTTCAACTACGTGGATATAAGACGGTAGATATTATGCAGCTCAATACTGTATAATATCTATACCATGAAGTACAAGAGTAATCGCAACATAGTTTTCTCCTGCAGCTACCATGTGGTCTTCTGCCCGAAGTACCGTCGGCCCGTCCTCGTGGACGGAGTCGACGAGCGCTTCAAGGAGATCGCATGGGAAGTCGCCGACGAGCTCGGGTTCGAGATCGCCGAGATGGAGGTCATGCCCGACCATGTCCACCTGCTCCTGTCAATCGATCCCCAGCTGAGCGTCCACCGGGCGATCAAGCGCATCAAGGGGAGGTCAAGCCACGACCTGCGCGAGGAGTTCCCGTGGCTCAAGAGCCGCATACCGACGCTCTGGACGAACAGCTACTTCGTGTCGACCGTGGGAGGTGCACCGCTCGCGCAGGTGAGGAAATACATAGAGAGACAGAAGGAGGTCTAGCCGATGGAACGCGGGTTCAAATACCGAATCTACCCGAATGAGTCACAGCGCGACCAGATCGCGCGGACGTTCGGTTGCTGCCGCTTCGTGTACAACCGCGCCCTCGATGTCAAGAAGACCGCCTACAGCGAGACCGGGAAGAGTATCGCCACCAATGATCTGATCAAGATGATCCCTGCGTGGAAGCGCGACCCCGAGACCTCCTGGCTCGCGCAAGTGGACTCCATGGCGCTCCAGCAGTCCATCCGCGACCTCGACCGCGCCTACAGGAACTTCTTCCGACGCGTGCGCGAGGGCGGGAAGCCGGGCTTCCCCAAGTTCAAGTCGCGCCGGCACGCCCGGCAGTCGTACCGCACCAACGGCGGCAAGGTCCTCGACCGCAACCATATCGCGCTGCCGAAGCTCGGGAATGTCTCCGTTCTTCGAGACGGCTATATCGATAATTGTGCAGACGGACCTGACGTAGATTATTACGATCGGGACGAACTGGCTTCCCTCATTGGCGACCGTTATGATGCGAAGTATCCCGCGACCTTATCCAAAGCGGCGGACCGCAGCCTGTCACATAGGCAGGAAGTCAGCCGCAACGCGGCCGAATTGCTCAATGATGGAAAACAGGTTAAAGAGACTCCAACCCAGGAGTATTAACCGAAAACGGCATATGGAGCCATACCGAGAAAGTCCCTTGCACGGGTTAACGTGCGGGGGACTTTCCCTCTTTTGGAAGATCAATCTTTAAGCGTTCATCGTCGAGCCGGTGATGGGAGACTTTGCACTTCATGGCTTTGGAATTCAGGCCTTGTTGCATCTTGAATCCAACGGCATCGAGGATTTCCTGTTCCGTGCACCGTGAGACATCGGAAACGGCGGCGATCGTCGCGCCGCATCCCGGAAGCTCGAGTTGCTTGGGACCGGTGAGGAGTCGATGTCCGATCGGTCCTTTCCGGTCGATCTCGGTAACTTGGAGTGCGCCGTCCTGCCTGGTACTCCGTGTCAGAACCGAATAGTATTTGCTGGAGTCTCCGCAAAAACAGGCGAGGTCGAGGCGGCCTGACAGGACGGCGTTATAGACTTTCTCGCCGATTTCCCTGTTTTTGAGATAGAGCTCTTTATACCTATCGTTTTTGGGGTTCTTAAGTCGGGCGATCGCGGCTTCGTGCAGGGAGGCCAGCCTGTAAGTTTGGATAACCGGACGAGCACTCATCGGAAATCACGCCCATCAAAGTTTTCTAGCCCTTCGCGATTGCGCGCGGCTTCAAGCTGTTTGCTGCCCTCCCTGCCGATGGCAGCTTTTTCCTTCAGGCTTCGATCGCCCTTCTGTGTGAATCCGATCGCCTGCAGGATGTCCCGTTCATTGCATTTCGAGATGTCGGGAACGGCGGCGAGGACGGCACCGTATCCCGGAAGATCGAGCATCTTCTGGTTCGTAAGCCGGCGATGCCCGATCGGTCCCTTGCTGTCGATATCCGTGAGCTGCAGGGAGCCTTCCTGTTTCGGACTACGCGTAAGGATGGAGTAGTAGCGACCGTCTTCCGTTCCGCGGAAAGCTACGAGGTCAATTTTTCTATCAAGAACTGCGCTGTACAATCTGTCACCGACCGCGCGGTTCTTTTCATACCAGTCTTCAAACCGGGTATCTTCCAAATCGAAATACCCGGCGAGCGCCACCTCATCCAGGCGCAACAGCTCATACGTTTCGATTCCATTTCGATTCATCATCGCACATCACCCGAAAGGCAGGAAGCGCCCTTTACTTTGTTTGCCTGTCTTAAGTTGTCATCGATCACAGCCAAATCCCCCATTTCTTTATTTTTCTTTGTAAGATTCTACCATCTCTCATCAAAAAATGGGCACCCATAGCCGGATGCCCCAAAGAGAAGAGTGCCAGAAAAATCAATCAGCGAGCCCTGGCGAGCGGATCATAGGTGCCGTCAGGCACCGCATGAATAGCGCATTGCCATGCGAATCGCTGGCATATCGATTCGACTTGCAGGTCTAGCCGACAAGCGGCCTATCGGCCATAGCGGACAACTTGGCGTACAGATCCAGCTCGACGGAGATTGCCGTCTCACCGTAGGCGATGGCCTGGAACATGCGGTACCGCTTCAGCCCCAGGTCCTCCTCGACAGTCGCGCCGTCGGCCTCGATCTTGTCATAGGCAGCCTTGATCGAGGGCATATCCTGATCCTCGTTATGGCTGATGTCGTTCTGCAGAAGATCTACGAGACCCTGCATGCTCATCGAATCGCCGCCCTGGCGATAGAGCAGGCAGACACACGCATCGAGAAGCATGGCGCGGGCGGTCGCGAAAAGGTCCCCGCTTTTCTTGATGACATCTGCATCCAAGCCATGTGAGATGCACCCCGCCAGCACCAAGGCGTCCTCCTGGCAGGAAATGAACGAAAACGGGTTATAGTTCATAGTCAAACCAACCGTAGTTTCCTCGCTCTTAACAGCTTCGGTCTTTTCTTCCATAATGAAATTCCTTTCTATCGATCTCCGGCTTCAGCTTGGACATCATTTACTGACTGCATTGTGGTCAATTGTATCAAACCGATCGCGGAAACCATCGGCTGTCGCATTAGTCAAAGTTCCACGGGTTACCGGTTACGATTACGTTGACGCTATCCGAATAACCGAAATTGGTCCTGTCAGAAGCGGAATTGTTTAAAGTTGGGAGTCCCGAACTAGCCTTTGTGTTTCTTCCCCTTGAACTCGGGGAATTGCATATCAAGCGACCATGTCTCGCGATTCAACGTGAGATATGCGTCATAGGTTCCATCCCCGCTTTTCTTCTTGATTCCCTTGATGAGCGATGTCTTTCCCTTTTCGGCGATTTCCCTGCCGTTCTTGTCGGTGAGCTTCTTCGGCTTATCCTTTGGCCCGACAAAACGGTAGATGAAAAAGTCGCAGGTGCCAACATGGGCGAAGACGGATTTTCCATCTTTCTCACCTGTTTTCTTGAAATGCACTCCGGCGCAGCGGAACTGGTTTTTCGTCGCATAGAGGTCCTTGCCGCATTTCGGGCACTTGCCGATGACGATTGCGTTTCCGTCGCCCAGTTTCATACCGTCCAATGCACCGATGTTATCTTGCATTGCCCTCATATCGTGCACGACCATATCGGTAACGGTATTGATGACATCGGACGGTTTGCGTGAAAACCGTCCCACCTCGTTCATGGATTCAAACAGCTTCTCGGTGACTTCCGGTGAGGCGATCTGGCAATTCGCCAGCAAGGCGTAAGACACCTCGCCGCACTTCGTCATGGTGAGTGCGCCCTTGTTTTCCTTCATGAGGGCGCGTTCCTCATTGGCGGTGATTTCCGCAAGCGTGCTGGTTCTGGTGGCGCCGGTACCGACGTTATATTTCTCGAGCTTCTTCGTAAGCCATTTCATTGTCGGTTTTTGCGGGCGTTTGTTGGCTCCTTCGTGCACATACGGGGAGGCGACCTTACCGAACTCGCAGGCGTTCTCTGTTTCCTCCCCTTCCGCTTTCTCGGTAGAAGAGGAGTCCGAATCGAAGATCGCCTTGAACCCCGGTTTGATTGGGATTTGGGTCTGCCCGACATATTCGGGAAAATCCCTTACATAGCCTTTGACCAGCTCATATTCATAATCTTCGGCGAGCATCGCTAGATAGTTCTTGGCAAGTACGGAATAGATCGCGGAACCGATTTTTCCGTAACCCTTTTCAAGTTCGGCAAGGGATTCGGGAACATTGATTCCCGGTCTGTTCGCGCCGTGCGCCCCGCCTTCCTTGACATGTGTTTTCCTTGCGGCGCGATGGGAGAGCAGAGACGTATCCACACCGACCACTCCTGCAATCTTATCGACAAGCGGAAGCAATTCGCCGAATTGTTCCGGCGTGACCTCCTTATCCTCGGTACGCGGGTAGCTTACGATCTGGTTTTCGTACATCTCCTGATATGTCTTCAGGACATTTGCCGGCTTGAACCCCTGCTTCGCGAGGATAGCGGACAGGCCGGCGAGGTCGAGGAGCTTTCCGGGGGCAGTGTGTTTCTTCGCCCTGGAATCCTCTACGACAGCGCTGTCGTGCAACTGCGAAAGGTCTACCTGATCGGGGCTATCGAACCGGATATCTTCGGCGTCGTCGGTCTTTCTGGCAAAGATGTTGCCGTTTTCGTCTTTGAAACGCGCCTCGTAAAACGGCTTGCGGACATATTCGTTATAGGCTTTCAACTGGTCACCGGTCAGTTTGACCATGACCGATTTCAACCGGCCCTGGCGTACGACCGTTCGGAACCCCTTTTTTCGCGCTACGAGTGTTGCCGCACGGGTGAACTGCATGCTCGCGAGATCCCAGCGCTCGCGGACGACCGCCTTCACATAGTCGCCGTCCTTGTCCATAGATGGAAGGGTCTTGCGTTCCATGAAAGCCTTCTGCACGCTTGCCGGCGCCTCGTCGGCAAAGTACATACGCTTGGTCGGACCTCTCCAACCGCATTTCTCCAAAGCCTCCCAGGCGAGCAGTTCGCCCTCGCCGGACGGGTCGACATCCGTTGCGATCACGACGCAATCGGCCTCTTTTAGCTCATCTTTAAGACCGGAAATGATGTCCTTGCATCCGCTTAGGATCCCCTTCTTCCATGCAAAATCGTTGAGATTCCACGGCAGATTTTCAAGATCCCAACTCTTATAGAACTCGACCTTTTCAGTAGGAACCTGTTTATCGGGAGGCAACAGCCCCATAACGTGTCCGCGCAGATTGGTAATTTTATATTCAGTTCCGGCATAATTACCGGTTTTTCCACCCAATGCTTTTGCAAAATTTCGTGCAGCGCTAGGCTTCTCGGCAAGAATCAATTCCATTATTGCTTTCCTTTCTAAAAGACTCTCACAACGATAACGTTTTAATGCTCAGTTTTGTCAAAGGAATCTATTTGCCGATCTGTTCGTTCGTTAGAAAGAGCTTTTGACGCCTGGCGTAATCTTCACTATATCGTGGAGCACCATAACAAAGACGAAGCGCGGTTTCGCCTTGAAATACGAGGGCTGTATTCTGCATCTGGGGAATAAATGAATTGAGTAGGTCTATATGAAGGAGTTCTTTTTCGATAAACGAAGTCAGTAACGGAGATTTTAGAGAAGCAGCCTCTTGTTAAAGCAGTTTCTTTAACAAGAGTAAGCGATGCAAATAAAGGCATAGGGACCCCAAGAAAATAGGAAGATATACTTTAAAGTATATCTTCCTCCAAATTATCTAGGAAATCCCATGTGTCATCATCTTCGCATGGATAATATTGAATATTACCGTCGCGGCAGCCATGGTCTTTGTCGTATTGTTCTCTTAAAAGATCAAGGGAACGTTTGGTTTTTTGTAAGTCTCGATATGTTTGAAGTTTATCAGCAAGTGGAACCCTTCCCATCGACGACCTATCGATGGTTCTTGGTTTCTCATCTGTTTTGCTGTAATGAACGAAATCGATGCTTCCGTAACCCGTGTTATACCATTTTGACTTTCCTGTGGTCATATAGGTTACGACCGTGGGGATCTGTGAAATGAGACTCCATGCTGAAGCAGAGGACTCAAGGCTTTCATAGAAGGAGTCATTTGGTCGGATTTTCTTACCAATCAAATCTAAAGTACCGAGTCCTCCGTATTGAGAAAAGCGAAAAACGTATACATTATGGTATGCACGATTCAAAATGTTTTCTTTAATAAGCGACTTCAATGTTCCATTCAATTTGCTGCCGGTTTCATTAAAAAGTTCTGACAGCTCCTTTTTAGTGTAAACATGAGTAAATCGCCCATCATTGCGGGCAAGTTTTTTCATAGCGTCGATAGTACGCATCTTATCACCTGCTTTCAAAGTATATTATATCATATACTTTGATTAAGTGAAACTCGTCTAACCATAAAAGAGAAGCAGGAAGCCGACTGAAATCAGTTTCCTGCTTCTCTTAATTGTAGATTGATGTCTCAATTAAAAATTTCTGTAATTCAGAATCATCCGCTGTCTCATAGAAGCGCTTGAGCTTTTCACCGAAGTCATGTTTACACTCTGGTGGAATCGCCAAGATTCCGCGCCCGTCAGCGATCAACATCTTGTTTGCTACGAGCTGTGCCGTTCGCTTATTTCCATCACTAAAAAGTTGGGAGCGACAAAGATAACCGAACATCTTAAGCGCCCGTTCTCTCCCAGGTTCCATATTCGCAATTTTTTCAATAGTGGCTTTTGCAGTATCGAAGTCCGGCATCTCCGGTTGCCAGGCGGTCCCACTGATACCTACTGGTATGTTACGAATACATCCAGCGTTATGAACAAGCGATGCACCCAAAATGGAATTTATTTTGGCAACAAACTCAAAATCTACAAGTGAGTTTAAATGCTCAAAGAGATAATTCCAAGCAAGTTTAAGATTGTAGACGGTAATTGTTCCGGTGACAGTCAATCCTTCAACGGTTTGGTTGTACTCAACGATTACTTTTGCTTGCGGGTATGTGATATTGACACCTTCAATGATTGCCTCTTTCCAGATGCTATCCACAACATTTCTTTTTGCATAGAAGACATTGAATTCAACAGCTTTTTCAGCCTCAGCGATTGTAGACATAGTATTTTTACCTCCGTAATATTATTATACCATGTCCATAACATTCATTCAATATGCTCGGTGTGCGCTGTACGGTCAGCGTTTTGTGTCTTGCTAATGCCCACAGTATTGCTTCTTGTTTTCAACGCGTTGCTTCCAAGTGTGGCAGCTTTACACTTGACTTTTAAGTTCTGTGAAGATGGTACGGTACGATCGAGTCCATAGATAGCTTCTTTAGTTAAAAAAGAAAAGAATTTATCCGGTTTGTTTGTTTCATAAAAGTCGAGTAGCAGAGTCTCAAAATTGTTAATTTGCTCTTTCGGAATCGCCAAGATGCCACAGCCGTCAGCAATCAGCATTTTATTTGCTATGAGTTGCGCTGTTCGCTTATTTCCATCACTAAAAAGTTGGGAGCGACAAAGATAACCGAACATCTTAAGCGCGCGTTCTCTCCCAGGTTCCATATTCGCAATTTTCTCGATAGCGGCTTTTGCAGTGTCGAAGTCTGGTATTTCCGGTTGCCAGCTTGTTCCGCCAATATACACATCAAAATATCGCAGTTGTCCAGAATCGGGAACAAGATTGTTGCTAACGAGTTGATGTACCTGCCGTACATATGACAAATCGATAGGCGCATCAATAAAATCAAATATGAATTGCCATCCATGTTTTAGATTGTTAATTACAGTTGTTTGGTCTTGCGTTAGGTTAGCAATTTTAGCACCTTCGAAAACCGCTTTTGTAGCAGGGAACGTGATATCGATTCCCTCGATATTTGCTTCTTTCCAAATACTGTCAACGATATTTCGCTTTGCATAGAAAATGTTATCCTCGATGGACATATGCTGACCGGGATACATGGAAGGTCCTTTCAATCAAAAATTTGTTCAGCCTTAATCTTTAATGACTCGGATTATCGTGCACGGAACTAACTTGATGCCCTTCGTTGACCTTGTCGGCAACGGCCGTCTTGGCATCCCTGACGGCAGCGAGAGAGCGGTCGTGTTTACTGTTCTCAGCGAGCATGTCGCGGGCCTGTTTCCCGAGCGTATGCCATTGGGAAATGTCGCATTTAGTGCGTTTGCCGGCCAGCTTGGCATCGATTGAATCTTTCATATCTGAAGCCACGATTGACGCGAATTCCGGACTGATCGGTACCGCGATGTGGCTTTCATCGACAAACGCCCCGTCCATCGGGTCTCGGGGATCCGATTTTTGAGACAGATGGTCACCTGGGTCAATGATAAGGACATCCATGATGATCTGCTGCGGCTTCTGGGATGCGGCGATTGCTTCCAGCTTTCCAAGCTGCTTAGCCGAGATCGCCGTATCCACGGAGATGGCGGTGTTTCCCCTCGCCGATGGATGCCACGCCTGATATTCCTCACGCGACATTCCGGGCCTATATCCTTGCGGGACGATCAGGCGGCCGTTCTTTTCCTCTAGCACGCCGGAGGTAAACAGCGTCGCTTCGCGCAGGAGGTTCTTTTCCGCGAGATTGCGGAAGGTGGTTACCCGTGCGAAATTATCCATCGCTTTCTGAACGGGTTTATCCAGGGATCCAAGGCACTCGAGAATATGTTTCGCGGAGGGATCCGGGTCTTTTAGGTCAAATTCCATATCCGAGAAATACTTGCCGGTCTCTACGCCCTCATGGAAATCCCTGATCGAGTCGATTCCGTCTTCCCCGATGAGGTTCGTGAGTTTTGAATAGTTCGTTTCGACCACTTCCCTGTAACCGGGATGCTCTGGATCGTTTTTCAGTTGCAGGTCATCATGCGCGTCGATGATGCTCAATACGACGGATGTCTTATCTGTTTCAACGGGCAGGTGGGCGTATTTGAAATGTTCCACGTTGCCCGCATAGGAGAGCTTTACATCGAATGCAGGTCCTTTTTCGGAATCTTCGATAGTGATATCCAGATCGAGGTTCTTATAGACCTGGAGCGGATGGGGCATCTTCACGTAAGCCAACAGTTCCGGCACCAGGCTGCTCTTTGGATAGTTCCCTTCCGACAGCCATGCGATAAGCGACGGCATCTCGCCTTTGAGTTTACCGATCAGCCTTTGCGTCGTTTCAGGCGAGAACGGATCGTCCGTCTCGTTCCATTCAGCCAGCGCATTGTGGATAGCGGCGTTCTGGATATGGTTATCGGCCATCTGAGCCACATCGATCAGTACGTTTCCATCGTTGTTCAAGACATTTACCAGGCCAAGCGTGTTCATTTCTTAATTCTCCTTTTCAATGGTTTTACTGCGAATCGCGGTTGTCGTCGTCATATCTGAGAGTGATGTTGCGCGGTTTATCCCTATCTTGCGCGAGCCTGTTTCGCCTACTGTCCGCGACCTTGATATGCATGGTGCGGTTAAGGGAATTATGTTCCCTTTCGCGATCGGACAGCTTCGGATTTATTTCCGCTTTCATCTTGCAAATATAGGATGAGGGTATTATAATATCCATTGAAAGAGCTGCAAGCGCCGGAGGGAATCGTGTCCCACCATAGCGGGGTAGCTCTTTTTCCATTTGTTCATATTTCTCAGAATCGATATACAAGATCTTTTCCTCGTTTGCAGCACGGGCTAGATATGAAGTGAAGTTGTCACGTCCGTAAAGGCTGGCTATCACATTGCTGCAGCCGTTATCGTTCGTCTTGGTTCCATATCCGTTTGGGAAAAAGTATGCGATGACCGGGACGCCGTCAGGGTCGTACATATCGAGTACGGCGGCGACGCCTTTGCCCTCAAACGATCTACCGTTTACCATATAGTTCGGCTGGTCGAAAACGACTACCGGCTCTTCGAGCTTTTCCGGAAGCGATTTGATCTGCTCGATGGTAAGCCCATGTTGATGGTTGTCAGCCTCTTTTGGGGCGATTGCATTCCTGAGATGTCTTTGCGTATAGATGAAGGGCAGATTGTCGAATCCGGCTCTCCTGAATACATACGGTGTGTTGGGTCGGGGTTCCAGAACGGCGTGCGGTGACAGCATGCCGCTCAGGCTTGCATCGACATCGTAACCGAAATCCAGATATTCCGAACACTGTATCCCATATTGCCGGATTGCCTTGACGTCCATTTCAGGCAATTCGTCTCCTCTGAGCAAAGCGGAGAGGATCGAGTCGTTGATCGTTCTTTCCGCTTTCGGGCGCTGGATCGAGGATTCGTATTCGCGAATCGTTCGCGCAGCGTTAAGCGTATAGCCATCCATATCGTTCCTCCCCTGTAGCTCGACGGCAAGTTCTATTTTTCCTGCATGTCCAGTGTAGCCGCATCGTTTTCGCGATCGTCATTCACGTGGACGGCCTGCTTCGCTTTTGCATCCTTTACATCGGAAAGTCCACGGTGGGAATCGGACTTGATACTTTTATATTCCGCACCGATTTGGTCCCAGACGATTTCATCGAGATCGGACTGTCCACCGGACTCCCAGATGTTTTCACATGCGTTATCGCGGATTTGGATAGCTTCATCGATCGTGATATCGGGATATTGCCTCAGTACGGCGTCCGGGCTTACTGAGATAAATACATCATCTGTCGGCGTCGCGAGCACGTCGACACGTTTCCCGAGCGCAGCGAGCATCTTTTCCATATCATCCGATGACAGGTAGCGGAAATACTCAGCCGCACAATCGAGGAAGAATTCCTTCATCTGGTCGAAATCATCGAGATCCGGCACACAGAGGTCCGGATCATCGAACGGGATTTTCTTATAATCATCCATGTTGGTTCTCCTTTGCTTATTTTATAAGGTCCTGTGGAACTTCCGCATGCTCATGCTGGCTGTTCAAGGCACTTGCCGCGCGTCCGATATCTACAGACCGGCCGAGCGGGCTTCGCCGGGACCGTTCCGCTTTGTCGAACCACTGGTTGACGGTCATGCGCGTGAACTGGGTGGTGGTACCGGCTCGTGCGCAGAGTTTCGCAGAGCTCTGGAGCCGATGGAGAATCGGCTCCGTGACGGCAAACGGGCGGCCTCCGGGGTTGAGGTCCCAGCAGTCTTTTGGAAGCCCCTCTGAACCGTTCTCAATCGGTTTGGCGTGCATGATAGCGTCTTCAGTAAGCTCAAGGTTCTCCACGCACCAGTTATGGTCGTCGACGCATTTCTGTGCGGCAAGGCAGGCGAGGGTGTCGGGAAGCGAGCCATGCGGGGCGCTCGTCCAGTTGTAGCCGAGACGTTCAGTTGCCATGGAGAGCGGCTGGTATCTATGTCCCGTATTTGAGTTTCCGAAGGCATCCATGAATTCTTGCATGGTGTCGATGATTACGGCATCGGGGTTGATGGTGGCACCGGCGGCCTTCAGGAAACCGATATCGAAGGCTACGTTGTAGCCAACAATCTCGTCGGCGATACGGTCGAGGATGCGGCAGATTTGTTCCATATAGGCATCGATAGTGGTCAGGTGTTCCACGTCATCCGGGGAAATGTGGTTCACCGCCTGGGCTTCCGGCCACTCCTTTTTGTGTTTCGGCTTGAACCTCTCATCGAAGAGAAGCCGTCCGTTGGCATCTACGATAGTGAGCGACAGGATTTCGTCGCCCTCCTCGGGATGCAGGCCGGTGGTCTCCGTATCGAGGTAGACGCGATTGGGGTTGTTGCTGCTCATGGCTACTTTACCTCCTTGTCTTTTGCAATATCGTTCCTGTCGACGTTTCGGTCCGCATCGAGGTGCCCCGACGACTCTCTTGCATTGCAGGTTTTTTCGGAAACGCTCTTGTTTTTAGACGGTTCCTTTTTGCAGGTGTCGACATAGTGCCCGGCGCCCACACCGGTGATGACGAAGTCTTCCCCGTTGTCTTCCCTGCCGATCATGTCCACGAGTTCATTCTGGGTATAGCCGGAGAACGTAACGCTATCGTCGATGGCAAGACCGCAGGTGTCCTCGAAACTGAAATTCGTCTCGATAATCTTAGATGGGTCATCCTTCCAGTACATCTGGACAGGCATGATGAATACACTGATTTTATTTGGTACCTTGTAGTCCTTAATCGCGTACTCCGGAAACATATCGAGGACGGCATCGAGTTTCTGCGAATCCTCGAAGGTCTTGCCGGCGAGAAGGCCATACTGTTTACCGGAAATATCGACGATGGTCTCGGTAGCGTTCGTCTCGATACCGGAGAGCTCGATCTTCGGAACGAGCGCGAAGTTATAGCCTACCTTCACGGCGACCAGCTTATAGTCGTCGGGGGTATTCGCATCCATGAATTCTTGCGTGTTGCGCATCTGGGAGATCACGTCGGCGTCAAACGTGAATGCCGGATAGGAGCAGGAACCGGAATGGGAGACGATGTCTTCCACGGTTCCGAGCCCATAGATAGCCTCGATGATTGCCGGGTTATACAGGTTGTTCATGTCGAGGAAAACAGTCCTGTCGTTCTGGCATGGATTGTTTAGGTTGACGGAGATATCTGCCCAGCGCTCTCCGAAATTATCGCTTTCCGGCGTGACGTCGTAAGCGCCGACATAGAGGCTGCCGTTATCGAGATAGCTGTCGCAGACGAGCTCGAGTTTATATTTCTCCCCGAAGTTTTCCACATCGAACTTGACTCCGCGCTTCACGAAATCGGGATCGTTCCAGACGATCTCTCCGTTAGAGTCGATAAGCTCAGGATACTGTTCGCGCACGTTCATGATTTCCTGTTCATCCAGGTAATCCGGACCTGCCTGTGTCATGTAGCACTCGGCGTAATCATCGGCGACAGACGACATCGCCATGCGGTCGATCCAGCCGAACTCATCCTTATGTTCAATGATCTCCTTGGTCGACACACCGTTCTGCAAGGCCATGAAGGTCGAGCGTTCCCGGTCAGAAGGAAGGGTATCGCACCAACGTTCTTCTGAAACGTAGCCTGGGGAATCCAGGTGGTATACGTTGCCGAATGGTACGGCATAATCGCGGACATGACCCTCGAGGATATCTTCCTTCTCCGCATACCAGCTTTCCAGCTCGTCTGCTGTCTTGATGTCTTTGTATTCCATAATCGGCTATTCCCTTTCCATATTCTTGCCATCGGGGATTTCCGTGTTTGGGCTGTCGAGATGAGCGGCGCTTATGGCACATGCATCGCGCTTGGCTTCTAGACCGCTCTTTGCAGGTTCCTGTTTCTCATCGCGAGTCGGCGTGACGCTGACGGAACCACAGAAAGGGTCGCTGAAGGCACTGACATCTTGGGGGCTGTGGTACATTCCGCGCAGACCCTCCTTGGTCTCAGGGCCACTGTAGTCATCCATGGCGATCCAGATACGGTTCATCGGGATTTCAAATGGTTTATCGAGGTCGACCATCATATAACCCGCGCCGTAGACGGGATCGTGGATACCGATATACGGTTCGTATGTTCCCGGGGAGACGATAAAAGCATGACCGGTATCGACTGTGTGTCCGCTCATATAGCGTGAGTCCATGCATGCCACGGCATCGAGGAAGACGGAAGAGGGGACTTTAGCCATAAGGGAAATAGTCGTCTCGTTTACCGCCAATGCCTCGAAAAGCTCGTCCCGCATGGTGCGTTCGAATTTAGTGGTCGGATAGTTCACCAGTTTCTCGACGGCGGTGCCCTGCGATGCGCACAGCTCATCGATGATTGTCGTACCGATATCCGCCGGACGTTCGTAAGCCACGTAGCTGGGCACTTTGCCATAATCTAAATTGTTCTCTGCGTCCTCGATAACCTCGAGGTTTTCTTCGCGCCAGTCGCATACGCTCTGGATCAGCCTGTATCCGTCCATGCTGTCGACCTTCTCAGTCAGAATGAGCGTCATATCGAACTGCATGGCATCGATCATCTGGTCGCATTGGAATTCATACTGGATATTGAATCTCTCGGAGACATCCGCGTTCAGCGCATCGTGGTCCAACTCATACTCTCCGGGCACGAGGATCCCGCTGGCAAGGCCGGCAGATTCGATATATTCGGCAAATTTATTGAAGATTTCCGCGCACTGGGAGGAAAGGGCATCCAGATAGACCCAGGATGTAGACAGCTCGTTGTCGAGTGCCATAGAGAGTGCCGACTTGAGGTCGGCCGGCATTACCTGTCCGTTCTTAATTTTCTCCTCGTCGATATATCCGCTCGCCCAGTCGAGGTCGCGGTCACCGAGGAATCCGGCGACGATATGCTTGCAGTAATCCTCGTCCTCGTATGTCATATACGGATCGAGGAGGAGTGGCTTGCGCTCCATGATATTCTTCTTATCGTTTTTCGGATCGATTGTCGACCAGCCAAGCGCCTCGCTTAGCATATCGGCAGCTTTCTCTTCGCCGAACAGATCGATGACGTCGTTGTAGGTTCTGATTTTCGTCTAGATTTCACTCATATCGGTTCTCCTTTACCGGGCGATTTCATCCTGTCCGCAAACGGGCGCATTGCCGCCGATGTGCGCAAGCGACTCGATACAGGAGGCCTTTTTGGCAGCGAGGCCGGCTTGGTCGGGAAGGACACTCTTGCGGCGCTCGGCGATATCGATGTCGGCGTTTGCACGGATAGTTTCAGATGCCATGTCGCAAGTGGAATCTTTCGGCAGGGCATCGATTGCAATGGCGAGGGCGATCAGGTAATTCGTGTCATGTTCATTGACCACCTCTCGGAATACCTGGTAAGGCAGTGATGCTGCCGTTCCGGGCATACCCTCGGCAAGTACATATCCGTCGGCGGTGTCTTCAAATTCGGGATGCAGGGTGGAAGAGGAGATACCCCATCCGCCGAGAACATCGCGTTCCCAGACCTCCGCGATGATATTCCATCCGCGGTCGTTGGCTGGATCGTCGATAGCGCGGCAGTAGAGGAATTTCGGCTGCATGTTCGGTTCTTTGACGATCCAGGCGTAGGCATGGTGCACGATATCGTTGGCTGCGGCAGGGCAGAAGTAGTTCTGGAAGCGATCAGGGGTCTTCTTCGTTCCGGTTTGCATGTTACCCTCCGTTCCGGCGGCGTGTTTTGTAAGATTCTACCACTTTGGCTGCGTTTCGCCTATATATCGATGACGGATACGGCACGTCATCTGCAAAAGGTATCGTGTAGAAGGGCACGGGGGCTCACCGAAGCGGCAAGTCCCCGTGTTTGTTCCGTCTATCTGTCCCGTAATGGCGAATCAGGTGCGTCCTGGTCATGGCTCAGATTCCTTGACGCATCCGTGGCCGCTGCACGGCGTTCCGTGAGCCCCCGCGGATTGTGGGTTTGCACGAGGTCGTCCTTATGCAGGCGGACGTCGCATTCCTTGACATATTTGAGAAACGTCGGATGCGTGATGCCGAGCTTCGTCGCGGCGGATCTTGCCGAGATGTCTCCGTTCTTATACTCGCTGTAGAGACGGTCGAATCCCTTGGGAAGGGGTTTCAATCCCCTTCCTCGGGTATCCTGTGCATTCGTGATCTTGTTCACATGATAAGAGAATGCCTGTTGGCTCAAGCCGGCGATCTTGGCGGCCTGGGTTTGGCTTAGATCCCAGTTCTGATATCTGCCGAAAGCCTCGCGAAACCGTAAATCATATCCGTCCAAAGGATCGCTAAGTGACTCTTTCAGCTCAGTCTCGATATCGGCAGGCATATCGATAAGCTCACCGGTTTCATCACGTGAGAGGGCGACGATCTTGCCGAAAATGAGAGAAAAGGGCTTACCGTCGTTTGTTCCGACGATGAGGCTCTTTTCAGATAGGAAGCCCGAGTCATCCATGAAGGCATCGGGGTTGATGGCGCGGTTGGGCAGCAAACTGTCTGCACCGGCGGCATTCACATAGATATCCACATCGGCGAACGTGGCACCGAGTTCGTCATATTCGCCTTGGACTGCCTCACGGATGTCTCGATACGGTCTGTCCCTGTCGGCGAGAAAGGCCTGTGCCTCCCCACCGACAGGGAAGATCAGGCCTTTGACTTTGTTGGATTCCATCGTTTCACCGCCTTGTTTCTTTAAAACGATTCATACAGTTCTGGTTAGTGACCGATTGGATACTCACGGTCGATTGGACGCGAATTGCCGATATCGCTACCGCTGTCGTCGTGGTTGCCCTCGTCCTGGCTGAGTACTAATGAACTCTCCCTGGCTTCTGTAGCGACTTCGGCGAGAGACTTCGTAGATTTCTCATGCTTGTCGCCGGCGGCGTGCTCATTCTGAAGCTGATATCGATCCGGTTCGATGCCGTACTTAATGTGAATATACTCTTTGTAACCGGTGGACGGGTCCGCAAAGGTCTCTTTCAGCTTGTCGATCGTCTCCTGAGGAAGGCTTGCGATTTCGCCTTCCTCGTCGACACCGAATGCGACGAAATCACCGCAGATTAGCGAATAGAGCTCCCCTTCCTTGACCGGATGACCAAACGTCAGCTGGTCGAGATATCCGACTTCCTCCATATGCTTCGTCGCATAGATGGCGCGATTGGGCTTGCTGCCGTTGAATAGGCCTTCATCATTGACCCACAGGTCAACTCCATTACCGAGAACTCTCAATACTTCAACGTTGCCGTTGACGAGGTCCTGCAGTTCGGCCAGCGAGTTATTCTTATCGATCCAAACCTCGAACGGCTTCGATCCGACGGGGATTAAAAGGCCGTGGGCTTGCATTTCGTTCATACGGGGTACCTCCTTGCGTCTTGATGCTTGGTAAGATTCTACCATTCGATACCGGAAAAGGGCACCTCGGTCGGGTGCCCTGTTTTTTCTTTCAAATTCGCAAGCGCTTGCGAATTTCATCTAGTTCACGGTCACCGTTTCATCCCAGGCTTCCTTGACCACTTTCGCATCGTAGTGGTACCACGGATGGCCGGTTGACTTCTTGTGGCCTTCGATATCATCAGTGATATCCGCCCCGCATGTGTCGCAGATCGCGATCCTAATCGTCTCGGCGGGATGATGGATAGTCTTCGTGGTTGTCGGCGTTGAAGTAGAAGAGGGCTGTCCGTTGCCAGACGATGGAGCGGAAGCACCACGATTCATATCGGCAGAAGAATTTTCTGCCTGATTGTTCTGATTTTGACCGTCAGAAGAAGCGTCCTGGTTTTGCGAAGCCCCGTCTGCCGGAGTCGCTTCGGCATTATCTTCAGACTCACCGCTCTTGGCAGTCTTATCGACATGTTTGGCTAAAAAAGCGAAAGCTGACACCTTTTTCCCGTCACCTTTGACGGTGAAACTGGTGCTTTTTGCTGGTTTATCATAACCGTCCGGTGCCGACTCAACGGTCAGCAAATACTTGCCTTTCGGCAGAGTACAGATCTTGACTTCGTCGTTGACTGCAACGGAAATATCTTTGACAACAATCTTTCCGTTCTTACCCTTTTCGGAAACCGAAACGGAAGCCTTAGAATCCTCAGCAGCTCCGTCAGCTGTCACCATGACGGAGACAGCACTCTTTTCAGTGGATTTTTTCTTCTTTGCATTCTCAGTCGAGGTCTCTTTTTTCTGAGTTTGCGTTTGTTCTTTCTTTGTATCTGAGTCGTGACCTTTATTACTTGAAAGAACGGTAAAAGCAGTCACGCCACCGAGGAGCAGCACTAGAACAATACCGATAACGGCTGCAATAATGATGAACTTCTTACGTCGATCATCCTCATCTACATAACTGTAATCAGATTGCACTTGAGAGGGTTTCAGAGTTTCGAGATTTCCCCACCAAGCTCCCTCATGCTTATCATTTCCATCGTTCATGATGCTACACCTCCCTGGTTAATAAGTTATCCGCCAAAAACGTCACGCGCGATTGTGCCGGATTTAATTACGATTAGCATCAGAGCAACAGATGCACATACAGAGCTCCACATATCGCCCTTGAAGCCGGATATTTCTCCTCCGCTAAAGCCTGAAAGCAGGTTTGGGAAAAGTCCCATTGCAAAAAGAATAATTACGCCTGCAAGACATGTCGCTAAGAAGTTCTTGCAGAAAGATACTCCATAGTTTTTTGTTTCGTCGAATCCAAGTAGCGCAAACGGAAGCGGTGAGAACGCAGCCATAACATATAGTTGCATTGCTCGCATATAACACATGACCGAAACCGAGCCCTTGATGATAATCGTGATCAAATCGAATATCATGCTCTGAACCCATATACCAATTACCGCTCCAAAACTCTCTTTACAAGAATCGGCTATTGTGACAGTTTTTAATTCATCAACGGTCGACTGATTGATCTTACCAATCATTTCGTTAAATAGATCATATGCTCCAGCGCAGATCTTCAATGAGTTTTTGAGAAGCCAAATGAAGATCGTCGCATAGATAATTAAAAAGACAATGTCTTTAATTGCTGGTAAGGTAGCTGTTCCATCAATACGCTGTGATATTTTTATCAATTGTATCAACATCACAAGGCTTAGGATGGAAGCTGCTGTTGGCATGACGACTGACTTATTAACAAAGCTAACCGTGCTGTAAAAGGTGCCTGTTTTCTTGCCCAGAAGATTATTGAATGATTTTCCAAGAATCGATTTTGTAGAAGTAGTCTTGATATTTTGAAGACCATCATTGAAAAAGAACTCAGCTCCTTCAGCAAAACGATCGGTAATCCATCCACCTGGATCCGAAGCAAAGTCAACAACGCCGCCAATGATTGGGATATTTTTGACCCAATCGGAGTCGTCATCTGCAAGGGCTACTTTCGGAGCAACCAAAACAGCAACCAGAGGTAGAACAAGGAGAAAAAGTACTATTTTTTTATTTTTAAACATAAAATTCCTCCTTTACATCAGTTCACATTGTTTTGTGCTCAGATGGTAAACCACAGTAATCCCCGTAAGCTGCTGGTCTTCCGTGTCTTTCAGGGAAAAATCAACCCTATATTCGTTAGCGTTGAAGTCGGCCGTAAGGATACCGTTGCACTCGGCTTCGACCGCGGTCGGATAATAGAGAGCACATTGCTCGCGTAGAAAATCTTCAATGATGCTTCTCGAATCGCCAAGCAAAGCAGACATATCTTCACTAATGCCGTCGATATCAAAAGTACCAGCGGCTTGAGTTCTTACATATTCCTCGTTCGTGCCGCTGTTTTTCACATCAATAGACATCTTGAAATATGTACCGTCATCGTTTTTATCGACGGTCAATACTCTGGTTTTATCATCGTCTGATTCATAGGCGCAATTGTACCTAGTGAGATTTTTCATCTCACCGACATCGACCTTTTCAGTTGAAAGGCCTTTGATGACAAAGGGCTTTTCAACTTTAGATGGATCAGCTTCCGGATCAGCGATAATGATTGACGAGTCTGTGAAATATAGCGTTCTTCCGGTGCCGCTGTAAGTTGCCCAGACATTAGAGGACAGCAAGGCAGAAAATTGCGCTGTTGCATCATCATATTCATCGATGGTTTTCTGTTGGTCTTTTTTCAGTTTTACTGAGCTGTTTTTGATCTGTTTTTCTTTTTCCTTTTTTTTCGCCTGTTGTTCTTGCTGTTCCTGAACTTTCATCGTAGACGTATAAGAACTGACACCGATGGAAACGACGCAGAAAATAGCGATTAGGATTGCAAGGATTTTCACGATTCCCTTATGGTCTGTTATTAAAAACCAGATGTCTCGCATGCTTTTATTCCTTTCCTTTTATTTAGATAGATCGACGCCGCCGAGCCATCCCCATTTACATCCAGTACCCTTTCCATAAAAACCGACAAATTCTTGAAGGCTCTTGATGGTAATAGCCCCCTCGTTGCTGATGACCTTATTATCGCCGATATAGATTCCGACATGCCCATAAAGACGACCCGCATCGCCTGTTCCAGGATGTGACACGTCAGCGATGATCATTCCAACTTTTAAATCCCGAACGTTAGTGCTGGTGCAGTAAGCGCGGCACATATCGCAAGCGTTTCCCCCAAAGTAACCGATACCGGCGCTCTGGAAGACGTTCGTGACCCAGGCAGCACACCATCCCTGTCCTGGGGACTTAGTTGTATTGGCGGCATTAACTACGTCTTTTTGCCTTCTGGTGGCTTTCTTTAAATCCTGACCGTTTCCGTCAATTCCGTTAGTTCCATTACTGGTTCCCAGTGCATCGTAGATACGCTGAGCCTGCGCCAAACGATTCGCGTCGGCCGCTTCGCTTTCTCCGCAGCGCTCAAACTGGCTTCTGAAAAGATAGACACATTGTTTGAGATCGGACTGGGCACAAAAAACCTTATACTTTGCTTTATTCCATCCCGAACACGATTCGGCGAATTCTTCCCAGAACCAGTCAAGTTGAACGGAAAGGTCGGACATATCTTTGCCTTTTTTCTTGGCAAGGTTTTCCAGACCAGTCTTTCGTCCACCAAGCCACTGGCAGATTCCATAGGCCCCGGATGAACTGTTCAAAGCAGTAGGGTGACAGCCCGACTCTTGGAACATATTTCCCATGATTGCAGCTATATGGGTGCGATCGACACCCTTGTCGATAAGGTATTGCGCTATCGTGGCCTCGTCACCAGTCAAAGAGCCCACGGATGCATTTTCGCCTTTACTTCCACCAGAAATAGTGCAAATGACGGCGATTATGATGATCACTGGAATAATAAGCACACCTATGGCGCCGAACAAGGCACCCAAAATTGCGCCGATGCCATTTGCTGCCATGCGTACGCTCCAGTATGCATAAGAAAGAACGTTCTTTGCTGTATTGATGATTCCACCGCCGGTGGAAACAGATTGGTACGCGGCTGAACGCATATACCGATACATCTGCTGGTTGAACTTGTTGCCGGCGCCGGCGGTGAATCGTTTTCTCGAAAGGGCTTTAATTCGCGCGGTTGAGCGTTTTAGCATCTTCCAAAATTTACGGGTATTGCTGACGGCGCCTTTTGTAGAACTGACAGCCGCTTTGCTTAATCCTTTTGCTTCTTGATAAAGGTTGTCCACATCCTCAAGTTCGGAATCCTTGATGGCGGCACGCTTTGCGGCTCGAAATCCTTCCTTGGCAGCTTTTTTCGTACCCTTCGCCAGATTACTTCCGGAACGTGATTTTGTTCCGGAAAGATCGATATCCTCGCCGTTAAGCCCTGCTTTAAAAGCCTTAGCCGTTGTTTTTGCCGTGTCAACGGTGTCTTTCACAAGGTCAGAACCGACACGCGCGGCACCTACAGATCCTTTTATAGCCGATTTGCCAGTTTGATACATCTTGTCGACATCACCGAGTTCAGTGCCGCCGATGACCATGTTTTTGGCAATTGCAGTGGCGGAGCCGACAAGACCAGTGTTGACTGCATTCGTTGTTTCGGTACCAACAAGAGAGCTTTGTCCAGCTCCTCTTGCAGAATCACCTGTGACGAAATCGTCTGCTCTCATCTTGTCAGCCCCTTTCCTTTTCAGCTAATTTTATCCAAGGCGGGATTTTTCGCGTGCTGCAAATTCCTGCATGCGCTTCTTGTCGGCAGCCTCATTCGGGTTCGTCGAGAAGAGGTCATAGAGTACGTTACCGGACGGGAATTTACCGCGAATCGGGACACGCGCACCGCCGGCGATAAGCAAACCATCGCCCGGCTCGACAGATTCGTCGATGAACTCCTCCTCCTGTTCGGAAAGACCGAGCAGGCGTACCCATTCGGCACGGTCGAGCGGAGACTGCTTGAGCAGAAGCAGGAAGTCGGAATTCAGGACAAGATTTTGAGCAGCTTTGTTCTTTAACATTGCCACGGCGTTCTGACTTATACCTGTCAGCAAAAGTCCGAATTTTCGGCCCTCATTCGAGAAGCGAGAGAAGTAGTTGAGCACCGTCGGGTAAGCGAACATGGACTGCATCTCCTCGACATACAGCCATGTACGCACTCCGCGTTTCGCATTGAAGTACATACGATTACGAACTGCCTCGCAGACGTTGATTAGACCGAAGACGAGCATCGAGTCCGGCAAGTCCTTCAAATTGAAATCCACGATACGAGACTTGAAGTCGACGTTGCTCTGATGGTTAAAGAAGGACTGGGCACCTGTGACAAAACGCTCGTAACGCAGCGCGATGGTCTTTGCCTCAGGTTCAGGCTGTTCAAGCAGCTTGTTGTAGAAGTCTTCAAGGAGGGGCGGCTGTTCGCCGCGTTGACGCGCGTCGAAGAAAGCCTCCTGTACGCAACGCGTGATGATCGACTGGTCTTCCTCACCGAGATCACGGCCTGCTTCGGCGGCCGAAGCGCCTGCCTGGGCGAGCATGGCATCGATCTTGAAGGCAAGCTGGGCATCCGGGCTGAGGCTTTCGACGGAAACGGTATCGAACGGATTCAGATAGGTATCCGAATCGACTGCAAAGTTGTAAGTCACGCCGCCGTAGCGACTTGAGATACCCGTATATTCGCCGGCACGGTCGATGATGTAGATTTCATCTGTCGGGTTGCTGAGAATCGTACCGGTCATCTCGGTCTTTACGGCCATGCCCTTGCCGCTACCGGTCTTGCCGCAAACAAAACCCATCGGTGATGCGAGGAGCTTGCGGTTACAGAAAATCAGGTTAGAAGAGTGCTTGTTCTGACCGTAATAGTTGCCGCCCTTATCATCCAGTTCCATTGTTGCGAACGGCATGAGGATGGAGACTTCGGCAGTTGTGGACATACGGGAGATCTCGCAGTGGTTGTGACCTAACGGCAAGATAGAGTTGAAACCTTGCCGCTGTCGGTATTCATAGGTGCTGACCTCGATGGAGTTTTGGCGGGCGGCGGAGATGATGGAAAGCACCTGGTTATCCAGTTGCTTCTTAGTCGGTGCGTATGTATAGAAAAGTCCCGTGAAAACATAAAGACGTTGGTTTTTGTTCTGAAGGTTATCGATGACGTCTTCAGTTTCCTCTTTAGAGTACTTGAGCTCCTGCGGAAGGATTGAAAAGTCATAGCCTTTCTGAACTGCCGAGCGCTGTTCCTCGATGATTTCCTTATCGATCCAAGCCAAACGCTGTCGCGTGAAAGCGACGGCAGCCGCTTTATCCATAGGTTGTGCGAACCAAGTGACATTAAGAGGAATCGGGAGTTCGGTGATATCGGAAAGCGCTTGATCGGTTAGTTCCGAACCAAGCTTCTTGATAACAAGAACCTGTCCCCACATATCACCCGTCTTGAAGCAGTCGGCAAGACCTTCCGGCTTGAAATCAAGTGTCATCGGTGCGATACAATCCTTTGTCGTCTGCACCATCCTAGCGGAGATATCCCGTCGATAATCGAAGTTAAATGGCTTGAGTGGGTTGAGCTGACTATTCAGAAGTGCCAGTCGTTCCGCACCATCGAGAACATGGCTCTTTGAACCGATAGATGTGAGAATCTGCGAGATCTGATTTTCAATACGGGCGAGTTTCGGAACGGCATCGTCCACCGTGGGGGCGGAAACCGAAAAGGTGATATACATCTTACGCCGGATGTTCGAAACACCCTGCCGCATCTTCTCATTTAAGATCTCATTGAAGACGGCGGCATCGTTTGCGGCGTTTACATTCAGTTGGCTGCTCGGATTGAAGAACTTGCGATGCCCAATCTGTTCCTTGAGCAGCGGTGTGTTGATGATATTGAATTGAACAAGCGTGTCCGCGCCAAACTGGTCGTAGAGACGGCAGATCGACGTAAATACAGCTTTCTGAGCATCCTCGCGAACAGAATGGTAAGAAGTGTCCTCGAAACAGATGCAGGAGGAGAACATTCCCTCCTCGACCTCGCATATGCCGTCTTCATACATGCGATTGTACCCGATGAATGAAGTGACGTCTTTTGCGGTTTTGCGCCTGTAGCGAGCAAATTCATTCTTTTTCGAGAGTTCCTTATCGCGGTCTTTTAGCTGCTTCTGAATGGACTTATTGCTCTTTGCATTCGCCTTGAGTTTGGCATTCGACTCCTTTTGGAGTTTTTTCATTTCCTTAGCCTGGGCTTTTCTTTCTTTACGGGAAAGCTTTTTCCGAGGCTGCTTATCGAACACATCGCTGGCAATACCGCTCAGTGCATCCATATCGACATCGGAGGAATCTTCGACATCGTAGGTGTGTGGATAGTTTGTCGAAGTAGCGAACTGTCCATAATCAATAGGAGTCTGTTCTGGTTCCATCTCAGGTACAGCGTATGCAGTCTGAGGATCGGCTTGATAGGGATTCGCAGTTTGTTGGGGTTGCACGGCCTGTTGGGCAGATGTGGTCACCGGAACGTTGCTTTCATAATCCTTGCGAGCGGCAGCAATCAGTTCGGTTGCCGTGGCGGCGTCGATTTCGCCAGCGGCAACCTTAGCCATGATAAAATTGATTGTATCGTTAATAGATGACTCGACCTGCCCTTGGGCTGTAGGCTTCAAGTCCGTTTGTCCCATCAAGGAACTTTCTGGTTGATTTGTCATAAAGCTTTCCTTTCCTGCTTTGCGCGATCTCATCCGGCGTTTTCACGAACCCGCTCTTAAACATTGACGGTTTGTAAAAAAGCCGATTATCGGAGAGCTGGTGCTGTAGCCAAAGGAGAGCAAATTGCTCGAATGGCAGCCCGTGAGGCTTCCAAAAGCCACAGCACCAACAGGGCAGTGAAACCGCATAGATGAACTCCAGGTGATCGGTCGGATCGATCTTCAAAACGAGATTCATATAGACGGCGACAGCGATGGAAAGCCCTAATGCGACAGTGATTGAGATAAGGGTACGACCGGTAAGTTTACCGATGACTTTCGGTTGATATTCGGCGATATCCTTATGAATTGCAACGCTAAGCATCGGGCATTTCCTCCTTTAGCCAGCGAAACTGGTGTCCAGGTTGCCGAGGAAAACGGAGGCTGCGATGACGATACCGCCGCCGACGATCATGGCGATGGCGCCGGCGAGCTGACCGCCACCGCCTTGCATACCGTCTTTGATTGTCATACCGAGATTGACAAGACCGAAAACGATGAGGACGCCGCCGAGAAAGGTGACGCCTCCGGAAATCTTAGTCATGATTTGAGAGAGCATACGCTAAATTCCTTTCTTTAAATATTCTGAGATTCCATGAGCTTAATGCCCGGTGTAGCCATAGAGCGCCATTGCTGCTGCAACGGTAAAACCAGCTACGATCATTGCAATGGCTTTAACGATTTCAGGCTGGCGCCTTCCACCGCTTGCCAATGAGATGCCGAGATAGATTAGGCCGGCAATGCCAAAAGCAGTACCGGCAAAACCTATCGGCTGGGCAAAAATTCTTATAAGTTTATCCACCCATTCAATTCCTTTCCTTTTTTCCGTGTCGGTTGCACTGATTCAGTGTATACCAAACGCGTGATTTATGACGCGTAGGTATCGTCTTTTGTCCTAATTTCGTCCATGTATTCCAAGATATTGAAGGGTTCATCGTACAGACAGCGGTTTTTAACCTGACCGGGCTTGTTTCGACCGGGGTCGAGATAGATGTAGTTAGGGTGTTGCTCGACCGGGTATTTCAAATCTTTAAGTGGATTCGTGCCGGCGATGAGCAGAATTGCCTCGCGGCGATTCATCTTGCCGATCTCGGCGGCATCAATCAAGTCACGACCTTGGATCTGAATGTTTTTCGAGCTTGAACCGGACTGTCCGCGCGTCTCGCCGAATGTCTTCTGATTGATCGTCTGCTTGCCGATCATCTCGGAGATTTCCTTGTTGGTGGAATTCGACTTGCCGCCAAGGAAGAGGGTGGTATCGCAACAATCGATAATCGTTTTTGCCTTTTTATCGTAGCGGCTTTCCAGCTGTGCGACAGACTGGAGGATAATCGAGATGCCGATGTTACGAGAACGAGTGACGGCAATCGTCTGCTCGATATCTGGGATAGTTCCTATGTTTGCGAACTCATCGAAGATGAAGTTGACCATCGTGGGCAATTTGCCGTTGTATTTCTCGAGCGCTCGGCGACACAAGATATCAATTGATTGCCACATCATGATTGCGTGCAGGAACGAGAAGGTTTTGTCAGTATCCGACATGATGGCGAAGACAGCGGTACGTTGTCCGGGATCTCCCATCTCGTCAAGATTCATCTCATCGTATTTCAACAGTTCGCGCACCTGCTCGATTCGCATCGGGGCCATGCGTACGTTGCAACTGATGATGATGGACTTCAGCGTCTTGCCGGCAGCTACTTTGAACATCTTATAGTTTGCCAATGCGAAATCCTGATCGGACGTCAATCCGCCTTCACGTGCAGGAGACAGTCCGTCATTGTTACGCTCCATGAGGCTTGACTGCCAAGTGAACTCGTCGGTCGTGTTCTCGCTGATTGCCATTCGGTCTGATTCCGCGTCTGCATAGGAGCTTGAGGTCGACGGGCCTTGGTAGAACGGATTTCTTTCGTAAACTTTGCCCGTCTCGATCTCATCGAAGATCATGTCGAGCGGAGATTTGAAATTCTCATCGTTTTCCTTGGCTTCTGCCATGGAAAGAAGCGTCAATAATCCGTCCAACGAGTAATCTTCCGGTGGGAACCAGTCTCTCAACAAGGCGATGAGCGCGGTATAGAGCAGACGTTCTGAATTCTCCCAGAACGGATCTCCACCGGACTGTTTGTCTCCGTTGGTATTCGAGATCAGGCAGTTGACAAAGGAAAGAATGTCTGCGTCTGTCTTAACATATTTAAGCGGGTTGTAATGCATCGATTTATTGAATTCGATGGTGTTGAACACTTTAATGCGGTAACCGTTGTCCCTGAAAAGATATCCGCACTCTGGAAGGGATGTTCCTTTCGGATCGGTCAGAAAGTAGCTTGCATTAAGCTGCATGAGATTAGGTTTTACATAGTTACGGGTCTTGCCAGAGCCGGAACCGCCGATAACCATGACATTGAGGTTTCGGTCATGTTCGAGGTCGAACTTTGGTTTTTTCAGGGCAAGACCATAATTTTTCGTGAAGAGAAGATTGTTGGACGGATCCGTTTGATCCTTGAAGGCGACTCCTTCTTTAAGGGTGCCCCATTTCGCAGACCCGGCTTCCTCTCCATAGCGATAGTTACCGGCATACATGAATGTGTAGAGCCAGACGATAAGAACCGTAATGGCGAGTCCGATTGCATACAGCATGGGAACAGATGCCATTGAGATAGCGGCAGGCGCCGCGACGATCGAATTGACCGTCGCGAGCGCCCCGTCGGTAATCTCCATGGTGTTGAAATCAAAGACTTGTCCGAACCGATTGCCGAAGTAGAAGGCAAGAACGGTCAACATTAGAACTACCACGACCTGAATTGGGCCCGGAGTTTTCGATTTATTGGACGCCAAGGAGCACCACCTTACCTAGCTTTGTTCTCGGAGCCATGCGCGTCACCATGATCCTGACTGTCGTGGGCACGTGAATGTTCATGATTGCGCTGGTCTGTGCTCTTAATGATTTCTTCCTGTTTTTGCTTCAACGGTTTCGACATTTTCTGACCTTTGAAAGCCTCGCTGTTACGGGAGAATTTCGGATCGAGGTTGTCGGCGCGGACCTGCTTGTGATGCTGGTTGGCATCCGTGAATAGAAGCTCTCCATCATTGGCGAACTGCACGGCGATGCCGCGCAAATTGCACTGAAGAGCGAAATTATTGAGATTCGGTTGACCATTTGCATCACGAGATGCCTCGAAGGCATTTCCGACTTTCGCGGAAAGATCCTCCTTCCAGGATTCGACCTGTTTGGTGTGAGAATCTGGATCCATTCCATCGTGACTGCGAATTGCTTCCGCTCGATTTGAGATTTCATCGGAATCGAGCATTTTTACGGCATCCGCATGGTTTTCGAGCACTTCGCTCGCCTTGTCCTGAGAAGGATACTTACCAAGCTGCATAAGCTCATTTTCACCGATGATGCCCTTATCTTTGAGCATGTCCAGCTGTGCTCGTTGTTCTGGTGTCGCGTAATTCTTCAGGTCGGGCTGGATTGCCATAGTGTCGTGGCCTTTTGCTTCAAGAGCAATCTGCAATTCGCCGATTGACGGGTTTTCCGAAAAGTCTTTCTTGATTTCATCAATCGAAACACCCTCATCGGCTGCCAGAACGGTAGCTGTGAGATCAATCTGTTCGGGCGTTGCGGGATAGTCAGACCAACCTCGGGCATCGGCTTGCCTTTCCTGGTCTTGTCCGTGCTCCTGAGATTGCTCTTTTTCAGGGGTATCGTTTTCGTGCTCGATTTTTTTACCGAGCTCTTGTTCAACCATCTTGGAAAAGGCCAGGATTTTTGCAACATCGGAAGTGCTGAACAGAAGATTGTTATCTTCATGCATCGCATCCATGCCCATTTGCTTCATTGTGTCCGCAAAGAGCTTTGCAACAGCCGGATCATTAAGGTCAAGTTGACCATAATCTTTTCCATTACGCGACAGGCGTCCGAATGTGCCATCATAGACTTTCTTGAAGATTCCTCCGACGAAGTCTTTCATTCGACCAAGGATACCTCGCCTTTGCGTTTTGGTGCCATAGCGGAGGTCTTGCTGCTTATTACGCATGAGCTCTTCAAGCAACCGCAAGAAAGTCGCGACGACTTTCATTTGTGAGGAGAATGCTTCCTCTCCCAAATCTGCCATTATCAATCATCCCTTCTGGATGCCTTTTGCATCCTACGGTACTAACACGCAATGATTATGCGATCTGCAAACCATACGTCAGGAAATTCATATTACAGCCGTGAATCAATATCTTGATCCGAAATGGAATTTCGGTCATCAGCAGCACGGTCATCCTCGATGGAGCGCCGATTGAATTCATATCCCGATTCGATTTCAGGTGTCGATGGATCGAGGTCCATTCCATCGTGCGACTTAAAGCGAGCATCTAGCTCCCTGAAACGATTTGTAGCCACGACAGCATCAGCAAGAGTTCTCTGATTGCGTGTGGCGGAATCTTGAACCATTTCACGGCTTGTCATTTTTGTCTCCTTTCTATTTAATGTTCGTCGAGATCACCGTCGTCAAGTACTTGACATGGTTGAAGTTCCCGTTCTCCTTGAGAATGGTAACGCGTGCATCGAGATCGTCGTTTCCGCTCGCAATCATGTTGTCGCGGAACTCCCTATCGAGGGGACGTTCCCAAAGCCTTGAATCGCCCATGATGACGGACTGCACGTTGAATTCTGTCGGTGCGATATCCTGCGCTTTGAGCTTTTCCCGGATATCCTCCTTGACCCATCTGACGCTGGCGTCCTCGATAATCTCAGGGTCAGCAGCCTCATGGGCGCATCCGAGATCACTGAAGTACTTTCCGTATGACCACGAGGCCGTCGCGCGGTCATAGTCTGTAGCCACGCAAAACGGCTGCGCGTTGCCCGGCTGGAAGAGGAGTGCCGTGCCGTCTTGGAACTGCTCGAGGACGATGTTGCCCTTTGTATCGATAGCGCCTCGGGCATTCATCATTTTTTTCTGCTGGTAATTGCTGCTCATATGATTTCTCCTTTCTTTGGTAGGGTCTTGAGAAATCTTTTGTAAGATTCTACCACTTCACATCTTGCACGGTCGGGGGAACGTGGCAATTTTCCGTTCCCCCGTGTTTTCAGATCGTCTAAGCTGTCGCGATCGCTGATGTGCAATGGGTTTCGTAATACTCGTTGGCCCGTTCCGTTGCCTTGCTCCACTCCTCCTTGAGGCGGCTTGCGTTCTCCACGTCAGACGTCATGCAGGCATGTCCCCAGAGTGACCGTGCCTTCGAAACGGCTGCCTCAAGGTCCCTGAAGGTCGGATCGGTCGCGGCAAGTGTCAGCCGATCGTTCTTTGCCTCCGTTGCGGCCCTGAGATCCGAATCTTGACCACTTGTAGCCTTGGTGGCTGTCGTTGTTCGAATTACAGGTTTCTTGGCGAAATACGCGAAACCATCGCTTTTGACGAACCAATCTGACAGTTGCTTTGCAAACCTCGGTGAAGGGTTGTTCTGCCGATAGGCTTCCGCATAGTCGATATAGGCCTTCTCGATGGTGGCGGGAGAGTATCCTTCCCCGAGTCTCTTGGCATACTGTTTTGCTGCCTCGTTCCGAACGGCTCCCCTTACCGTCTTGATGGACAAGGAACAGAGACGGTTGAAAGCCTCGAATTCAGAATTTGAAAGGGTATATCCATCAGCGACCGTAGGGAGCGGATCATAGGTGCCGTCAGGCACCGCATCTAACGCGTTCCGTCCAGTCGCACCGCGATCCGACTCGCCGTCATCTCGTTGAGTCGGATCAGTCATTCCCTCGGTGACTTTCCAGTCGCTTGGACCTTCATCATCGGAAGGATGGGCGGCGGATCTATCTATTGATACTTTTGGATTGATATTAGTATCTATATATAGCTTGTCGCCAGATTGAAGGCAACCCTCGTCTTCAGATTGGAGACATGGCTTCAGATTGGAGCCCCTGTTTTGAGCCTTGGCTTCAGAGTGACGACAAGGCTCGTTACCTGCTGATTGCTGAAGACACTCAGACTCAGAATCCCTCTTATGACTCACCATGTCCTCGTTATGGAGATTCGCCACCAAGCTGCTCTTGATTTCATTGCGTCGGTTTGCAATCTCGTCGATTTCCGTCTTGATGGCGATCGGGTTCTGCGGCAGCGTGTAGACAGTCCTTAACCCCGCAGAGGTCGCCGTGGTCTCAATCGAGATGAAGCCCCATGAGACCAGTTCCTTGCGGATCTTGTAGAAACGGTTCTTGCTGATATCAAGCTCTTCGAGAATGCGGGAAGTTGATGGGAAAGCCGTGTCCCCCGCGCCGGCAAATGAGCTCAGGTATCCGTAGAGTGCCTTCGCTTCGATGGATAGGCCCTTTGATCTCATCACGAGCTGCGGCGAGAGCCCATATCCGTGGGAGAGCAGCGCATCGAGCTGCAAAAGGTTGCGCTCGTCGATTTCAGTTGCGTTTCCCTGCATTTCCATCATTCCTTTCCTTTTTGAAATTCATCGCTTTGTTGTTATTGTTGATCAGGCGGCTGATCAAAATCTCCTCGGCTTCTGCGGTCGGTACCGGTTTGTCGGGGAAAGAGTACTTTGCGACCCCGCCGCCGGACGTGATCGTGTTCTCGACCTCGATGAGTCCGAACGCTTCGAGCTCGTTTCGATATCGATAGAATCGCGTCTTGCCGATACCGAGCTGCCTGATAATCTGACAGGTCGAGGGTGGTGCGCCATCATCGAATGAGCAGAGGTATGCATATAGCATACGTGCCTCGATCGACAACCTGTTATCGTGAAGCACGTCCGCTATCTGCGAATTCATCATTTTGTGTGGCATATGTAGAACCTCCTCTTAGGTCATTTGAACTTTCGGAAAAGGAGGCCTGTCTTACCGAGTGTGGTATACTCGAAACAACAAGAGCCACCTTTGAGCCTCATTGAGTTTTCAAAGAAGCTCGCTTTCCGAAAGAGCCTGTCCGTTCGCCAAAACTTTGGGCTTTTTCAATCTGCCAGGGGCCGCAAGGCCCCTTTCGTTTTTTATAGTACCATACGAACTTTTTTGTAATGACATCGGGTTTTAAGAATGGTAATTCTCAAGTAGATGCGATAACTCTCCTTCTCTTTTTTCTTGATTACCTTTTTGATTACCTTTTGATTACCCGATGCCGCAAACCCTTGATTTATAAGGGTTTGCGGACCCTTTCGTGGGTTCAAGTCCCGCTGCCGGCATTCACCTAACGTCCCTGAAACCCTTATAAATCAAGGGTTTCAGGGATTTTTACATTCAGAATGTTTGATTACCTTTGATTACCTTTTTGATTACTCGATAGCTTAAAGACTACCATCATTGCAGTTACCGTTAACATTTGAAGTAACCCGGCTGTTTATCTTTGTGACTATTTCCATCTTTTCGCTCGTGGAGGAAACATCGTACGTATAGTATTCCTCATTTACCCGCTCCGTATTACCTATCATTGCGCAGCACATGGTTCTTGGTGCGCCGGAAGCAAGCAGCTCTGAATTCAAAGTCCTTCTTGCGGTATGTATGCTTTTTGGATTAGTGAACCCCTCATTAGATGTCCGCCGTTTCATATATCCCGAGATGACTCTTGCATGAATACGTCCATCCGCATTAGAGAAAACGAACTCAGTCAAATAGCCGTATTTTTTCTCGACATTTTTAATCTTTTTAAGCAGCTCGGCGATTTCGATCGTCAATGGGAAGATCCGCGTCTTTCCGTTTTTAGGCGTCGAGATGTAAAAAGTGTTTGTCAGTCGATTTAATTTTTCACTGTGCCGGATAAGGATGCGCTTGTTGACTTCGTCGATGTCGTTCCACATCAATCCTGAAAGTTCACCTACACGCATTCCGGTATAAAGGGCAAGCTCAACGGCATATGGAAGAACATCATCAGGACGCTCTTTTCGTTTTTCGTTAAGAGAATTTACTAGTCTATTTTTTTCGCTTTGTGAAAACGTCCGTTCTTCCGGCGTCTTAACAATCGCTTGCTTGCATCTCCTTTTGTAAAGCGGCAAATCAATTTTTAGGCACGGATTGCTTTCAATCAATCCATCCCTAATCGACTTATCGAATACCCCCTTAAGATAACCGAACAGTGCTTTCAATGCCCGATAGGGTACTTCCTTTTCTGAAAGCAGTTCGTCAAAAAATAGTTCTAAATATTCTTCATCGATCGTTCGGACATCTCTCTTTTCGATTTTTTTACCTTTAAAGAAACGTGCGTAGTCGGTCTGATATTTGTATATCGTGTTATCAGAAACGCCTTTTAGCTTTTGACGGTCTACCCATACGGCATATCTCTCCTTAAAAGATGTAGGCGAGCGCTTCATCCAATAATCGATGACAACCTTTTCGAGATCGCTTTTCGATTTCTTTTTAATTTGTTTACGTTTGCCATCGTCGGCTGGAAGATATGTTCGGTAATAGCCATCTGCGCTATGCGTGATGGAATATGGATGCATCGTTAAGTATCTATCTTGTTTCATTGATTCTATTTTGTTGATCGCACCTACGATATCCATAATAGCATATTTGATAGTACTATCATATCCATTGACGTCGTTCATAGTATATTCCCCCTTTGCAATTTTCTTTTCGCAGACATTTACGTGTCACTTGAAGAAAATGCAAGTCCTCATCTTGATACCACAGTACGCTAGTATCGCCTAAATTATGTCGGGCTCAATCGGCGCCGGCCTTTTTGGAAAAAGGAAAGTTCCCTCTGGGATCGGGAACTGGACCTATCCGAGGCATTGGCATTCTATGCCGCTCCTGCGCTTGACCATCAAGGGTGTCTGCACATCTTTCTGCAACTTTTTCCTCCGCATGCTCCGTAAAAACTGGCAGAAAGACTTCGCCCTTGATTCGCGCCCTCGCTCCACTACGTTGCATTCATGCCCGGTATAGGCACAGCAGAACAGACAAGCTGTTCAGCCTAAATCATTTAAAAATAGGAGGAAAACAAGATGGGAAGAGCGAAGAAAAGCGTAGAGGTCGAGGCCCAGGTGATCGCAAGGGGAAATGTCGTTCCGATGATGACTGAAACGGAGAGTGAGGAGACAGTCCAGTATGTCTCCGACGAGGATGCTGCAAGGGAGGATAGGCTGGTTTCAGAGATCCGGATGATTACGGAACAGACGAAACAGGTCGTCCTGTTCAACTCAATCGAGATCGGCCGGCGTCTGACCGAGGCGAAAGCTATGGTGAAGCGCGGCACGTGGGGAACGTGGCTTAAGGAAAGGGTCGATTACAGCCAGAGGACGGCGAACAACTTCATGAAGATCTATCAAGAGTACGGTCGGAACGGGCTGGCAGAGAAATCGCAAGCGCTTGCGAATTTGAGCTACACGCAGGCTTTGGCTTTGATTGACCTTCCGGAAGACGAGCGTGCGAGATTTGCAGAGGAACATAAAGCTGGAGAGATGGCGCTTCGTAAGCTCCAGGAGGAGGTGAGACAGGAGAAGGAAAAGGTCACAGCCGTTAAAGAGCTTGCAAACAGGAACGCAGCCGAGGCGGAAGCCAAGTTCGCTGACGAGCTGAAACAAAAGGATACTCAAATGGCGAAATTGACTGCCGAGAAAGCCAAGGTTGCTGCTCAAATCGAGGTATTGGAGAAACGGGCGGCAGAGGCCGAGAAATCCAACCAGAAGCGGCAGAAAGAGGCAATCGGTATTGCCCTTGAAGAGGAGCGGAAGAAACTCGATGCCGCTGCCGAAAAGCAGTCGGAACTGCTTAAACAGATCGACGAACTGAATGGACAGAGAGATCGACAGGTTGCCGAGGCCCGACGAAAAGCCGAAGAGGAGATGAACGCTAAGTTTGCAAAGGAACGTGCTGAACTTGAGGAAAAGGAGAGGGCGGCGAAAGCCGTTGCAGACGTCGCACGGAAACAGATCGATGCCGCCAAACGCCAAGTGACTGAGGCGATCGAGAACAGGGAGCTGACCGGAGCTATTGCGAGAGCCAAGTTCGCAATCGAATCCGCGCTCGACGCATATTCTAGGGCGGCCGACACGGTGATCGAGGTCGGCAGGCTCGACAAGGTGGAGGCGTCAAAACTCCTCGATGACATGGCGGAATCCAGCCAGAGTATTGTGGCGAAGTTCGTGAAGACTCTTAAATCTGAATAGCATTACGGTACTATGCTACCGAGATACCAGTAACCCGTAGTCGGAATGCACAGAAAATGATATATCACAAACCAGCAGGCAGGACGCGCAAAAAGCGTCCCGCTTGCAAAAAATCGGTGTTATCGGTAGTAGTCTCGTACCGTAGTGGTATGGTATTTACACTACGTATTACACGTGTTATAATTAGAGAAAGGGTAAACAGAAGATGAGGTTTCGTGAACTTGAAAGGCTGATTGTCGCGGATGGCTGGATTCGGTGTGATGTAAGAGGATCGCATTACCAGTACCGGCATCCGTTGAAGAAAGGGAAGGTCACGATACCGAGGCATGGTGGCGATATTCCGTTGAGGGTCGCGGATTCCGTGCTGAGGCAGGCGGGACTGAAGTAGTTTTTGGTTAAGGAGGAAACGGTATGTGCTATATCTATCCAGCGGTGTTTTATAGAGAAGTGGACGGTCGCTATTCGGTTATTTTTCCAGATCTGAATGATTTGGCGACCTACGGAAATGATTTTGCAGATGCGTTTACGATGGCCCAGGAGGCATGTGGACAGTATCTCTTCAATGAATTGAAGGAAGGCAATGTTCTTCCGGTGGCTTCCTCCATTGAGGATGTCATTGCGGAGGAAGAGGGGGCGATCGTCAATATGGTTGACATCGATCTCAAGGCATTCGAGCGGAAATATGGGGAGAAGTCGGTAAAGAAGACATTGACGATTCCTGGGTGGCTGAATGCATCATGCGAGGAACGCGGAATCAATTTTTCCAAAGTCTTGCAGGAAGCGTTGATTGCCCGCCTCCAGGCAAGATAGGTAGACGAAAGGGCTGGTAGCGGTTATACGCTACCAGCCCTTACCATGTCCAGTCGGCTGTTCCGCGATTCAGTCCCCTATCGGGTCGATCACATCAAGTCCGAGATTTCTGGCATAGTCTTCATTTTGCCTACGTTGCTCATCCTCGCTTTTTGGCATTTCAGAAATTTTAGGATCGTCTCCCAAAGCAAGCGTTTTGGTATTTTTCTCCATTGGATTGCCTCCGTGACTGTATTATTGTATGGTAGTATTATACCACAGCGGGATCAGGTTGTACAACGTAACCAAGGGGAGACCGGTTCGCGGTCTCCCCTGCTATCTTTAGGTTTTAAGAGTCGTGTTTCGATTTTGGTTTACGTGTTACGTTTTGTATGTCCTCTCTCTGATATCGAACAGCAGGATTTTTGCCATCAGCTTCGCTTCCAGTCGCAGTTTCAGTTCGTTGTCGCATACGATGGAGACGTTGCCGTTTTCCGCAATGTATTCCCGGCGGCAGAGTGAAAGTATGTACGGTCTGTAATGTCGTATAACCTGTTCTAATGCCTGTGGGTCGCCCTGCGTTGCGAGGACGATGGTTTCGAATGGAACGAGTTTGTTTTTTCGCTTGCTCATCAGTATTCCTCACTTTCCTGTTCGAGCGTCTTTCGCATCATTGCGAGCGCACGTGAGCGATGGTATTGGACGTTGGCGCGTCCGGTGCCGAGCGCGTCGCCGATTTCGCGGTCGTTCATCTCTCCGAAGTAGGATAGAAGGACGATCTTTCTTTTTGCCCCGGGAAGTGTCATGAGCGCATCATATACGCCCTGGTCGCACACAATGAAATGCAAACCGTCTTCCACGATATCCCGTTCGAATTGAAAATACCGGTCTGTCGTGATGAGCTTGTTTAGCTCTTCAGGCGACATCTCTCCGAAGAGCTGTTCGCGTTTCAGTTTGCGTTTACGCTGGTCGTATGCGTCCCTCGCCTCATTTCTGAGGATTACTTTGCAGTAGGCGTCAAACGCGCATTGGTTTGACTTCTCGAAGTCCTTGTCGCTGTTACCCATAGGTTTCACCTCCTTTCGATCTGTCGAGACGGCAAGAGAGGTGCAGTCCGCATCGGCTGGATGGCGGAAAAGGACATGATGTTTTCCGCCTACAACGATGACGAACGCTCTATGTAAAGCGCAAAGCCTTCGGAAGACATATTTGATTATCTGGCTATAAAAAGGCGGAGGCACCACCTGGAAAGGAATCAGGTGGTGCCTCCTCGTTAAGCGACAATAAGACTATAACACGATTCGACTTTAGTATCATCGAAAAGTTTGGGTAATTTTTTCTCTAGTATTACAAGGCATTTTCGATTGAGCGATCACTTAGCATGCTACTGTGGTATATTGGTATTACGGCACCACGAGAGAAGGGAATAAGAATGATGCTGTATCGATTCGAGGTCGATTACACCGTTCCCGGGAAAATGGGAAGCAAGAATTACGTGACGGCGGTGGCAGCGACCGATGCCGCCCATGCAAGGGTGGAGGCCGGGAAGATTTTCGAGGGCTTGAAGGAGGACTATGGCTATGATAAGGCACTCGGGAAACTGTACAGTGCGAGCGGCATCTGCAAGTGCATAGCCGAGTTCAACGAGCCTGTCGCACAGATGTCAGAAGCCTAATTGACTGAATTGAAGGAGAAAAAAATGACTGACGAAGAGGCTATGGAAGAGCTCCTTAACAGCGATGGATATTCATTTCCGACTTGGACGCTAACGCTAGGTCTCCCTACTTATGAGATGCGCGATGTCATGTCGTTGATTGCCAGTGACAAGGGGCCGATTCCAGATGATGCCGCATTCATTTCAGAGTACTTGCATATGGACGGCGCTGTAGTGGAATCTTCGGTCAAAGAGCTTCTTGATCGCAGACTCGTTTACAGGAGGGATTCATATCTTATTCCTGATTTGGAGATGTGCGATCATATCTTTGATGCCGTTGCCACAGGCAGACAGGCTAAGGTAAATTCTGATATCGATGAGGCTTCTTGCCCGCCGATTCCCTTGGCTGCCATGCGAGCCGGTGAGGTATATCCGGATTCATCCCTGATTGCCCGACTTGTCCTCGGATTCATTTCTGCGTGGAGCTTCGAGGCAAATTTTTGCCCGTATTGTCAGCACGACATCGCTAAGCTGCTCGGGTTGGACGAGTCGGATGTCGAGGACGCGATCGCTTTTTGGAGTGAGAAGGGTCTGGTTGATCGTGCATGCGGCCCACTCTTCAACAAAGAGCGTTTGAACGTGAATCTCTTCGCCTGGAATGATCTTTACGGTGCGCTGGACTGGGGTGAGGAATGGGAGAAGTTCGGTTTGTGTTAAAATATCTCTAGGCATCTTTACTCCTATGGAAAAGGCTCTTGTCCTTTGGACGGGAGCCTTTTCCATGCCTAAATATCAGTTAGGAAGCTAAATGCAAACATCCATCAAATTCGCAAGCGCTTGCGAATTTGATCACCGGAAGGCATTTCACATCTCTCATTTCGATTTCTTTGAAGAATCCGCATCGGTAAATCCGATGCTTTTTAATGGGTCCGCCTTCGCGGACAAAGGGGCAGGTTTCCGACAAATCCAACAGCGCTACGAGCCTCACCCAGGGACTCTCCGCGCTGTTGAAATTGTCGAAAACCTGCCTACTTCGTTGTAAGGACAACAGCCGATGGCTCACGCTCCGCGTGACCACGCGCACCATCCACAATCCACTGGGAACGGTGTAAGAGAAAACTCAGAGAGATGAAGAGAGTCTATTCTCGGTCGGATGGAGATCGTTTCTGAGAAATCGCCATTCTCGTTAGTTGTACTACGGTACTATGGTATACTTTAACCACGTCAAGCGGACGGAAGGAAAGCGCATGTTTTACAAATATGAGAGTACCCTTGATAATGACCTTATATTTTGGTCAAATGCTACTGCCGACCTGCGGCATAATGGCGAGATCGGTGAGGATGACCTGCCTGATGAATTGCTTCATGCTTTAAATGAGCTGTGGACTGATGGTCATCCGTGAAACTCACGAGTTTCCTATAGTAGGTGAGTGGACACGTGATCGGCGAAAGTTCTTAAAGTGCGAGATACGTATCCATGTTCCCGCGGGAAGCATCGCACAGGGCGAATATGACATTACCTAGCTGCTTGCAAATACAGCAGAGTCCGTAAAATAAAGATTTTGAAGGGTGATCGGCGACGGTCGCTCTTTTTGTTTAGGCTTTTTCTCATTCTCGATGGTCGTACTACGGTATCGTGATATGATAGCCTTACGTTAGGCGGTTTACAGAAAGGGTTATGGCTATGTCCGTTAAACACATTTTCTTGGAAACCATGTTCGATGACTTCACCCCAGATTCCGTGAGTCGTGAGGAGCTGATTTCTATCCTGCTCGACGATCTCATGGTTGTCGCTAGGGATAACCTGTCGATCGAGTATCTTGAGAACGGCGGAGATGCGGAGGAAGCGCTCAAGTTGTTCAGTGTCGAGATGCGCAAAAACCTTGAGGAGCGGATCATCGCGTAATTAGACGTCAAGTGTCCGGCGCTAAAGTATCTGGTGTCTGGCGCTTGATAGATTGGAGTAAAGAGACAACATGGCACAGAAGACTTTTTTCGCTGTCAAGGATTTAGATGGCGATGGGAAACACTATTGCGCGGTTTCTTTTGAGAGTAAGTTGGCGCGGGAAGCTTTCTGCGAGCTGAATGGATATGAACCGGTTTTGGTCAAGTGGGCGATCGATAATCTTGCCGGGAGTGTCTACAACGATATCCGACACTACCCGAATATCATCGTAGACAACTCCTTGCGCAAACCGATCGGATTTGTTCTTGAAGATGGATCGATTAGCTAATTAGCTAGGGTGAAGTTGATGTATTTCACTACATACATATTTGATCTAGCTTATGAAAGGGGAGAGCAGAAATGCGCTCCCTTTTTCTTGGAAATCAATCAGCGACCGCAGGGAGCGGATCATAGGTGCCGTCAGGCACCGCAGGAATAGCGGATTGTTGGCAAATCGCCGTGCGTATCGCTTGATTGTGACGTTCAAGGTTTGGGGCGAGGAGTTTCCAAGTATGATTTTGAACTTTCTCAGCGATAGTACTAGAGTACTATGCTATACTATCATCATGTTAAGCACCTAGAGGGAGGAACCCATGATGAACGGTAAGCATCGCGCCCCGAGAAAGTATACGCATATTGAGAAGATTCGTATCATGAACGACGCTGTCGTATTTATGTTTGGATGCATGACACTTGTCTGTGAGATCAGGGTAGGTAGTTTCCTGTTCTTCGAGATGAACGTAATCCTGCTTCTTCTGGGAACGGCCGAGATCTGCCTTGCATGTTTCATGTACTACCAGGAGTTTATGCTTCCCGAAGTTAAGGCGTGTCGCGAGCGCGAAGCAAAGCGCCGCGCCGAACGCCTTATGCGTCAGGCTGAACGCGATGTCTGCAAAGAGTGGGCCCTCTACGACAAGTAAGGCCCTGAAGAAAGAATCGATTCAAAAAGGAGTTCGGGCGAGCGGGCTCCTTTTTCGTTAACGATATATTACACTATGGTATATTGGTACTATCCGATTATAGGAAAGGAGCTTTATGTATGGAAAGCGCTTTGTGACCGGAGATCGGCAGAAAGCCTGCCTGTTTGAACAAAAGGGTTCATATATGGCGAGCATCAAGGATTCAAATGGGCAATTCAAGACGTTGCAGCTCGGAACCAATCGACCCGTGGCGTTCAAGCAGTTTTTCGCTGCCGCGTCCGCTGCCGGATACGACATGCGGTCCGTTGCCAAGGAACAGGGAGTAGATCCGGAGGTGAAGCTGAATCGGGAACAACGCCGAAAGCTTGAAAAGGAAAACCGCCATATGAGCAATAAGGCAAAGAACCGAAAGCAAAGTGAAAGGCTGCCTGAAAGCGAAATGAGCGGACGGGAGGCGCAAAAGCAGCCTCCTGCCCCACAGGAACCTGAGGCTCTATGCGTGCTTGAACATGGATGCTTGACAAGACACCAGACGTCTCACGGTAGGTTTCTTTTCACCTACGCGCCGGCAGACGGCAGTGACGAGGTGGTCAAGAGTGTTCGCGGGCGACGCTCTGAGATCGTCGCCAGTTTCAATGAGTGGTACGCGGAGCAGGAAAAAGCTCATGAGGAGTCGCCTAAATGCCCTGCAAAAGTCTCATGCGGACATGAGGCTGATTCTGTAAGTTCAGATGCGAAAAAGGAGAATTCCGTTATGTCTGGAAAAGAACGCAACGACACGGAAAACAAGATCGACTCGACAGACGAGACCGTGTTTTCGATTATGGCAAACGGTCCGGAAAGCTCGAAACCGATCATGGCGTTCCGAAGTAGAGAAGATGCAGCTTATTTTCTAGAGTGTCTTCAGCAGGCATCGGGAATAATGGGAGTGGATACCACCTACAGTATCGTTGATCTCATTTTAAAGAATTGAAGGAATTGGGAGCGGAGAGGGCAACCGCCGCTCGCCCTCTGTTCCGGCAAGACGGAGGTTTCGTGTGGAACGGAAAAGAAAGCAACAGCTGTGCTGGAGACAGCCGGATTGGATTCAACCGTCCTTGATGCGGGTATAGCCGCACAGCAGCTTCAGCTGGTAAACGCGATCGTAGATGAGGATAGACAATACGCGACACGCTTGACGATCACCAGAACCGATAATGAAAATGCCAGTGAGTCGGTGATCTCGACTGTCATCTCCTGGCTAATGAAAAAAAAGGTCCTATCGAAAGAGCACTGTGATTCTTTCCGAGAGGGTACCTATTCGACACCTGATGGTTGGAATGGGACAACTGAACTTGAACAGGGAAAGACCGCCCTTGCATCAAAGCGGAACAGTGGCGTCCCGGGCTGTGTCGTGTGGGCGATGGAGCTTGATGAACAGGATCACAGGCTGATCTATGGCCGTTGGCATACGAGGATCGGTATTATCGGAAATGCCGATTCCTGTATCGTCAACATCCAATTGAGCCGTTATATCGTCAGGGGGTTCATTGGGGAGGCTGCGCCGCCGATACCGTCTACGCCGCGGATCCTGAAGATGCTTTTTAGCGATGAGGCGAATGTCGTTCGCGTTGGCTCGACTTTTTTGAACGATAAGCCGATATACCTGACTTCCGAGACATTGACGAGCAAGTTCATACCGGATCTGACCGATCCGAATCGAACTCTTTCCTTGATCTTAATCACCACCGACGAAGAATCGAAACTGCCGGTCAGGAACTTGAAAAATCTGACCAAGCAGCTTTTCGGGATGGCAGATATATATGTCCTTGACTGGCACGACCGTGCCCTTATGAACACTTATCGAGAGGCATTTCTGAAGAACACGCCGGCTTATGATTACGGCATGGAATGCTCAAGCCTGAAGATTTACTGTAAGCCGGTCGATCTCACGGTCCCAGCTGACAATGAAATGGGAATGGCTTATGCCAAGTATCTGATCGATCGATATACGCGGCACGGTGAAAGGCGATTCATAAATGTCCTTCGTCAGGGGATCTGCCGTGCGAGCGACAGGGTGGCTGGGGATATCCTGAGTATCGCCGATGTCCGGTGGTTAGATGGAATCGATGAGGCCAAACGCCTCAGTTCACGGATTAAGAAGCTGAAGCAGCGGGTGAAAGGCGATTCCGGTGGAAACGAAACGGTTGATTCGCTTCGCGATGAGATAAGCGGGCTTCAAAAGGACATCGCGGACTGGGAGGAAATTGCGAGCGAGCTGGAGACTTCGAATTCGGAGGCGGCTGCAAAAATCGACATGCTCACGCGCGATGCGATGCGACTTGAAAACGAGAAGAGGGCCGTCGAGCGTAAGCTCGAAATGACGGAGCTCGAGCAGCTAAACGCCAATGCGTTGAACGGCATCCGCAAGGCGCTTACGGTAGTGCCTGAAAACCTTACACAGCTGCTTGATTTGGCGAAGGTGCTCTATCCGGACAGAATCGTGATTCTTCCCGATGCCTACAGGAGCGCCAAGAAATTTGACGGCATTTTGACGGAAGAGTGGGAAATCTTGGTTGCCGTCGCGACGACGCTCTGGGATCTATGCTTTAAGGAGACGGTGAACGACAGGCTTGGTTCTGAGTTCAAGAAACGGACCGGATATGAGCTGGCTCGCGGAGAGTCTGGAACGACTTGCGCGATGCCCAACTTGATGAAGCTCCGCAAGCGGATGTACAAAGGCAATGAGATCGATATCTCGCCGCATGTCAAAGGAAGGAACATCAAGGCCGCCTTCCGGCTCCACTTCTATATCGACAGGGATGAGGAGAAGATCGTGATCGGCCACGCGGGGGAGCACATGGATACCGCAGGGACTCCACGTCGATAACCCCCCCTTTCACAAGAAGGTGCAATCTGTTATTTGCCTAGATTGCACCTTCTTTTATGTTTCTGCATAGCATTATGGTATCCTAGTACCATGGTTACATGAGTACAAAGGGGATTGAGATGCCGAGCGGACTGGAACTGTATCCACATAATGAAAAGGCGTATCGCAAACTTCTGGATATGTTGTCTGGGACCAGGCGTGCCTGCATCATTCATCCTACCGGGACAGGCAAGGCGTTTATAGCGTACCGTTATGCCTTCGATCATCCGAATGAGCGAATTCTCTGGATGTCGCCCTCGACCTATATCGAGCAGGAGCAGGAAGCTTCCATCAGGCGCGAGCTGCCGAATCATGAATTCAAGAACATCGAGCGCATGACGTATCAGACCGCCATGCATCGAGCGCAAAAGGGAAATCTTGATATTCATGCAGATACGGTTATTTTCGATGAGTTCCATCATACGGGGGCACCACAGTGGTCCCGTGGTGTTGAAGGAGTTATCGAATGCAATCCCGACGCCAATCTGATCGGATTGAGCGCGACTTCGATTCGATACAGCGATAGCGGCCGAGATATGTCCGATGAACTTTTTGATGGGCATATCGTCTCATATATGTCGTTGACGGATTGCTGGGTTTTAGGCATCCTGCCTGTCCCGACATATGTGACTGCCGGGTACAGCATCAACGGCTACATTGAAGATCTCGGCGAGCGCATCGCAAAGGAAGAGAGTGCGGGTAGGCGGGCGGAGTTGCTGGCTGATTTTAACGAGCTGAGAGATTGTGCGAGCAGGGCGGCGAACCTTCCGGCCATTTTCCAAAAGTACTTTGAGGGAATAGAGAAAGTGATCGTATTTTGTCCGAATGTTTTCGAGCTGAATGAAATCGAGAAGATGTGCCCGCAATGGTTTTCCCGAGTAAACGGTAACGTCCATACCTATGTCGTCCATAGCTCGAATCCCTTCGGGACGAGTGAATACGATGGGTTCAAAGAGGACGATGACGAGACCGCAATCAAGCTTTTGCTTTGCGTCAACCAGCTTAACGAGGGTGTTCACATCAAGGGCGTGGATGCCGTTATTATGGTACGGCGCACCTCGTCGCCGACGATTTTCTATCAGCAGCTTGGGCGTGCATTGACCGCCGCAGGCAACTTCGAACCGTTGGTCATCGATCTGGTCGACAATTTCGAGATGATCGGGATTGAGCAGATTGTAAACATGATGTCGGAAAGCTACGCTCGGCTGTCAGATGAAAATGATCCGAAAGAGCTCATTCCGCCTTCAGCCTTCAAGGTCATCGACCATGAGAAGGACGCAAGGCATTTGGCGAAAAACCTTGAACGACGGCTCGCATTAAGATCCGAGAAACTGACAATCGATGAGAAGATAGCGCTGTGGAAGGGGCTTTAACAGATGACTGACGGGAAAAAGGACCAGCTCAAACGGAAAAAGACTCTGGAGTACGAGCTTCGCCGTCTTTATCGCGCGGGCGAGCTGACCGACCAGCAGATTGCCGAGTTGAAGGAAGCCGAGTTTCCATTCGATGCCCCTGTTCGCAGAACGGCAAAATCGGTTGTCCGGATTGACGATGGTAAGAGATGGCCGAGCTGCAGTGCAGCGGAAAAAGAGCTTGGGATCACCCAGGGCTGGATGTCGGATGTGTGCAATATGGCGCTGCGGGGCAAATGGGTCGCAATCAAAAATCAGTTCTATTGTTTTGAGTCGATGTATTCGCCGGATATGGATCTGACAGAGATTCGAGGACTCGCCGGGTGGATCGTCAATTTGGAAACGGGGGAGATGTTCCCGACTACGACCGAGGCGGCGAAGGCTGCCGGCACAAGCAGATCGGTAGTCCTAGACCATGTGAAAAACAAGGTCAAGCCTCAGAATAAGAGGTTTTCGTATGTGAGGGATTGGGACGGGAAAGTAGGAAGACTTGTAGATTTGAATGTGCAGATGATTTGTCTTGAGACGGACACCATCTATCACAGCTATGACGAAATCTGTGCCGCAATATGGTCCGATGGATACGGGGAAACGCGAAAAGAGATCGTTCAGAAGGTCGGAGATGCCATACGGCATGGATGCCCTGCCTTTGATATGCATTGGGCAAATCGTGAGAACTTTGAAGAGAGAAAAGAAGCCTACATGGAGGAGAAAAGGCTGTGCGCTCGTCCGGTTATCGAGTTGACAACGATGCGCGAGTACGCAGATGTGCACGACGCGCTGAAATTCGGCTCACGTTACGTCGACTGGAAGAAGATCGTTGCAATCTGTGATGCGAAGGGAGAGCCGACCAGCGAGGCGACACGCTGGAGGGGTGAACGGTGGTTTTGGAAAGACGATTGGAATAAAAATATCAAACTGAAGTCCGGCGAGCGCATTAAGGACATGCAGCCGGTGATCTGCTATGAGCGGGGAAGGTGCGATTATTCGGTTCTTGAGCTAACGAGGTGGTACGGGTTCGACCATAAGTCTTTACTGAATTCAGGCAAGAAGGGAATCGTTTTTGACGGTCTGACTTGGAGGCTTTTGCGATACGACGTGGATTTCGAGAAAAGGCTGAAGGAAACGCCTTTAATCTGTCGAGAGACCGGGAAGACGTTCGATACATTATCCGATTTGCTGGATTTGCTGGAGAGAGAGCATGAATGTTGCGCATATGATCGTCCATGTCACATGTACGATCTTCAGCGGGCGATCGAGGGCGGTCGGGAGTACAAGGGTTTTCACTTTGAATACATGGTTCCACCTTCCGTTTCAGGAGAACGTTAATTGTGTTTAGTCTCAACATTAAGCCTCAATATATACCTGCTCGATATTTCTCTTTCTGTGTCCTATTGACGGTCTTGCTGGTGACTTTGAGCATTCGCTCCCTACAAGGAGAGTTGTTCATAACCGATGCGCAGTATATGGTTGCCGCCGGCCGTTGGATTATAGCCAACGGTCATCTGCCGACAACCGATCCGTTATCGATCCATTCGGAATTGACCTATATCTGCCAGCAATATCCTATCTGCATATTAGTTGCAGTTCTCTACGACACTTTTGGAGAGATGTCGGTTCGGCTGTTTTTTGCACTGTTGGACATGGTGGCGGTTCTCTTCATTTGGTACCAAACTTTTCCAAAAGCTGGAAACCGCATTCTTCACTGTGCTGTTTCATGCGTATTCGGAGCGGTAATCGTTTATATCCTTCGGTCGACACCGCGTGCGCTCGATATCCTGTGCCTGGCTGTTTCCTGGGAGTTGATGGAGAAATACATTGAAAGCCGCGATATTAGATTTCTGTTTGGTTTTCCATTCCTAGGGATTTTTATAGCCAATCTGCACGGTGCGCTCTGGCCCTGCGCGATCATGTTGCCGCTTGCCGCTTTATTAGATAGTAAGCTGGATTCGAATGCGCGGATCGCATTGGCTGTGACGGTCTTACTTACGATCGCGTCCGCGATGTTGAATCCATACGGACTAGACGTGCTGTCGCTTCCGTTTAAGACAATAGGCACGTCGGATGTCGCCACGGTTGCCATGCCGGAACTGAAACCGATGTTCTCCATCGTTCCGGTTGAGGCGGTGATACTCATTGTCATCTCGGTCGTGCCGGTGATTTTCCATGCCAAATGCTTGGGATTTAAAAAGGCGGTATTTTCGTTCGAAACGATGATGATCTCAGGACTGCTCTTTCTATCCCTGATGACATGGCGAAACGAACTTTTGCTGCTTGGCATATTGATGATCGTCTACAGCACGTGGTGCTGGAAGCTTGAGCCAAAATGCAAGGTGAGCTCGAAGATGTTAAGCAGGATAGTCTTATTTTCAATCTCTGTGGTTGCACTTGAGTTTGGAGCGGTTCTGTTTTATAGCACGCTGTCTGCGACCGATCAAAAGTCCATCTCGATTGAAAGGGCGTTTCAGGCGATGAGAGAGGATGGCGCCGTATCGGGAACGGCAGTCTTGACGGACATTGACCCCGGATGCCGGGCGGAGCTAAACGGGTTCAAGCCGTATCTTGATACCAGAATTGAGGTGTTCAATGGGCAGAACGGGCAGAAGAATGTGCTTGCCGAGGCAGGAAAGGCGCTTTCTTCTGGAAGCCTATCGGCCATTTGCGATGACTATGGAATGGATTACGCTGTACTGAATTACGGCATCAATGATGTCGGTATTCAAGATTTGAAGGAATCGGGATTCAAGCCGGTCTATAGCGACAATCTGACTGTCTGTTTGAAAAGAAGCACTGTCTAGGAAATCTATCAGCGACCGCGGGGAGCGGGTCATAGGCGTGCGTGCACGCCGCATGAAAAGCGCATCGCCATACGTCCTGCAAGTCGTCTCGCCGTCGACTCGCAGGACGACTTGATAGCGCTTCGTAGATTACATGATGCAATATGTTAGTATTATGGTATAATATAAAAAGGGAGAATTCCCTAAATATCGAATTGAAAAGAAGAGGCAGGACTTTATGAATTCAGATAGACAATACGAGCGCACTATGGAATTGTGGCGTAGTTACAGTATCGCTACGTCGCTTGAGTTGGCAGCGCACCTGGAAAATTTTGCAATATTATTCTCTTACAACTCAGGGAAAATCGAGAATAGAGAAATCACTTACCATGATACGCACGAGATTTTTAAGAATGGCCGTGTATGCGGTTACACAGGAGACCTGCGTACGCTTTACGAGATTAAGAATCTGAAAGACGCAAGTGAGCTGATGTACCGGTGGTTCGATGAGCGTAAACCTATCTCGCTCGATTCCATTCGGGAGATGCAGTTTGAACTGACAAAAGGGACTTACGACGAGCGGCGTTGGGAACTTGGGGAAAGACCGGGGAAATTCAAGAAAAACGATTTATGGGGAGTCGGCATGCACGATGTTGCCGCTCCTGTAGATGAGATCGAGAACGACCTTCAACAGGATCTTGATGAGGTTTCCGAGTTTGGAGATAAAAATCCGCTGGTGGCAGCTGCATTTTGGCACGCGAGGTTTGAGGGTGTTCATGCTTTTGCAGATGGGAACGGCAGGACTGGCAGGGCGATGATGAATTACTATCTGCTGTTGCACAACCATCCGCCGATCGTAATCTTTGATGAAGACCGGAAAGATTATTATGCGGCGCTGGACGGTTTCGACATGACGGGCAATCTGAAACCGCTGATTGGTTTTTTGCGTCGGGAGACATGTAAGACATGGAAGAGTGCAGTGCAGAGGGAAGATCGGTCCCATCAGATGTCGCTCGAAGAGAAGAGAGAGACTGTGAGCAGAAGAGTCAGTCTAAATGAGATAAATCATGACTTTGATGTTCGGTAGACGGAGAAGGTCGAGAGGAAAGGCAGATAGGCAGGTTCGTTCTCGGCGGAAAATGAAATAGCAGAATGACGACGCATTATGTCAACTGAAAATAGGTGGAAGGAGTATAAACAGCTCTTTCCACCTATTTTTCTTTAAAAAGTTCGTCATTCTCACGCATAGTACTGGGGTGTTGTGGTATCTTAGTATCAGTCAATAACCAAGAGGAGAAAGGACCTCGAACATGTCTATCAACCGCGTCAACATTTCCGGTCATCTTACGCGCGATCCGGAGCTTCGCATGACTCCGAAGGGGACGCAGGTTCTCTCTTTCGGTATTGCCGTCAACGATCGCCGACTCAATCGCGAGACCAACCAGTGGGAGGACTATCCGAACTTCGTCGAGTGCACCATGTTCGGCACGCGTGCCGAGGCCGTGGGCCGTATCGTTCGAAAGGGTATGAAGGTCAGCATTGACGGCAAGCTTCGCTTTAACCAGTGGGAGACGAAGGACGGTCAGAAGCGTTCTCGCCTTACCGTCGTCGTAGATACAATCGACTTCATGAGCCAGGGGAACCAGTCTCAGAATGCTTCCGCTAACAGGCCGGCGGCACAGACTCAGCAGACGCCTGTTGTTCCGGATGTTCCCGCAGTGATGGACGTCTACGATGAGGATATCCCGTTCTAATCCTTTGCATTGCGTGTAAATAACGCGTAATAGATAAAGGAGAGAGGGTGGCGAAAGGAAAAACTTGCAACCGACGCAAGAACAAAAAGGAAAGCGCCGCCACCCTCTCATCACATCGATTATACCAACTTCAAGTTAATTAGACAGGTTTATTGCTGAATGATTGGGCAATAGGATTGTTTTGTGAATACAAGTACTATGTTGTCATCATAGTATACGCATGTTGGTATTTCGTATTGTGGAAGGAAGGATCAACCTATGAACCAGCTGAAAGAAAATCTGATTTGGATCGCTCTAGGTATTCCGGGAATGGTGTTGATTGGCCTTGTGCTACATAGTCTCGTTCATTTCGAAACGGGCGTTCTTGTTATCACCTCGATGATTCTCGGAACGCTTTTAATGGTATTTTGTGAAGCTTTGTGCAAGGCGGCACATGATGGCGATTTACTTTCAGAGATGGAAAAGGCTGCAACGAAATCAAATTTTGATCTTGATGGGAAAGGAAAGTTGGGAGAGGAAAATGAAGACGATTGCGATTTGTAATCACAAGGGAGGTGTCGGCAAGACCGCACTGTCCATGGCGATTGCAGAGGGGCTTCATCGTAAGGGCAAGCGCACACTGCTCGTTGATCTTGATCAGCAGATGAACGCAACGCAACAGGCAAAAATTGATACGACGGATGAAGTGACGGTTTACGATCTTCTCACTTCGTTCGATTACACGGCGAAAGACGGAATCAAACATTTCGACGGTGGCGATATTATTCCCGGCGATGTCCTTGTTTCGAATGCCGAAAGCGATATGGCGAAACTGGATACGCGCCTTACGATGCTTGCCGATGCAATGGAGGGTATCGATGATGACTATGATTACGCAATCATTGATTGCCCGCCGTCACTTGGATTGGTGACGCGCAATGCGATGGTTGCTGCTGATGAGCTGATCGTTCCGGTAATCCCGAACCGTTCATCCCTAAAAGGATTTACCAATATCCAGAAATGCGTCAACTCGGTTCGCCGCAACAAGCGTCTGAATCCGAATCTCCGCATTGCCGGTATTGTCGTCAACATGTTTGATGGCCGCACGAGTCTTTCGCGCGGTGTGGTCAACGAGCTTCCATCGATCGCACGTGCCGCTAACACAAAGATGTTCCACACGATTATTCGAAAGTGCGAGGCTGTAAATAAAGCGCAGTCTGCTAACGTTTCGATTTTCGATTACGATCCGAACTGCAACGCGGTTGCGGACTTTACTAACTTTGTAAATGAGTATCTTGAAGGAGAGGATTACTAGAATGGCTAAGAGCAAGAAAACTTCCGACGCATTCGACATGGCTGATGATATCCGCAAGGAGGTTGCCGCCGAGTCTGTTGCCGATGCGTGCAGCACCTCTGTGCCGGCGATCTACTCTCTCGCAAAGGGAGATAACCCTCGTCGTGCGAAATACGACAAGAATGCAGACGTGATCGGCTACAACCTTCGCCTGCCTGCGAATATTCATCGTCTCTTGAAGCGTCACTGCATGGAGACGAACGAAAGTATGAATAACGTTGTGCTGGTTGCTCTTTATAGGGACATGAAGAATTGGGAGGATCTTGCTCCTTGCCCGCATTGCGGCGCTATTCTTCCTGTCGGTGCGCAGTTCTGCCCGGATTGCGGCAAGGAGATTTAGAAGTCGGGTAGGAAGAAGATGTCCTGACGATTCTGTTGAAAAAAGAGGGGAGTGGATGAAGGGTGCAAAAGCTAAGCGCCTACAATTTGGCACAAAATAATAACTGTGGATTGATTACTTGTTCCATTTGCGGTAGGTCGTATCGGATAACGGAATTCGGAACCGATGCGGATTGTCAGAGTAATAGTCCATCTGCATCGAATCCGAATTTCTGCCCGTATTGCGCATCGCCGTTTGAACGTCCTTTGACGCGAGTTAGAAATCAAGAGATTGAGGACTACATTCTGGATACGATTCGCATTGGAATGAAGTCTGATACAGTGCTTGATCCAGAAACTGTTATCGATTTCCTTTGCAACATAAGCGATGGCGGGTTCGAGCTTTATGATCCAAAGTTTGAAATTTATTTCAACAGCGGAATAACTTATGGTGCGGACAATCTTGAATTGCTTCATGTCACAAAACATGAAATCGATCTGACCGTGCAGCGCGGAGGCGTTATCTTTCAAGATGTTTTGAAAGACTGGTCGATTGAACCGGACGCATCGATCCATGTCTGGCGTTTTCCTGAATCAGAAAGTGATGTAATGACTTCCGAATTCAGTCTATTTATGTTGGGGCTTCTTGCAAAAATTAAAGCAGGAACTATTTGGAAGAGTTCTTTATTTATTTTGAGCTGTCTCAGTGATCATCAGGTTTAATTTTCGCAAGCGCTTGCGAAATCCAATAACAGAAAGGATGAACTAATGGAGGAAAACGAGAAGAGGAGCAATGTCGAGCTTGCGTATCTTTCGCTTATGCTTTCAGGAAAGAAGGTCAGCGAGTGCGAGCTTGCATCCGAGGTTTTAAAGATTTCTCGCGCCAAAGGCGAGAAATCCCTTGCGATGCTCGTGCAGTCTTCTATTAAGATTACCGTCAAAGTGCTTAGCGTCGTACTTGAAGAGTCTTCAAAGCGCTATGTCATCACGTTCCGTCAACTTGGCGAAGATTCGGATGAGACGATTCGAAGCGAGCGTACTGACGGTCGACGTGGTAAGGATGTTATGCAGCTCTGGGGACGTGATCTGAAGAATCATATTTGCATTCTCTTCAAGCACAACGAGGAATCAAAGGATCCGAGCAAGAGCGGCGGATTTCGAGTTGCGCCGTATGTAATCGATCTTGGTTTGCAAAAGAATTAAAAACAGTTTGAAAGAAGGAGATATCATGTCACTTCCGAATGTCACACCTGAGCAGCGTGCAAAGGCGCTTGAGAAGGCAGCGCAGGTACGCAAAGCGCGTAAAGAGCTTAAGGAGAACATTAAGTCCGGCAAAACTGATCCGGCTTCTGTTCTTAAGACTCGTAAGGACGATCCGCTCGTCAGTAAAATGAAGGTTAAGGAATTCCTTCAGGCCATTCCCGGCATTGGTGGCGCGAAGGCGGATAAGATTATGCACGACGTGGACATCCCAGGCAATCGTCGCCTTGGCGGACTTGGTATTCGTCAGGCGGAAGCTTTGCTTGAATATCTTAGTTAGGGCATGCCGTTAGATTTAAAATTGATGCCTGGGTCCAAGTGCATCGGACATCAAAACTGTTTAGGGCTTCTCGAATGAGGAGCCCTTTTTAATCGAGATTTTCCAATATGACGATCAAAACGATTTCTTGGTAATAGCTGATTTCACTTTATGTTTTAGTTGCTTACTATCTAAGAAATACCTTTATCAATAGTGCCGTAAAGTATGGCGAGTCTTGAAAAGGGATTGAGTAGAAGATCGCGAAGTCGAGTTCGTTTTTTAATTTGCTTGCTTTGATGTCAAAAAATGGAGCGGCCGGTTTTCGACAAATTCAACAGCGCTACGAATTACTCCCTTCGGATTCTCCGCGCCATTGAAATTATCGAAAACCGGAAACTGTGTTGAAAAGTTTCCAAAACATACTTAAAGACATCTTGCAATTCAAAATGTGATGAATTCAATATCATAGCGCCCAACGGGCGCGATAAATCGACGCCGCAGGCGGCGTTTGAAAATCTATTCGTTGATCGTATCGCTACTCAAATCGCGTCACCTTTCGACAGTCCAACAACGCTACGAGTCTCACTAAAGACTCTTCGCGTCATTGAAATGTCGAAAGCTGTCTATCTCAGCAGAAGCCATCACGAAAAGATCCGGCGATGCCGGATGCTCCGGCCAAAACCTTCCGCGATCGGTGAGGCCTCTCACCGATTCACTCCAGGCCTTGCCCGGAGCCCGCTGCGCGGTACTTCAAATACTCGGCATCCCTCGCATTCGCAGTACCGCTTCGCTCTCGCTACAGCGAACTCTTAACACTCGGCATCCCTCGCGTTAAAAGTTCGCTTTCGCTCACGGTCTTCACGCAGTTACGACGCCGCGAGGCCTCTCGCTTGGAATGAGGCCTCTCATTCCACGTCTACACTGCGTTTCGCCCAATCACCGTTCCGGAGATTGCAAGATGTACGTAGATGATAATAACTACGGGCATAGCCCGTGTTATTATCATCTACGAATCTTGCTTTTCTCCTGTCACGGAGAAAAGGCGAAAGTACGAACTGCAGCACGCTTTTTGCGTGTTGGTTTCGCACTTTCTACAAAAGACAAAAACCGGCATCATAAAACTGACGCCGGTCCAGTAAAGATTGCTTAATTTATATCGGAGGCCTCTCCGATAGAAAGGGATAAATGAAAAGAACTGAAAAGGTTGAAGCAACACTCACTCCAACTGAAAAGAAAATCTTTCGCGCATTATGCGAAGAAGCTGGTTGTACGGAAGCTGAGTTGATCCGATCTGTGTTGATTCATCGGGAAATCTCACTTGATGAACTCAGTGACGATATGCAGGTTTCTGATAGAAAAAAGAAGGCTCTCCATCGACAGCAATATGACTTCAGAAGAGCACAAAACGCACGCGAAGTTGATGAATGTGGCGAGTTACTTGCTGAAAAAAGAAACTCTTATCTTCGTGTAATGCTCACTGCTCCAGAAAAAAAGGCAATTGAGCAACGTGCAGCGGCGCTCGGCATTTCTGCAAGCGAACTGGTTCGCCGCAGTGCAATTTACGGAAAGATTGAATCCTTTAACTTTGATATCGCGGAAGTTGAAAAACTCCATCATGAGTTATTGAAGGAAGGAACAAACCTCAATCAGCTGATGTATTTTGTGAACGCCCAAGGGCTTCCCGCGTACAACGAGAAAGCTGTTTTCCGAACGCTTGAAAAGGTTTATCAAAATGCTCGAAAGGTCGACCGGTTTATCGAGGAGCTTGAAAAGCGTTATCACGTTGACTATGTTCCCCACGACTATCTGGCAGATGAACCAGACAACAGAAATCTTTAAGACGGAACGCAGCTGGATCAGATTCAGAAGTGAGTGCAATTACTCGTTTAGCTATTTCTGATATTTCATAAAACGGCTTTCGGAAAATGGAAGGAATGATTTTATATATCTGAGAACGTTCAGTTATAACTACTGCTTAAAATCGAAAGGAGATGGCAGAAGAGATTGACAGTCATTAAACAGAAAGCAGTCAGCTCGTCGCGGCACGCGAAAAACGTCCGTAAATACATCAACGGAAAAGATGCGCTTGCACGTGGCGGCTGGAATCTTCCATATAACAAATATTGGTACGCAAAAATGGCGCGGACGCGAAAATCTTTTGGTCATGATAAACCGGCACGAGCCGGCGCGAAGAACACGATTATGTATCATCAGGTTCTTGCGTTTCTGCCCGAGGAGTGCAGCTGCAACGGAGGCAAGATGACCCCCGATGCATGTATGGCCTACGCGGAGCAATGGCTTGCGAAGCACTATCCGCATCAACAAGTGATTCTAGCGTTGCATGAGGAAAGCGATAAGGAGGGAAAACGGTTCGCGGTCCATATGGCGATCAACCGCACGGATCTTCTAACGGGTAAACGTCTTTGGGAGGGAACGGGAGCGCAGGCGAAACATAAACGCGCTTCATGGGTTCGTGAAATGGACGAGGCCTGGAATCTTACTCAACTTGAAAAGGGTAAGAAAAATTCAAAGATTCGAGATCGACAGCCGCGCGATATCGAAAAGGAGATTGTCGATCGGGGAGAGTACAGTTATAAAAACAATCTGCGCGAGTTGATCCATCTTGCAATCAACGAAGGTCATCCGAAGAATATGGAGCAGTTCAAAAAATTACTTGCCTCATGGGGTGTAGATATTTTCATCAAGAACAATCGAGTCTATGCGACAGATCTCGATATCAAAGAGGCCGGTAATCCAAAATGTACCTTCAACTTGACTCGTCTTGACGGGCGCTTCGCGTTGAAATCACTGCAGACGGTTTTTGAAACAGGAACTACGGAAAGCGAGAAACCGATGACATACGAACAGCGTCGAGATGTTTATATCCAACGACTTAAGAAAGCTTACTCGGCGTGGGTTGAGCAGGCAAAGGCGAGCAAGGGTGTGTCCTATAACGCATTCCCTAAATTCGTTGCCCCGAAGTGTGACGAAGACCTGCTCGAAGATCCTGCTGTACGCGATGAGCTGCTTGCGCGTCGCGGTTACGCAAAAGAGATTCGCAACCGTTATGCCAGTGCCGTGCCCGACTATGGTGAGGACAATGTTCGAGCTGCCGGCCAGGCGGGAACGCACTCTGTTCAGCATCCGGTTATCGAAAGCGGTCGCACTCGCGAACAGAGCGATAGGAATGTCGAGCACTAAATAAAATGTTAAATTGGAACAGGAGGTAGATGCTTATGTCGAAACCAATTGGCGGTGCGAGGAAATCCATTAAGAATCAGGAAGGACAGGGCATGCTGGACATCGACGAGAATTCATCTGTTGAAGACGATATGTTTGAAAACGTGAAGACCGATGAGGATATGGATCACGAGATGGAAGAGGAGGAGGGTGGTTCGGCGTTCGAGGAAGAGATCGACCCCGACGAGAGCGATCAACAGGAGCAGGCAGTTATTCCAAAAAGTCAGACCCCGTTTCTAAGTGATAAAGACACTCCGGAATCTTACGGTGAGCTTATCGGATTCATGGAAAAGTTCATTGAAGATCAGAAAGCCGAGAACGATGCGTTCCGGAAGGAGGTTAAGGACTCACTGTCTTCTACTGCAACAGATTTCAAACAACGTACGGATTTGATTCTCGACGAGATGAAATCAATCCAAAGCGATATGAAGCGAGAGGCGAGCGCCACGCGTCGCGCTCAAAACAGTCTCAGTAAAATGGTTGCCAGTTTCGAGCAGGGTGACAAGTATGCTGAGACCGTGACGAAAGCTGTGACTGACGGCGCGACGCAAGCTGTTGAGGAAACCGTACAGGCGGGAACGAAAGCGATCGATGAGATCGCGAAGAAAAGCGCCAAGTCAATCGAAAAGCTTGAACAGGCTGCCAATGCGAGAGCGAAGCGTTTCATGCGTATCACAAAGCCGGAAGTGATGGTGAACATCGCGATCTGGATTGCAGTCGCCGTTGTTTCCGCGATTATTTTGTCCTTCTGCTATGAGTTCTTTACGAAATAGCAAAAGCGTCTATAATCGTTATTGCTTCGATATCGACCTGAACTTGTGAAGCAAACGAAAAAAGGGAGACGTGGATCTCCCTTTTTTCATGTCTATATATTGTCGGTTTAGATCAGCGATCCAGACTGCCGGTGCTGTCTGCATTGAAAACTTCAGTCCTGGTTCCATTCTCGTCGAGGACGAGATTGACGATCTGGGAAATATCCCCGCCAGTGATCTTATATTGGGTAAGTACGAGATCCATCGACTGAACTTCACTGTTGCCATTATCGACATAGACGATGAGCGTTCCCTTTTTTTGTTTCACTTTCGCAATCTTGCGATCCGGGATGGAGCTGCCGGAAAGCTGGAGATGAATGTAATCGTCGCATCGTTTCCAGCCGGATCCGGAAAGGGGAGTCGCCTTGCCCTCTGAGATTTCAAAGGCCAGGGGTTTGAGTTTATCGTCTTTCGCCGCGGTCCACTCGGGTTCTTTTTTCTTGCATCCGGGAAGTGCTGTATTAACGGCAACGCAGACGGCGAGACCGATGAATTGGCGTCGGTTGAAATTGGGATTCATTGCGTTTTCCTTTTAGATTCTGTCAGTCAGCGAGCAGGGGAGCGGATCATAGGTGCCGTAGGGCACCGCATAGGAATCAACCTGTGTATCGTCCTGTTCAGACGAATCGCTATCCGACTCGGGTTCGTCTCGATCGTTCGTCTTCTTACGCGTCTTCTTATGCTTCTTGGCGAACTGTTTGTTGCGCTTCAAAGTATCATCCAGATCCGTTTCAGAAGTCGAGCAGGAGGTTACGATTTCGTCTGCATGCTCGGAAATATACATGGCAAAAAGATCAAGGTCGATACTGGTCCAGTTATCGAACGCATTGACAACCTCTTCACCGATAAGCTCTTTACAGGAGCGAAGACCTTCACGCTTTTTCTGGGCGATTTGCGCTTGCTGCCGTTTTTTCTGTTCCTTCAGGGCGGCGATTTGGCGATCGATGTCTTCGATACTCTTTGGCATGGTACTTTCCTTTCTTTTGGATATTACAGTTCACTGAGTTCATTTTAGCGGATTGGTCCTTACCATTGCTAAAACCAATGGTTTTACAACCGTTTTGGTAAATTATAAGCTGCATAGGACGATAGTATTATGCTATAATAGTAGATATTGAAAAGAAAAGGGAGGAGCAGCATGACGAGAGAGACTAAAAGCTATGAGCTGAAGATCTATGATCAGAGCCTCATGAGATTCGAAGCTGCCTATGACGCATTCGGTAGTTTGAAACTGGAGATTACGGATATCGATTCGGCAAATGCGCATTTGCTTCCATTGAATTTAATTGTAGATCAAGATGAAAAAAGCCTTGCGAGTTGGATGGAAGGTAGAACCATTCCGAAAAACAGGGCATTTGTAGAGCAGATTCTTAGTACGGCAGGATTGACAAGGAATGATATCCTTGGAATTCTTGATGTATCCAAAGGTCTTTCCATCAACGATTCGTATTGGCTTGATGATGGGAAATCAGATGTTACCTTTGATGGAATCAATTTATTCGACAATCGCTTTGATGAAGTATTGGGACTTGTAGCTTATACCGGGTACACGCCCTCACAAAAGCATAAAGCGGGCGTTTCAAGTGAGTGGACACTGGGAGGGCAATTTCCGAAAGCAGTTCGACGGATTAACGATAGGCTGCTGTTGTTCAAAACAGGTACAAGCGGTGCCAGAAATCTCGGCAAAGAACCTTATTCTGAATACTTTGCAGCACAAGTCGCAAAACGGATGGGAATAGATCACGTTTCCTACGATTTAGAGATGTGGAAAGGGAAACTTGCGTCTGTCTGCGGACTTATGAATGACAAAGAAATTTCTTTTGTTCCATTTTTCGTTGCTGCTGGTGATGCGAGTTTCCCGGCAGCGTTATCAATCTTAAATGAACTTGATCCAAAGATGGCATCGAAATACAGGACAATGGTTGTTTTTGATGCCTTGATCTGCAATCGGGATCGTCACGGCGGAAATTTTGGTATCTTACGGGAAAACAGAACAGGTCGGCTGTTGGGATTAGCCCCGGTATTCGACCACAATCTGTCCTTGTTTGCGCAAGATGATGAGACAGACTATGCGGATTTCCTTGTTCGTTCAAATCGATATTACCTACCTGCAACAGCGAATATCGCCTTTAATGATATGGCTGGAATTGTTATGGGAGCGGAGCAGCATGAGCTTTTGCGCAGGATGATCGGCTTTGAGTTCCAGAATCATCCAACATATCCGCTTCCACAGGATCGGCTTGGAGCGCTGAACCACTATATTACAGAGAAAGTAAGGGAATTGCTACGGATTCCTATCGTGGATGAACATGCGCTTTGCAAAGCGATGGAAGAGAAATTCAACGAGATCCAAGCAACAACCAAAATACCGATGCTTCTTGATTCCGTTAAGATGATTCACAAGAAAGGTCTTCCACTTAGCGAGAAGGCAGAAGCAGTAAAAAGAGGATCCAAAGTATTTGAAAATACGCTGAACAAGATTATTCCGGAAGAAGACCGTTGTAGGTAAGGTGATATGGATGCCGAAAGCATTACTTTGGTGCTGAACGCCTGGATTTTGGCGTTCCGAAAGCTATTCGAGGATATTGGTCTCGACAGGGTGATTCGCAGGCGCTTGCGAAAAGCCTTGGTATTCAAATATGACAGTTTGAATCAAAATGTTCTATAAAGGGGCTGTGAAAAAAGAATAGTCCCCCAAAAAAGAAAGACCAAGAGTTTATAATGAACTCAAGGTCTTTCTTTCTGTTATAATTAACTTGCAATGAAAATTAATAACATAATCTATTCTAACCCAAAACAGGCAGTTTTGCCAATGCTAATTCAAGATTATTTGGACGTCTGTGATCCAGTGCTGACTTTTGATAGATTTATGGGAGAAATCGAACTGGAGAAATATCTGAAAAATATTCCTCAACATGATACAGGAAGACTCAGGTATGACCCGGTCAGCATGCTGAAAACAGTTTTGTTTGGATTTATGGCGAATGGCTATATATCATTGCGTGAACTGGAGGATCAATGTAAAGTCAATCTCCGCTTCATGTATCTTATGGATCATCAAGCACCTTCTTACCGCACTTTCGGCTACTTCATCAACGAAGTTCTTGCTGATTCCATTGAAGAAATATTTCAAGACATAAACAAAAAAATCTTCGAGACAGAACATGTGGATCTTCAACATCTATACATTGATGGATCCAAGTTTGAAGCAAATGCGAATAAATACTCCTGGGTATGGAAAAAAGCAACCGAAAAATCCAGATACCGTCTCTTTGATAAGATCACTACACTTTTTAAAGAAATCAATGAGGAACTTTCATGTACAGGTATGAAACTTTGTATCAATAGTGAGTACGCACCAGAGTATCTGAAGGAAGCTGCTGAACAGTATGCAGAAGTCTGGCAGATTAATGAAGCAATGTTTGTTCATGGCAGGGGACATCGTAAAACTACACAACAACGTCATTATGAGAAACTCAAAGAGTATGCTGCTAAGTTGGAAGAATACGTGGAAAAAATCAAAATCTGTGGAGAAGATCGCAACAGCTACTCGAAAACAGATCATTCAGCCACTTTTATGCGAATCAAGACAGACTACATGGGAAATGACCAGTTGCTTCCAACTTATAATGTACAGGTCGGTGTTGCAGATGAATATATTGCTGTTGTTGATGTAAATCAGTATCGCTCAGATATGGATTGTTTTATTCCATTAATGAACAAGTTTTATACTACATATGGCTTCTATCCGAAGTACCCAGTAGCAGATGCTGGATATGGTTCTTACAACAATTACATCTTCTGTGAGCAGCAAGGAATGGAAAAATATATGAAGTTTCCCATGTTCAAGAAAGAGACTACTGACAAGAAATACCATGAAGATCCATTTCGAGCAGTAAATTTTCCAATCGGGGAAGACGGAATCATGCGTTGCCCAAACGGGA
>CALAMG010000009.1 GCA_937925715.1 uncultured Collinsella sp.
AAGCTGAAGAAGCGGTAGCGCTCCTCGATGGCAGCGGCGTAGGCATCCATGATCTGGTCGCGGGTAGCAAGCGCGCTTACGAGCATCATGAGCGTGGAGCGAGGCACATGGAAGTTCGTGATCAGCGCGTCGACCACGTGATAGGTCGAGCCGGGCATGAGGTAGAGCTGCGTTGTCGCGTTCTCGCGCACCACGATGTCGCCGCGGCCGAGCGTGTCAGCCCCGTCCTTACGGCCCTCAAAATAGCGCGCCGTCACGGCCGGGTCGGACACCGGCGCGTCCGCGTCAAACGCGCTCTCGAGCGAGCGCACCGCGGTGGTGCCGACGGCGATCACGCGGTGCCCCTCGGCCTTCGCCTTATGCACAGCGTCGACAACCTCCTGCGACACGTGGTAGCGCTCGGTGTGCATCACGTGCTGTGTAGGGTCGTCCTCCTCCACCAGACGGAAGGTATCGATACCCACCTCGAGCTCGACGGCGGCAAACTTGGCACCCTTGGCCTCGATGGCAGCCATGAGCTCGGGAGTAAAATGCAGACCCGCCGTGGGAGCGGCAGCCGAGTGCTCCTCCTTCATGGCGTAGACGGTCTGGTACTTCTCGGGATCGCCCTCGTAATCGGTAATGTAGGGCGGCAGCGGCACGTGACCGGCGGCGTGAATGGCCTCGTCGAGCGTGCGCGGCTCGCCGGCGGCATTGCAGCCGGCCGGCTCAAAACGCACCAGGCGGCCGCCGCGGCTATCGGTGACAAAGTCGACAACCTCGGCCGTCAGCACCACGGGAGCCCCCTCGGGCGCATGGGCGCCACCGGCGCGATACTCAATATGAGCACCGGGCTTCAGGCGCTTGCCCGGCTTGACCAGACACTCCCAAACGTGACCCAGCGGGTCAACATCCTCGCGGCGCTTGAGCAGCAGTGTCTCGACCACGCCACCCGAGCCCGCCTTGCGACCGATAAGACGGGCCGGCATCACGCGCGTCTTGTTGATGACGAGCACGTCGCCCGGCTCGATATAGTCGATGATGTCGCGGAAGATGCGGTGCTCAACGGTACCGCCATGCTTTAGCGGCGTTCCCGCCTGAGAGCCCTTGCGATCCACCACCAGCAATCGGCAGGAATCGCGCGGCTCGGCAGGAGCCTGGGCAATCAGTTCCTCGGGAAGGTTGTAGTCAAAATCATCGGTACGCATAGACACGTCGGATACTCCTTATATAGCTAAAGTCCGCTCTACATCCTAGCAGGCTGACGTCCCAAATGAACTACTTTTTGGCGGCTTTGCGCTCGTCGCGGATGCGGGCGCGGTCCATGGCCGCCTCGACAGCCGAGAAGCGGCAACCACAGTAGTTCTGCCGATACATGCCAAGCTCGCGCGAACGGCGTGTCGCCTCGGGGTAATACGGGCGAAAATCGCGAATCACCGGGGTGAGACCGCGGGCGGCAGCCAGACGCTCCAACACATCATTGCAGGTATCGAACAGCTGGTACGGCGAGACGGCGAGCGTCGTGCCCACAAACTCAAACCCGCGCTCCTGGGCAACGCGGCACGCCTCGGCCAAGCGCAGGGCATAGCACGCGCGACAGCGACGAGGCCGATCGGCACCCAGCGGTGCCACGCCGGTCTCCCAGCGATCGCGGTCCTCCCCTGCCTCGATGAGCTCGATGTCGCCATCGGCACACCACCGGCGCAGCTCGTCCAAGCGGCGCTGCCATTCATCGCGCGGTTGAATATTGGGGTTGGTCCAGCAAATCGTGGGCTCAAACCCCTCCTCGCGCAGCAGGCGAACCGGCTCAAGCGAGCATGGTGCACAGCACGCATGCAGCAACAACGGCTTCATCGACATCTCCTCACCCAAAAAAGCGAACGCCAAAGGACGTATCCTCGCAGGCGACAATGCGGCGGTCGCGCAAAATGGTCCGCACGTAATACCAGTCGCCTACACAGCCCGACAAATGCAAGCCGGCCGCCAGGTAGCACAGCAGCGGATAGCCCGAAAACGCAAACCCCAGGGCAAACGCTGTCGTCACAACAACCGTCGGCGCCAGGCAAACCGCCATGTACCGCCGGCGCAAATACACAACACCCTCGGCGCAGGCATAGATCATCGCCGTCTCGCGATTCGCCCCAAAGGTCACCTTCGCGCCCGCAGGCGCCAGCAGCTTAAAAAACACACCGTGCACCAGCTCGTGCACGGCGAACGACGCCGCAGAAATCGCAGCCAAGCCGACTATCCAGCCCACGACAGCCATCCAGCCGCCCGCGTCAGCCGCATCCAAGTCTGCAGGCCCGCCCAGCAGCATAAACACCGGCACCAGGCACACGGCAAACACGCCGACTACGACCATCCCCCACACGAAGCAAGCGTGCAGAAAATCCTCGTCCTCAAACGCATGTATGTTGGAAATCTCATTCATAGCATCTTAGGATAGCGCCCCTGCCACGCACCCGCCCGCATGTGCGATAATGTCGAACGATATGCACGAATTGACCACCGCGCCGCCGAGCCCCGCGCCCGGCCGCGCCCTCACCATATGCGAAGGAGTCCCATGGCATCCAAATACTCCATGAACGACCGTCCCAGCTGGCCTCGCCGCGCCATCGTTACCGCCGGCGAGCCCTACGGCAACAAGGGCCTTCACTTTGGCCACGTTGGCGGCGTCTTTGTCCCTGCCGACTTCTTTGCCCGCTTCCTGCGCGACCGCCTGGGCCGCGAGAACGTCATCTTCACGTCGGGCACCGACTGCTATGGCTCGCCCATCATGGAGAGCTACCGCAAGCTCAAGGAGAACGAGGGCTACGACAAGTCCATTAGCGAGTATGTCGAGTCCAATCACTCCCGCCAGGCCGCGACCCTCAACAACTACAACATCAGCTGCGACATCTACGGCGGCTCGGGCCTTGAGCCGGCTGCGCAGATTCACAACGAGGTGACCGCCGAGATTATCAAGCGCTTGCACGAGCAGGGCACCATCTCCAAGCGCTCCACGCTGCAGTTCTACGATGCCAAGGCCGGCACGTTCCTCAACGGCCGTCAGGTGATCGGCCGCTGCCCCATCCAGGGCTGCAAGTCCGAGAAGGCCTATGCCGACGAGTGCGACCTGGGCCACCAGTTTGAGCCCGAGGAGCTCATCGCGCCCAAGAGCCAGCTCACCGGCGAGGTGCCCGAACTGCGCCCGGTCGACAACCTCTACTTTGACCTGCCGGCCTACCTCGACTTTATGAAGACCTACACCGCCAAGCTCGCCCAGAACCCGCAGGTTCGCTCCGTGGTCTCCAAGACCATGGAGGAGTGGCTGCTGCCGGCACAGCTCTATATTCAGAACAAGTTCCGCGAGGCTTTCGACGCCGTCGAGGACCAGCTGCCCGAGCACACTGTGCTGGAGCCCGAGGGCAACAAGAGCAGCTTTACCGTCACCTTCCCCAGCTGGAAGGAGCGTGACGACGCTCATGCGGTGCTCGCCAACGGCGGCGTGCGCTTCCGCAGTGGCAAGGCGCTCGTGCCCTTCCGCATCACCGGCAACATCGACTGGGGCGTTCCGGTGCCCGAGGTCGACGGCGTCTCCGACGTCACCTGCTGGTGCTGGCCCGAGAGCCTGTGGGCACCCATCAGCTACACCCGCACCGTGCTCGCACGCGATGCCAAGGCCGCCGGCGTGACCGAGGGCGTCGCCGCCCAGGATGCCGCCCTCATGGGCGAGCCCGCTGCCGATTCCACGCAGGTACCCGCACCCACCTACCAGCACAGCTCGCTCGACTGGCGCGACTGGTGGTGCTCTGACGACGCTCAGATCTACCAGTTCATCGGTCAGGACAACATCTACTTCTACTGCATCGCGCAGACCGCCATGTGGGAGGCCCTGGGCTGGAACCTCACGCAGAGCACCGTCAGCGCCTGCTACCACCTGCTCTACATGGGCAAAAAGGCCAGCTCGTCCTCGCAGACGCCTCCCCCGCCGGCAGACGACCTACTCAACCACTACACCTGCGAGCAGATGCGCGCGCATTGGTTGTCGCTCGGCCTGTCCGAGAAGCCGGTGAGCTTTAGCCCCAAGGCATATGACACGCGTGTCACCGGCAAGGACAAGGACGGCAACGAGGTGCGCGCCTGCGACGACAAGCGCGTTATCGATCCGGCCCTTAAGGAGAGCGCCCTTTTGACCGGCGTCTTCAACCGCCTGGCCCGCAGCTGCTTCTACGGCGTCGCCGTCAAGGAGGGCGACGAGAGTCCCTATCGCAACGGCCGCATCCCCGCCGGTGCCGCCTCCGCTACCGTGGTCGAAGCCGCCGAGCAGGCAGCTCTCGCCTTTGAGCAGGCCATGTACAAGTTCGAGACGCACCGCGCGCTCGCCGTGTGCGACGACTACCTGCGTGCCGCCAACAAGCGCTGGAGCGACGCCTCCAAGGCCGCCAACAAGTTCGAGGGTAACGAGGCAAACGCCGCGATGAAGCAGGCCCTCGTCGACGCCTTTACCGAGCTGCGCGTAGCAACCGTCCTGATGCACGGTATTGTGCCGGCCGGCTGCGAGCTCATCTGTGAGTACTTCGACGTCGATCCGGTCGCCTTCTTTAGCTGGGATAACATCTTTGCCTCCACGGACGAGTTTGTGGAGAGCCTGGGCGAGAAGCCCGGCGAGCACCGCGTGAAGCCGCTGCCCCCGCGCTTCGATTTCTTCAGCAAGCACGAGAGCCAGTACTAAAACACTCGATATGTAATGGAATGGGAAGGAAAGACGGATGTCCAAGCCGCGTCGTCGTAAGCAAAAAAAGCAGGTTAAACCCGAGCTCAAGCTTAGGCAGTTTGCTGCCACCGAGCTTTCCGACCAGCTTGCCGCCCAACACTCCGCCGCCGACCTGCCGCGCTTTATGGTCGACACGGTCGCCGGCGTCTATGCCCTCACCGATGCCGAGCTCATGATCGAGGGCTTTGGCGCCGCAGCCGCACGCCCGGTCACGCTGCGCGCCAACACGCTCAAGGCGACCGCCGAGGACATCGCTGCGGCGCTCGATGCAGCCGGCATCGCCCACAACCCCGTCGCCTGGTACCCAGATGCCTTTATCCTGCCCGAGGCCCAGGTTTCCGATCTGTGGGACCTCGACATCTACCGCAACGGCAAGATCTACCTGCAGAGCCTGTCATCCATGATGCCGCCGTTGGTCCTGGGCGCCCAGGCAGGCGAGGACATCCTGGACATGTGCGCAGCCCCTGGCGGCAAGACGACGCAGATCGCCGCCCTCACGCAGGGACAGGCACACCTCACCGCCTGTGAGATGAACATCCCCCGCGCCGAGAAGCTCGAATCAAACCTCCATCGTCAGGGTGCAAAAAACGTGCCCGTCATGCGCATCGACGCACGCGAGCTCGACGAGTTCTTCCGCTTCGATCGCATCCTGCTCGACGCCCCTTGCACCGGCACGGGCACCGTCATCAGCGGCAACGAGAAAAGCCTGCGCGGCCTGACCGAGCAGCTGCTGAGCAAGTGCGCCCGCTCGCAGCGCGCGCTTCTGGACCGCGCCATGGGAGCCCTCAAACCGGGCGGCACGCTCGTCTATTCGACTTGTTCGATCTTGCCGCAGGAAAACGAGGACGCCCTGCAAGAGGCCCTCGACAAGCATATGGACTGCGAGCTCATCCCCCTCGACGGCACGCCAAGCGAAAGTGAAGCACGCCGCGCCCAGGATGCCGGCGAGGAGCCGCGCGTCGAGTCCAACGCTCTGACCGAGGCCATTGCCGCGGGTCAGGTATCGGCCATCGCCAACGGCCTGCCCGGCACGCTCACCATTCCGCCTAGCCGCGACTTTGAGGGCTTCTACATTGCCCTGATTCGAAAACGCAGCTAGCGCACGGATCCAAAACTCAACAAGCTATCTCTGTGCGCGTTTGCCCTGCTGGTCGCGATGCTGTTTAAGCATCGCGCGCTCCTTGCGTTCGGCCCTTTTGCCCTTAATGGCCGTGACCACAAAGTAGATGACCGCGGCGGCAACGATTGCGGCCACACACAGGCCAATCGAGCCAAACATTGCTGTCAATTCCATACCGCGTCACCTCTCTTTTAAACGGGACATTCAAGATAGCACCTCGATACCCGCCACCACAGCTCCTTCACGTTCGCCGGCCCTTCGGTCTAACGAATGGCGCGGCGGGGAAAAATCAACTCGTCAAACGATTTAGCAAGCACAACGCTGCCGGCACCCTGCCGGCCGTCATCACATAGAATCGAGCCTCCATGGATACCCTCAACGATCTAAACGAGCGCGTCGACGCCTTCGTCGGCACCAGCTCCTTCGACACGCCTGCCGCGGCAAACGACCAAGCTCCCATCGATGTGCCCGCCGAGGTTCACGAGGACATCGTCGCCTCGGTCGATTTCTCCGAGGTCGAGCTCGCAGACGAGTTTACCGAGCCCCAGGTAGCCGTCACGCCCAACGGCCTGCTCCCTATGGAGCCCCTGCCCATCGACGGACGCCTGCGCAAGGCTGCCCTTCGCATGCCCGACGAGATCGAGGAGGCCAGCGGCTTTACGCTCTTCGGCCGTCGCATCAAATCGCTCATCTACACCACCGACGTGGCTGTTATCCGCAACTCCAATGCCGATGCCGTCTTTGCCGTTTACCCCTTCACGCCGCAGCCGGCCATTACGCAGGCGCTGCTGACCGTCGCCGAGTGCCCGGTCTTCGTAGGCGTGGGCGGCGGAACTACGACCGGTAAGCGCTCCGTGCAGATGGCAGCCGTCTCCGAGATGCAGGGCGCGGCGGGCTGCGTGGTCAACTCCCCCGCTACTGCCGAGATGGTCGAGCACATCACCAACATCGCCGACATCCCCGTCATCGCCACGGTCGTTCGCTGCGACGACGATGCCCACGCCAAGGTGCGCGCTGGAGCCAAGATTCTCAACATCGCCGCCGGCAAGAACACGCCCCAGGTCCTACGCGAGCTGCGCGAGCACTATCCCAACCTGCCGCTTATCGCGCCGGGCGGCAAGACGCCCGAGAGCATTCGCGAGACCATCGCCGCCGGCGCCAACGCCATCATCTGGACACCGCCTTCGGCCCAGCAGCTACAGACCGACATGATGCAGCGTTATCGCAAGATGAAGGAAGACGCCACACCTGTCATCTCGCGCGACGACGTGCCCATTATCGACCAGGTCGCCGCCGCCGAGGTCAGCCAAGTCGAGAACATGAATCCCGATGTGCCGATTCCCGACGAAGTCATCGAGCGCGTCGCTTCGATCCACGAGCGCGTCGAGGAGCATCGCGCCAACCGCGGCCTCAAGCCGTCACTGCACGGCTTTTTCTTCCGCGGAAAGAAACGCTAGCCGCAACAGCAAGGCCCGCCCCACAAACGTGAGGCGGGCCGTTTTCGTTTGAGCAATCATGCAGCGACGTGATGGGGCAAATTAATCCACGCGCTTGTCGCCCATAAAGAAGAGCGCCACCGTACCAGGTCCGGTATGCGAGCCAATCAGAGTACCGATGTCATTGATCTCAATCTTGCCTTTAAGCTGCGGAACCTGTTCCTCAATCAGCGCCGCGACCGCCTCAGCATCCTCGCGGCACGCTGACTGCGACATGATGCACTTACCCGAATAATCTGCACCGTCCTGTACGTGTGCCATCATGGTCTTAGCCATCTCGGAAATCGCGCGCTTCTTAGTGCGAATCTTCTCACGTGGCGACAGCTTACCTTCGCAATCGACCGTCATAAGCGGGCAAATCTTAAGCGCCGTGCCGATGATCGCGCTCGCGGCCGAAATGCGACCGCCGCGCAGGTAGCTCGACAGATCGGTCGAGAAGAACCAGTGGTGCAGGTTGAGCTTGTGCTCCTCGATCCAGGCAGCCGTCTCGTCGAGTGAAGCCCCGCTATCGCGCACATCGGCGGCATATTCCAGCAACAGGCCAAAGCCCGAAGACGCCGCCAGCGAATCGATGACGCGCACCTTGCCGCCCTCGGGATAGCGATCCGCAAGCATCTGCGCCGCGACGCAGGCCGATCCATACGTGCCCGAAATACCCGACGACAACGTCAGGTGCAGCACGTCTTTACCCTCGGCAACAAACGGCTCCCAAAACTCCTCGTACTCACCCACGCTCACCTGAGACGTCTTGGGCATGGCGCCCGCGGCAATCTGGGCAAAAAACTCGTCCGGCGTAATCGACTGATACAGATCGTCCGTATAGACAACATCGTCGATCTCGTAATGAAAACACACGACAGGGATATTGCGCGACGCAAAGAACTCACGGGTTCGATCGGCGGCGGATTCACAGGTCAGGACAAAATCACTCATATGAGGCTCCTTACTCATTGCTGCGCAAATTATCGCACAGTGAGCCTACATGCGGTACATATGTCCACTATTTACCAAATCGAACCAAAAATAGTGAACATCTTTACCACCATCGTCTCCACCGACCCGACGCATAAATATCTGAGAAAACACCCTCTGTCGTCTCCACCCGACCAACACATCTACCTTCACTAAATCGATTTACCAAACCGTTCAGCCGACAATTCAACCGCTGGCGCAAAATCGAAACAAAAGCGGCGCATACTGATAAACGTTTGACGCTGTTTATCAGTTTTACCAACCATATCGGAAGGTGTTTCATGGTCGCATTCGATCGCAACCCGCAAGACTTCAAGTATCTGCGCCTGCTGTCGAGACAGTTCCCCACCGAACAATCCGCATTTACCGAAATTATCAACCTCTCGGCAATCCTCAACCTACCCAAGGGCACCGAGCATTTTATGAGCGACGTGCATGGTGAGTACGAAGCCTTTATGCACATCCTCAACAACTGCTCGGGCGTCGTGCGCGAACATGTCGACGAGATCTTTGGCGACACGCTCTCCTTTGACGAAAAGGGCGAGCTGTGTACGCTCATCTACTACCCGCGCGAGAAGATCGACCTGGTCCGCAGCCGGCGCGAGGACTCGCCAACCTGGTACAAGACGATGCTTGACCAGCTCATCATGGTCGCGCGCTCACTTTCAAGCCGCTACACGCGCTCCAAGGTGCGTAAGGCCATCCCGCGCGACTACGCCTACATCATCGACGAGTTGTTGCACACGCACCCGGACGAGAACAACTATCGCGTGCGCTATCACGAGCGCATCGTGGAGTCCATCCTGGAGACCGCCAGCGCCGACGACTTTATCGAGTCGCTCGCCTCGCTCATCAAGCGCCTGGCCGTCGACCACCTGCACCTGGTGGGCGACATCTTCGACCGCGGCGGCGGCGCGGCCAAGATTATGGACCGTCTGCTCACCTACCATTCACTCGACATCCAGTGGGGCAACCACGACCTGCTGTGGATGGGCGCTGCGGCCGGTGAGCCCGCCTGCATCGCCACGGTGTTGCGCAACAACCTGCGCTACGACAATTACGAGATCCTCGAGAACGATTACGGCATCTCGCTGCGTGAGCTTGTCGCCTTTGCCGATGCCACCTACACCGCCGGTGAGTCCATCACCCCGCTGATCAAGGCCATCAACGTGCTGCTCTTTAAGCTCGAGGGCCAGATTATCCAGCGCCACCCCGAGTTCGATATGACCGACCGCCTGTTACTCGACAAGATCGAACGCGACAACGGCACGGTCACGCTCGCCGACGCCAGCGTATGGCCGCTCACGACCAACGACTTCCCCACCGTCGACCCGGCGGACCCCTACACGCTCACGTCTCAGGAGCAGCACATCATCGACAAGCTCGTGTCAGAGTTTGTCACCGCCGATCACCTGCATCGCCATATCGATTTCCTCTATTCCCACGGCTCGATGTACAAGGTCGCCAACGGCAACCTGCTCTTCCACGGCTGCGTTCCGCTCAACGAAGACGGCACCTTTAGCAGCATGAACTGCCTGGGCACCTGGCACGCTGGCCGCGATTATCTCGATTTTTGCGACCACATCGCCCGCCGCGCGTGGCGCGTGGGCGACCGCGATGCCCTCGACTGGATGTGGTACCTGTGGATTGGCTTCAATTCACCCGCCAGCGGACGCCTGGTGCGTACCTTTGAGCGCGCCTATATCGCCGATAAGAGCACCTGGGTCGAGCCGATGGACCCGTACTTTACGCTTACCAAGTCGCCCTCGGTCTGCGACGACATCATGCGCGAGTTTGGCGTCGCGCCCATGGCATGTTCACCGACCGGCCACATCATCAACGGCCACACGCCCGTTAAAACCACCAAGGGCGAGCAGCCCATCCGCGCCGAGGGCAAGCTGTTGGTCATCGACGGCGGCTTCTGCCGCGCTTACCATCCCAAGACGGGTATCGCCGGCTATACGCTCATCTCGAGCTCGCGCGGCTGCCGCCTCAAGTCGCACCGGGCCTTTACGACGGTTGCCGAGGCACTTACGCGCAACGTGGACATCGAAAGCGAGACCAACCGTTTTGACCAAGCAGACCGTCGCCGCATGGTGAGCGACACCGATACTGGCGCCAAGATTCGCAGCCAGATCCAGGATCTGCGCCAGCTGCTCGATGCATATAGAAACGGTGCTATCGAAGAGCGCGTCTAGCCCCACCCGCGGGGATTGGCTAAACTTGCTAAGTTTGTCATCCCCGCGGCGCTTCGGCGCCAGCTTAAGGCAGGTACCATGCAAAAGCTCCTTGCGCAGATCATGAAATTTGGCGTCGTCGGTGTCATTGCCACGGTTATCGACTTTGGCATTATGAATCTGCTCCACTACGGTCTGGGCCTCAACATCCTAATCGCCAACACCAGCGGCTTTATCATCTCACTCATCTTTAACTACCTCGCAAGCATGAAATACGTGTTTGCGCACAAGGAAGGCATGAGCCGCCGCCGCGAGTTCATCATCTTTGTCGTGCTGTCCGTGATCGGTTTGGTGCTCAACGATGGCATCGTGCTGGCGCTCAACGCCGGCCTGGGACTCGAGGCCAATATCGCCAAGATCTGTGCCACCGCGCTTGTCATGGTCTACAACTTTGTGACCCGAAAGATCTTCCTGGAGGGCGAGGAGACAAAATAGCTCGAAACCCCTGCAGCATTACGGCGCCCACGGACGACGCGCACTCAGCGCAGTATCGTCCGTGGGTGTCGCTCGTTTACGGGCAAATTTTCAACGTTTGCGGATTAGCTCTTGAAAATTTGGCGAGTTCATATTGTTCTTGGCAAAGACCTTACGTTTCCCTTGTAAAAGCTCTAAAGTATCCTCTGCTCGATTCATCAACGCATTGGATGTGATTACGTGCGCAAGGCGCTGGCACAACCTCATACCAAGCAGTTCCTCAAGTTTGCTGTCGTGGGTCTTATCTCCTTTGGCATCGACTGGGGCATGCTCATTGCGCTCGTCGAGCTGTTCCACCTCGACTTTTTGATGAGCACCACGGTTTCGTTTATCACGTCCGTCGTGGTCAACTACTGGCTCAGCATGAAGTACGTGTTCGACCACCGCGAAGGCATGAGCCGCAAGCGCGAGTTCACGATTTTCACCATCCTGTCGGTGATCGGTCTGGGCCTCAACGACCTGTACATGTTTGTGGGCGTCACGTTTTTGAGCATCGGCTACCAAGCCATGAAGGCCATCGCCACGTTCCTCGTCACCTGGTACAACTACTTCAGCCGCCGCTTCTTCCTCGAGGGCGCACGGTCGTAGTCGATTCACTATTTGCTTGAATGTATAACCGGTTGGAATTCCCGTTCCAACCGGTTTTTTGTTTGCCAAGAGACCCGGCGATCCAGTCCCATTCGCATGAAAAACGGGCGGCTCGGATGTTGGTCCGAACCGCCCGTCTGGCGCGCTATGTCGAGGCCTCTAGTCTGTAACGTAATACCAGACTACGTTGTCGCCGTTTGAGAGAACGTAGTTACTACAGGCCGTCATGGGCGTTGTGCCGTTGACGGAATACATCCAGCCGCTCGTGCCGCCGTACTGTTTCTCGGCCAAACCACCAATCGCAGAAACATACGTGCCGTACGATGAGCCGTGTGCGTTGACAGAGAGGCCCAGCGCGCACAGGGCATCGTAGACGGTAGCGCCTTCGTTAAAGGTAAAGGTGCCACCAGAGGACACAGGATTGCCTACAGCGCTCGATGTGACCGAAACCGTCACCGTTACGTAGTTGGACTCCTGCGAGCCGACCTGGCCGCCCGAGGAAGCGCTTCCGCCATTAGAGGATGAGGCTCCATCGAACGACTGACCGCCGCCCGAAGAAGCACCGCCAGACACATTGGAAGTATCGCCGGCTCCCGTATTTTGGGCAGCGGATTTATCGCCAGACTTCTTGCCGTCCTGGTCCTCGGACTTCTTGCTATCCGAGCTTTTATCCGATTCCTTGTTTGAAGACCCGGAATCGTCCTTGGACTTGGACTCATCTTTTGCGTCATTCGATGACTTGGAATCCTTGGAACTGGCCTCGCCCGAAGCGGCAGACGAGCCAGACGCCTTGGTGTCCTTGGTGACGACGCTCTCCCCCGTCACGGTCTGAATGATCCAGTCAATGGACCAGGCGCCACTCTCGGAGGGATGGACAAAGCCCAGCGAGACGACGATCAGAATGGTGCACGCGGCAGTCAGAACGCCAAGGAGCGCCTTCCGTCGAGGGGCGGACGCCGCCGAAACGGCGCCCTGTTGCTTTGCATCGTCGAACTGAATGAACGAGGAATCTGGTTGCTTGGGGTCAGCGTCCTTGGACTTATTGGACACAGCCCTCACCTACGGACGTTTGGTGAACACGAACATGCCGACGATGGCGAGTCCGATGACGCCGGCGGCAACGCCAACAATGGCGAGCGGATTGGTGCTAGTCTCCTGCTCGGAAGCACTAGAGGACTTCTTAGCAGTGGTCGTAGAAGCAGCACCCGTATCGGACTTGGAATCGGACTTCTTGTCGGACTTCTTGTCGGACTTCTTGTCGGACTTCTTGTCGGACTTGCTGTCCTTCTTGTCAGACTTCTTCTCGTCCTTCTTATCGGACTTATCGGAGTCCTTCTTGTCGGACTTGTTGTCCTTGGTCTCGGTCTTGGTCGACACCGTCGTCTTGGTCGTCGGCTTATGACCCGGGACGACAGCGCCGCCCTTCGAGCCGGAGCCAGAACCCGCGCCAGCGCCAGTGCCGGAACCAGTACCGGTACCAGAACCGCCGCCGCCATTCGAACCAGCGCCGCCATTACCGCCAGGGTTAACGGCATTCTTGGTCCACTTGGCATACAGCGTCAGATCGGCCGTCACCGGCGTGCTAAAGTCATACGCCTGCACGCAAGCCTCATCGGTATACCAACCGCCGAAAGTGTAGCCATCGCGCGTCGGATCGGCCGGCTTGACCAGCTTGCCATCGGCCGTAGCAACAAACTTAGTGTCGCAAGCAGACCCGCCGTTGGAGTTAAAGGCAACCGTCCAAGACTCGACAGCTCCAAGTTTAAACAGCGTGCCCGAATCATTAATGTAGTAGAGATTGCCAGAAGCATCGGCAATGACCGGAGAGTCACAGTACTGGTAATGGCCAGCCGCATCATAAATCTGCGTCGCCTCTGCATCGCCGAGCGTATAGCGATACACGCCACCACCAGCAGAGTAGTTGACGTAATCCTTGCTATCCGCGCTGTTAACGGTGAAGTACACATAGGTCTTGCCGCCCTGAACACTCACCAGCGGAGTAGCAGCAATACCGTTGAGGCCAGCCGGCAGCGCCTTGCCGTCGGCAGCAGCGACCATCGTGGTCTTACCCGTCTTCAGGTTATAGAGAACCAGAGCAGAGCCAGTAGCCGTCTGTCCGCCGACAATCAGATTGTCACCAGACACCGCAGGGGCGCTCAGATTATTCGTAAGGCCCAGATCAACCGTCTTCTGTTCACTCAGCACGCCCTTCGCCGAAAGCGAAATCACATGGAGCTTTCCGTCGTGCGTCATCTGATAGAAGGTCGAACCATTGGACGGATCGGCAATGCAATCGGCATTTGCGACAGCGCCGAGCTTCATGGTCGAAACGACATCGCCCGTCGTCTTATCAATGCACTTAAGCGTACCCGCGCTCGTAGGAACGATGGCATACTTATCCGTCAAAGCCGCACCAGTCCAGTAATAGCCCTCGGCAGGGTCGATGTTCTGCCAAGAAACTTCGCCCGTGGCAATCTTAATGCGTGCAAAGGAGCCGTTGCCGTAGGTCGCGTTGTAATTCTCGTCATACGAAATATCGACCGTGCCTACATAGACGTACTCGCCGTCCGAAACGACGGTGCTGGAGCTCTGCGTCAAGTCCGTCAAACCAGGCGTCAGCCACTTGCAGATCAGCTTGTCTGCAGTAATCGCCTGGACCGCACCGCCATTGAGCGGAACAATGATAAGGCCATTGGTATAGATCGGACGAGAGGTATAGCTCACCTTGGAGGCAAGCGGCGCAGAGGCAACCTTTTTGCCCGTGGACGAATCGATCTTAATGAGCTCGTTCTCGGTCGCGATGTACACAAAACCGTTAGCGATGACAGGTTCGCTGCAGTTGGCATACTGCTGGCCAGACTCGGCCTTCCAATCGAAGGCCCACTTAAGACCGGCGGCCTGCGCAGGCGTCTTGGCATCCGTTACGGTCGAACCGTTGCCGCTGTTGCCGTAGCCGGCCCACTCGGCATCCCAATTAGGAGTCGTCGCACTCGGGTCCACGACAATCTTGTCGGGATCGGGCATGGGCGATTTTTCGGTGGTGTAGGCAAATGTAACCTTGTCGCCGCTCTTGAGCGTGACCTGGTTGGCACAGAGAGATGAGGACTCTCCGTTGATATACAGATGCCAGTATTTACCGGTCGCACCATCATAGCCGTAAGAGTTGTCTTCGAACGGCGAAGTAATGGACCAGTATGCACCACTCTGGGAGGCCTTGTAATCAATGCCCTTCGCCTTCAGAACCGTCTCAATAAGGTCCTGGGCCGTAGAGCCTTCGGGCAGGGAAACATTGCTTGACGAGCCCCAGCGAGTATTGTTGCCGTTGACATCGGGGCCGATGATATCGGCGGATCCAAGCACCTGACCAGGGAGGGCATCGCTGTCGCCAGCATACATAAAGGTGACGGCGTCACCCTCATGGAGCTCGTAGGCACCAGCGCCAACGTCGGCGAACTTGTACTTTGCGTCGGACTTGCCCTTTACGTAGAAGCGCCAATAGCTATTGGTCGCAGCATCAGAGCCACAATAGGTCTTACCGTCAAGCGGCGAGGTAATGCCCCTAAGGTACCAACCCCAAGACTCTTCTGTAGCTTTGAGTTTAAGACCAGTCTGCTCCAACAGGTCCTTAGCAGTAGAGCCCGCCTTGAGACTCGTCTGACCCGTCGAAGCCCAAACCTGCTGCTTGCCGTCCTTGTCCTTACCGAGAACCTGAACAGAAGCATGGACAGAATCGGAGGGCAGCTGGTCGCCCCAGCCACCGTAGAACCACGTGACGGTATCGCCGGCATGGATGGTGACATTGTCCGCCGTATAGTCACTCGACTTGCCGTTGATGAACAGTTGCCAATAGGTCGAATAATCTTGGGGCGTACCCAGCTCAACACCGTTGTACTTAAGGCTCAGAATGAAGGAGCCCGCAGCAACGGCGTCAATATCATTCGCCTCGAGCGCGGCCTTCGTAAGGTCAAGCGCGCTCGAACCGGACGTCACCACATACTGCGCGTTATCGACCCAAGTCTGAGTCTTGCCCTGGGCATCGCGACCAATGACGGTCACATTTGCGGCAACCTGGTCCTTAACGACAGGGGAATCGCTACCAGCCGTATAGGCAAACTCAATCTTCTGCCCTTGGGTGAGCTTGACGCTGCTCGCGCCAACCGAGGAAGACGCGCCGTCGACGAACAGCTGCCAGTAGGCATAAGTCGCCGGATCGAAGGCAAGCGTACGGCCATCGCTCGGGGATGTGATGCTTTTGAGGTAGAAACCGTATGCCGTGTTCGGATCGTAATCCGCCTTGAAGCCCGTCTTCTGCTGCAGCTTAACGAAGGCATCCGCAGCCGTCGCGCCCTCGTCGAGCTTGAGTTGCGTAGGCGCCACCCAGGTCTGAGCCTTGCCGTCGGCATCGATGCCGATAATCGAGAACGAGACTTCGACTTGCTTCTTGGCGACATCGCCGGTTTCTGTCGGGTTCTCTGTCTGGACGGCAGCCGCGGCGGCAGATCCTGCTTGGCCAGCGGATGCCGTCGAAGACTGCTCGCTCGTGGCAGGGCTCTCCCCCGTCGCCGAGCCTTCGTCGCCAGTTGCTGCCTCTGTTGTGGCGGCACTAGCTGCAGGCGCGCTCCCGGAATCCGAAACCTCGGCCTTGCCCTGGTCGGCAGTACCGTCCGCGGCCCCCGTGCCCTCGCCCGGCGTCGTAGCCTGAGCCACAGCCTCGGCGATGCCGTCGGCGCCCTCGGCCCACAGCTGAGACGGTGTGGTGCCAAAGGCCATCGCGAAGGCCAGGAATGCCACCAGGCCGCGCTTGGCTACGCCGCGCGCAATTGCGCCACGGCGATGCAACGAGGCGCGCTCACGCTCGTCCTCAAACATATCCATTTGTCCCCCATTGTCTGTACTTGGAGCGTTGCCTTGAGACTGCCCCACGTCATCGCGCATGTTGCGCTCGAGTTCCCCCATCGGGGTCCCCCTTCCCTCCAGAGCCCTATGCACACCGGCGGCATACGCCGCAGCCGCATGCAAGATGGGAGGCGATCCGACTTAACCTTAACGGCTCAGGCGCGCCGTCCGATTTGCGACGCGAACATCCCGAGCCAAGAGGAATTACGGTTACTGGTACAGCCGGGGACTTGCACCCCGATTCTCCCAAACGCGCAGGAAAACCGCGCATTCGTGCGTCTCCGCACCACCATCTAGGCCATCGATTATTACCGTCAAAATGGTATCACGCAAAAGGGCCCCGCACACAGGCGAAGCCCAAGGTAAAAGCTATTGTTTGCGATAGGAAATTGCGGTGACGGTCGCAGCCTCTAGTGTTTGCCGCCGTGGCTGTTGAGCCAGATATTGCGGCCCAACATCAGCGCCAGCACCAGTGCGCTCACGTAGCCCAAAAAGCCAATGACCGGGATACCAAACACAACCGGCTCGATGCGCGCGTAGTACACCACCGACGAACCGATAAACAGACCGGCGATCACAATTGCCATCGACATACGGTCGATAATTCCGCCCAGCTGTCGCAGCGCCTTATCGCTGCTCATGATCTGCGTGTTCACCTTAAGCTGACCGCGCGTGAGCATACGCGAAGCCAAGCCCAGATACTCGGCCGCCTCGAGCGAGCCTTTTGCCGCGCGATAGCTGCTCGCGGCAAGATCGCGTCCCATATCACGCACGCGCGCATAGGTGCTCTTCTCGTTTTTGATGTGCGTCTGGATGATCTGGATCATGTTGACGTTGGGCATGTACTCGGTCAGCAGGCCCTCGAGCGTCACCATGCCGCGCGCGAACATCGTCACCACGCTCGGCAGCTCAACATCGTTTTTGCGCGCCAGGTTTAGCAGCGAGGTCAAAAACTCGCCGATATCCAGGTCTTTAAGGTCGAGCCCGGCAAAGTCGGCAACAATAAAGTCCAAGTCGGACAAAAAGGCCGAATGATCGAGCTCAGCCGAATCGCCGCGCGTCACGGCAAAGCGCATGAGCGAATCCTTGAGCTTGGGCACGTCACCCTCGGCCACGGCGAAAATCATGTCCTTGACGATGCCGCGGTCGTGGCTCGACATGCGTCCGACCATGCCCAAGTCGATAAAGTAAACGATGCCGTCCTTGAGGATGATGTTTCCCGCATGCGGGTCGGCATGGAAAAAGCCGTCATCGAGCACCTGCGTCGAGTAGTCCTCGACAATCGCGGCACCGATCTTTTCCAAGTCATAGCCCTCGGCCACCAAGCGTTCAGGATCGGCGATCGAAATGCCGTCGACGTAATCCATAACCACCACGTGCTCGGTGCACAGGTCCAGATAGGATTTAGGGCACGTCACGCCATGAACGCTCTTATGGAACTCGTAGAAGTCGTTGAGGTTTTTGGCCTCGGCCAAAAAGTTGGTCTCCTCGCGAAACGAGGTCCACAACTCCTCGACTACGCCGTGCAGGTCAACGAATTGATCGGTGTTGACGAACTTGGAAACGATACGCACCACCGAGCGGATGATATCGATGTCCTGTGCCATAACCTGTTGCGCACCGGGGCGCTGCACCTTGACGGCCACGTCCTCGCCCGTCACCAGACGAGCGCGGTGCACCTGCGCGAGCGATGCGCTACCAAGCGGATTGGGGTCGATCGCATCGAACATCTCCCCCAGGCGCAGGCCGTATTCTTCTTCCAGACAACTGAGTACGACCTCGTACGGTACGGGCTCCACGTCGGAGCGCAGACGACGCAGCTCGTCGCAAAAGCGTTGCGGCAGAATCTCGGACCGGTTGGCCAGAATCTGCCCCATCTTGACGAACATGGGGCCGAGTTCCTCGAGCAGGCGGCGCAAACGAACCGGCGTGAGGTTATCCCACACGCGGTACTTTTTGACCAGGCGAACAATCTGTCCGATGCGCTCGCGGCGACCCGCCGGCGTGAGCTGGTATTCCTCGTCCGGCGCCATCGCGTCGGGCTCCTCGGGCACCATATCGACGGCGCGCGGCTTCTTGCGAGCGCCCGAGACGGCGGCGTCGACCTCATCGACAACCGCCGCCTCGTCACCCAAGGGGTCTAGATTGTTGTAATCGGTGGTGGAATCTGCCATCTGCGCTGCTACTCGGCCTCTACGGTATCCTTCGCATCGTCGGGCTCAACGGACTCGACGGGCACCGAGGTCACATTGTCCTCGACTGAATCGACAATGTCGCGCACATGGGCCAGGAAGGCCGTGCGCTCGGGGGCGGTCATAACGCGGACGCGAGCAAGGATGAGCTCGTCAAGCACGCGCTGGGCCGCGGTCTCGCCCTGCATGCCCAAGCGCTCGGTCAGGTCGGAGATGGTGCCGCCGGCCTGCTCGAACATGTCGGACACGCTGCGGGCGATATCGGGGGCGCCTGCGTCCTTGCGCACCTGCTCGCCCTTGGTACTGAGGTCGTCGAGAACCTTCTTGCTGCCCTCGACGGCAACGGCGGCAGCGCCAAAGCCAACGTTGATGGCGCCGTTAACAAGCTGATCGAGTTTCATAACCATGGTTGTCTCCAATCACAAACAACTGCATTGGCGTTCTTGTACCCAAGATTGAGTGAAAGCGACAAAGCGTTTTAGCGCTATTCGATCGACGGGAAATCCCTACCTCACGTTGTCGTTCATCGCGAAAGAGTTCTTCATGGCGCAGCTCGTGGTGTAGAGCACCTTGCCCAGCAGGGCATCGGTCTCCACGCGGACACGCTCGGCAAAGGCCTCGTTGGCGCGTGCAAGCTCGGCAGGCACCTCGGCCTCGGGCAGAGCGGCTACGGCAGCGTCGACGTCATGGATCTGCTTGTGGCCCATGCCACCGACCTTCTCCTGATAGTCCTCGACCGCGCGACCGCACTCATGGAAACGGACGTCAGCCAGCGCGCCGATCAGGCGGTTGGCCCAGTAGAAGTTTTCGGACGTCACGCGAGCCTGCGTGTCGGCATAGTACTCGGGCATGGTCTCGACGTTGGCGTACAGCGGAACCAGCGCGTTAAACGAGTTGGAGCCAAACGCCATCCACTGCACGGCGCGATAGGCCGGCTGCGCATAGGGACGTAACTGCAACACGGCGAGCTGGCTGTTGCGGTTGATGCCGATGGGGCGATATGCGCCACGCGTTGCGGGCGTGCCCTTGCTACCGTAGCAATCGTACTCCGTGCCCTGGTAGTGGCTCGAGAGTACGTACTTGATGTCCTCGATGGTCACCTTGCGCTCGGGCACGCGGCTCCAGGGGATATCGTCGCTCTCGGGCGTGTAGTCGGCGTCGGGGCCATCCCACACGTCGCTGGGGTTGAGACAGCGCTGCATGTACCACGCGCGCGGCGTGTTGTAGACGTGGTCGCTGTCGCTGTGCGAGCCAAAGGCCTCGCGCGGGTTAAAGACCGCAGCCGGGCCGTCGCCCTCGACGCCCAGCGTCAGGTCCAGATGCCACTCGGCCATCCAGGCGCGCAAGTCGGCGGAGCACATGTGGTCGGCCTGGGCGCCCTCGGCGTCATCCAGGTCAAAGCTGTCGATACCCAGCTGGTTGGGCATGGTCACATAGGCGTCGTCAGGCACGCGCTTGGCAATCCAGTGGTGACCACCGATGGTCTCGAGCCACCAGATCTCGTCCACATCACTAAAGGCGATGCCGTTGTTCTCGTAGGTGCCGTAGCGCTCGAGCAGGTCGCCCAGGATACGAACGCCGTCGCGGGCGGACTTGGCATACGGCAGCACCAGGGTCACCATGTCCTCCTCGCCCAAGCCGCCGGGCTGTGCCGGAACGTATCCGTCCTCGCCCTCGTTGCCCTTGGCGGGTACGTAGTCGACGAGCGGATCGGCGCCGCGGACGCGCTCGTTGGTGGTGAGCGTCTCGGTTGCGGACATGCCCACATTGAGCTCGTTGAAACCGGCCTCGGCCCAGATGCCGTGGCCCGGGACAACATCGGGGACACTCGTGTAGCGCATGGGGTTATCGGGCAGCTCAACGGTCAGGTGACTCAGGACGCTCGTGTAGACGCGCGGCTGCTCGTCGGGATGCACCACGCGCATACGCTTGGGCTCAAACACCCCGTTGGACGAGTCCTCGTTACGCGCGACAAGCGTCGACCCGTCGTAGCTCGCGTTCTTACCGACCAGAATCGTTGTGCACGGCATGCGCATCCTCCTTGAGCGAAGAAATCAAACGGCAACAGTGTATCGCTTCGGCGCAGAAAGGGCGAAACCACGGCCTCGGCAGCCCCCGTGGTCAAAAAATGCCAAATATGAGTACTGTCACAAATTTAGTGGCAGCAAATTGCACTGTTCCGGGCGCCGGGAATCCTCACCTGTCCAAAAACTGAGTCTAGTAATTCCCCATACGTCCAATAAAATTGGCTCTTTAACGATATTACTTATCGCTAAAGAGCCAAAATGATCTCAAACATATGTGACTAACTTGGCAACAGTACTCATATTTGGCATTTTTTGACCACGGGGTATCTAACCAACCCCCTAAACAGCCTCCAAACGCCTATTTTACCGCGCGCTCAGCCGCCTCGATCACGTGCTTGGCGAGAATTGCTGTCGTCACGGCGCCCACGCCACCCGGCACGGGGGTGATTGCGCCAACAACCGGCTCCGCGGCATCAAAATCGACGTCGCCGACCAGCTTGCCAGCGGCTTCGTCCCAATTAATGCCAACATCGATAATCGCCTGGTCCTCGCGGACCGCATCTGCGCCAATCGTGCGCGCGCGTCCAACGGCGGCAACCACAATGTCGGCAGCACAGCACTCGGCGGCAAGATCGCGCGTATGCGTATGGCACGTCGTCACGGTTGCGTTGCGCGCCGTAAGCATGGCGGCAACGGGGCGGCCAATTACCAGTGAGCGTCCGACCACAGCAACCTTGGCCCCATCCAGCTCAACGCCGTAATGATCCAGCAAAGCAAGCACGGCTTCGGCTGTGCAGGGGGCAAAACCCTCGCCGCGCCCCGAAAGCGTGGTGAGCAGTGAAGCCGGCGTCATGGAGTCAACGTCCTTGGCGGGATCGAGCGCTGCGGCGACGGCGTTCTCGTCAAGGCCGGCGGGCAGCGGGCGGAACATCAGACAGCCATGAACAGCCGAATCGGTATTGATGTCCTCGACGGCCGTCAACAGCTCGTCCTGCGAAACATCGGCAGGAAGCAAAACGCGGCGAGCCTCAATGCCAACCTTCTCGCAGCGCTTGAGGGCACCGCGCTCGTAGGACAGGTCGTCCTCGCGCTCGCCCACACGAACGATGGCCAGCGTCGGTACAACACCGCGCTCGCGCAGGGCTGCACAGCGAGCAGCAAGTTCCTCGGTCAAAGCGCGAGCAACGGGAGCACCCTTCAGCAGTTCAGCCATGGCTATCCTCTCTTCCTTGCAGCGTCGGAGGCGCGGCGCGCCAGCGCATCGGCGCGCGGCAACCATGTGTCGAGCAACTCATCACACGCCGTCTCGAGCTCCTCAGCACGAACGCGATCTTTCATAGACGTGGTGTTCGCAAAGAGCGTCAAGCTCGCGCCCTGCATAGCGGCACGGCAGAACACGGCGCCGCACGCCACATCGGACAGCAGCTGACGCGAACCCTTGTCGGCCATGTCCTCGAGCAGCGCCAGCGCACGCCCGCAGGCATCCATAATGCGATACGGCGGCATAGCGGCCACATGCAGCGCATCCTGAATCGCGGTCGCTCGAGCCGGATCGTCACGCGGAAAACCGTACGCCGTGGACACCTGCCCGTAGGCACGAACGTCCTCGGCGACCAGACCCACAAGTTCCTGCGCCAACTCATCCGCCTGGGCAAACGCGCGCGTCAGATCGTCTGCGCGATCGGCAAGCGCAGGGTTTGTCGCCCCATAGCGAGCAACCATCCCGCAAAGCGAGGCGCCCAGTGCACCTACAAAGGCGCTCGCGCTACCGCCGCCGGGAACCGGCTCGCGTGCGGCAAGCGCCTCGGCAAACTCTCGACATGTTTTATCCATCATCTCTTGGCTCATACGCACGCACCTTCAAGTCATATACATCGGTCGGGTGGCAACCGCCGACCGACCGCATCAATCACATAATGGTGCTAAGTCTAGCCCATAAGTACATGAGCGTCAGCGCACCTGGCCATCGCGGATTTCTATGACGAACGATAGGCGTCGGCACCGCAAACATGGGACACATGGCCCACCTTTCGAGACTTCCGGACGTCAAAAACTGAGGCATATCTATAAACAAGGAACCTGTTGGGGCAACGCCCACGCACGCGCGCCCCATTAAATCAACGGGCATCTCACCCCGGGGAGGGCCGACAGCATCGGCCCTCCCCTCTTTTGCGACCGCACATATTGCCACTTGTCGGCGCAATTCCAGCCCCCAGAATGGGACACATGGCCCACCCTAGCGAGCCGTCCACGCGTACAGTAAAGACAGGTAATCCATGGGCGGTTACAGATCGAGGAGGACACGACCATGAAAAAGAAGGCCTTTGCGATTCTCACCCTCTGCATCAGTCTCTTTGCCGCGGTTGCCCTGGTGGGTTGCGGCGGCAGCGGCGGCGCTACCGGCAGTGCCGGTGGCGGCGGCGCAGAAAAGCCAGCCGTGGATATGAGGACCAACTTCATTTGGTTTAAGGTCGAGGTCCCCGAGGGCGTCGAGATCACCGACGTCGCAGGCGACACCGCCGATAGGGCCCAGTTTAAGTTCACCGAGAGCGAGCACGCCAGCGACCGCTTCATCCCCGTCTTCGACTCTGACAAGAACGCCGACGAGCTGTTCGACTACGAGGCAAAGTGGAAGGCCAATTCCGGATGGACCGAGAGCGATCCCGTTAAGTACAACGGCAAGACCTGGCGCAGTGCCTACTTTACGCACTCGGGCGGCGTGACGACCGAGTACTTCACCGACGTTGACGGTGGCAGTGTGTATGTGCGCATCGACAACGTCGAGGAGCACAAGGACGCCGTCGAGACCATGATGAAGTCCCTGGAATTTGCCGATGACATCGCCGAGGCCAAGACCGAGGCCTTGGACGTCAAGCTCGACGATATCGAGATCAAGCGTTAAGCGACTGGCGAGCGCAGCGGGAAACACGGGCGCAGTGCAAACAAGCGACGGTTCCCCAGCGCTTCGTACCCAGGGAGGGCCGGTAAACCGACCCTCCCTTTCTTATGCCGGTAGCCAACGAACGCGAGGATGCCGGACGCCGGAACCGCTCCAAATGTAGCAACAGTACGAAAACGACAAACACCCCAACACGTCCGCCCGCCGATTTATTGCGCCGCGCAGACAATTAAACCAGCATCTTTAAACATCTGAGCAGTATAGTGACCAAAACTATCGCATAACCGCACTCTACGAATGGAGAAGTTATGACCGAACACCACGCCATCAGCCGCCGAGCATTTACGTTGGGCCTTGGACTCGCGGCGTTGTCGCCACTTGCAAGCCTGCCCGAAACCGCGGCATTGGGCATTGGCCCACGAGCGGCATTTGCAGACGACGCTGCCACAGCGTCGGTCAGCCTCAACAATTTCGTCATTCGCCTTCGCCCCGCGGGCTATTTTCGTACCGCAAGCGTTAACGAAGACGGCAACGTCATCGGCAACGTCTGCCATCTGTTTAATGACGGCACGTCCAGCAAGCTCATCCTTGAGAACGTAACGACCAAGAATGACGATACAAACTGGTATGCTATCCGCACCTTGCTCAATTTCGAAGAGCATAAAAAGACGGGCTACAGCATTTGGTCGGTCGATGGCGACTCGGACAAAGACGGAAAGGTCATCCACGTATGGAGTGGCGAGCATGACGGCAAGCCCAGTCGCTCTTTTGCGTTCGAGCGGCAATCAAACGGAACCTATATCATCCGAGACCGCACGGTCGAGAAAGAAACCGAGAAAAAAGACATTAAGTACCTGGCAATAGAATCGAACGGCGAAGACCAGGACAACAATAAGATCTGCCATAAGAGTAAGAGCATTCCGTGGGAGCTCGAACTTATCGGTTACGATATGAAAAAGAACGATGCCACGGTTAGCAGCCTCGACTGGATCACGTACAGCAGCTACGTCGATGGGCCATGTTGGATGAAATACGTCGAGGACAACAAGTTCCTCGACGAGCTGAGCATCCCGGGTACGCACGATTCGGGCACCTGCAGCGTGGACAACGACACTGAGCCCCAATCCTCGCAAGTAAAATGCCAGCAGGATTACATTCCCACGCAGCTGCTCGAAGGCATTCGCTATTTTGATATCCGTCTCGGAAAGGGCGACAACCCTGGCATCGACCATGGGATGTACTACCTGCTCAAAAAAGACGCGTACTTTTTGCATCTTTCCGATGTCATAGGCTACTTCAAAACGTTTTTGAACGAAAACCCGACAGAAGCGCTCATCATGCTTGTATCACGAGGCAACGACGAGGCTACCGACGAAAGTGTTACGACGGCTTTCGCCAAGGTTTTGGACGACAACCCCAACCTGTTCTATACGTCGAGCCGCGTTCCCACACTGGGCGAGGTGCGCGGAAAGATCGTCCTGCTACGTCGATTTGGACTCGACGGCGACAGCGTAAGCGGCCACACGTGGGGACTCGACCTCACCGAATGGGATAACAAAATCGCAGTGCACACCGACAGCAGTTCCATGTGTCTCGTCCAAGACGCGCGGGGCTTTGAAGCCGCGGGGGAAACAGGCGACAAAGAGCCCTATTGCACCAAGGTATACGCCCAGGACAAGTACAAACTCACGGGAACCGACAAGCTCAGCTGGGTCGATAATGCGCTGAAGGAAACGACCGGGCGCACGCGCAACGAGGTAGATGTCGAGGACGATAACGGGGCCAAGGAGAAAGTCCTGGAGCGTTGCTGGTCTATCAACTACACCAGCTGCACGGGCTTGTCGCACGGAGGCAATCCTTTTACCTCGGCACGAGTAGTCAACGAGCATCTGTATAAGAGCCCGTACATCAATCCCAGCGGCATCGAGGATACAAAGTCAGATTACCTCAAGCACATTGGCATCATCGCATCCGACTTTGTTGATGCGGCGCTGGCCCGGAGCATCTACCAGCGCAATTACGATACGGAGCACAAGCAGACGGCTTCGTACTATCTCCCGTACTATCTCCCGACCCGCATGCGCATGACGTACGGCGACTCGCTGAGCGATGCCTCATTCCAGGATGGCAAGACCGTTGGCGAGGGTCATTTCCGCCTCGTTAACAGCAGCAACGTACTCAACGTGGCCGCTTCTGGCAGCGCGTTTGCCATCGAATACGTGGATGTCGACGCCCTGGGCAACGAGACCGCTACAGGACTGCAGGGCTTCGTGCCCATCGATATCGATCCGCTCGCGCTGACGCCCCATTTTGAGGGACTCGAAGGCCTTAAGGCCGGCGAAGACGTGCGCGCCAAGATTGCGGCATCACTCGAGGGCAAGCTCGAAACCGACGCCTGCACCGCCCAGCTCGAGTTTGTGCACGACGCGGACGGCGCTCCGGGCACGGCAATGGCCGAGGGCGAGGCATTTGCCGCGGGGACGTATTGGGTGCGTGCGAAAGGTCTGTTGGGCGACGCGGCGCAAAACTACACGCTTGCCACCGACGGAGCCGCAAGCTTTACCGTAGCGGCCTCGGGCAGTGCGGGCGGCACCGGCAGCGGCAACGGCACCAACGCGAGCAGCACCGACAAGAACGGCAAGGACAACAAGGGCAAGGGCTCGGGCGGAAAACTCGCCGACACGGGCGATGGCTCCGGCATTGCCGCCGGGCTCGCCGCTGCCGCCGTGGCGACGACGGTCGCCGGCGCAGCGATGCTTGCCAATGACCGCGAAAACGCTGGGGACGATAGCGAATAGGCAAGCCGGCCCTTTTAGACACATCGACTCAATCGGGGGCGCAGGATACCGTTCTGCGCCCCGATTTTCACCTTGGCCCAAACGTCGCCATAGGCTACATCACCATGTTCAGCGCGTTAACAAACTCCTGGGCCTTCGCACGGCTGCTCAGGCTAAAGACGCAAGCAGTCAACAGTCGATTGCGCAGAAAAACATCGCGGCCCTTGATTCTATTGACGCCCGTAATGTCCTTAAGATAGACAATCTCGGTGTGCTTGCCGCCGAAAGTGTCCTTCTTGAGCACCTCAATACGGTTGGGGTAGATCTTAACGTCTTTAAACCTACCCGAACCTTTGTCCTGGAACAGCAGCGTGTTGTTGTCCATACGCGTCACTCCCGCGGGGTTCGCTAAAACTGCCTCTATGGTCACATTTTAACCACCGCAAGGCTCCCATGCGAAGGTGCCAGACAACATAGCAATTCGTGTCCGCGCGAGGCTTTAAACTAAATGCGTTAAAGATGCATTCCACAAGAGGAAAGTGGGGCGACAGTGATGGGTGAACTAGTAAACCGTGGAGAATCGGCAATCGTGCCCGAAGGTTTTTACAAGCAGGTCTCCTCGATTCTCAACGCCGCTCGCGACAAGGCCTATACCGCCGTCAACTTTGCGATGGTTGAGGCATATTGGGAGATCGGCAAGAGTATTGTTGATGAACAGGGCGGAGAGGAGCGCGCCAAGTATGGCGATGCACTGATCGACGAACTTGCCGTTAGATTGACTAAGGATTTTGGCAGAGGCTTCAACGCCAGAAGCTTAAGATACATGCGTCAGTTTTATCTTGCGTTCCCAATCCGGAACGCGCTGCGTTCCGAATTGAATTGGACACATTACCGCAGGTTATCGCGTATAACCGACCCTGATGCTCGAACATGGTACATGAACGAATGCGCCGATTCTCGTTGGAGCACGCGTCAGCTCGAACGCCAGATCAACACCATGTTCCGCGAGCGCCTACTTGCCAGCAAGGACAAGGAGGCCGTCACCCAGGAAATCCAAAAGAGCGCCCCGGCTCGTCGCCCCGAGGATATCATCCGCGACCCATATGTACTGGAGTTTTTAGGTTTCTCGGACGATACTGCGTTTCGCGAGAGCGATCTAGAGCAGGCGCTCATCACGCATCTTCAGAAGTTCCTGCTGGAGCTTGGCCGTGGTTTCGCTTTCGAGGCGCGCCAAAAGCGCATCACCTTTGATGGGCGCCATTTCTATATTGACCTTGTTTTTTACAACTATCTGATGCGCTGCTTCGTGCTCATCGACCTTAAGACGGACGACCTTACGCATCAGGACCTGGGCCAGATGCAAATGTATGTGAACTACTACACGCGCGAGCTCATGAACGAAGGCGACAATCCGCCCATAGGCATCGTGCTCTGCGCGGACAAAAGCGATTCGATTGTCGAGTACACGCTGCCCGAAGACAACGACCAAGTGTTTGCCGCCAAATACCTGCCGTATCTTCCAAGCAAGGAAGAGCTGGCGCGCGAACTAAGCGCCGAGTACCGCGCCATCAACGAAGCGACCAATGGCGAAACGCAAGGGTAGCAGCACGTTGCGACCGAAGCCACCGCAGCCGTCGCAGGCGCACTCGCGGTTGCGACGCACGCTACGAAACAATACCGGTCATGGACGCCGGCAACGACATTCTAGCCGTGGCTGGCGAGCGTGACCTGACAGGCAAAGACGCGGCCTTCGTCTGATGTGGGTCCATTGGCTGCCACAGAAAAGGGCCGGTTGCAGCCGGCCCTTTAGACGATAATACCTGCGTTGCCCGCGCTTCCGAAGTGTGACTAGCTGAGGAGCGGGTTCCGCGGCACAACCTGATTTTACCCAGTGAGGAGGCTCTTTTGCAGCCGCTCCACTGTTTATTTACATCTGGCACCCTCAAACAATCAGACGGCAGCCCGCACTCCTGAGAGCTGCCCCGCACCCCCGGCCATCACCTTACGGCAACAACCGGTGCTACTCCCCTACTTCCCAAATAGCGCACCCAGCAGACCGCGGCGTTTGGGCTTCTCCTCTCGGTAGGAACCCTCGACGGCGGCTGCAACCTGGCGCGGTTGCTCGCCGCCTCCACGGCGCACGATCTGGTACAGGAACGGCGATTTAACGTATTTGACCTCGATGGGCATGGCATGCACGGTGCTTTCTCCGGACAGATGCAGGCTCGGGTTGAGCGGCGCCACCATGTGCGTTTCGCGCTTGTCACTAAACACCACCGCGGCCGCGCGGCCCGTCTGGCCGTTCACGGCGATGCGCACCTGCTCGCCGTCGCGGCTGTCCGTTGCCGGACGGTCGACAAAGTACACCGGCACCATAACTAGGCCGTCCTTGTGCTTGCGGGCCTTGCGCGCCCACGTGCGGATACTCTTTTTATTGAGCCCCAGTACAGCCTCGGCGTCGTTGCCCGCAACGTCGAGCGCCAACTTATCAATGACCACCTGGTCCTTGGTAGACGCATCGACTGAGACGACGCGAAAGTCACCTTCCTGCATGGCAGGGTCAAACGGCCCAACCTTGGCAAAGTCCCACGGCTCCAAAATGCCCATGAGGCGAACGTCCAGGTAGTTTGCCCTGGGGTATGCCCAGTCGAGCACCTCGTAGTACACCAGGGTTTCCTTGCTCAGGCCCTTGCCCGGGAAGCTCGCCATCATGCGCAGGTCCGCCAGCGCCATGGGGAAATAGAAAAGCATCATGTCGTTTTGGATCGCATCTTCCACGTCGTGCCCGGCAAAGGCATCCGGATACTGGCGCACCAGCTGCAGCGCGTTGGCACGTGCCTGCTGTGGCGAGATTTCGCAGGGAATACCCTGCCCAGGTACATACTCCGCACCAACGCCCAAGGTCAGGCGCTTGCTAAACGTCCCCGGCTTGAGCAGGTCGGCAATGCCGATCTTGTTGCCGCAGGACGGGCACTCAAACACACGCTGCGTTGACTCGCCCTCAAAGGACGCTCCGCAGAAGGGGCAAGGAATGCTCACATACGTGGCCTCTTGGAACTCTTGCGCCGTGCCGCGATCCTCCCACAGCAGATGTTCCAGGACCGACTGATTGCGCCAGTGCGAATTGAAGAAATACCAGTCCGGGTCCTCCGGGCGCTCGAGCTGCGACACATGGGTGAGCTTGAGCAGTCCATCCACCACCGTCAACGGCGTATGGCGAATGCCCAAAGCGCTCTTGGGCTCTCCGGCGTCCGCCTGCCACGGAATGACCGCACCGCAATAGGCACACTCAAAGCTGCGTTTAGCCTGGTGTGAGTACATAGGGCCGCCGCAGTTTTGACATTTAATGGCAAACATCTCGTCCATGGAAACGTCCTCCTTTGCACAGGGGCTGTCGACATTAAGTATGTCGAGCAAACAGGCACATGCCCATACCCATGTGGCCCAAAATGGACCACCCAGGCAGACGAGAAGGCTCGCTCGTTAGCACCGGCAGACTATTGCTGCATTTTCTGAGCATCGGTGCACGGCGCCCCCGCGCGAGCTACACTATCCCCTTAAACATGATTGTGAGGACGACCGCTATGCTATTTGTAAATCGGCTGGTACATACGCTTGTTCCCGGCAGCGAGGGCGAGCCGGTCGATGCATCTTGCCGCACCAACGCGGGCTTTGCCGCAAGCCTCATCTGCATTGGCCTCAACATCACCCTGTGCCTGGCCAAGGGCATCGCGGGCCTGCTCGCCGGCTCCGTCTCCCTCATCGCCGACGCTTTCAACAACCTCTCCGATGCCTCGAGCAACATCGTGAGCCTGCTCGGGTTCCGCCTTGCCAGCCGCCCGGCAGACGAGGGCCACCCTTACGGCCACGGCCGCTACGAGTACCTGGCCGGTCTGTTTGTCGCCGTCCTGGTTTGTGCCGTCGGCATCAACCTAATCCTCGAGTCGATCACCAAGATCATCAAGCCCTCGCCCACCGCTTACACGTTTATTTCCCTTGCGGCACTGGCTACGTCCATGCTCGTTAAGCTCTGGATGGCAGCGTTCAACCGCACGCTGGGCGATCGCATCGACTCGGAGACGCTCATCGCCACGGCGCAGGACTCCAAAAACGACGTCATCACCTCGGGCTCGGTCTTGGTGGCGGCGCTTATTTCGCAGACGACCGGCTTTGATCTCGATGGCTGGGCAGGCCTGGGTGTGGGCATCTTCATCTGCATCAGCGGCCTGGGCCTGGTGCGCGACGCCATCAGCCCGTTGCTGGGGCAAGCGCCCGACCCCAAGCTCGTCCAGGCAATCCGCGACAAGATCATGTCCTATCCGCAGGTCTTGGGCACACACGACCTCATGGTGCACGACTACGGCCCCGGTCGTCAGTTTGCCAGCGCCCACGTGGAGATGCCCGGCGAGGGCGACGCGTTTGAGCACCACGAGATTCTGGACACCATCGAGCACGACATCAAACGCCAGATGGGCATTGGCATTACGCTGCACTGCGACCCCATCGCGACAACCGGCGATGACTTGCGCGGCTGGGTAAAGCGCGGCGTAGCGCAGATCGACCCTGCGCTCTCCATCCACGACTTACATGAGCACGACGGCTTTGTTTCGTTTGACCTGGTGCGTCCCGACGGCTTTGACATATCCGACGAGGAGCTGCTGGAGCTCGTCACGCGCATCGTGCACGAGCGCCGGCCCGATGCGTCATGCGTCGTCACGTTCGATTCGGGCTTTAGCTCGCCCGAGCGTCCGGCAGAGCAGCTGTAGCCCCGCTCCGCTCGGACGCTAGTTACCCTGTGCGCCCGAAATGCCGTTTTGTAGGGCGTTCCAGGCATTGGTAGCCATATCGCCCAGATTCTGAGCAGTATCGCCGAGGTTTTGGGCTGTATCGCCCAGCTCTTGCGCCTTGTCTCCCAATTCCTGCGCCTTGTTGCTCAGGTCCTCCAGCGTGTTGGAGCTCGAGCTGTCGGTACCGCTTTGGCCGCCGGACGAGTTGCCATAGCTGTTCTTGTGCGTGAGCTGAATCTCCAGGTTGCCGTTGTCGTTATAGTAGGCATTCGTAACAACCCAGTTGGAATCGATGACGGGCGTTGAGCCATCGTCGGTCAGAATCACGGCGTTCGAAAGGTCGGCTCCGCGCGACTTGAGGAGCTTCTTGGCGTTGGACCAGTACTGTCCCGGGATATCGCTCAGGTCGACGGCAGCAGACTGGGTGGTCTCGGCCTGCTCGGTCGTGGCATCGGTCGTGGCGCCCCGCTTGTTGAGCATGCCCGTCACAATGGCGAACACAATCGAGAGGGCAAAGAAAATTGCCAGCACAATCAGGATCTTCTTGATCACACTCGACGAACGCGACGGCGTCTCTTCCTCGTCCTCACCATACTGCGGAATCGATTTGGGATACTCGCGATGGGGCTGGCGCGCATACGGATCGCGCGACTCATAGCGAGGCTGGGCCTGCGCCGTGCGCGGCATATACGTCGTCTGCTGAGGCTGCGGAATGGGATTTTGCGGCAGGTTGTTATAAGCGCCTGCCGCCGCATTGCCATACGGGTCCGGAACCGCGTTGCCATACGGGTCCTGCGGTGCATAATCAAACGGATCCCGTGGTGTATCGCCATAGCCCATAACCCGCGTGGGTTCGGCAGATGTCTGCGTCGCATCGGGAGCAGCATTGCCGGGATTCGGCACAATACGGGTCGCATCGGCGCTGCCGCCAGCCTGTGCGGAGCCATATCCGCCCATCACGGTCGTCTTATCCTGGTCCATGCAACGTTTCCTTTCCGTCGCCTGTAAGCATCAAGTTATCCATGCATTCTACCCGCGCAAAAGCCTATGATGGGCAAAGCCCGCCGGTATCTACAAGAGATGCGCGTGCCTAAGAATCAAAAAGCCCCGCCGAGCCTTGGTAGGCGCGGCGGGGCGGGCAAGCGGCTATGGACAGCAGGCTTAGAACAGGCCGGTGATGTTGCCGTCGTTGTCGACGTCGATGTTCTCTGCCGCGGGAACCTTGGGCAGGCCCGGCATAGTCAGGACGCTGCCAGTCAGCGCGACCACAAAGTGGGCGCCGGCAGAAACCTTGAGCTCGCGCACGGTGATGCGGAAGCCCTCGGGAGCGCCCAGGGCCTTGGCGTTGTCGCTAAAGCTGTACTGCGTCTTGGCGACACACACCGGCAGGTTGCCAAAGCCGTTCTCGCGCAGCTCGGCAAGCTGACGCTTGGCAGCCGGCGTAAAGTCGACACCATCGGCGCGGTAGACCTTGGTGGCAACGGCCTCGAGGGCATCGGCAACATCGCCGCCGTCCTCGTAGGCAAACTTGAGCTCACTCGGCTGCTCAATCAGGCGCATGACCTCATCGGCCAGCTCGAGCGCACCCTCGCCGCCCTTGGCCCAGACCTCGGAAAGTTTAACGTTAACGCCGAGCTTCTGGCACTCGGACTCGATGAGTGCAAGCTCGGCCTCGGTGTCCGTCGGGAAGCGGTTGATGGCGACCACGCAGGGCAGACCGTAGACATTCTGAATGTTGTCGACGTGGCGCAGCAGGTTGGGCATGCCGGCCTTGAGGGCCTCGAGGTTCTCGTCGTTAAGGTCGGCCTTGGCAACGCCGCCGTTGTACTTAAGCGCACGGGCGGTGGCGACAATCACGACGGCGCTGGGACGGACGCCCGTCATACGGCACTTGATGTCGAGGAACTTCTCGGCACCCAGATCGGCGCCAAAGCCCGCCTCGGTAATGGCGACATCGCCAAAGCGCATAGCCATGCGCGTAGCCATGATGGAATTGCAGCCGTGGGCGATGTTGGCGAAGGGACCGCCGTGGACAAATGCGGGCGTACCCTCGAGCGTCTGCACCAGGTTGGGCTTGAGTGCATCCTTAAGCAGCGCAGCCATGGCGCCCTGGGCCTTGAGGTCACGGGCGCGAACGGGCTCGCCGGCATAGCTGTAGCCGACGACGATCTCGCCCAAGCGCTCCTTGAGGTCGTTGATGCTCGTGGACAGGCACAGGATTGCCATGACCTCGGAGGCAACGGTGATGTCGAAGCCATCCTCGCGCGGCACGCCCTGGGCCTTGCCGCCAATGCCGTCGATAACATGGCGCAGCTGGCGGTCGTTCATGTCGACGACACGCTTCCAGGTGATGCGCTTGACGTCGATACCGAGCTGGTTGCCTTGCTGAATATGGTTGTCGAGCATGGCAGCCAGCAGGTTGTTGGCGGCACCAATAGCATGGAAGTCACCGGTAAAGTGCAGGTTGATGTCCTCCATGGGGATGACCTGCGCCCAGCCGCCGCCGGCGGCGCCGCCCTTTACGCCAAAGACGGGGCCGAGCGAAGGCTCACGCAGGGCCACGGCGCTCTTGACACCGCGACGGCGCAGGCCATCGGCCAGACCGATGGTCGTGGTGGTCTTGCCCTCGCCCGCAGGCGTGGGGTTGATGGCGGTCACGAGGACGAGCTTGGCCTGGTGATTGGTCGGCTCGTTGAGCAGTGAATAGTCGACCTTAGCCTTGTCGAAGCCGTACGGAATCAGGTGCTTTACGTCGACGCCGGCGTTCTTAGCTACCTCGGTAATGGGCAGCGGCGTGACGGAACGTGCGATTTCGATGTCAGTAGGCATGGGCGGTCCTTTCGTTACCGGATGAGAAAAAGACCAATCCAGCATAGCACGCGCGCGCAATGGTAAAACGCCCGCAACCGACGAACGGCGATATGTTTACCCGATACCCAGCGATAGCCAACAAACCCATCCTAAACGGTCGGCTCGATACCCAAGTGCTCAAAGGTGCGAAGCGTTGCCTGGCGGCCTTGGGGCGTGCGAATCATCAAGCCGCACTGCAGCAGATAGGGCTCATAAACATCCTCGAGCGTACCCGGGTCCTCGCCCACCGCGCTGGCAAGGGTCGTCAGGCCCACGGCACGGCCGGAGAACGTCTTGGCGAGCGTCTCCAAGATGCGAATATCCATCCAGTCCAGACCAAGCTCATCGATCTCGAAAAACTCGAGCGCCTGACGGCAAATATCAAGCTCGATAGGACCGTTGCCGCGCACCTGCGCATAGTCGCGCACACGCTTGAGCAGACGGTTGGCCAAGCGCGGCGTGCCACGCGAGCGTGAGCCGATCTCGAGCGCGCTCGGATGGTCTATCGTCACGCCCAAGATGGTCGCCGAGCGCGTCACGATCTGAGCAAGCTCCTCGACCGTGTAGTAGTCCAGGCGATACGAAATGCCAAAGCGGTCGCGCAACGGGCCGGTCAGCATACCCGAACGGGTCGTTGCCGCCACCAGCGTAAACTTGGGGATATCCAGGCGAATCGAGCGAGCGGCCGGGCCTTTACCGATCACGATATCGAGCGCAAAGTCCTCCATAGCGGGATACAGGACTTCCTCGACCGAACGGTTAAGACGGTGAATCTCGTCGATAAACAGCACGTCACCCGGCTGCAGGTTAGTCAGGATGGCTGCCAGGTCACCGGTACGCGCGATGGCCGGGCCGCTCGTCGTCTTGATCTGAGCGCCCAGCTCGTTGGCGATAACCGTGGCCAGCGTGGTCTTGCCCAGACCCGGAGGGCCCGAGAAAATCACGTGGTCGAGCGTCTCGCCACGGCTCTGCGCCGCCTCGATCAGCACGCGAAGGCTCTGCTTGATATGCTCCTGACCGCAGTAGTCGTCCAGGCGCTGGGGACGCAGGGTACGGTCGACATCGAGATCCTCGGGCGTCAGTTCCGAACCCACCATACGCTCACCGTGCGCCATGGATGCCGCCGGCGAGTTGCCGGGCGTCGCCCACAGGTCCTGAGAGTCATCGGCTTCCCACATCACGCATCCATTCCGAGTCGCTTAAGCGCCGCGCCGAGCAGGTCCTCGACACGCATATCCTGCCCATCATACCCGCTCAGGGCAACATCGGTCTCCTGCGGGCTAAAGCCCATGGAGAGGAGCGCCGCACGGGTATCATCGATCGCCGAGGGAACGGCGGCAGGGACCGGCATCGCAACCTGGCCGGGAATCACGTCGACCGGAACAAAGCCCTTGTCCTTGGCAAAGGTACTCTTGAGCTCCAAGATGAGGCGCTGAGCGGTCTTTTTGCCCACACCAGGCACCTTGGCCATGCCCTTGTCATCCTCGGCCATTACCAGGGAATACAGCTGTCCCACGGTATAGGTGGAAAGCACGGCAAGCGCCAGGCGCGGACCAACGCCCGAGACGGAAACGAGCCGATCGAACATCGTGCGCTCGTCCTTGGAGGCAAAGCCAAAAAGAGTCATGGCGTCCTCGCGCACCTGCATGCGGGTATAGAGGCGAACCTCACCGCCGGGCGTAGGCAGCGTGGCGGCAGTGCTGCCCGAAATACCGAGCTCAAAGCCCACGCCCGATACATCGACGACGGCCGAGCTCATCGTGGCCTCGACAAGCGTTCCATGGAGCTGGGAGATCATCAGTATCCGGTTCCTCTCTGTTGATAGAACTCGCCGCCGGTAAGTGCCCGGGTGCGGCTTAGGTTAACGTGACAGATGGCGCAGGCCAGCGCATCGGCGGCATGGTCTGGGTGAGGGTCGTGATCGAGCTGCGTGAGCGTGCGCACCATGTAGGCAACCTGCCGTTTATCTGCGGCACCGGTGCCCACCACGGCCTGCTTGATCTGCATGGGCGTGTATTCGCCAATCTCGAGTGCGCACTCCGAAAGCACCACGAGCGCGGCACCGCGGGCATGCGCCGTGGGGATGGCCGAGCGGACGTTAGCACCAAAGTAGATGCTCTCGATAGCCGCGGTATCGGGACGGTAGCGTTCGACGACGCCCTTGATGTCGCGGGCGATATGCGACAGGCGCACCGCGAGCGGGCTGCCCGCGCTGGTCTCGATACAACCGTAGGCACGGCAGCGGACCTCGCCACGTCGCTCCTCGATAATCCCCCAGCCCGTATGGGCCAAACCGGGATCGATACCCAAGATAACCAAGCCGACCTCCCCTCGCCACAAGCACAGCGCAAGACAAGGCCCCGCGCATCATTCACGAACGTCTGTTCTAGAATAACACAACGGGGCCAAGATGCTTAGTTGAAGTATCGGGGTTGGAAGCGAATCCTATCCCATAGTTAGTTCTGCGAGAAAAAGGGGAACTGCCTCGGATCTACTGGCGGGTGCGGCATCGGGCCACCCTGGGGACTACCTTGCGAGCCGCCCTGGCCGCCCATCATCTTGTCGATGGCGTCCTGGACCTCGCCCTCGAACTTTTTCATTCCCTCGTGCAAACGACGCTGACCGTCCTCGGAGCGCAGCTCCTCCATCTGCTCGGGCGAAATACCCAACAGCTCGCCCAGTATGCCCATCATCTCGCCGCGCATACGGTCACTCGTGTCGTCGTCGGCAAAGCGTCGCACCTCAGCGCGTGCCAGCGAATCAACCGTCATGCGCTCCTTGCCGTTGAGCCCCAGATCGGACCACGCAAGCATGTACGGCCAAGCGCGCTCGGCAAACGAACGGGCCGAGACGATCGGCACCGTCGGCAGCATGTGACGAGCAGCCTCACCTTGGCGCACGAGCATCAACAGCAGCGAGCAGGCCTCGGGCTTGCCGGCGGCCATCGGGATGTCGTCGAAAGGTCGATTGCGGTCTACGTGCGACTCAAGCGCACCGTCGACCTCGCCCGGCTCAAGCCCGCCAAGCAGCTGCGCCGCGCGGTCGAGCATGTCGACCGGACCGTCAAGCGTCGAGAGCGCTTGCGCCAGCACGCGATCCATGCAATCCTCCACCGCGTTGAGCGTAACGAGCTCTTGGGGCACCACGGCCGAGGCACGATTGCGCACGCGTGCCACAAACTCGAGCGTCGACAGATACACGTCGCCAAAGGGCGCAAAGTCGCCCTGGTAGCCGCCGGACAGCGCGGGCGCCGCCAGCGCGTACTCGGTCTTGGAAAGCGGGCTCAGCGCCATGGCGCCCAGCTCGAGCGCCGTATCCTCGAGCATCAGGCCCAGCGCACGCGAACGCAGGCGTTCGGCATCGCCCGCCGACACGTCGCGGTCGAGCACGCGCGCTGCATCCGGCGCATCGCGCTCGACGGTGCGAATGTGCAAGCGCTCAGCAATTGAGCGCACGGCAGAACAGCGGGCGGCCTCGGCCTCCTCCTGCGCCGGTGTAAAGATGCGATTGCGCCCCAGCACCAGGCCAATCACATTACGCGGACCCAAGGCGTCGACGGCGAGCGCCGCCAACAGGGACGACGGCAGATCGCCCTCGAGCGCCACCACGGCACGCGACGCACCGCGAGCGCGGGCATTGTCGCGCACGGCAAGCACCAGCGCCTGCCACAGCCACTCCTCGGAGCGAAACTGGGGCAGCTCATGGTCCTCTAGGGCATCGAGCATCACACCGCGCTGAATCTCCTGAACCAGCAGGCTCTCCTCAAAGCACGGCGCCTGGGCCACCACGCGGCCGCAATCGTCGAGCACAAACGACCCGCCGGTATACACCGACTCGTCATAGGCACCGACCGGCGCCATGCAGGCAAACCACACGCTGCGCTTGGAGGCGATCTTGCGGTAGGCACCGCTGCGAACGGCGGCAATTGCAGCGGTCTCGCGGTCGGTCATATCAAACGCGTTGAACTGAAAATAGGCGATGAGGTCGACGCCGGTCGGCAGCATCTCGAGCTCGCGGTCCAAGTCGAAGATCACGGCGATGCGCACGCCGTCCACGTCGAACACCGGCGGCGCCCAACGCGTGTCGTTGTTCTCGCCACGCTGCAGGGCAATGCTCGAACGCGCCGGCACCACATGACCGTCCTTGAGCATCATGTAGTCGAGCAGCGGCTGGCCCTCAAACGAAACCGCCGCGGGCACGATGCAGATCATGTCAAGCTCCTGGATACGCTCGGCGACACCAGTCAAACCGGCAAGCACGTCGTGCTCAAAGTCAGCAGCGCCCACCAGGCCACCGGGCATGGCGCCCATAAAGAGCGGAGCCGGAACGCACAGCACGCGCGCCCCGCGCTCGTGGGCCAGACGAGCCTGGTCCTCGATGCGGCCGCAAATGCCCTCAATATCCCCAAGGCGCATATCGATCTGTGCAAGCGCGAGCTTCATGGCTCAGCCCTTTCCGTCGTAAACCATCGAAATCGTAGTAAAAGCGCCGGCCGCATAATGCAGCCGGCGCTTGCATGTGCATATGCTAGCTATGATACCCCGAGCGGGGGCGCGCTCCTAGAATGTCGCGGACCACAGCCCGTGCAGGTTGCAGTAGGCATAGACGGTACCGGTCTTGGAGCCGCCCGCGAAAAACGTCGCGGGTTTCATGCCGGGCTCAAGGTAATGGACCTCTAAGCGGCCCTCGGCCTCAAGCGCGATCCACTCAATGTAGTGCTCGGGCAGGCTGGGGTGCTCGACCGAGCCAACGCGTGCGCGAATCACGTGACCGTCGCGCTCGGTCTCGACAACAGGCACGTGCTTCTCGTGCGCCGCGTCCTCAGTGTTTGCAGTCAGTTCCGTGCAACCGGCAGGGGTCGCAACGCCGTCGCCAAGGGCAGCGATGAGCTTGCCGTCAGGGTCCTTAAAGAATTTCGCCATGATGTTCTCCTTTGCTGATGTGCCAATGTTCTTGATGGTTCTTATGCCCAAAGGCAGACAAACCATCCACGGCATTGCAAATGAACACATAACGGATCAGGCAAGCGGTCGGGCCAAAATGCGTCGACCGTCCTGCCCATTCCAGCAGTCCCACCCCGCGCGCGGCTAGCGCCCGTCGCCGCCGAGCAGCGCCAGAACATCCTCGCGCGTGAACAGTGCCGACGAGATGCCGTCGCCGCCGAGCACGCTGTTGACCAGGTCGCGCTTGGACTCCTGCATCTGCATAATGCGTTCCTCAATCGTGTCCTTGGCGATGAGCTTGTACACGGTCACGGTATGTTGCTGGCCAATACGATGCGCACGGTCGGTCGCTTGGTCCTGCGCCGCCACGTTCCACCACGGGTCGTAGTGGATGACCACGTCGGCCGCCGTCAGGTTAAGGCCCACACCGCCCGCCTTGAGCGAGATCAAAAAGACCGGCACCTCGCCCGCCTGGAACTGTGCGACCATCTTGGCGCGGCTCTCTTTAGACGATGCGCCCGTGAGCTTGAGGAAGGCGATATCCTCCTTGGCCAGGCGCTTGCCAATGATATCGAGCATGCCCGTAAACTGGCTGAACAACAGGATGCGATGACCACCGTCGAGTGCGCCGTGCACGAGCTCCATGCACGTATCGAGTTTGGCGCTCCCCGCCTTGTAATCCTCGTAGTGTAGACGCGGGTCGCAGCAGATCTGGCGCAGCTTGGTGAGCTCGGCGAGTACCTTGAGCTTGTCTTTCTTAAACTCGGATGCCTCGCGGTGCTGCACTTGCTGGGCAATGCGGTCCTGGTTTGCCAGGTAAAGCTTGCGCTGCTCACCGGCGAGCTGAGCCACGACAGTGTCCTCGATCTTTTCGGGCAGATCGGCCACCACGTCTTCCTTGACACGGCGCAGCACAAACGGCGACACGAGTGCCTGCAGGCGAGCGGCGCTGTCGCCCTCGGAGTGCTCGACCGGACTTTCGAAGCGCTTTGCAAACGATTCACGCGTGCCCAGCAGGCCCGGCATCAAAAAGTCGAAGATGCTCCAGAGCTCGGATAGGCGGTTTTCGATGGGCGTGCCCGTCAGAGCAAAGCGCACGCCGGCAGGCAGGCGCTTGGCGGCGCGCGCCACCTGGGTGAGCGGGTTTTTAATGTACTGGGCCTCATCGAGCACCACACGGGCAAAGTTCTGCTCGACGTACTCGTCGATATCGCGCCGCATAAGGTCATACGACGTCACGACCACGTTATGCTCAGCCACGCCGGCAATCTGCACACGGCGCTGCGCCTTGGCGCCCACGATTGCGCAAACATCGAGCGAGGGCGCAAAGCGCTCCAGCTCGGCAGTCCAGTTGTACACGAGCGAGGCCGGGCATACCACGAGCGTGGGCTTGATGTCCCCCGCCTCCACGCGCGCCAGGACATGCGCGATCATCTGGAGTGTTTTGCCCAGGCCCATGTCGTCGGCCAAGATGCCACCAAGGCCCAGGTGTTCGAGCGAGCCGAGCCACTGGTATCCGTCGACCTGGTAGCCACGCAGCGTGGCCTTGAGCGAGGCAGGTACCGTAAAGTCCATCTTGCCGAGCGTGTCCAGACGCTCGACGGTACGGCGGAACGCAGCGTCGCGATCGGCCTCGAGCGCGGGCGTGCGCGCGAGCATGCTATCGACGAACAGGGTGCTCGATGCGGGAAGCGACACGCCGTCGAGCAGGTCGACGGCATCGACGCCCAGGTCCTCGGCGAGGCCAAACGCGGCTCGAGCGCCCTCGTCCAGGCGAATGATGTCGCCGGACGTAAGACGCGCAAACGTCTGGTGACGCTTGTAGGAGTCGAGGTAGATGGCAAGGTCCGCGGCCGAAAGCCCGCTCGCGCCCAGCTCGACATCGAGCAGATTGCTCTTGACGGTTGCACGCACCGAAAGTTTGGGCGCAGGGCGGACCGAGACCTGGCGCAGGCGGTCGCTGAGCATGACCTCACCCAGCTCGGACAGGGCGGACAGGCCCTCGGTCAGCAGGCAGAACAAGCTCTCGTCATCGCGCTCCTCAAACGCCAGACCGCCCTCGTAGAAATCGAAGTACAGGGCCGCCGTGTCCATAACACGAAACTCTGCCACCTCGTCGCGGGGCGGCACGCCCGGGCGCTGCTCTTCGAAGAGACTGCCCGGAGCGCCCAGACTAAAGAGGTCTGCCGACCAGTCGCCGTAGGTAACCGTAATTTTGCAGGTCACGAGCCCATCGTCGACGCCGATTGCCATAGCAAAGCTCGGCTCGGGCGCCACGGTATCGAGCGCAGCGGGCGCGGTAAGGTCGGTATAGTCGCGCAAAATGGGCAGAGCCATACGACAGAACTCCCCCACCTGGTCGGCAGCGATATGGACTGGCGTGCGACAGGGCAGCAAGCGCGATAGGAACGGCGCCGCATGCTGGGCAAACGCTACATCGGTGCGGCGCGCACGGCGGGTGTCGACCAGATAAGCTACGTCGCCCGAAGCAAAGCAGTATGCATCGGCCGGCAGGCGCAGATCGTAGCTACCACCAGCCGCCGGCGCGATTTTGGCGGCAAGGAGCGGTGGGCGCTTAGCGGACGCCTCGTCCTCCCCTTCCGGAGGCATCTCAACCGCCACGTCATAGGTGCGATGCGTCGTCGTCCCCCGCGACCAAGCGGGCTCAAAGGAGATGGTCTGGCCGCGCAGCAGGTCCAGCACATATACGATGCTATGCTCGGACAGCGGCAACTGACGCTCGGCGACAAAACCGCTGCGGGCAAAGTCGTACGACGCCGAACGCGAGCTTGTGATGTCATCGAGATAGGCAACTGTCGTCACAACAAGGTTGAGCAGCTTTGTCGACACGTCTTCGAAGGCTTCGGGCGTATGGACAAACGTGAGCTTCTTGCCGTACGAGAAGGTGCCGCCGCGCACGTAGGCATCGGCCATGCCGTCGATGTCCTTGACCACGTAGGAGACCGATCCACAACGAATGCGAAGCTCGAGCGCCCAGCTAAAGCGGTCGGCAAACAGCGGATTGTAGTACGGCACCAGCGAGGGCTCCAACACCGCCTTGGGGGCATCGGGATCCACACTGCTGGCGAGCTTGCGGCGCATGCTCGCCAGCTCATCCATGCGCGCGTCCGAAAGATCGGAGAGCGCCGCCATGAGGCTGGGACTCGTGGGGACGGGCGCCGGAAAGGGAAAGTTGGGATTGACGGCCGGCGCTTTGGGCGCGGTGCGCGCGGGCTGTTTCGGCTGCGCCGTAAACGTGCGGACCGGCGTGCGCAGGCCCTCGACGGGCTCGGCACCGCTGGCGTCCAGGTACGCCAACGCCGTGGCGATGGCGTGCTTGCACATGCCGGGGTAGCGATAGGCAGCGGGGCAATCGCAGTCGTAGTCGATCACCTCGTGCTCGTCCATGTCGAGCGCCACGTGCGTCTTGTACAGGTCACCGCGCGAGCCGCGCACTGCACCCTCAACCGTAACGTTTTTGGAGAAGCGCGAGCCGCTGTCCTCGATCGACAGCACGGCGCCGTTGAGCATGAGCGAGCGGCCCTTCATAAAGGTGCCGCTCAGCGCCGCCTCTTTCCGGAGCGCCTGCACAAACGTCCCCTGCGCCATCACTTCCTCCAATCCACACAGGGTAGCTAATTTGGGACGGGGCTATTTTAGCTACCCCCATATGTCAGTTGAGATGCATTCCGACCCCGACTCATTCGCCGTCAGCCAAAGGGTAGCTAAAATAGCCCCGTCCCAAATTAGCTACCCCGGCAAAATCATTTTAGATAACCGTCACGCGGCCTTGGTTACCCACAATGGCCTTGGCCTCGGCCAGCAGCGGAATCGAGCGCGCGTTGACCTTGGCAGGCACCTCGGCGCGCAGCACGCGCCCGTCCACCTGCTCGATAAAGATCTCCACGTGGTCGCCGCCCGGGTTAGCGGTGAGCACCGTGGCCAGGCGCGCCATATTGCCCTGGCTAAAGCGGCTGTTGGGCACCATGACCTCAAACACCTTGGGCTTGTTGTTCTCCTCGTTGAGCTCCAGCGGCACGATCTCCTGCGCGATGATCTGGTCGCCGCGGTCCGAGCGCTCGAGCTTGCCCTTAATGCGCACAAACGCATCGGACAGCTGTGCACCGGTCTCGGGATCGACCTCGCCGTATAGATACCCCTCGGCCTCCTTGTAGGTCTTGGGGAACACCACGACCGTGGCCTCGCCTTCCATGTCCTCGAGCTGCACAATACCCATGGGGTCGCCGTTTTTGGTCACGCGCTTGGACACGCTCGAAACCATGCCGGCCCACCACAGCGCCTTGCCCTCGGGAATCTCCTGGTTGATGGTACCGCCCGTGGGGTTTTGCACCTCGTAGCCGGTATCGATCTGCGAGAACGAGAAGTCGCGTGCCTTGGCTAGTGCATACTCAAACGGGCGCAGCGGGTGGTCCGAGACATAGATGCCCAGAACCTCCTTCTCCTGGCTCAGCTTAAGGTGACGGTCCCACTCCTGGCCGTCCGGATCGGGCACGCTCACCTCAAAGCCCGAGCCCTCAACGTCGCCAAACATATCGAAGAACGACGTCTGGCCACTCGCGCGATCTTTCTGGCGCTTTACCGCGGCATCGATGATGTTCTCGGGGTTGTTCTTATCCACAAAGTGCATCATCTGACGACGCGGATACCCCGTGGAGTCGAAAGCACCTGCCTTGATGAGCGATTCGATCACGCGACGGTTAGCCTGGCTCGAGTCCACGCGCTCGACAAAGTCGTGCAGTGTCTTAAACGGGCCGCCCGCCTCGCGCTCGGCGATAATCGCCTGCGCCACGCCAGTGCCCACGCCGCGGATGCCGGCCAGACCAAAGCGCACGCCCTCCTTGGTAGCCGTGAACTCGGTACCCGACTCGTTGACATCTGGCGACAGCACGGGGATGCCATCATGACGACACGCCGAGACGTAGTGAACGATCTTGTCGGTCTTGCCCGTATAGGACGTCAGAACGGCCGCCATGTACTCGTGCGGATAGTGCGCCTTGAGCCACGCCGTCTGCATAACCAGGATGGCGTAGCCGGCGGAGTGCGACTTGTTAAAGGCGTAGGACGCGAACTCGAGAACATCGTCCCAAATCTTCTGGGCGACCTCGCGCGTGTAGTTGTTCTTGATAGCGCCGTTCATCCAGTGGTCGTAGGTGGTCTCGTCCGAGCCATCCTCCCAGTGGAGCACCGTCGAGGTGAGCAGCTTGATCTTTTTCTTAGCCACGGGCTTACGGATACGCGAGTCCGATTCGCCCTTGGAGAAGCCGCACATCTCGACGGAGATGAGCATAACCTGCTCCTGGTAGACCATGGTGCCGTAGGTTTCACCCAGGATGTCGTCCAGGCGATCGTCGTAGGAGACGGCCGGCTCCTTGCCGTTCATACGGTTGATGTAGGACGAGACCATGCCGGCGCCCAGCGGGCCCGGGCGGTATAGAGCGATCAATGCCACGACGTGCTTGTACTCGGTGGGTTTCATGTTCTTGATCGTGGCCGTCATGCCGGCGGACTCGACCTGGAAGACGCCGGCGGTGTGGCCGGAACCCATAAGCTTAAAGATCTCGGGATCGTCAAAGGGAATCTCTTCCTCTTTGATGTCGATGCCGAAGTTCTTTTTGATGTTTGCCTTGGCCTTGGAGATAACCGTCAGCGTGCGCAGGCCCAGGAAGTCCATCTTGAGCAGGCCCATGTCGGCAACGGTATGGCCCTCGTACTGGGTAATCTCAACGCCGCCCTTGGTATCGAGCTTGGTGGGCACATGCTCGTTGACGGGGTCACGGCAGATCAGAACGGCGCACGCGTGCACGCCCTCGCCACGGGTGAGGCCCTCGATCGAGAGCGCCGTGTCGATGATGCGACGGGCGTCGTCGTCCTTTTTATAGGCCTCGGCAAAATCGGGGTTAAACAGATCCTCTTTGCCGGGTTGCTTGTCGAGCACCTGCTTGAGCTTGACCTTGGGGTCGCTCGAGACCATCTTGGACAGGCGCTGGCCCATGTAGACCGGGTAGTCCAGGACGCGCGCGGCGTCGTTGATGGCCTGCTTGGCCTTAATGGTCGAGTAGGTGATGACGTGGGTGACCTTCTCGGGACCGTAGAGCTGGCGAACGTGCTCCACGACCTCGAGGCGCCGCTCATCGTCGAAGTCCATATCGATATCGGGCATCTCGGTACGCTGCGGGGACAGGAACCTCTCAAACATCAGGCCGTTCTCGAGCGGGTCGAACGCGGTGATGTTCATGGCGTAGGCAACGATAGCGCCGGCGGCCGAGCCACGGCCGGGGCCGACGCCGATGCCGTTGTCCTTAGCCCATTGCACGTACTCGGCAACGATGAGGAAGTAGGCGGCAAAGCCCTTGTCGCAAATGACCTTGTATTCGTACTCAAAGCGCTCTTTGATGTTGACGCCGCCGATCTCGCGCGTGGCCCAGTCGTCACCGTAGTGCTGGCGCAAGCCCTTCTCGCACTCGCGGCGGAACTGGCTCTCGTGCGTCTCGCCGGGATCGAGCAGTGGGAAGCGCGGCAGGATGATGGAGTCCCAGTCGAGCTCCACGTAGCACTTGTCGGCGATCTCGAGCGTGTTGTCGCAGGCCTCGGGGCAATACGGGAACATCGCCCGCATCTCCTCCTCGGTCTTCATGTAAAACTCCGAGCCGGTCATACGCATGCGGTTGGGGTCGTCGACCTTGGCGTTCATGCCAATGCACATGATGACGTCCTGCACGGGCGCATCCTCGCGGCGCAGGTAGTGGAAGTCGTTGGTGGCGATAACCTTGACGCCCACCTGTTTGGCGATGTCGATGAGCGTACGGTCCATCTGCTCGTCGGTCAGGCCGTTGTCGGTGGTGATGCCGTGTTCCTGGATCTCGATGTAAAAGTCGCCGGGGTCGAAGGTGTCGCGGAAGGTCTCGGCCCACTTGATGGCGCCTTCCATGTCGCCGCGGTCGATGTATTTGGGGATGATGCCCGCGATGCAGGCGCTGGTGCAGATCATGCCCTTGGCGTGGCGGCGCAGGTTGTCGAGCGTCACGCGCGGCTTGTAGTAAAAGCCTTGCACGGCGGCCTCGGAAACCGTCTGCATCAGGTTGACGTAGCCCTCCTGGTCCTTGGCCAGAAGGATCATGTGGTAGAGCTCGGGCTTGTGGTCGCGGGCGAGCGTCTCGTCCGGCGTAAAGTAGACCTCGCAGCCAAAGATGGGCTTGATGACCAGGGGCGGCTTGAGCTCGTCGATGTTGCCCTTCTCGTCCCAAATGGCCATGTCCTTCACATACTGGGCATGCTCGCGCGGGTTTTCCTCGGGATCGGGCTCCACCAGCTCGTCGCGGCGGTCCTTTTCCAAGAAGGCCTTGTCGTGGCTCCAGGTTTTGTACTCGGGCGTGTTGTGGTTGACGGCGTCGCAGGCCAGCGCCAGGTCGGGCACGCCATACATGTAGCCGTGGTCGGTAATGGCCACGGCGGGCATGCCCAGCTCTACGGCACGGTTGACCATATCCTGGATACGGGTTGCGCCGTCGAGCATGGAAAAAACAGTGTGATTGTGCAGATGGACGAATGCCATGTGATGAGCTCCGATGCGGGTTCGTGTTCTGACTGAACGATTTTACCCCACGGCACGGACAGCACCCGAACCTAGCCAAACCAACACGGCTCCTCTTGAGTTGCGGTGGAATAGTTCCCGTTTGGGCCACCTGGGCCGCAATACAGGAACTATTCCACCGCAAGTTATCTGAGGGCTAGAGGTTGTAGGTGACTACTTGAGGTTCGGCGGGTTCGACGAAGATGGTTGGATTCGCTTGCTCCACGCGAACGAACTTGACGGTCACGGCCTCAAAGCCCGCCTTGTGCAGAACATCAGCGTAGATGCGCGCCTGCAGGGCGTGCTTCTCCTGCAGCTGTTCCGGCGTCTCGTCCGGCGTGCCGCCCGTCTTGTAGTCGATGACCAGCGCGCATGACGAATCCGCCGGGTTCGTCGCCAAAGCGTCGATGGCGCCCTCGGCATAAGCACCGTAGCGAGCGATGTCCTCGTCCTCGCAGCCCAGTGAAAAGAACGGCACCTCGGCGCGAACGCACGGCCACGCGAGCAGGTCGGCACGAACAGCCGACTTGAGCCAGCGGTCCAGGGCAACGTCGAAGCGTTCGCGCTGCTCCGGCGTCAGGCACCACAGGCGCGCCAGCGCATCGGCACGCTCAGCGGGCAGCGCATCGGCACCCATCTCGATGAGCCACTGGCAGGCGGCGTGGAAGGCCGAACCCAAGGCCATGGGATTGCCGGCGGGCTCAACGGCGGCCACGTCTGCATCCGTCATCTCGGAACCATCCAACTCCGCATCATCGCCAGCCTCGTCCATGGGCACGCGCGTCTCGGCGGCACGGTCCTCGGACTCGGCATGCAGCGCCGTGGCAATCGATGAGTAGCTGTACGAATCGCGCGCCGGATACGGGCAGGTACCCATGCGCACGCCCACCGCCTGGGGACACACGAGCTCAAACGCATCGGGCTCGGGGTCGGCAGGACCGGGAACGGTTGAGCGCGCAGCATTATCGGCGGCATCGGCATCGCCACGAACAAGCCTGCCCTCGACATCCAGCGAAGCGTTGGCCTCAAACGCCTGCTCGCCAAACGTAAAGTCCGCCAGCGAGATGAGCTCGTAGTCGCCCGGCTTGGAGTTGTCGAACGCTAAACGGTCGCTATCGAGCTGCGGCATGTCCAGGCTGCCGGTCGGCAGGATGCGGCGCAGCACGTCGTAGGTCAGATCCGTCTCGACATCGAAGGTCGGCGCCGTCACCTTGCCGCGGCTCACGCCGGCGTCCATCGCCAAGATCACCAGCTCGCGCGCACGCGTCATGGCAACGTAGAGCAAGCGGGCCCGCTCCTCGAGCGAAAGCTGCAGGTCGTCGTTGCGCAGGCGGGCAAATGCCTCGGCGGGAGAGCCCGTCGCACAGACGTCCTCCATGAGCTCCGGCGGCAGCCACAGCGACGTGCCCTTGCCCTTAAACGCGTGCTCAAACTGCTTTTTGACGTCGTCGCCCTTCACAAAGGTTCCGTCGGTGAGCTTAACGCCGTCGAAGCGTGCCGGCAGCGCCACGACCTGCGCTCCTCCCTCGACGCGACCCATCCGTGCCGCACCCGAGGACTTACGCACGCCAAAGCACTCGGCGACCGCCACGACCGGATATTCCAGACCCTTGGAGGCGTGAACCGTCATGATGCGCACCGCGCCGTCGCCCTCCTCGTTGAGGGCACCCGGGGCTTCCTTGCCCGCCAAGAAGCGGTCGAAGGCCAGCGCGATGGAACGCGGCGAGTTGCCGAACTCGGCCTCCGCCTCGGCCACGGCGTCGAGCGCCTTGAGCACGTTGGCGGCAATGGCCTTGCCCTCGGGACCGCGCTGTGCCAGACGCACAAACCAGCCGGAGGCGTTGACCACGTCGCGCGCGATGGCGGCGAACGAATCGCGGCCCACGCGACGAAGCGCATACCGCAGCACCTCGCGGGCGCGCGTCACGAGCGGCAGATCTTGCAGACCCGGCACGTCGAAATCACTCATGATGCCCGCGTCGATATTCCGGCGCGAGGTCTCCCCCGTCTCGCTATCGAGCTTGGTCGCCAGCGCCAGGAACTCCTGAGCGCCGAGCGCAAACATCGGCGAGGCGAGCAGCGGCATAAGGCCCTGCGCCGTATCGGCCGGATTGGCGAGCGCACATACCAGGGCGCGCACCGTCTGCGCCTCGGCTGCTTGGGCAAAGACCGAGCCGCCCGCGATGACGCAGTCGAGCCCCTGGTCGCGGAAGGCCTGGGCGTAGACGTCGGCGTTGGTCATGCGGCCCAGTAGCAGCACCATGCCGCCCTGAGGCTGGCCGGCATCGGCAAGCGCGCGGAAGCGCTCGGCGATCGCACGGGCCTTGGCCTGTGTGCGCTCCTGCGTACTGCCGCCGGCAACAAAGAGCGCCTGACGACGCGAGGCGTCTGCCACCAGCGTATCCTTGCGGCCGTCGCTCGCCTCAAGATCCAAAAAGCCCTGCATCAGGCCGCCGTCATCGCCGTCGAAAACGCGTGCCACATAACGCAGCACCTCGTCATGGCTGCGGAAGTTGCGCACAAGTTTGACGAGTTCGCCAGCAGGTGCGTCGGCCACTACAGTCGCCTCGGGCGCGGCAGACGAGCCCACCTTGCGCTCCTGGCGACGGAACACCTCGACCTCGGCGCCGCGGAAGCGATAGATGGACTGTTGCGCATCGCCCACGGTGCACAGCGCGCGCTCCCCCGCACCCGTCAGGTAACGAATCAGATCGACCTGCATCTGGTCGGTATCCTGAAACTCATCGATCATGACCATCTTAAAGCGGCCCTCGTACGCAGCGCGAATGGCCGGGTAATCGCGCAGAGCCTCGTAGGCCATGCGCAGCAGGTCGTTGTTGTCGAGGGCAGACTGGCCGGCCTTCAGCGCGCGATACTCGGCCTCTACAGAGCGGGCCAAGCCCACCAGCGCATCGAGCGCGGGACCACCGCAGGCCAGCGCGATATTGATAAATGCATCGGCAGCCTCGGCCTTGAGCAGCTCGACCTGCTCCTTGGGGAACGCCTTGCTCGCGCGCGGCATGGTGCACGACATCATGAGCCGCGCCGCATCGGCCATGGTCTTGCCGCTCGCCTCGAACGCATCGATGGCATCGAGTGCAACCTGCGCCTTCTCGGTCGCCGCCTTGCTTGCACCCAACGCCGATCGATAGGCATCGGCGAGTGCCGAGGTATCGGCCTGGCCGCGCGCCACGCGCACGTCGTCCATACCGCCCGGCAGCTGGCTCGACAGCTCCAGCAGCTCGCGCACCAGGCCCTTGATGGTGGTGCCGGCGCCAAAGGGGCCGCCCTCGCCCGCCATGGGATACCAGGCGTAGAGGGCCTTGAGCGATGCCGCGAGCTCGGGGGCGGCATCGGGCGCCGTCGCGCGGGCCAGCACATGCTCAACAGCCTGGTCCATGAGCTCGTCGGTATCGGTGAGCACCGTGAACTCGGGGTCGATGCCCAGCTCCAGCGCGTGCGCGCGCAGGATACGCGAGCACATGCCGTGAATAGTCGAAATCCACGCGTCGTCGACGGTCAGTGCTTCCTCGTCCATGCCCTCGTCGATAAGCGCACGGCGCACGCGGTCGCGAATCTCGGCCGCCGCATCTTTGGTAAAGGTAATGGCGAGCACCTGGTCCAGATGCTCAACGAACGGACCGGATTCGGGCGAGAGCGCATAGACGATGCGGCGCGTGAGGGTAAAGGTCTTACCCGAACCGGCGCCCGCCGAGACAAACAGCGGGCGGTCGAGCGTTTTGACAATCTGCAGCTGTTGCGGCATCAAAGTCGAAAGATCCATGGTCTACACGTCCCTCCTTACAAACGTTCCTTCGTGGTTATACGAGCAGCGCGCATGCGCGGCCTGAGCCGACGCCGGGTCGACGGCGGCAACGTTGCCCGCCTCGAGCTCGCGCAGGCGCTCGGCGATGCCGGCCTCCACGCGATCGAGCAGGGCATCGAAGTCCATGCTGCCGCCCTCGCCCGGGAAGCCCTTCTTGAGGCCCGGGATGCGACCGTCACCGCGCTCTTCCTCGAGCAACTCGGCGCTCGCCGCGCCGCGCAGCGCGGGCTTGCCGCCCTTGGTCGAAAAATAGAGCGCTGCACGGGTATCCAAGCCCAGTGCCCGACGCATGGCCTGCGCGTAGATGAGCGTTTGGGTATGGGGCGGCAGCCAGCGCGGGTCTTCGATGGGAGCCTCGCCCGTCTCCTCGTCACGCACCGTGGGGTCGGCAAGCTTAAACTCCTCGACACCCGAACGATGCTTGTAGTCGATTACCACGGCGCGATTCTCGGCATCCACATCTACGCGGTCGATGCGCCCGCCGAGCGGCCAACCGGCATACTCGACCTGGAGCTCGTTGAACGCAAACTCCAGGTAGCGCGGGGCAAAGGGGGCAAGTGCCTCGGACTCGTAGGCAAGCACGCCCTCCAGCTGCGGCAAGATCTCGGCCACCTGGCGCTCCTCCACCGCAGAGAGCGGCACCAGCGGGCCCTCCGTGCCGCGCTTGCCGGCGTGCTCGGCCAACGTCTCGTCAAAGACCTCGTGCAGCAGCTCCTGTGCACGCGGCAGATTCTCGGGCGTCACGCGCTCCATGCCTTCTTGGGGCAGACGGGCATGCAGGTGTTCCAGCACGTCGTGGACGAAGTTGCCCTTCTCCATGTTGCCAAAATCCGCGTCGATAGACTGGGGCTTGACGCGATACGAGACAAACCAGCACAGCGGGCAGGTGGAATAGGCCTCGATCTGCGAGGCGGACGTCAGGCGCGGCACGAGCGGCGCATTCTCGTCCTCGCCATCGCGGCGGCGCAGGACCAGGTACGGCACGGCCGCCTCGCTCAAATGCTGAGGAGCCTCGCACGCGACGCGCTTGCACTCGATGCCCTCGCCGGCCGCTGGATCAAAATCGGCGACGATACCGCCCTCGCCCACGCATGTCACCTGGGCGGCGCCGGCAGCCTCGGCGTGCGCCCGCAGCTCGGTCCACACGGCAGCCGGGTAGCACTCGCGTGCCTGGCGATCGTGCGTCACGCGGGCGAGCACAACGGGGCCGTGCGCCGCCTGCATCGCGCGGCCAAAGCGCACGCGCAGCAGGGCCGCGGGCTCAAGCGTCACACCGCTGCGATCTAACTCTGCCGTCAGCGTAGCCAGCGGTCCCTCTTCGTGCGAAAGCGGATAACTGTCCAGGTCGACATCGGCAAACAGCACGGCATCGTAGCTGGCGGGGCGCAGGGCTGCCGCATCGGCAAGCGACGCAAAGCGCACCTGGGCGCGCGGCGTGCGGTCGACCTCGTAGGTCCCGTAATCGTATGCGGTGCTGCGCTTGTCCACCTTGGTACGAACGCCGTCGAGCACGGGCACGGTCGCCGCCTGCGACACGTCGAGCGAGCGGGCGTCGTTCATAAGGATGTCGATGGCATGTCGCAGCAGGGCGGTCTCCGCCTGGCGACGAGCCTGACCGTCAAGGCCTCCAAGGGCGCGATCGGGCAACGCCTCGGCGACGGCGAGCATTGCCTTGAGCGCCGTCACGGGTTTGTCGCGCCACAGCGCTTGGAACACGTCCGAGACCACGCACGGCACGTTCTTAAACCAGTTATCATCACTGGCGGCTTTGCGCGTACCCCTCACCTGGCCCTGTACGCTCTGCAGCAGGCTCTTGACGGCCGTGGTGGTCTTGCCGCGCGACAGGCGCATGTTCTTGTCGAAGGTGCGCGCGCTGGCAGCATCGGCACCCGAAAGCGGACTGTAAATCCAGTCGGTAAGCTCCGGCGCGGGCCACCACTCGGTCTTGGAGGCGGTGCCCTCGTCGGCGGCCTTCATGCGCTCGATCAGATTGGCGAGCGCCGTGAACTGCCTGCCCGCGATGGATTGGGAAAACGCCGTGAACTCGGTTGTCTCAGCAGCAATGTGACGAGCCGCCAAACGGGCAGCGAGTTCGCCAAACAGCTGGGGCGCCCGGGCAGACACCACGAGCACGCGCACGGGGTCGGCAGACGCCGCGATACCGCCGTCGAACGCGGCGTCCTCACACGTTTTTACCAGCTCATCGATTGCATCCACATAGGCGTGGGCACGGGCGTGAGGGCCGGCAACCTCTATAAAGGCAGGCTGAGCGGCGGACTTGAAGGCAGTCTGGGGCGCGGCGGCACCCTCCCCCAGCGGCGCGGCCTCAAACAGCACACCGCGGGCATCAAAGGCAGCAGCCAGGTCCTCGCGCATTGCCGCCTGCTCGCGGGCAAGCAGCACAACGACCTCTCCCCCGTTGTTTGCCACGGCGGACAGCAACTCGAGCAGGCCGTGCGTAAACGACGTGACGCCGCGCACACATACCGCGCGGGCGCACGCCGGTAGGCTGTCGGCCAAAGCGTCGGCCATAAGGTCAGCAGCCTCGCAGGACTCGACCATGCCTCGACGGTCCAAGCCGCTCGCATAGGCACTCAACAGCTCGAACACGCGAGCCTCGGCGTCGCTCTTGGGATCGGGCCGGCAATTGTTGGCACGGCATCGCTCGGCCGTCGTTCCCGCTACGCCCGACAGCACATCGCGGGCCATGCGCGCGAGCATGCGCACCGTACCCTGACTGCGCGAAAGCGGCTGCAGGTCGGCATCGTCGCGACGGGCGATCATGTCCGAGAACAGCATCTGGCGCTGCATGTTGTCGACGAAGCTGCGGCCATCGCCCATAAGCTCCCACAGCGAGCGGAGCCACGACGCTGGGGTTTTGTAGTCAACGCCCAGCGAGGCGCCAGCAACCGCAGCATCGTGACGGCACACGTCGAGCTCGGCAAACGAGGGCGCCAGCAATACAGCACGCCCGTGGCGGGCAACCAGGTCGGCGAGCAACGCCGCCTCGGCATCGCTCAAGTCCGTACCGGTATTGGTGGTATAGATTCGAACAGGCATGGTCCTCCACTCAAACCGTTCGCAATAATCAATGCATCCATCCTACCCGCCCACGCGGACAGATTTGCCCCACGCCAACAGATTTGATCCCTTGGGGACGGAGGAAAACGGATCAACGAGGGGGTCAGTCTAACCCGGTGATCCGTTTCCCCCGTCCCCGAGGGATCAAAAAACCGCCCCCGAAGGGACGGTTCTGCGCAATTTATTTTTGCCGCTGGCCTACTCGCCATCCTCCAGTTTGATGAGGATCTTGCGATAGCCGCCGTACTCGCCGTTGAGCGCCTTGGACACGCGGCTCACCGTGGTGGACGAAGCGCCGGTGCGGGCCTGAACCTCAACATAGGGCTCGCCCTCATCCAGATAGCGCGCGACCTGCAGGCGCTGAGAAAGATCGCAAATCTCGCGCGGCGTGCAGATATCGGTTAAAAACGCCTGGATATCGTTCTCGTCATCCAAAAGGCTAAATGCGTGGACCAGCTGCTTGACATCAGGCTTGTCAAACATGTTCTCGATATTCATCGATCACCGCCAAACCCGCCATAAGGCATCGAAGTTGATACTGACATCGGGCATCGTTCGCCCGTAATATGCAATAAAACTATGCATGGGCTATTTGCCCGTAGCAGTGTAGCACACCACCAAACTAAAGTGACAAGACTCTCTGTCAGCGGCACGTTTTTCAGGACGAACGCCGTTTAGAAACCGAATGCGCACGTAAGCTCCACGAATATTTGAGACAATGGGCGCCCAAACACCGCGGCGCGCCCGCGCAACCATCCAAGTCGCCGCCGCAAGCCGCTTCACGCGACGCCAGCAACCCCGGCGCAAGAAAGGATTCACGCCATGCGCTTTATGCTTAACTGGCTCTTCACCTCGATCGCCATCGCGGTCGCCACGTTCCTCGTCCCCGGCATCCAACCCTTCGGTTTTGCCGAGGCCTGGGTCTGCTTTGCCTTTGTGGGACTGTTCCTCAACATCGTCGATTCGTTCGTCAAACCGTTCCTCACGGTCATCTCACTGCCGCTCACGATCATTACGCTCGGCATTTTCCAGCTCGTGCTCAACAGCTTTATGCTGGAGCTCGCCAGCTACCTGTCGGTCAACCTGTTGGGCGTCGGCATCTCCATCGCCGGCTTTGGCTCGGCCTTTATGGGCAGCATCCTAGTGTCCATCATGCGCAGCATCCTCGATAGTATTGCCGAAGAGTAGAACGCCCCCGATACACAGACGCATCGGACCAAATCAAAGGCCGCCCATCGCAAAAATGGGCGGCCTTCTTATTTGCCAAGTCTCAGAGGGCAAGAAAATCTACCTTTTCCACCCCGTCCCCACATGGCAGGTGTGGGTTAGATGACGTAGTCGTAGCCATGGTTGGGAGCGACAAGTTGATCGAGCGTCACACCGTCGAGGTAATCGTTGATGAGCTTGTCCAGGTTTTTCCACACGTCGAGCGTGGGGCACTCCTCAGATCGCGAGCAACCCTTGCAGTCGCCATCCAGGCAGGCGACCGGCGCCAGACTGCCCTCGGTCAGGCGCAGGATCTCGCCCACCGTGTACTGCTCGGGCGGGCGCGTGAGCACGTAGCCGCCGCCCTTGCCGCGCATGCCCGAGAGCATATTGGCGCGCACGAGCGTAGCCAGAATATTCTCGAGGTACTTCTCCGAAATCCCCTGTCGCGCCGCGATCTCTTTGAGCGGGATGCGACCGGCCGCCTGGTGCTCGGCCAGATCGACCATAACGCGCAGGGCGTACCTGCCCTTAGTAGAAACCAACATATATAGTGCTGCCTTTCGGTCTTTTAGTCCGTTGAAATTCTAGCCGAAAAATTGGCTTTGGAAATACCCGTTCCGGTCAAGATGGTTAATCGACTCGTAATAATCTTCTATTTCCTATTGCATTACTAGGCTTTAGTGTCTACTATGCTTGCCAACAGCTAAACGAACAACCTATAAGGTTTATGGGTTTAGCTGCTAGACACGCCGTAAAACCACACGGCAACCAGCAACTTGTACACTTTGGAGGTTCACCATGAGCAAGGTTTACACGTCCATCGATCAGCTTATCGGCCACACCCCGCTTCTGGAGCTCACCCACTTTGAGGCCGACGAGGACCTCAAGGCTCGCGTGCTCGTCAAACTGGAATACTTCAACCCCGCCGGATCCGTTAAAGACCGCGTCGCCAAGAACATGATTGACGAGGCCGAGAAGGCAGGCAAGCTCGTGCGCGGCGGCGACTACACCATCATCGAGCCCACGAGCGGCAACACCGGCGTCGGCATCGCCTCTGTGGCCGCCGCCCGCGGCTACAAGGTGATCATCACCATGCCCGAGACCATGTCCGTCGAGCGCCGCAAGCTGATGCAGGCATACGGTGCGCAGCTCGTGCTCACCGACGGCTCCAAGGGCATGAAGGGCGCTATCGCCAAGGCCGAGGAGCTGCAGAAGGAGACTCCCAACAGCATCATCGCCGGCCAGTTTGTGAACCCCGCGAACCCCGCCATCCACAAGGCCACAACCGGCCCCGAGATCTGGGACGACACCGACGGCAAGGTCGACATCTTCGTCGCCGGCGTTGGCACCGGTGGTACCGTGACCGGCGTGGGCGAGTTCCTCAAGGAGCAGAACCCCGAGATTAAGGTTGTCGCCGTCGAGCCCGCCACCTCCCCGGTGCTCTCTAAGGGCCAGGCCGGCCCGCACAAGATCCAGGGTATCGGCGCCGGCTTTGTGCCCGACGTCCTCGATACCCAGGTCTATGACGAGATCATCCCCGTCGAGAACGACGACGCCTTTGCCACCGGCCGCGCCGTGGGCCACAAGGAGGGCGTGCTCGTGGGCATTTCGTCCGGCGCCGCCGTGTGGGCCGCACTGCAGCTGGCCAAGCGCCCCGAGAACGAGGGCAAGACCATCGTTGCGCTGCTCGCCGACACCGGTGAGCGCTACCTGTCCACGGCGCTCTTCCAGGACTAAGGGCCCGTCACTTGTCGATAGGCCCAAGGCACGCCGGTCTACCCTCTCTTCTGGCCGCCTGAGCCCATCTCGTTAGGGTGTCCCACACGACGCCCGAACTTGCTACAATGTCTGCGGCGCGGAACCAGCCTCCCGCGCCGCTTTTCTTTTTTGGCCACATGCCACCAAGGAGAACCTCCCCATGCACAACAAGCGCGTGCTCGTCGCCATGAGCGGCGGCGTCGATTCCAGCGTGACCGCGTACCTGCTCAAAAGCCAGGGCTACGAATGCGTCGGTGCCACCATGCGCCTCACCTGCCCCGCACCCGACCCCGCCACGGGCATGAGTAAGGTCGGCCGCGACATCGCCGACGCGAAGGCGGTCGCCGAGCGTCTGGGGATACCCCATCATGTGCTCGACCTGCAGCAGACCTTCGACCGCAGTGTTATCGAGCGCTTTGTGAACGCCTACCAGGAGGGGCTGACGCCCAACCCGTGCATTATCTGCAACCGCCACATTAAGTTTGGCGCACTGCTCGATGCGGCGCTGGACATGGGCTGCGACTACATCGCAACGGGACATTACGCCAAAACAAGCCAGGCGGCAGACGGCACCTGGCAGCTACATCGCGGCGAGGACCCCAAAAAGGACCAAAGCTACTTTTTGTATTCACTTACGCAGGAGCGCCTGGCGCACACGATCTTTCCGCTGGCTGGCCTGGACAAAGAGCGCGACGTGCGCCGCATAGCCGCCGAGCAGGGCTTTACCAACGCCCAGAAGGCCGAAAGCGAGGACATCTGCTTTATCGCGGACGGTGACTACGCAGGCTATATCGAGCGCCGCTGCGGACATGCCGCTGCAGCGGGCGACATTGTGTGGCGCGACGGCAGCGTGGTCGGGCACCACAACGGCGCGCTGCGCTACACCATCGGCCAGCGCAAGGGCTTGGGCGTCGCGATGGCGCATCCCGTGTATGTGACGGGCGTCGATGCCGCCAACAACACCGTGCATCTGGGCGAGGCCGAGGACCTAACGGCCACAGCGCTCACGGCCAACGACTGGATCTGGAGTGCCCCTGCCGACCGCATGAAGGCAGAGCTCACGTCCGGTGGCATTCGCGTAGGTGCCAAGTACCGCTATCGTCAGAAAGACCAGGCAGCGACCCTTGCGCGCGGCGAAGACGGGCAAATGCTGCTAACTTTTGACGACCCGCAGCGCGCCATCGCCCCCGGCCAAGCCGTTGTAGTCTACCGCGGCGACATCGTCCTCGGCGGCGGCACGGTGACCGGCGCACTTAAGTAGCCCCATCCCCTTCATAAATTGCGGTGAAATAGGGACTGTTTAAGCGTTTAAAACCGCCAAACAGACCCTATTTCACCGCAACTTAGAGAGGACGGCCTCGGTCGGTACTGCCGTATCAGCCGAGGCCGCTGCATCGCTAGCGCTGTACGTAGGCTCGGACCAGCTCGTAGGTGTTGCGCACGCCGTCCATGTGGCTGCGCTCGTAGTTGTGGCTCGCATACACGCCGGGGCCGATCGGGCCGTGACGGATGTCGTAGCCGGCAGAGAGCGTGGCCTCAACGTCCGAGCCGTAGTGCGGGTACACGTCGATGGCGTAGTCAAGTTCAAGCTCGCGCGCGATATTGGACAGCGTGGTCACCAGGTCGTAGTTGTACGGACCACCCGAATCCTTGGCGCAAATCGACACCATGCGCTCGGTGCAGCCCAGGTCGTCGCCCACGCAGCCCATGTCAACGCTGATCATCTCGCGCGTGTCGGCCGGCACGAAGGCACCGCCATGGCCGACCTCCTCGTACACGGTAAAGAGCAGCGAAACCTTACGCGAAAGCGTCACCTCGCCAGCGGCGACGGCACGCGCCAAGCCCAGCAAAATGGCGGCCGAAAGCTTGTCATCCAGGAAGCGGCTCTTAATGTAGCCGCTCTCCGTCACCGTGGTACGCGGATCCATAGCGATGATGTCGCCGGTCTGAATACCCAGCTCAAGCACGTCGTCCTTGCTGTCGACGTTCTCGTCGAGCAGGATCTCCATGTTCTTCTCGATGGTCTTGACCGGCTCGTCGGCCACGTGCGCCGAAGGCTCGGTGTTGAGGACCACGCCCGTGTACACATTGCCGTCGCGCGTGTAGACGGTGCAGTTCTCGCCATCGGCCGTAGACCACTGGTGCCCACCAAGCGTCGTGGGACGCAGGCGGCCATTGTCCTTAATGGAGCGCACCATGGCGCCCAGGGTGTCGACATGGCTCGCCAACACAAGCGGCTCGCCCTCGCCGCCAAGCTCAACGAGCACGTTACCCTTATTAGAACGCTCAGGCCCAAACCCCATATCGCGCAGGGTCTCCATCAGATAATCAGTCGCCGCACGGGTATAGCCGGTAGGCGAAGCAATAGAAGTCAGCGTCTTAAGCTGTCCTGCGATATAGGAGAGCGTCTCCTCTAGAGAAGCATCAATATTAGAAGTCATATGCATCCTTCCAAGTAAAACTAAGACCGAGTCCCGATTTTAACCGTTCTGCACGTGCAATGCCCCAGGAGCCGAGCCGCCTCCAGACGTCCCCGCACCGGTTTTGTGCACGTGCACGGTTTACAATCTCAATCTTGCATAAATCCTATTGGTATTTGCATAGAAATGAGGCATCTTTTTGCTTCGTCTCAGGGTGCCCCACCTTGGACCGTGCAAAAAACGGAGTATTCAGCACCGTGGGCCCCAACGGCCCCATCACGAACGACAAAACGACGCGGTTACAGCAGTGTTGCAGGTCGTCGCAAAGCAGAAACTCAGTAACAACCCCCTCCACTCATCGATAGCCCGCCCACAATGGCTGTCGATGGGCGCCTGCGGATCACTACCGCCCATTCACAACGTTATGCATTTTTAAGAGCTTGTTGAATACTCCCAAAAATGCACGCAGGGAAGTGCACCACCTATCCGCAGCAGGCAGTACGCCTTGGTTTTGTCCGTCTCAGGGCATCGACGCAGCACAAAAAGCCCCGCCGTGCGTAGCACGGCGGGGCCAGCGGCACGTCAAAAGACCATACACCTACGGGCGAAGGACCACCAAACTGGGCTAGGCAGCCGGGCAGATCTTCTTGAAGAGCTCGATGACGTCGTCGAGCGTTGCCTCGCGCGGGTTACCCGGGAAGCAGGCGTCGGCCATGGCGTCCTTGGCCAGAACCTCGATCTCGTCGGCCTTCATAGCCTCGCAGACGTGCGGGATATTCACGTCGGCGGAAAGCTGCTTGACGGCGGCGATAGCGGCGTCGGCAGCCTCGTCGGTGCTCATGCCCGTGGTGTCAACACCCATGGCAAGGGCAACCTTGGCCAGGCGCTCAGCGCAAACCGGCTTGTTGAACTCCATGGCGATCGGCAGCAGCATGGCGCAAGCGACGCCGTGCGGGGTGTCGTAATGAGCAGACAGGGTGTGAGCCATTGCGTGGTCGATGCCCAGGCCAACGTTGGAGAAGCCCATGCCGGCGACATACTGGCCAAGGGCCATGCCCTCGCGGCCGGAGCCGGGCTGGCCGGACTTGGCCTCGGCGACGGAGTCACGCAGGTTCTCGCTGATCAGCTTAATAGCCTCAAAGTGGAACATGTCAGAGAGCTCCCAAGCACCCTTGGTGGTGTAGCCCTCGATGGCGTGGGTCAGAGCGTCCATACCAGTGGAAGCGGTCAGGCCGGCGGGCATGGAAGCCATCATGTCAGGATCGACGACGGCAACCTCGGGGGCGTCGTTGGTGTCGACGCACACGAACTTGCGGACCTTCTCGGGGTCGGTGATGACGTAGTTGATGGTCACCTCGGCGGCGGTACCGGCGGTCGTCGGCACGGCGATGGTGAACACGGCGTGGTTCTTAGTGGGAGCAACGCCCTCGAGGCTGCGGACATCGGCGAACTCGGGATTGTTGATGATGATGCCGATGGCCTTAGCGGTGTCCATGGAGGAGCCGCCACCGATGGTCACGATAGCGTCAGCCTCGGCGGCCTTGAAGGCCTCGACGCCGTCCTTGACGTTCTGGATAGTGGGGTTGGGCTTGATCTCGGAGTAGAGGCTCCAAGCGATGCCGGCGGCGTCGAGCTCGTCGGTCACCTTAGCGGTAACGCCAAACTTGACCAGATCGGGGTCGGAGCAGACGAAGATCTTCTTGTAGCCGCGACGCTGGAGCTCGCCGGTGATCTCCTTGATGGCGCCGGAACCATGATAAGAGATGGTATTGAGAACGAAACGATTAGCCATTGATAGCCTCCCATCGTGTGCGGGGCACCCATTACGCCCCACGCTATGAGTCCCATCCTAGCGCTTTTGAAACAAAAAACGCGTGAGAACGTCAAATTTGTTAAAGCGTTTCAACAGATGATGAAAAATAATGCGGCAAAGGGACGGCCCCTTTGCCGCATTCGGTTACTTTCGGCAGCCCTCTTTCCAAGCCTCGGCCGCAACCTTCCAGCGTAAGCGCAAGTCGCGCTCGCGGTCGATGAACATGATGGCAAACGCGACAAACAGCAGCAAGCTCGCCACGACGATGGCGTGCAGGCCCATGCGCTCAATACACCAGTTGCCCAACACGGCGCCAAACACAAAGGTAAAGATCACGCCAAAGTACAGCAGGCCGTTTTCCAAAAAGCCGCGCCTGTGGGTGATGATGTAATCGTCCACGTTTTGCAGCGCGTTGCGCAAGTTGCCGATGCACATGGTCGTAGCGATGCCGTGACCGTGGATCTTGCGGAAGCTCTCGACCTGCATGCCGCAGGCAAACGAGGTGAGGCAGTTGGCGAGCAGGTTGAAATTGCCGCCCGGGATAAAGCTCACGCCCAGCAAGATGACGGCTTCAAAGAACACCGTCACCTGACGCCAGTGGATCACGCTGCCAAAACGTTCGTGTACCAGGTCGGCAAGCATAATGCCCACGGCAAACGACACCACAGGGAAGAAGTAGCGCCCCGCAAGCGCCCAGTTGCCTTCCGAGATGCTCACGCCCACGAGCAGGATGTTGCCCGTCTGCGCGTTTGCGAAAACATGGTCGCGCCCAATGTACGAATACACATCCATAAAGCCACCGGCGAGCGCCAAGATGATGCCCAGCTCAATAGACTCCGATATCTGTTTGGCACGCTGCATCGTCGTGCATCCTCCTTGTTGACGACTCTCTCGTGCGTTGGCGGAAACATAGCCGCCGTTCATACTGTAACCCATTGACAACATGGCGTGCGCGCGAGACGGGTTCTCCAACGCGCAGATACACAGTCTGGAAACAAACGGCACCCGCATCGACGCGCCGATCCGCCAGCTCATGTACTCCACCAGTCTTTTTAGCCCCGTCCCAAAAAGACTGGTTACAATTACGTGCAGCATACAAACACCGGGAGGGATCGTGGCAAAAAAGCCTCAGCACGCTCAGAACAACCAGCGCAGTCAGCAGGGCAAACAGGGCCAGCAGCAAAAGCGCGGCGGTAAGGCGCAGGGTGGGCACACCACGCATACCCCAGCAGCGCTCACACGCCCCTGGCGCCCGGGCCGCGATAAGTTCCTCCCCGTCAGCCGCGCCGACATGGATGCGCGCGGCTGGGACCAGTGCGACTTTGTCTACATCTGCGGCGACGCCTACGTGGACCACCCCAGCTTTGGCATGGCCATCATCAGCCGCGTCCTCGACGCGCACGGCTACAAAGTGGGCATCATCTGCCAGCCCGACTGGACCGACCCCGCCAGCATCACTGCGCTCGGCGAGCCGCGCCTGGGGTTTCTCGTCAGTGCCGGCAACATGGACTCCATGGTCAACCACTATTCGGTGACCAAGCACCGCCGCCACACCGACGCCTATACCCCCGGCGGCGAGGAAGGTCACCGCCCCAACCGTGCCGTCACGGTCTACGGCAATCTCATCCGTCAGACGTTCAAGGACGCCCCCATCATCATCGGCGGCATCGAGGCAAGCCTGCGCCGACTGGCCCACTACGACTACTGGCAGGATAAGCTCAAGCGCTCGGTGCTGCTCGACTCGGGCGCCGACATCCTCATCTACGGCATGGGCGAGCACGCGATTGTCGAGATCGCCGACGCGCTCGACGCGGGGCTGCCCGTCGATCAGATCACCTATATCAACGGCACCGTCTACCGCACCAGCTCGCTCGACGAGGTCTACGACTACGACTTGCTGCCCAGCTGGGACGACCTTGCCGCCGACAAGCTCAATTACGCGCGCAGCTTCAATGTGCAGCAGCAGAATATGGACCCCATCACCGGGCATCGTCTGGTAGAGCCCTACCCCAACAGCGTCTATGTGGTGCAGAACCCACCGTCGGCCACGCTCACCACCGACGAGATGGACGAGGTGGCCGAACTCCCCTACGCACGCGACTGGCATCCCGACTACGACGCGGCAGGCGGCGTGCCAGCCTTTGCCGAGATCAAGTTTTCCATTAGCTCCAACCGCGGTTGTTTTGGCGAGTGTTCGTTTTGCGCCCTCACCTTCCACCAGGGCCGCGTGTTGCAGATGCGCAGCCACGACTCGATCATGCGCGAGGCCGAGCTGCTCACACGCGATCCCGAGTTTAAGGGCTACATCAACGACGTAGGCGGACCGACGGCCAACTTTAGCCGTCCCGCCTGCGACAAGCAGCTCAAGCACGGCGTGTGCAAGAACAAGCGCTGCCTATGGCCGAGCGTGTGCAAGAACATGGTGGTCGACGAGAGCGGCTACACGCAGCTGCTGCGCGACCTACGCCAGCTGCCGGGCGTCAAGAAGGTCTTCGTCCGCAGCGGCATCCGTTTTGACTACACTATGGCCGATGCCTCGGACGAGTTTTTGCGCGAGCTGCTGGAGCACCATGTCTCGGGCCAGCTACGCGTGGCGCCCGAGCATGTGAGCGACGCGGTGCTCTCCGTGATGGGCAAGCCGAGCCGCGCCGTCTACGATGCGTTCTGTCGCAAATTTGAGCGCCTGAACCGCGAGTACGGACTCAAGCAGTACGTGGTGCCGTATCTGATCTCGAGCCACCCCGGCTCGACGATGAAGGAAGCCGTGGACCTTGCCGAGGCCGTGCGCGACATGGGCTACATGCCCGAGCAGGTGCAGGACTTCTACCCTACGCCGTCCACCATGTCGACCTGCATGTACTACACCGGCGTGGACCCGCGCACCATGGAGCCGATCTACGTGGCGCGCGACCCGCACGAGAAGGCTATGCAACGCGCGCTCATCCAGTATCGCAAGCCCGAGAACTACAAGCTGGTACGTGAGGCGCTGGAGAAGGCCGGCCGCCGCGATCTGATCGGCTACACCAAGCATTGCCTGATCCGTCCCGTGCCGCCGCGACCGGGCGAGACGTCTGCTGGCGGCGGACATGGCGCCGGTAATAAGGGCGGCAAGGCCCACGGTGGCGCTGGCGGCGCCGGCAAGGGGCCTAAGGGCAGCAAGGGTCACGGCGGCATGTCGCGCGCGCAGAACACTGCCGGCCGCAACCGCGCGGCCCAGGGGCGTCAGGGTGCCAACGGCGGCGGCAGGCGCAACTAGCGCGACAGGGCGTGGCGGCACGACACGCCCCCACCAATAAAATGCCGCTCGCCGGGGCGTCGTAAAACGATTCCCCGGCGAGCGGCCGATTAATATTGTCTATCTCAAAACGTCGTTACTTTTTGTCAAAACGACCATAGAGCGCAAACGAGAGCGTCGCGGAAATAACCCAAGTCAAAGCGATGCAGACGACAATCATGATCAGGTTCATGGGATTGCCGCTTGGATCGGCATAAACGGGCAACGAGGTAATGCCAGGCATAACAAAACCGAAGCACTTTGCGCCCAGAACAACGGTGAGCGCACCGCCAATGCCATCCGCGATCATCGCAGCGATAAGCGGAGTCCTGTTAGGAACCTGAACGGTAAACAAGGCGGGCTCGGAGATTCCCATAAATGCCGAGAAGGCGCACGTCATTGCAGCGGACTTGAGCTTTTCGTCGGTCATGCGCAGGGCCGCACCAAAAGACGCACCGCTTTCGGCGAGGTTATGGCAGAAAGAGATCGGGAGCAGATAGTCATACCCCAGCGTTGCGATATTGGAAATCTGGATAGGACTCGTCGACTGATGCATGCCGAAGAGCACGATAAGCGGCATAAAGAAGCCCAGCAGAAAACCGGCAACAGGGCCCAACGTCGAGAATAGCCAAACGATACCGTTGGCGAGACCAAGACCGCACCAGGCACCAATCGGAGCGAGCACAAACAGGTTGACCGGAATCACGATAGCAAGGGAGAGTGCCGGGACGACAACGAGCTTGAAAAGATCCGGCACGACCTTGTCGATTGCGCGATATACAAAGGACAAGCCAATGACGCCAAAGATGACCGGGAACACGGAATCGGCGTAGCTAAAAATCGGCACCGTAAAACCGAACAACGCAAGAGGCGTCTCGCCTGTACCGACAGCGTTGACAATAGTCGGGTACATCAGCGATCCGGCAACACAAAGCGCAAGCGAACGGTTGACTCGGAACTTATCAGCTGTAGACATTGCCAGCAAAAACGGCAAGAAGTAGAACGGGATATCCGAAATCATATTGAATATCGCAAAATCGCCGGCACCCGTGTCGATTCCAAAAGCCGCGATAGCAGCCAGGATGCCCTTTACGATACCTCCCGCCACCAGCGCGGGAATGATAGCGGAGAAAATGCCGGTGATGATATCGAATACGCGAGCCGAACCTTTTTGGAGCTCAGGCTGCTCGGCATCGGCGGAGACCTCGCCACCCATCCTGTCGCCTAGCATGGGCTCCAATTCGTCATATACCGACCCCACGCTGGCGCCGATGATAACCTGCCACTGCCCGTCTTTAACCTGCGCGCCCAAGGCGCCGTCAAGCGTCTTAAGGGCCTCCAGGTCTGCCTTGCTATCGTCCTTCAGGTTGAATCTGAGCCTTGTAATGCAGTGCGTTGCCATAACAACGTTATCGGCGCCGCCCACGAGCTCGAGGACACGAGCGGCCAGTTCCTTCTTGTCTGCCACAGCAATCACTCCTACCCAAGATCCTCGCCATTAGTGACGATACATTTCTGATACCAATAGAAAGAGTCTTTACGCAAGCGCTCCGCAGTGCCGTTGCCGCAATTATCCAGATCGACATAGATAAGCCCGTATCGCTTGTCCATCGTTAGCGGGCCGCAGGCAACAAGGTCAATGAATCCCCAGATCATATATCCGCGCACGTCAACGCCATCGATCACCGCCTCTTTAAGGCACTTTATGTGCTGGCGCAAATAATCGATTCGATACTCGTCGTGGATGCTGCCATCCTCCTCGACCACATCAGATGTACCGAGGCCGTTCTCGGCGATATACAGGGGCAGCCCATAGCGGTCATACATCTGGTTAAGGGTAACCCTCAAGCCAATGGGATCGAGCTGCCAGCCCCACTCACTCGTCTCGAGATAAGGGTTCTTGTTTGCCATGACCAGATTTCCCGCAGTCTTCTCCCATCCCTGATCGCAGGTAGATACCTGGGAAAAGTAGTACGAGAAGGCCAGGAAGTCGACCGTGTTGCGAGCGATGAGCTCTTCATCGCCCGGTTCCATTTGAATCTCGATATCGCACGCATCGAAATAGCGATTCATATAAGCGGGGTATTTTCCACGAGCCATCACGTCCGTATAGAACCAGTTGGAATACTGGTCGTCGTGAATAGCCTGCATGTTATCTTCGGGACGGCAGGTGGCAGGATACGTACAGAATCGAGCGATCATGCCGCCAACGGGAATATCGGGCGAAAGACGATGGACAATCTCGACGGCACGCGCATTGGCAACGAACTCGTGGTGCAGGCACTGGAAGATGGCTCGATCGAAGTTCTCTCCCTCTTCGTCTTTGACCAGACAGACCCCGTCCCAAGGGGAAAAACGCGCTGCATTGAACTCGTTAAAAGGCAGCCAGAAATCGACCAGATCGCCCAATTCCGTAACGATCGTCTCGACATAGCGGGCGAAGAAATCAATCGTCTTGCGATTCTTCCATCCCCCATATGTGGTGACAAGATTTACCGGGATGTCATAGTGGAGCATGGTGACGAAGGTCTTAATGCCGTGCTTTTTGCACTCACCCAGCATGCTTCGATACCACTCGATGCCTTCGCGGTTAGGCTCAAGGTCATCTCCGTTAGGATAGATTCGGCTCCAACAAATAGAGGTGCGGAACAGCTTGAGGCCCATCTCCGCAAAAAGCGCGATGTCCTCACGGTAGTGATGATAGAAGTCGTTACCGCGCCTAAACGGGTAGAACTCAACACCATCATCTGCGAGAGCGTTCATTAGTTCGTCATGGCAGAAGGGGTTGTTTTGATGCTTGTCCTCAATCTGGTCATGAGTCCAGGTACCATCCAGCCATCGACAATCCTGCGTCGACTTTCCCTTTCCGCCCTCATTCCAGGCACCATCGGCCTGCGAGCACGATATGGCTCCGCCCCATAAAAAGTCGGAGTCAAACCCATGTTTTAACTTACTCATTTGCCCTCCTTGATCGGATGCTCCAGCGGATAACCCAATACTAGGAAGAACAAGATGCATAAGATATCGCACAGAAAGCGTGGGTTTATAACATTTTTTTAGCTATAATACCGTTTAAGGCATCGATTCTACCGTTCACCCCTGGAGCACCCCATGGATTCGAATCTCAAACAGCTGCTCTATACGCATACCGAGACCGAAGAGTGGCATCGCACACATCCGGGAGAGCTCAGCCCGCGATATAACAGGGTGGAAACCACAACCATTAACGGCGAAGAGGTCTATCTGTTTGATTGGAAAGAAACTCTCGACGAAAACCCCGTGGGTCTTATCAAGGAGTCGCGCTTTACCGATATTCCTCCTCATATCAATCGGGATATGGAGCTTAACTACGTGTACGACGGCGTCTGCACGTTTATCGTCAACGGACGGCGACTACTCCTTAAAAAGGGCGACGTGCTCATTTGCAACACCGGCGTAGTCAGAAGCGTTCCATACGTTAAGGGCGAGCATGATATCGTCATTTCGATCGTCTTCAAAAAAGAAATGTTCGATTCGTTGTTCCTGAGCCAGCTACCCGGCGCGTCACCATTAACGAATCTTCTATTTGATTTTGTGTCCAAAAACCGCGAGGCCCGAAAATATCTCATTCTTCCAGAGGAATACGCCCGACATGCGCGACGCCTCATCGAGATGCTCTTTATCGAATATCACTTTAAAGATGCCTATTCCAATGAACTCATGAGGCACCTCGCCGTCAGCCTATTCCTTGTTCTCATTCGAGGACTGTACCGACGCTCCGCAACTGATAACCAGGCGATCATGTCGGACGAACGCATCGTGTCGATTCTGAATCATATTGAGCGAAGCTACGGCGACTGCACACTCGAAAGCATTGCGAGCGATACGGGTTATAGCACCAGCTATCTCAGCAGCTTGATCAAGCAAAAAACCGGCAAAACGTTTTCGCAAATCAAGCTCAACCAGCAGCTCACAGAGGCGGCATATCTTCTCAATAACACCGAGCGCAGCGTGCAGTATGTAGCCCGAAAAGTCGGCATCTCCAACATGTCATTCTTTTACTCAAAATTCAAAGAAGCATTCGGCGAAACGCCAGGTGCGTTCAAGACGCATCGGTCTAATTAAAGGCGTTATTACTCAGACCGATCAGCTTCGCGCGACACGGGAATGCACAATCGAAGCAGCGAGTGCATCGCCTCTACCAGCACAAAGCCGGCGATGGCAACCGTGACCACCACGTCGAACGGCGTGTTCACAAACCAGAGCAACGTCATGAGATACGACCCGGCATTAAAGGCAAAGTGCAGCAGGATCGTGTAGCGGAGCTTTCCGGTCGTCACGAGCACCCAACCAAAGATGAGGCCGGCGGCACCCGCGTAGCAACCCTGCACCCAATTCATGTGCATAAAACCGAAGATTGCCGCCTGCAGCACAATCACCGCGGCAATACCCCACGTACTTGGGGCCGCCCAGGGCACCATGGCGCCGTCCTGCGCGCTCGCACGACGCCGGCGCTTCCAAAGTGGGCGGCACTGCGGATTAAACGCTCGGAGCGAAAACTCAAAAATAATGCCGCGCACCAGCAGCTCTTCACAAAATGGGGCGCCGAGCACCGTAGTCAGGACGGCGAGATAGCTGGTGTCGCCCATGCCTGTTTCCTCGACAAGCTCGCTGTAGTCGGCCGCGGCCTCGGGCAACAGCGACAGCGCGGCGTCGGTCACGTAGCCAACGACCACCTGCAGGGCAAGGCCAATCACGACAACGCAAGCGATGCGCTTCCATGCAGCACTTGCTCCCCCGCCGAGCGGACGTTCACCTTGCCGGCGCGCCATGAAGGAGCGGGGCCACAGATAACGCCACCACAGCAGCGCCATCAAAAACGACGCCGTCTGAGCGGCAGCCTGGAACCATTGGATATCGAGATTGTCGATCGGATAGCCCGTCAGCACCGATACGGCATCGAGAACTGAAAACAGAACCACGCTCAGGGCTATATCGGCAGCAACAACGCCAAAACAGGCAAGCGCCCAAATCATCGCATTGAGCATGCCAACCTCCTCCCGACGACTAGTCATTGGGGACGTTCTTCAACGACTAGCTGTTGGGGACACTCTTTGCCAAAGGCCCCGTTGGGCGAGATGTCAAACGGGAAGGTGCCGCAGCGATTGAACGCGGCGATAAACATGCGGATGGCGTTGGACGGCGTGGTGCCCACGAGCTGGGTTGCCGCCGCGAAGGCTGCCTTCTCCTCGGGCAAGACCTTCGCGACTACGGGGGTCATGTGTTCTGCCATGGCGCTTCCTTTTTGAAACGACGGTAGTGCGGATAGATGCGGGCCACGCGGCTGGGCGACGGGCTGTGAAGGCAACCCGATTGGCCCGCATCCGGAGTTTGTTTCTGCGGCGTTGGTATTACTTGGTATTCCTAAGTATTACCCCGCAGATAGAATACCACACCAGACCCCGTGGGGACGGAGGAAAATGGATCATTTTGTTGCTGAGTTAGTTTTTAGAGCGTGATGATATCCGAGATATCGAGGGCCTGAGCGTCGGCGGCATCGTGCGTGGCAAGCAGGAGCATGCGGCCGTCGAGCAGGTCGAGCACAGCTTCGGCGCATGCGTCGCGCGCAGCGGTATCTAAACCGGTAAAAGGCTCATCCAGAATGACGGCGCCGCCCGGGCACAGCAGGGCGCGGGCGATCTCGACGCGACGGCGCTGCCCGCCCGAAAGCTCGGCCACGCGCGAATGCACGTCGATTCCCGGCACCAACCGGCGCAGCAAGGCCGCAGCGCTCGAAGCATCCACGCGCGCATCGGCACACACCAGCACGTTATCCAAAGCCGAGCTGCCCTCTACCAAGCGTGCATCCTGAAACACCATCGAGCACGGCGCGCACTCCCCCGCTGCCAATGAAAGCAGCGTCGACTTGCCCATGCCCGAAGCGCCCATCACACAGATACGCCCACCCGCAGGCACGTTGAGCTCCAGACCGTCGAGCGCCGGAGCCCAGGGCGCGCGATCGCCCACGGCAAGCGCAAGCTCCGCCGCAGCGCTATCGCTCGCAGCCCCCGCACGCCCGCGCAATCCATGCCCATGCGCCCGCACGGCCACGCGCCACGCCGCGGGTCCCGAAACCCGCAGCAGCCACACCAGCACGCGCTCACAAGCCCACGAGGCGGCAACGACCAGCACGGTCCACGCCAGCAGATCAGCCGTCTCAATCAAAAGCTTCGCCTGATAGATGCGCTCACCCACGGTGCCCACCGCCATGCCGATCAGCTCCGCCGCCACGCCGGCCTTCCAGCTCATGCCGATCACAGCGCGGGCGCACGAAAGCACAAACGGCAGGACTTCGCGCCAGGTGTGAGCGCAAAACAGTCGCCAGCCCCGCGCGCCATGCAGGCGAAACATCTGCTCCAGCGTTTTATTCACCTGAGCCAGCCCCTCGGCCAGCGAAAAATACACGCCCGGCAGCGCCATCAAAAAGACCGCCGCGATGCTCACGCGCGCCGACCCCAGCCAAATGAGCAGCAGGACCACCACGCAGGCGACCGGCGTCGCCTTTACAAACGACAGTGCCGGAGCCACCAGGTGCGCAAACGTCCGCGAACGTGACGAAATCCCGGCAAGCACGCCACCACACACCGCGGCAAGCGCCAGCCCGCCCAGTATTCGCGCGCCCGAGCCCGCCAAAATCGTCCAGGTGCCGCCATCGCACACCAGGCGCAGCAGCGCCAAGGCAACAGCACCCGGCCCCGGCAAGATCAGCGGCTGCGCTACCAACGCCGCCACCAGCATCCACGCGGCAAGCCAAAAGGCGGCGACGGCACCCGCTGCCGCCACCGCCTTCATACGCTCTGTCATGTGTCGAGCAAACGCACGCACGGGCTACTCCATGTAGTAGAAATCGTCAGCCGGGAGCTTGCCACCCACGGCGCTCGCGTCCGCATCGGCCAGCACCTGCAGGTACCCACCGAGCGCCGCCTTCATATCCTTCCCCGTCTGGCACACGAGCATGCACCCGGGAATCGCCTTTTCGGCGATCTTGGCGTTGTCCACGATGCCGGCATCGACCACGGCCTGCGCCCAGTCTGCCGGCGCCGCATTGACAGCCTCAACGCTCGCCGCATGGCAACTCAAGAACTCCGCCACGGCCTCGGGATGCTCCTCGGCAAACGCACGGCGCACCACGGTCACACCCGTCAGCAAGCGCGAGCCCGTGTCACCTGCCAGCTCGTCCCACACATCGGTCAGGCTCACCGGCGCCGACAGCCTGCCTTCGCTCTTTGCGATGGCAGCGGTCTTGAACGGCTCCGGCAGCACGCCCACGGCGGACGGGTCGGCAAGCAGGGCCGACAGCACCTCGGTGGGCTCGCTCTTAAACTCGAGCGTCACCTGGCCGGTCAGGCCCGCGCGCTCCAGCAGGAAGTTCATGACGTACTCTGGCGTGGTGCCCTTGCCCGTCATGTAGACGGTATGGCCCGCCAGATCGCCAAACGAAGTAACGTCCGCGTTACCCGTCACCACGTTCAGCACGCCCAGCGTGTTGATGTCGATGACCTGCACCGCGCCCTCGGTCTTGTTGTAGAGCACGCTCGCCACGTTGGCCGGCACCAGGGCAATGTCGATATCGCCTTGAATGACCTTGGGCACAATCTCGTCGGCGGCGGTGTTGATCGCAAAGTCGAACTCATTGTCCGTCTCGCCATCGGCAGCCTGGTCCATAAACTGCACCAGGCCAATCGAGGTCGGCCCCTTGAGCGAGGCGACGTGCACCTCGACCGACTCGGCAGCAGAACTGCCCGCAGCAGACCCGGCAGCCGAGTCCGCGGCGGACCCGGCACCGGCGGCCCCGCCGCCACAGCCCGCGAGCGCAAGCGACAGTGCACCCGCGGCAAGCGCCGAGGCAAACCCCCGGCGCGACACCTCAACATCAAACGCGTGCATCGCTAGCACGTCCCCTCGTTAGGCATCGTCCAAGCGTGATGGTCGGTATGCAGCAACTCCTCGGCCAGCGGCGAGAGCGGCTCGTCCAAGAACTCGCGGTAGCACGCCTGGACATCGGGATTCTCGTGCGAGAAGCGAATGTCCGCAGCGGCATCCAGGCCCCACAGCACCTGACCGCGCTCGGCTGCCAGCTCGCAGCCGTCGTGGATGGGCTGACCGCCGCCGCCGACGCAGCCGCCCGGGCACGCCATGACCTCAACGAAGTCATAGTTCACGCGGCCGTCGCGAATCGCGTCGAGCAGGCGGGCGGCGTTGCCCAGCCCGTGTGCCACGGCGACGCGCACCTTGGTGCCATCGATATCGGCCACGGCCTCCTTCCAGCCGTCCAGGCCGCGCACATCGGTAAAGAAGTCCGCGTCGGGGTTCTTGCCCGTCACCAGGTAATAGGCCGAGCGCACGGCGGCCTCCATCACACCGCCCGTGGCGCCAAAGATCACACCCGCACCCGTGCCAAAGCCCAGCGGCGTATCGAGCGGCTCCTCGACCAGCGTATCCACGCTCACGTGGCTCGCGCGGATCATGCGCACCATCTCGCGCACCGTCAGCGCAACGTCCACGTCGGGCGTGCCGTCCTCGCCCACCATGCTCGGCAGCGCGCACTCGGCCTTCTTGGCCGTGCACGGCATAACGGACACCACAAACAGGCGCTCGGGCTCCACGCCCAGCACCTTGGCGTAGTAGGTCTTGGCGATGGCGCCGAACATCTGCTGCGGCGACTTTGACGTGGAGAGCCTGTCGACAAACTCGGGGTAACGTGCCTTCACAAAGCGTACCCAGCCCGGGCAGCAGCTCGTGAACATGGGCCAGCCGCGGCTGTCACCCTCGCCCTTGGCGGCCTTACCCAGGCGCTCGAGCAGCTCGGAGCCCTCCTCCATAATGGTGAGATCGGCCGAGAAGTCGGTGTCGAACACGTACTCAAAGCCCACGCGGCGCAGCGCACAGGCCAGGCGCTCGACGGTGGCCTCCTCGCGCGGAATGCCGAGCTCCTCGCCCCAGGCGCTACGCACGGCCGGCGCAATCTGCACCAGCACGATCTTGTCGGGATCGGCGATGGCATCGAACACGGTCTCGGTATCGTCACGCTCGCGCAGGGCGCCCGTCGGGCAATGCGTGATGCACTGGCCGCACGCGACGCAATCGGTCTTGCCGATCGGCGCACGCCCGCGGGTGCCCACGGCGGTATGCGTGGCGCGGTTGGTCAGATCCCAAATCCCTAAGCCCTGCACGCTCTCGCACACCTTGATGCAACGCATGCATTTAATGCACTTGTCGTTATCGCGGATGATGGGGAAATCGAAGTCCCAGCCCTCGCGTGCCAGGTGCTGCTCGTACGGCAGATAGAAGATGCCCAGGTCGTTGGCGATGGTCTGCAGGTTGCAGTTACCACTGCGCACGCAGCTCGTACAGCGCGAGTCGTGTTGGGACAGTAGCAGCTGCACGTTGGTGCGACGCGCCTCGCGGGCCTCGGGGCTGTTGGTGTGGACCACCATGCCGTCGAGCACGTAGTTGTTGCAGGCGGCAACCAGCTGGTCGCAGCCCTCAACCTCGACCACGCACGCGCGGCAGCCGCCGATCTCGTTTAGATCGCGCAGGTAGCACAGGGTGGGAATCTGGATACCGACGGACTTGGCCGCGTCCAGGATCGTGGTGTGCTCGGGCACCACGACCTCGCAATTATCGATAGTGAGCTTGACCATGTTGAGTGCTCCGCTTTCGGTGTTGTCGCTGACAGTGGGGTTGTTGGGCTCTACCATTCCAGGTTCCTCCCTCCGCGGAACGCGCCAAAGCCAAAGTGGTCGCAACGCAGGCAGCGGCTTGCCTCCTGGCGTGCCTCCTCCTCGGTGAGGCCCTGCTCGACCAGATTCCAATCGTGGATGCGCTCGCCGGCCTCGCGCTCGCCCAGCTCGCAGCGGCCGCACTCGTGCTTGCCCTTAAACTGCACGGTCGGCAGCTCCACGTCGAGCTTTATCTTGTGGTCAAAGCCCAGGTAGCGGTCGATGTTTGCCGAAGCAACGCGACCGGCGTTGATCGCCCGGATGACGGTGGCGGGACCGGTCTGGCAGTCACCGCCGCTAAAGAGGCCATCGAAGTCGGGCACGGCGCCATCCGAATCGGTGACGATGCGACCCCACTTGCAGGCGATGCCCATGTCCTCAAACGGCTTGGAATCGATGTCCTGGCCAATGGCCACAAACACGCGCTCGCAGGGAATGACGCGCTCGGGCGTGGCTGCGGCACGCGGGGCCGGACGTCCACGGCGGGGCTCGCCGATAATCTGCGGCTGCACGCGCAGGCCACTCACGCGACCGTCCTCGCCCGTCTCGATAGCGAGCGGTGCGGTGAGCTCCAGAACCTCGCACCCCTCGGCCTGGGCGCCGGCGATCTCGGCATCCTGGGCCGTCATGTCGCAGATGCGGCGGCGGTAGACGATGCTCACCTTTTCGGCACCGCAACGCACGGCAGAGCGCGCCACGTCCATGGCCACATTGCCGCCGCCGATGACGCACACGCGCTGGCCGCTCAGGTCGGGCAGTTCGTCGTCGCCGATGGCACGCAGCATCTTGACGGCCGACTCCACGCCGGGCGCCTCTTCGCCCGGAAGGCCGAGCTTCTTATCGCTGTGGGCGCCAATGGCTAGGTAGACGGCATCGAACTCGTCGCGCAGGCGGGCAAGCTCCTCGCCGTTGACGGAGTGGTCGAGTTCCACGTCGATGCCGGCGCTCAAGATCCAGTCGATCTCGGCCTGCAGGCGCTCGCGCGGCAGGCGGTAGCTGGGGATGCCGTAGCGCAACATGCCGCCCAAGTGATGACGCTGCTCAAAGATCGTCACCTTATGGCCCATCACGGCCAGATAGTAGGCACAGGAAAGGCCGGCCGGGCCGCCGCCGATCACGGCAATGCGCTTGCCGGTGTTGTCGGCCACGCTGGGCTTGTAATCGTTGAGGTCGCTGTGCTCAACGGCAAAACGCTTGAGGGCGAGGATGTTCATGGGATCGTCGACCATGCCGCGACGGCAGTGCATCTCGCAGGGATGCTCGCACACCAAACCGCAGACGAGCGGCAGCGGGTTGTTCTTGCGGATGACCTTGACGGCATCGGCATAGCGGCCGGCCTCGACCAACGAAATGTAACCGGGAATGTCGACGTGCGCCGGGCAGCCCGAGACGCACGGGACGCGGGCCTCGCGGTCAAAGCCACAGGAGTGCTCGCGGATATGGTGCTCAAAATCATCGCGGAAACCGCGGATGGCGGTGAGTGCCATGGCGCCGGCCTCGTAGCCGATGGCGCAGTCGCTCGAAAGGTAGATGGTGCGGGCCGTGCGCTCAATCAAGTTGAGCGTGGACTCGTCGGCGCGGCCCTCGAGCACATCGGCGAGCAGGTCGCTCAGCGCGCTCAGGCCCACGCGGCAGGGCGTGCACTTGCCGCAGCTCTGGGTGGAGCACAGGTTGACGAGCGCCGCCGTAAACTCGACGGGGCACGGGGCGAGCGAGCTCACCGCCAGACGACGTCCGAGTGCATCGTGCAGGTCGTCCATGACGGCCTGAGCGTGGCTGCGTTCCATTACGTGCAGTCGAGCCATAAGATCCCCTCTCACATGGCAGCCCGGAGGCGAGGCCGGGCGAAATTGCTACACGCACAACACTGACCTAAAAAGTTGTGAGGTCTCCATACGGTTCGGCAGGCGGTATAAAATGTCACCCTCAGCGGTGAAATAGAACATTACCGCAGATAAATGCCATATTTGATAAAACGCGTTACCAAACGACAATGCCCCGCCCACGCAATCACGTGGGCGGGGCATTGCTTCAGGCATGCGGCCAGCGACCCTGTTGCTTTTACTTAAGCTCGGGCCAGTAACCCTTGTTGGCCTCGATCATGTCGTCGAGAACCTCCTTGGCGACCTTCATCGACGGCACGGTCTTGTTGAGCGTAAAGGCCTTGAGCGCCTTCTCGTACGAACCCTCGATCGTAGCCTCGACAATGAGCTTCTCGGAGTTCAGCTGCTGCATCATGAGGCCCTGCTGGAACAGCGGAATGTTGTCGCGGCTGATGACCTCGGGGCCGTTCTTGCCAATGTAGGCAGGCAGCTCGACCATAGCGTCGTAGGGCATGTTGGGGATGGCGCCCTTGTTCTCGCAAATGACCAGGAAGCGCTGCTTGGTGTCGTTCTTCAGAGCGATAGCCAGATCGGCAATCCAGTCGCCGTGGCTGCCCGCATAGAACGTGCTCTCGTCGATCTCGCCCGTCTTCTCGTAATGGTCGATACCATCAAAGAGGTTCTTCTCACGCGTCTCCTCAACCTCGTTAGCACGGGTGCGCTCGGGGTTGGAGTGCTCGACGAACTCCTTCTGCTGCAGGTAGTAGTTCAGATACGTGTTGGGCAGGTACTCCGGGAAGCACTCCATGATCTCGTACTCGCCCTTCCAGACGTAGTACCAGCTGCCCTTGGTGTGGCGGTTCTGCTCGGGGTGCTCGTCGGTGGCCTCCTCGGGCTTCTTTGCCATGAGCGAGCCCATGCCCTTGAGGTAAGAGTCGGGCAGCAGAATCTCATGCTCCTTGATGTACTCGCGCAGCTGCGGGAGCACCTCCTCGCCCTTGTGGCGGATCGAGGTGAACCAACCAAAGTGGTTGAGGCCAAAGTAATCGTACTCGACATCCTTCTTGTCGATATCGAGCGCGGCGCAAACCACGTCGATGATCGCGATCGGCATGTCGCAGATGTTGATGATGCGAGCGTTGGGACGCAGCACGCGGCAGCCCTCGGAGACGATGGCGGCAGGGTTGGAGTAGTTGAGAATCCAGTAGTCCTTCTTGGCGTACTTCTCAACGTCATCGATCAGCTCGACCATGGGGAAGATGGTGCGCATGCCGTAGGCAAGGCCGCCGCAACCGCAAGTCTCCTGGCCCACGCAGCCGTGACGCAGGGGGATCTTCTCGTCCTGCTCGCGCATGGCGTAGCCGCCCACGCGCATCTGGGCAAACACGAAGCTGGCATCCGTAAAGGCGGTCTCCTTGTCGGTGGTCACCGTGAGCTTGATGTCCAGGCCAAGGTCCTCGTGCAAAATCCAGTCCACGAGCACGCCAATCTTGCGCTGGCGCTCCTCGTTGATGTCGTACAGACGGATCTCGTCAACGTCGAGCTCGTCCTTGCGCAGGGCGATGGACTTGACGATGCCGGGGGTAAAGGTGGATCCGCCACCACACAGAGTAATGATCATTGTTTACTGCTCCTTCTCAATTGCGTTCTCGACTTTGTCGCGCATCTCGGCGACCTTCATGCCAAAGATGATCTGGATATTGTTGCCGTTGCGGTTGATGCCGCTGTTGGGCACGTGGTTGATGAGGCTCTCATCGATGAGGTCCGGGTTCTTAACGTTCACGCGGAGACGCGTAAAGCAGTTCTCGAGCTCCTCGATGTTGTCCTTGCCGCCAAGACCTGCGACCAGGTCGGCAATGCCAGCATCGACGCCCTCTGCGGGAGCCGCGGCAACAGCGCCCTGCTTCACCGCAACAGATGCGGCGGCCTCGCCCTCGGCAACGGACTCGGCGAGCTCGGACTCCTCCTCGCGACCAGGCGTGTGGAGGTTGAGCTTCTTGATGAGGAAGGTGAAGAGGAAGAAGTACAGCGCGGCGTTGACGACTCCGAGCACCAGCATAACCGGCCAGTTGGTCTTATCGACACCAAGAACCAGGTTGGAAACCACGATGTTGATGATGCCGCCTGCAGTCGAAGCGGGCACGGAGAGGACCTTGAGCAGGACCAGGAAGATGCCGGAAAGAACCGAGTGAACGACAAAGAGCACGGGAGCGGCAAAGACAAAGAGGAAGTCCATGGGCTCGGTCACGCAGGAGAGCACGGCAGTGATGATCAGCGGGATGATAACGGCTTTGGTCTTGTCCTTGTTCCCCTTGTAAGCGGTGACGATAAAGGCGAGACCGATGCCGATGTAGGGCCACAGGTTGTTGAAGGTATAGCTGTTGAAGTAGGTGCTATCGGAGAAGGGCTGGCCCGTCATTGCCATCTCGGCGACACGGATGGGATAAGCGCCGGCGATAACCTGATCACCCAGCGTCAGGGTGCCGCCCACATCGGAGAACTGGAACGGGGTGTAGATGAGGTGGTGCAGACCGGTGGGAACGAGCAGCTTGTTGAGCATGCCGTAGATAAACAGACCGATGTTGCCAGATTCCTTAATAATGCCGGCGACGGAGGAAATGGCGCCCTGGACAGGAGGCCAAACGATGCAGAAGCCTGCGCCCATGATCCAGGAGATGATGATCATGATCAGGAACGGAAAGCGAACGCCCGAGAACATCGAAAGGGCAATGGGGAACTGCTTGTTCGAGTACTTGTTGAACACGGCACCGGTGATGCAACCAAGGATGATGCCACCAAACACGCCGGTATCGAGTACCTGGATGCCCATAACGGTGGCCTGGCCGGTTCCGGTAAGACCGAGCATGCCGCTCGCATCGGCAAGAGAGCCGGTGGCGTTGAGCACGATGTTGTTAGCCTGCAGGAACAGGAAGAACGACATCAGGGCGATCAGCGAAGCATGGCCCTTGTTCTTCTTTGCCATGGCGCCGGCGATGCCAACGCAGAACAGAATCGAGAGGTTATTGATGATAAACATCAGCGACTGATAGACAACGGCGCCCACAAGCTGGAACGGACCGGAGCCCAGTACGGGGACCAAAGCGCAGATGGTCTTGTTGGTCAGAATGATGCCCACGATGAGCAGGATGCCGGCAACCGAGAGATACATCATCGGCTGAACGATCGACTTCGCGAACACCTCCAACGGCGCTTTGAAATTGAACTTCTTTTTTGCGGTCATAGCGGTACTCCCCTTCCTTTTCCGCAAATTAAGACAGATGTGCCCTAGACAAGACTGTGAACCTTGCCTTATATCAATCGATGTGTGGGCACGTTATGCCTAGAGACCAGGTTCTCCAAGCAGGTTAACAATGTGGTACGCGAGATAACTCTTCTCGGCATCGGTAACGACAACGTTATAGGTAGACGACAAGTGGGCGGCTATGGCGTCCGCGCACGAGAATGCGCACGGATACGCCGTTTCATCGATTCGGAACAGCGCGTCGCCATTGATTTGCCCGGCCGCGGGATCGAGCGCTCGCTGTGCGAAAAGCTGCAGGTGACGAACGAAGCGTTCGTAAGGCAGCGAGGTGTCATCGAGGGTCGTAGCATAGCGCTCAGAAACAATCGCGAGCACGTCGCGAACAAGCTGGACCGAAACAATCAAACGATCGGAGCGTTGCGGCATGGTGGCGTTGACGATATGCAGCGTAATGAAACCCTGCTCTTCTTCGCTCATCTGGATGCCCATATACTCCTTGATAATCTGCAGCGCACGGCCCGCAAGTGCATACTCCTTGCGATAGAACTGCTGAATCTCGAGCAGCAACGGATTCTCACAGGAGACGCCCTTGCGCTCGCGCTCCAAAGCAAGGCTGATATGGTCTGCGAGAGCGATGAGAATCTTGTCATTGATATCGACATTGAGCTCTCGACGAAGCATCTGAACGATGTCCTCGGAAATCACGAGGTTGACGGTGGGGATGGACTCCAAAAGATGTGCCAAGCGGTCGATCGTACGCGAATCCTGAGAAGTTCCCTCCTGCAACGCGTAGGTCTTTTCGACCGACGTCTCATCGATGGCATCGCCGGCATGACGGCCAAAGCAGAGGCCTCGACCGATGACGATGAGCTCGGAGCCATCGTCCGAAGTGACCATTGCGACGTTGTTGTTAAAAACTCGCTTGATAACCACGGTACCCACCAAAGAATTTACTCGGAAAGCCAGATGACAGGCTCTTTAACAGCAACAGGGCCGGAAGCATGCTCGCGAAGAGTCGAGTTCTCCGAACGCTCGCACACGATAACGAAGACCGTGGGATCGAAGCCGGCGGCGCGGACCACATCGAAATCGACCTCGACGAGGGCCTGACCCGCGTCGACATGGTCACCCTGGGCAACAAGCGCATGGAAGCCCTTGCCCTCAAGTTTAACAGTGTCGATTCCGATATGCAGCATCACCTGAGCGGAGCTGTCATCGGACATGATGCCCAGCGCGTGCTCAGTCGGAAACAGCGCCGCGACGGTGCCGGAAACAGGAGCGCACACCGTTCCCTCTTGGGGAACCACGGCAACGCCATCACCCACCGCACGGCTGCTAAAAGCGGGGTCATTGGTTTTTTCTAGATTAACAAGCTCGCCGGAAACAGGGGCGAGGATTTCGAACTCGGAAGTCGCAGTCGCCTGCTTATCCGAGCCACCCATAAGGCGAGAAAAGAAACCCATGGTGACATGTCCCTTCATAAATATAGCCCAACCAAAATCAATCGAATGCGCCCATTGAGACGCACCCGTTCAAAGACTTTGGTTAGGCCCATGTCCGAGGGGACTCGGTAACCTTCCGCATTTCTTTTTACGGGGGTTATTGTAGGCAACAACAAAGCCAGAATAGTCATTATGACCGGTGAGCGGTATTTTTTCTTCGATAAACGGTATTTAAGCGGCACTTAGGGACGTTCTTTTTCTGCCGGCACTCGGGGACACTCCTCACTCTGGTGCATTGGGGACAGGTTTGTTTGCACCAGGTTGGTGCAGATTAACCTGGCCCCATTGCACCAATTTCGTATGCGCTAGATAAAGAGCTCGCATTCCTTCCGCACGACGCAAACCTTGCTCAGCATCTGGGAAACAGCGGATAGCTTGTTGGGATCAAGCTTGCGAGCGCCTCGCGGACATACGGCAATGCAGCGCATGCAGGAGATGCACGCCTCGCCAGCTGCTCGCTTGGGGTCACCCTTGTCGATAGCACAAACGGGGCACGCCGCGGCGCATGCACCGCAGGAGACGCAATCCTCTGTTGCCTCGGGTGCCATGCGGTGACCTCCGGCTTGTTTATAAGGACGGTTGCCGGGAATAGAGGGCTCGGACGCATCCTCAGCCAACAGCTTTTGCTGAATTTGCTGCGCAAACTCTGCGAGCTGCGCCTCATCCTGCGCATCCGGACGACCGGCAGCAAACTGTCGCGCAATGGAATGTTCTGCAATGGCCGCAACTGCCGCGATCACCCGGAATCCCGCATGCTTCGCAACGTCCTCCAGCTCTACGAGCGTGTCCTCAAACGCGCGGTTTCCGTATACACAAACCAAAACAGCCCGAGCCCCGTTGCCGCGCACCATGCCCAACCGGTCAGCCACCACAGCCGGGATTCTACCGGCATACGCCGGCACAGAGATTACGGCCACGTCGTCCTCAGTCATCGAGACAGCGCTGAAATCTAGCCCGCTATCGGTCAGATCGACGGTAACGGTATTCTTGCCCAGTGCCCCGGCCACAAGGCCAGACACCTTCCGCGTTCCACCCGTCGGACTAAACACAATTTCGAATACGCTCATCGAGACACCCTCCCCTACGCCTGGCAACGCGTCAAGCCGCTTTCACATTCAGACAGAGTATACGGCGCATGGGGGGGAGCTCCCCGTTTTGGTGCGCTAGGCAGCCCGATACACCAACCCATACTGCCCGCCTTTTCGGTTTGCATAATTCCCGGTACAGATTGCATATATTTACTGGATACCGCCGCGTTCTCCTGAGGTACCCCATCCTGGCCCGTGCAAAAAACGGAGTATTCTGCAACGTAACCACGCCAGCACCGCCGCGGGTGGGCAAAACTGTAGGGCGCCGTATCATTTTAAGTCCCGACATGGCGAGAATGACGCGCCCCTGCTCCGGAAAACGGCGAAATCTGACTCGGAACGCTCGCTAGGGATATCCGAAGGCCACCGTTGGCGACGTCGAATCATATGCAGACAACTCGAACTGCAGAATACTCCAAAAAATGCACGGCGCACCCCATAGGACCCATTGCTGCATGGCGGAAAATAGGTCCTCAGCATCCCCCAGATGCATTCCCGAGAACATCACGTTTGAATTAGCGATGGACACGGCAAACAAAAGGGCCCGAGCGTTATTTGCTCGGGCCCTTAGCTTGTCTCACGCTAGCGGGCGATGCGTATGTTACTTGCGCTTGCCGCCGCCGTCACCGGGGCGACGGGAGCTGCCGCCGCGCTTGCCGCCACGACTATTGCCATAGCTACCACGATTATCGCGACCGCCGGCACGGCCGCCGCGGGAGCCGGCCTGGTTGCCGCCACGCCCGCCACGATAGCCGCCACGACGCTCCTCGCGGGTATCGTCGTAGTTGCGCCAGTCATCGCGACGATCGCGGCTGGCACGCGGATCGCGGCGATCGCGCGACTCGTTAGAGCGGCCAGCACCGCTGCGGCTGCCATTGCCACGAGTGCCCTCGCGATGCTCGCCGCCACGGCCACCGCGCTCATCAAAGCGCTTGCCGCCACGGAACTCGCCGCCGCGAGTACCACGCTCGCCACGCGAACCGCGGCCCTCGCCGCCACGGCGCTCATCACGGCCACCGCGCTCGTCATCACGACCGGAACGACGGCGGTCGCCCTCGCGCTCGACACGACGACGACCGCCGCGGTCCTCGTCCTCACGACGACGGCGGTGTGCCTCGCCCTGGAACTGCTTGGCACGACGCTCGGCACGGTTGCCGCGCGCAGGCTGCTCAGCGGCACCAGCACCGCCGCGCTCCTCGGCAGCTACCTCGCGAGCCACGCTCTCAACAGCCTCGTCCACGCGAGCCTGAACGCCCTCGCGCACGCGGGTCTTGCCGCCGCGCTTGGGACGGCTCGGACGCTCGCCATCGCCACGGCGCTCGTCGCGACCGCGGTTGGAACGACCGGCCACATCGCCGTAATCGTCGCCGTTGCGCTTGCCATCGCGACGCGCCTGCTCAAGCTTCTTCTTGCTCTTGGACTTGCCGCGTTTAGTCTTCTTCACCTTAAAGGCCGCAGGGTCGCGCTCGGGATCAACCGCAGGCGGGTTGGGACCCACATGCAGGTCGCCGGCCTCGTAGATGTCGGCGGTCTTGTCCATGAGCTTCTCGATCTCGTAGAACTCATCGACGTCCTGCTCGGTCACAAACGTGATAGCCCAGCCCAGCTCGCCGGCGCGGCCCGTACGGCCAATGCGGTGGATATAGTCGGTCGGCTCGGCCGGCACGTCAAAGTTCACGACGTAACGCACGTCGCTGATGTCGATGCCGCGGGCAAGGACATCGGTTGCCACCAGCACGTCAACGGTGCCGTCGCGGAAGGCCGAAAGCGCGCGCTCGCGCTGGGCCTGGCTGCGGTTGCCGTGAATCGCAGCGGCCTTGATGCCCTTGCGCTCCAGACGACGGCAGCAGCTGTCGGCACGGTGCTTGGTACGCATAAAGACGATGGTGCGCTCCGGGCCCTCCTTCTTGAGGAACTCGGGCAGCAGGTTGTTCTTGGCCTCAATGGACACCGGGAACACAAACTGGTCGACGGTGTCGGCGGTCGACGTGGCGGGCGCGATCTCCACGCGGGCCGGGTCGCTCACCAGGTCGGTGATCTCACCCACGGCCTCCTCGTCGAGGGTCGCCGAGAACAGCAGTGTCTGACGCTCGGCCGGCGTCTCGCGCACAATGCGGCGGACGGCGGGCAAAAAGCCCATGTCGAGCATACGATCGGCCTCGTCGAGCACCAGGACCTTAACCTCATCCAGGTGGCAGGCACCCTGCTCGATCAGATCGACCAGACGGCCCGGCGTGGCAACCAGGATATCGCAGCCGTACTTGAGTGCCGCGGTCTGCGGCTTGTAGCTCACGCCGCCCACGACGGTCACGGCAACATGGCCGGTGACGTCGGCGATCTTGCTCGCGACCTCGTCGATTTGCTGGGCAAGCTCGCGCGTAGGGGTGATGACGAGCATCACGGGGCCGCGGCTGTTGCCCTCGGGCTTTTTAGCACCGCGACGACGGTTGCGGCCGCCGCGCTCGCGCACGGGTTTGGGAGGAGCGATGTGCTCCAGATTGTTCATGGTCGGCAGCAAAAAGGCGGCCGTCTTGCCGGTGCCGGTCTGAGCGGCGGCAAGCAAGTCGCGGCCCTCGAGCACCACGGGGATCGAGCCGGCCTGAACGGGCGTCGGCGCCGTGTAGCCTAGGTTCTCGATGGCATGAAGCATCTCGTCGGAAAGGCCCAGCTCGTCAAAGGCGGGCAGGTTCTCAGTCGCGGACTCGACGGTCTCGGCGGCGCTAGCCTCGTCGGCAGCATCGAAGGCAGCCTGGGTCATGGCCTCGCGAGTCTCGTCCAGAATCTCGGCGTCGGTGACGTCGGATACAGAATTACGCATATGTTGTTGTTCCTTATCTGCACGCGCTATGGGCACGGCATGCGGCCGCGCGGGCGTGCTTGGTAGTGCGCTAATACATACAAAAACGGGTGCGCACAGAGAGGACGTTGCTCAGCACGCTGGCGATCGCTTTGGCAGCCCTATCACGCGCCGTCCAGACGCAGCAGCTCTAAGCGATGGAGCAGATTCGCCGCCGGTTAGTATACCCGTGCTTCGCATGCCCCCACGTAAACCACAGATGACGAGGCGGACGAGGTGGGCCTGGCCGATTGTGTCAATCTGTAACAGATGCAGGGCAAAACCGGGTCCAAATGTTACAGAACAAGACAGAGGGGGATTTCCGTTCAGTCCAACCAAAATCTCTCGGTCTTCCTGCAATTTCGAACATGTGGCCTATAATGTTGCTTTGGTTACGCTATATATTGCGCAACCATTTAATACGTCGCCCACCGGGGGCCATTAATTCCTATCGCCATATTGGCTAGGAAGCAATCAAAGGAGGTATCCGTGGCAGCAGAGACGCCTTGCTCGGTCCTCTATAACGATATTCGCTCGTTCGGCGGTCTTAAACATCTCGAGATCGCCCGAATGCTCATCAATGGAAACTCCTATCTCGGCAGTACCCTGCTCGAGAAATGCTCTTCCAACCGCTCGTATCTCACCCGTTACATCGTCCATCGCAAGCCTGACCAGTGCGCGCCCGCCATCTACAGCGACTTTACCGTCACCACGCTCAACCTTTCCGCGGCAATCTGCAGCAAGCTCGGCGGCGGCGAGTCCGCCTATCAGGCAATCGCCGAGCACTATCGCGGTCCGGCCGCCAACGAAATGATGTCGGCTCTCGCCAGCTACAAGCTGGACAGCCGCCTATATGCAAATGCCCTCAATCGCATCGACAACTTTGACGGCAATGCCGTGCGCGAGAAAAGCACGCTTTACCTTATGCTCTTTGTGGCAACGGGGGCGCTCGCCGATCCCGTTCAGGGCGTGGCCACCGTCGAGCGCTTTTGCGACAGCAAGACGGGCGGGCACTTTGGCACCACCGAAACTACCGTCGGACGTGGCTTTATGAGCAGCCTGGAGCAGCCGCACACCGTCGCTCCCAACCTCGGTCTGCTCAGAACCCATGCCGACAACTGCGCCGACATGCAAATCCATCCCCTCACACGCGATCCGCGCGGCACCGTGATTGGTTCTTTGCCCAAAACCTCGCCCAGCATCACCGATGTAGGCGCCGACGCCTCGCGCGAGCATCTTCGTATTTGGCTCGAGGGTGAGCACTGGTACGCCCAGGGCCTTGGATCGACCAACGGCACAGTGCTCGAATCGGGCGCGGGCGACGGCGATATTGTGATTGAGCCGCCGCGCGACCAACGCGAACCCGGCAAAGTCTATCCCCCCGTGGAAATCGCCAACAGCGACAGGCTCCATCTGGGTCTCTACACGACATTCCTTGTCATTGTGGACTAGCACGGACAGCGATCGGAAGACGGTCGCCGTCCGTCTTTCGTCTTCTACCTTCTGCGTCGTAAACGACAATACTCAGCGGTACACGTGAGCAGTGCGGCTATCATGGTACTTTACCGATATCCGCACTGCTCACGTGTACGCGCGGCAACCCATGCCAGACAAAGGAACGCCATGGATACTACCGATAGCGCCTATGGCGACAAACTCATCCGTCTCGATACGTTCGACACCGCCGTGGCGGTCGACCCCAGTGCCGAGGACGACGCCAAGCGTCGGTTTATGACGCTTATTCTCCAGACGGCCCACCGCAACAACGGCAACATCGGGCACGTGCTTCGCGCGACCAACACAAGCGGCGAGGTCTTTGCCGTCAAGCTACTCAAGGACAACGCCTTTCTCTCTGGCCAAGCCCCCGACCGCTCCGCCGAGCAATCGGCAGCGCACCTGGCCAACACCGCTGCGCTGTTCGAGGAGTACCGTCATCTGTGTACCGTCTCGCACCTGCGCGGATTTCCGCGCGTCTATGGCTACGGATCGTGCGAGGACGACCCGCTCATCCTCATGGAGTGGGTCGAGGGCACCTCACTCAAGCAGGCGCTGCCCCTGCTTCCTCACGACGCCTCGGGCGGGCTGACCACCCAGATGGTCGCCGCCGTCGGAAACGCCGTGCTTCGTGCGCTCTTGATGACCCAAGGCCTCGTGAATCCGGTCATCCATCGCGACCTGTCGCCTGCCAATATCATGTTCCGCACCACCAGCCGAACGCTCGAGCAGCAGATTGCCGATTGCTCCTTTGACCCCTGCCTCATCGACATGGGCTCCGCGACCATGGCTCTCGGCGACGACACGATCACCCGGCGCGCCGACATCTGGCGCTTTGCCACGCCCGCATACGCCGCGCCCGAGATGCTCACGCAGGATATCGAAGGCATCGCGGCCCTTCGCCGTTCGCCGGCAATCGACGTCTATGCGCTTTCGAGCATTCTGTACCAGCTCTACAGCGGTCGCAAACCGTTTGACTTTGAGTCGACGGACGCCGCTGCAACCGGCTCGCTCTATCTCGTAAAGACCAAGACCAAGCCGGCGCCGCTCGAGCCGCGCTGCGAGGGCGATGAAGCGCTCGTCCAAATCATCATGAAGGGTCTCTCAGTCGAGCAGTGCGATCGTCCCACCGAGCAGCAGATGCTCGAGGTGCTCTCGGCATACCTCACCGACGCCGAATCCGAAGGCCGCGAAGGTGCAGGAGACGAGGCCGCAATTGATATCGATTCTGGCACGCACCTTAAGGTCGACGTCGCCGGCGAGCGCGCGCGAGAGATCCTGGAGCAGGCCCGGAACGATGCCATGACCCGCCGTCGCTTTATTATCGGCGGCGTCGCTGCAGTCGTTGCGGGGCTCGGCGTCATTGGCGCGGCAACCCATGGCTTTGGCATCCCCGACTACCTCGATGGCATCCGCGGTTCACTTGACGACTACACCTGGGATCAGCTGCAGGAGATTTCGCTCAAGATTAAGGCCGCCGAGACCCGTAGCGAGGCACGCGAGATTGCCAAGCGCTATCACCTGCTCGATGCCGATGGGCGTATCCCCTATCCGTGTACCAAGCGTGTCACGCTCACCAACGGGCTGCAGGTTGGCGCGCAGCTTGTGGGCATCCGCCACGATGAACTTCTGGACGGGACGGGCAAGGCCGGACTGACGTTTTTGTTCGATGCGGGTATTGCCGAGCGCAACGCTGCGGCTGAACCGCCGAGCGCCGGCTGGGCAGATTGCGAGCTGCGAGAATGGCTCGACGGCGACGGCCTTAAGCTGCTGCCCAACGAGTTGCGCGCACTCATCAAATCTGTCAAAAAGATCTCGAATAACGCTGGCGCCGCCAACAGTGCATCGTGCCTGAGCAAGTTGCCCGCAACCCTTTGGCTGCCCGCCATGGTCGAGCTGTGCGGTACGCAACCGCCCGATTCGTTTGCCGAGGGCTATCACTACCTGGCAGACATCTACAACGGCGAGGGCAAGGAGTATCAGCTCTTCCGCGAGCTCAAGGTGAGCCCGTATTCCACGAACGAGACAATGGTCCGCCAGTGGAAGGGCAAGGACACCTGCTGGTGGGAGCGCACGGTGAGCCCCGACTCATCGGAGACCGAAGGCACGCTCTACATAAACCGTGTGGGCCACGACGGCGACGTCTTTACGTACGCAACGCCTGCGGACAAGCCAAACAAGCTAACCTGTGTGATCCCCGGGTTCTGTATCTAGGCGGCGGGCGTCTTGCCGCAACGGGACCCCTCCCCGGCAATTGTCTCGATCTGTAACAGTTAGAGGTCATTTTCCCTGCTAGATGTTACAGATTGAGATGATTGGTTGGGACGGTCCATCGGCCAACCATCCATCCTCATCTGTAACGAAATCTCATATATTATTTCTGTACTGGACACCCCCAGGGGGTATGGGTGTATAGTATCGGATGGTTAACATTTCCGACACTACGTCACAGAAAGGAGAAGCCATGGCTCAAGATAAGTTCGATGTGGGCGGCATGACGTGCGCCGCCTGCCAGGCGCACGTGGACCGTGCCGTGAGCAAACTCGACGGCGTCCAAAGCGTCGCGGTCAATCTGCTCGCCGGCTCTATGCTGGTGGACTACGACCCTGCGCAGGTCTCCCCCGACGACATCTGCACCGCTGTCGACCGCGCGGGCTACTCGGCCTCGCCCATCAGCACGGGCACCGACGCTGTCCAAAGCGGAAGTGCGCAAGCCAGGTCCGGCGCCGCCCATATGGAGTCGCCGACCAAAAAGTTGGAGGCCGCCGCCTCTGCCATGCGCACCCGCCTCATCGTCTCGATCGTATTCCTCATCCCACTGTTCTACATAGGCATGGGGCACATGCTCGGCTGGCCGCTGCCCGGCATCTTCACCGGCCACACCCACAGTATGACGCTCGCGCTCACCGAGCTCGTCCTGCTCATCCCCATCGTCTACGTCAACGACGCGTACTTTATCAACGGGTTTAAATCGCTCGCGCACGGCGCGCCCACCATGGACGCCCTCATCGCCGTCGGCGCCACCGCGTCCATTGCCTGGTCGCTCTACGCCATGTTTATCATGGCCGACCAGCTGGCCGCGGGCCAGGTCCACGAGGCCATGATGACGGGCATGGACAACCTGTATTTTGAGAGTGCGGGCACGATCCTGTCGCTCGTCACCGTAGGCAAATACCTCGAGACGCGCAGCAAGTCCAAGACCGGCGGCGCCATCGAGGCGCTCATCGACCTAGCGCCCAAGACCGCGACCGTCGTGGCAGAGGACGGCACCGAGGCCACCGTCGACGTCGATGCCATTCTGCCCGGCCAGGTGCTGCGTGTGCGCCCCGGCGAGTCCATCCCTGTCGACGGCGTGGTACTCGAGGGCGCTTCGGCCGTGGACGAAAGTGCACTGACCGGCGAGTCCATCCCCGTGGAGAAGACCGCCGGCGACACCGTCAACGCCGCCACTGTCAACCGCACCGGCTCGTTTACCTTCCGTGCCACACGCGTGGGCGCCGACACGTCGCTCGCCAAGATTATCCAGCTCGTCGAGGACGCCAACGCCACCGAGGCGCCCATCGCCCGCATGGCCGACAAGGTCGCCGGCGTGTTCGTGCCCGTGGTGTTCATGATCTCGGCCGTGACCTTCGTGGTGTGGACGGCACTGACCGGAAGCGTGAACGAAGCGCTCACCTCCGCCGTCGCCGTGCTGGTGATCAGCTGCCCGTGCGCGCTGGGCCTGGCCACGCCCGTCGCCATTATGGTCGGCACCGGCAAGGGCGCCGAAATGGGCATTCTGTTTAAGAGCGCCGAGGCGCTGGAGAACCTACGCAGCGTGGGCACCGTGGTGCTCGACAAGACGGGCACCGCCACCCGCGGCAAGCCGGCTGTGACCGATATCACGGTAGCCACGCGCGCTGACGGCTCGCCCGCCATGAGCGAAAAGGCGTTGCTCAAGCTGGCCGCTGCGCTGGAGCGCTCAAGCGAGCACCCGCTGGCCGAGGCGATTATGGCCGAGTGCGAGGCGCGCGGAATCGTCGCACGCATGGTCGAGGACTTTACCGCCGTGCCCGGGCGAGGCGTTACGGCACGCGAGGGGCAGAATGTCATCGCCGCCGGCAACGTGCGTCTGATGGACGAGCTGGGCGTGAAGGTTCCCGCCGGCCTTGCCGAACAGTTCGCGGCCGAGGGCAAGACGCCGCTGTTCTTTGCCAAGAACAGCGAGCTTGTCGGTACCATCGCCGTGGCGGACGAGGTCAAGGAGACGAGCGCCGGGGCCATCGCCGCACTGCGCTCGCTTGGCGTCGACGTGCGCATGCTCACCGGCGACAACCGCGTGACGGCCGAGGCCATCGCCCGCCGCGTGGGGCTGAGCAGCGAACAGGTCATCGCCGACGTCCTCCCTGCCGACAAGGAGCGCCACGTCCGCGAGCTGCAGGATGTGGGCGGCAAGGTCGCCATGGTAGGCGACGGCATCAACGACTCCCCCGCCCTGGCGCGCGCCGACGTGGGCCTTGCTATCGGCACCGGCGCCGACATCGCCAAGGAGGGCGCCGACGTGGTTCTCATGCGCAGCGACCTCATGGACGTCGCCCGCGCCATCGAGCTTTCGCGCGCCACGATCCGCAACATCAAGCAGGACCTGTTCTGGGCACTGTTCTACAACGGCATCGGCATTCCGCTGGCGGCGGGCGTGTTCTTCCCGCTCACCGGATGGCAACTCTCGCCGATGTTTGGCGCCGCGGCCATGAGCCTGTCGAGCGTGTGCGTCGTGTCCAATGCCCTGCGTTTGAAATCCTTTAAGCCTAAAGTGGCAAAATAGGCTCACCATTAAGTCCATTTAGAACGGGTTTTCCAAGTGCCCAAGATTGACCTGAAAGAGGAGCGACGCGTACTTTGGTACGCGAGCGACGGTTTGAAGGTCAAGGTCGGGTGCCTGGGAAAGCCGACACAACAGAGAGGAATACCCATGCGTTTCACAATTAAGACTTCCGGCCTTATGTGCGGCCACTGCGACGCCACCGTCGAGACCGCGCTGCTCAACGTTGCGGGCGTAACCGACGCCGACGCCGACCACGAGACTCAGACCGTCCAGGTGGAGTGCGCCGACACCGTGACCCCCGAGCAGCTCGCCGCCGCTGTCGAGGGCGCCGGCGAGAAGTTCCACGCCCTTTCGGTGACCGCCGCATAACGACCCGCACGTACCCCCGACCAGAAACGAGGACCCGCCATGATGGCAGACCATAAATCGGTGACCCGCATGCTCAAGACGGCACGCGGTCAGATCGACGGCATCCTGCGGATGGTCGAGGAGGACCGCTACTGCGTCGATATCTCCACGCAGCTCATGGCCACACAGGCGCTCCTCGCGCGCATTAACGCCGACGTGCTCAAGGCGCATATCGAGGGCTGCGTGACTTCGGCAATCGAATCGGGCGACGAAGACCTCAAAGCCGCCAAACTCGCCGAAATCGAACGCGTCGTCGACAAACTCTCCAAGTAATTGGGGCATTGGGGACAGGTACGTTTGCACCGTCTTGGTATTCCGGGGACAGGTATGTTTGCACCACATTGGTGCAGATTAACCTGTCCCCCTTGCTCTAAATCGGGTATAAAGGCGTGCGGCATATCGAATGAAAGGCAATTTGCATGAATGACTTTATGAAGGGCCGCAATGGCGCTGACGAACTCACCATCGTGATGGGCTTCGCAGGCATTATCATCGCCGTGATTGGTTCGATGGCTCGTATCCAGTGGCTCAGCTGGATCGCCATCGCCGTAATCGTGATTGGCGTGCTGCGCGGCCTGTCCAAAAATATCGATGCACGTCGCAAGGAGAACGAGGCCTTTGTCGCCACGACCGCCAATGTTCCCGGCTTGGGCAAGTTCGTCGCCAGCTTGGGCGGCGGCGCTGCAGCGGCTAGCACCTCACGCGCAGCCGGCACCAGTAAGGAAGACTTTGAGCGTGCCAAGCGCACGGCCAAGAAGATGTGGAAGGGTCGCAAGACCACGGCATACCTCAAGTGCCCCAACTGCGGCCAGATGCTCTCCGTCCCCAAGGGCAAGGGCAAGATCCGCGTCACCTGCCCCAAGTGCCACGCCAAGATGGAGACACGCTCATAGCCGCCATACCATGGGACAAAATAAAGCCGAGGCCTCGCACTGAGACCTCGGCTTTTTTGATTATGACAAAGGGATTGCCCCTTTGTCGCATCGTCATATCGCACGCTTACGCCACGCCGTCGCGGGCAAGCTCCTCGGCCAACGCCTCGGCAGGCATGGCCATAATCGTGTCGAGCTCGGCGTCCACCTCGGGAATACGCTTCACCTTGAGTTTGCGCACCAGATCACCACGGCACATCACGTGCATCGGCTCACGCAGTGCGCACAGGTCATCGAGCGGATTCTTGCGCGTCACCAGGATATCGGCGGCCTTGCCGCACTCGATCGTGCCGGTCTCGCCGCCCAGCCCCAGTAGCTCAGCATTGACCTGCGTGGCCGTGTGCAGCGCGAAGGCGTTGCTCACGCCGACATACTTGGCAAAATAGGCCACCTCACGCCACATGTCGTACTGCGTCACGAACGGGCAGCTCGAGTCCGTGCCAAGGCCCACCTTAACGCCAGCTTCCAGTGCGGCACGGGCGCTCTCGATGATGCCCGAGCACACGATGTCGCCGTTCTTCTTTTGCGTATCGGTCGAATGGGTCTTTTCCGGGTCGAGCAATACAAACGGCAGCGCCGGGCTGATAGTGCAGGTCACACTCGGCGCACGCCCCTCGAGCTGTGTGCCCGCGGCGCCACGATACAGCTCCAAGATTTCGGGTGTCAACGGAGCGCCGTGCTCAATCGTGTCAACGCCGGCCTCAAGCGCGGCCTTCACGCCCTCGGTACTCTCGACATGGGCCATAACCGGAAGGCCCATATCGTGCGCCGCCTTGCATGCCGCCGCGGCAACCTCCACCGGCATACGCAGCACGCCCGGCTCGCCCACCTCGGTCGCATCGAACACGCCGCCCGTCACGAACAGCTTAATGACGTCGGCACCGCGCGCATACAGGTCGCGCACCTGTTCGGCTGCCTCGGCGGGACTGTTGGCCACCTGGGCGAACAGTCCCGCACCATGGCCGCCCGGCACCGTGACGCCCGTTCCCGGCGCCACCAGGCGAGGACCTTGATACTTGCCGGCATCGATAGCATCGCGCACGGCCAGATCGGCAAACAGCGGGTCGCCCGCGCCGCGCACCGTGGTCACGCCGCTTGCCAGCTGCTGCTGAGCGCTGCCCTTGAAGATATGGCGCACGATGGCGCGCCCCACGGGATTATCGAGCTTCTTCATCAGCGCGCCCGCATCGCCCGCCGAAACCGGTTTGCCCGAACCGCACAGATGCACATGCATATTGATGAGACCTGGCATGAGATACGCATCTGCCAGGTCGATAACCTCGGCACCCGCAGGCGCCTGCGCCACAGCACTCGGCCCCATCCACGTGATGACACCGCGCTCAACGGCCACGGCCATATCGGGTTGCGGCTCCATATGCTCCGAACCATCCAGAATGGTCGCATTGATAAACAACGTGGAACGATCGGCAGATGCCATATCGAGCTCCTCCCTCACGATTAACTTGAACATTTGTCCATTATCACCCAATGCAGCGACCTAAAGTCGAGCATATCGGTTAACGGAGAAAAGGGAGGATGTGAGGATAGAGAGGCCAGCACGGCGATGCCCCAGCCAGGTGCCAAACGTCCTGATCTGTAACAGATAGACCGTCTTTAGCCTTCCAGATGTTACAGATCGAGATCTTTCGGCACCGCATCCAACCTTTGTCTCAATCTGTAACAGTTGGGTCGAATTTTGACCGTTAGATGTTACAGGTCGAGATATTCTCCAGCCCCATCGTCAAACGTCTAAATCTGTAACAAGTAGACAGGTTTTCGGCCTCTAGATGTTACAGATTGAGATCTATTAGCGGTAGCCAACCTTTTGTCTTGATCTGTAACAGTTACGAGGCCAAACGATCCCTTGTTGTTACAGATCGAGACAAAACCTCTCAGCGCCCATACCACTGACGTCTCCACTCCTCAGCCAAATCGGGCCGTCGCGGAATACCCGCCAACCTCATCTTTTCAGCCAGCTTCCCCGGGTTCTTGAGTTCATCAAACGTAAACCGAAGCACCTTGTGCCCGAGCATCGTCAGATGGGACTCTCGCTGACGTTCTGCCACGAATGGGTCGACCGACTCCCGACCCTCGCCGTTCTGCAAGGTGTACTTCCCCTTTCCGTCGAGCTCGCCGATGACACACGTCCCGTCCATGAGCCGCCAAAAATAGTCGACGCGAAACGCCTGGCTCGGATCGAGCGGGTCGCGAAACTCCACCTGCAGCTCCGGAACTGGAAAGCCGTACGCAATAAAGAACGCTCGGAACCGAGACTCGCCGCCGTTTTCGGACAGCCCGTCCGCATACGACGCAATCACCTGTGCCCTGCGATACCCTCGCCTGCCCTCGCAATCGGCGCGGAGGCGCTCGCACAAATCCCAACGTGATACGCCTTTCGCCCGCAGTGCAGAATCGGCAATCGCCAACCCGTAGGAGAACGGCGCACGCAGTAAGCAATCCTCCACCGTGCGCCAAAACGACGTCACCTGCACGCCGTCGGCTTGTTCAAGTGCACCCGCCGCCTGCGGACGCAACAGCCGACATCCTGCACTCAGCGGCACCGAGCAACCCGTCTTAACAAGATATCGTGGCCCGAGCAGATCATTCGGCACCTCCAGACCCCACAAAAGCGCCGCGTCATAGCCCCAAAACGCCCAATCGGGATGAAACTCCGCAAGCCCTTTGATAGTCCTCAGCGCTCGCTCCGCCGGCGTCAATGCATCCCAATCATGCTGAAAACAGAACAGGTACGGCTCGGGCTCCGCGATATCGTCGGTTCCAACATGGCGTCGCAGCCACATGAGCTCGGTATTGTCATGCGTTGCGAGCAGCGCACCTTGCTTGGCCGTCTCCGTGAGCCGCGCGAGCATCCTATTCCGCGCCAACGTGTTGCGAGTCGCATGTTTGTGTTTGAGAACGGTATTAGACACTTTCATCACCACCACATCGGACAAATGGACCATCGCCGCTGTTACCTCCGCTGACAAATGTCTTGATCTGTAACAGGAAGACGGTCTTTGAGCCTCTAGTTGTTACAGAACAAGATCTTTCGGCACCGCGTCCAGCCTTTGTCTTAATCTGTAACAGGTAGGTCGAATTTTGGCCTGTAGATGTTACAGATTGAGACATTCCCCCAACCAGGTGCCAAACGTCTCGTTCTGTAACAGTTAGACGTTCTCCAGGCCCCTAAACGTTACAGATTTAGACAAACCAGCGGCGCCCAAGCATTCGTCTCGATCTGTAACAGGTAGACCGGTTTTTTGCCCCCAAACGTTACAGATCGAGACAAAAAGGCAAAAGGCAAGGCAGGCGACAACTACCCATCCCCTACTCCCACTCCTGCTCGTAGATGTTGAGGGACTTTACGTAGCGCCCCTGGGCGCCCATGATGTCGCGGACCAGGCGCAAAAAGAAGCTGATGCACGAGGTGTCAAAGCCATCCTGCAGGTCCTCCGGATGCACCGCACCCGGCCCATCGACTGCCGTGTCACTCAGGCGCGCGATGTCGTACAGATAGAGCTGTCCCGCCGTCAGCCAGACATCGTCGACGCAGGCGAGGCGCACCGCAATCACTCCGTCGCTCCAATGCTCCTTTTGCACGATATGCGGGTCGTAGACATCAAAGCGACGGTCGGTGCGCGTGTCCTTCAGCGCGACCATGCCGTTCGCAGGATCCTTGTCCAAAATGCCAAAGCGCGAGAAATACTGCGTGTCGCGTACCTGCTCGAGCCGCTTGAGCGAGGCAGGCGAAAGCGATGTCGGCGGCTCGTCAACATACAGCTCGAGCAGCGTCTTGCCATGGCGATAGGGGCGCTCGAAAAGCAACCAATCGGTAAATGCCATGTTGTAGGCCATGATTTCGTTTTGCGAAGGCTCGGTGCAATAGCTGAGCCACGGGTCGACAATGATCTCGAACTGCTCGCGCGCCGGCTCCAAAAACTGAAACTTCCGCAGCATCCAAAAATGGGCCATGTCGGCAATATCGTTGCCGACGGCTTCGGCCAGATGCGCCCGGTCTAAAACGTGGTCAGTCATGGCATCCTCCTCAAACTGATGGACCTCAATTTGAGCTTACGAGGAGGGCGGGCAGCCACGACCAGCACGGGCAAAATAGGCCTCCGGCTGCAAACCAGATGCTGACCAAACACTTGACGGGACACTTGACCGAATATACGAACCGCAAAGAAAGGGCAGGTAGATATAGACAGCCGACCCGCCATTTTGATCCAAACACCCGCTGCCACCACAAAAACAGCAGAGCATCACAGGCGCAAACGCCGGCGAATGAACGCTCACACGTCGACAAACGAACAGGCGCCCCGCGAAGAGTGTCCCCCAACGACTAGACAAAAAAGAACGTCCCCAATGACTCAGTCATTGGGGACGTTCTTAAATGACTACGTTACAGCTCCAGCGCCTCGGCGACCTCGGCCACGCAGGCCAGGGCGTCGGCCATGGCGCTCACCACGAGCGAGCTGCCGTTGCGAGCGTCACCGGCAACATACACCGGCACGGCATCCGCGGAGACGCCGTCGACACGTGCCGCAAGATGCGAGCCCTCGGCGGCCATCACAGGCAGCGGACGACCAGCGGTGGCAACAGGCACGCCTACCGCATCGAACACGCCATGCTCAGGACCCGTAAAGCCGCAGGCGATGAGCACCAGCTGCGTCGGCACCTCGTGCTCGGAGCCCGCGATGCGCTCGGGCTTTCCCGCCGACCAGTCCAGATCGACCACGCGCAGGCCCGCGGCAGCGCCCTTCTTATCCAGCAGCACCTCGAGCGTATCCACGCCCCAAGCGCGCATCTCGCCGCCCATGGCAGCGATGGTCTCCTGCTGGCCGTAGTCGGTCTTCTTAACGTTTGGCCACTGCGGCCAGGGGTTGCTCGCCGCGCGCGCATCAGGCGCCGCCGGCAAGAACTCAAACTGGCGCACGCTGCGCGCGCCCTGACGTACCGCGGTGCCCACGCAGTCGTTACCGGTATCGCCGCCGCCAATGACCACAACGTCCAGGCCGCGCGCGTTCACCGCGGGCTCGCCGCCATCGAGCACCGAGACGGTCGAAGCCGTCAGATAGTCCACGGCATACACCACGCCGGGCGCATCGATGTTCGCAGCCGAAAGCCCACGCGGGGCGCGGGCACCAGCAGCCACCACGACGGCGTCAAAGCCATCGAGCTTGGCAGCAACCTTAGGATCGCTCACGTCGGCACCCAGCTCGAACGCAATGCCCAGCTCGCGCATGAGCGCCACGCGACGCTCGACCACGGACTTCTCGAGCTTCATGTTGGGAATGCCGTACATGAGCAGGCCGCCCGGGCGGTCGTCACGCTCAAACACCGTCACGCGGGCACCGCGACGCGCAAGCTCCCATGCTGCCACCAGACCAGCAGGACCGGAGCCCACCACGGCAACCGTGGGTGCGCCCTCCCCTGCCGGCTCAAAGCGGCGCGGACCGCCGTTGGCCCACTCATGGTCGCTGATCGCGCGCTCATTGTCGTGAATCGTCGTGGGCTGGCCATCGACCGAGCCCAGGTTGCATGCGGCCTCGCACAGCGCCGGGCACACGCGACTCGTGAACTCGGGCATGGGCGAGGTGAGTGACAGGCGCTCGGCAGCCTCGTCCCAACGGCCGCGGTACACCAGCTCGTTCCACTCGGGAATCAGGTTGTGCAGCGGACAGCCGCTCGGACGTGCCTTGCCAAAGCTCGCGCCCATCTGACAAAACGCCACACCGCACATCATGCAGCGACTCGCCTGGGCACGGCGCGCGTCGTCGTCGAGCTCCACGTACAGCGGATCGAAATCGCGGCTGCGCTCCTCCACGGGGCGCAGCTCATGGGTCACGCGATCGATATCAAGAAAAGCACCGGGCTTACCCATGGCACTTACGCCTCCTTCTTGGTCGAAGCAACAGAGCTGGCAGCCACGGACGCAGCACCCGCAGCACCGCCCGCAACATCGAAGCGAGCAACATCCGCGTCACTCGCGCGACCGGTCACAATGTCAAACGCCAGCTCCTCGGCCTGCGCATGCGTCTTGCCGACGGCCTCGGCGGCGGCGACAATCGCCAGCACGCGCTCGTACTCGGTCGGAATGACCTTCACAAAGTGTTTGCTCATCGTCTCAAAGCTGTAGAGCAGCTTAATGCCGCGCGGGCTCTGCGTCACGTCCACGTGCTCCTGGATGAGCTCGCGAATCTGCGCCAGCTCGCCGGCCGTCGGGGCTTTAAGCTCAACGCTCTCGTGGTTCACACGGGCATCGAGCGTGCCGTATTGGTCAAAGACATAAGCCACGCCACCCGTCATACCGGCGGCGAAGTTCTGCCCGACCTCGCCCAGGATGAGCGCCAGACCGCCCGTCATGTACTCGCAGCCATGGTTGCCGCAGCCCTCGACTACCACGGTGGCACCGGAGTTGCGTACGCCAAAGCGCTGGCCGGCCAGACCGTTGATGAAGCCGCGGCCGCTCGTAGCGCCAAAGAATGCAACGTTACCCACGATGATGTTCTCGTCGAACTTATAGGTCGCATGCGGGTTGGGGCGCACCGACACCTCGCCGCCCGAAAGGCCCTTGCCAAAGTAGTCGTTGGCGTCGCCGCACACGTTGAGCGTAATGCCACGCGGAAGGAACGCGCCAAAGCTCTGACCGGCCGAACCATCGCAATCGATGGTAATGGAGCCGGCGGGCAGGCCCTCGGGATGCGCCTTGGTCACCGCGTTGCCCAAAATGGTGCCCACGCAGCGGTTGACGTTGGCGATGTCGGCGCGGAAGCGAATCGGACGCAGGTGCGCACGGGCATCGGCCGTATAGGGCACAAACAACGTGGAGTCGAGCGTCTTGTCGAGCTCGCTGTCCGCAGCCATCTGGGGCAGGAAGTGACGGCCGTCAGCACCCGGGATGTGGGCACCAAACTCACAGGTCGCGCTCGCCAGCACGGGCGACAGATCGAGCAGGTTGGCCTTGCGGTTGCCCGGGACCTCGATCTGGCGCAAGCACTCGGGATGGCCGACCATCTCGTCGACGGTGCGGAAGCCCAGGCTCGCCATGACCTCGCGCAGTTGCTCGGCAACAAAGAGCATAAAGCGCTCGACGTGCTCGGGCTTGCCGCGGAAGCCGCGACGCAGGCGGCAGTTTTGCGTGGCGATGCCGGCGGGGCAGGTATCCTGCTGGCAGTCGCGCTGCATAAGGCAGCCCATGGAGATGAGCGGCATGGTCGCAAAGCCAAACTCCTCGGCACCCAGCAGGCAGGCAACGGCGACATCGGTACCGTCCATGAGCTTGCCGTCGGCCTCGAGCACCACGCGCGAGCGCAGGCCGTTTTGCAGCAGCGTCTGCTGGGCCTCGGCAAGGCCAAGCTCCAGCGGCAGACCCGCGTGCCAGATTGAGTCGCGCGCAGCGGCACCCGAGCCGCCATTGTGGCCGCTGATCAAGATCTTATCGGCAGCGCCCTTGGCCACGCCGGTGGCGATGGTGCCGACACCGGCCTCGCTGACCAGCTTGACCGACACGCGTGCGCCGGGATTGGCGTTCTTAAGATCGAAGATAAGCTCCGCCAGGTCCTCGATGGAGTAGATGTCGTGGTGCGGCGGAGGCGAGATCAGGCCGATGCCGGGCGTGGACTGACGGACCTCGGCAATCCAGGGGTAGACCTTCTTGCCGGGCAGGTGGCCGCCCTCGCCGGGCTTGGCGCCCTGGGCCATCTTGATCTGAATCTCAAAGGCGCTGCAAAGATAGCGGCTCGTCACGCCAAAGCGCGCACTTGCCACCTGCTTGATTGCGGAGTTCTTGGAGTCGCCGTTGGCCAACGGGGTCTCGCGACGCGGGTCCTCGCCGCCCTCGCCCGAGTTGGAGCGTCCGTGCAGGCGGTTCATAGCGATAGCCATGCACTCGTGCGCCTCTTTGCTGATGGAGCCATACGACATGGCGCCGGTGTTAAAGCGACGGACGATGTTGAGCGCGGGCTCCACCTCGTCGAGCGAAACCGGCGTGCGGCCGCTGGCATTAAAGTCGAGCAAGTCGCGCAGGCGCACGGCACGGCCGGTGCGGTGCAGACGGGCGCTGTACTCCTTAAAGGTGTCGTAGCTGCCCTCACGGCAGGCGGTCTGGAGCAGGTAGACGGTCTGAGGGTCGATCAGGTGATCCTCGCCGCCGAGCGGGCGCCACTTGGTCAGACCCAGCGTGGGCAGCTGATCGGGAGCCGGGCTCTTAAGGATAGCGAGCGCGGCGTCGTAGCGCTCGTTTTGCTCGCGCTCAACGTCCTCGACACCCATACCGCCCACACGGCTCACCGTGCCGGCGAAGTACGCGTTGACGAACTCCGACGTAAAGCCCACGGCCTCGAAGATCTGCGCCGAATGGTAGCTCTGCACCGTGGAGATGCCCATCTTGGACATGATGGAGACGATGCCGGCAGTCGCAGCCTTGTTGTAGTTGGCGATGCCCTGCTCGGCAGAAACGTCCAGATCGCCGCGTGCCGCCAGGTCGCGGATGCACGCATGCGCGTTGTACGGATAGATGCCGCTCGCGGAGTAGCCCACCAGAGCCGCAAAGTCGTGCGGGGACACGGCATCGCCGCACTCCACCACGATGTCGGCAAAGGTACGCACGCCAGCGCGGATCAGGTGGTTGTGCACACAGCCCACGGCGAGCAGCGACGGCACGGGCACCTCGCCCGCAGCGGCACGATCGCTCAACACCACGATGTTCACGCCGTTGCGGACCGCAGCCTCGACGTCCTCGGCAAGCTGCTTGAGCGCAGTCTGCAGCGCGCCCTCGCCGGCGTCACGACGGTAGACGGCACGGAAACGGCGAGTCTTAAAGCCCACGCGGTCGATGGCACAAATGCGGTCGAACTCCTCCTCGCTCAGCAGCGGACGCTCCAGGCGAACCAGCTGGCAGGCCGTACGGGAATCCTCGAGCAGGTTGCCGTGGTTGCCCAGGTAGAGCGTGGTCGAGGTGACCATATGCTCGCGAAGGGCGTCGATGGGCGGGTTCGTGACCTGGGCGAACAGCTGATAGAAGTAGTCAAAGAACGAGCGCGTCTTCTTGGACAGGCAGGCCAGCGGCGCATCGATGCCCATCGAGGCGAGCGGGGCCTTGCCCTGCTGGGCCATGGGGCGCACGACCTCGTCAACATCATCCCAGTGATAGCCGAGCTTGGCCATACGCACGGCGGCGGGCACCTCGGCGTCCTCGGCGGGCGTTGCCGCAACGGGCTCATCGAGCGCGTCAACGGTTAGCGTCTCCTCGGCAATCCAATCACGGTAGGGCTTTTCCTTGGCGTAACGGGCACGCAGCTCATCGTTGTAGATGACGCGCCCGCGGGCAAAGTCGACCTCGAGCATCTGGCCCGGTCCCAGGCAGCCGCTCGTCAGGATGTTCTCGGGGCTCACCTCGATGGTGCCCACCTCGCTCGCCAGCATAAAGCGACCGTCGCGCGTCACATAGTAGCGGGCGGGACGCAGGCCGTTACGGTCGAGGGCGGCACCCAGCGTGCGACCGTCGGTAAAGGCGATGGCCGCCGGGCCATCCCACGGCTCCATGAGCATGGACTGGTAAGCGTCGTAGGCGCGGCGCTCCTCACTCAGGCTGTCGTTGTGGTCCCACGGCTCGGGCAGCAGCATGGACGCGGCACGCGTGAGCGGGCGACCGTTCATGACCAAAAATTCGAGCACGTTATCCAGAATCGCGGAGTCGGAACCCTCGCGGTTGATGATGGGCATCACGCGCTCAAGATCGTGCTGCAGCACGGGGCTGTACAGGTTGGGCTCGCGGGCACGAATCCAGTTGACGTTGCCCTTGAGGGTATTGATCTCGCCGTTGTGGATGATAAAGCGGTTGGGATGTGCGCGCTCCCAGCTGGGTGTGGTGTTGGTGGAGTAGCGCGAGTGGACGAGCGCCACGGCCGTTTTGACGGCGGCGTCGTTGAGGTCGATGAAGAAGCGGCGCATCTGCGTGGCGACCAGCATACCCTTGTACACGATGGTGCGCGAACTCATGGAGCACACATAGAAGATCTTGTCGCGCAGGGCAAACTCGGTGTCGGCCTTCTTTTCGATGGTGCGGCGGCACACGTACAGGCGACGCTCGAAGGCATCGCCGGCGGGCGTGTCGTCCGGACGGCCCAGGAAGGCCTGCAGGATAGTGGGCATGCAGGCACGGGCCGTCTCGCCCAGGTCGTGCGGGTCGACCGGCACCTCGCGCCAAAAGAGCAGCGGCACGCCGGCCTCGGCGCAACCCTCCTCAAACACGCGGCGGGCATCCTCTACGCCCTTGTCGTCCTGCGGGAAGAACAGCATGGCCACGCCATAGTCGCCCTCTGCCGGCAGAATCTGGCCGCACTTTTGAGCCTCTTTACGGAAAAAGTGATGCGGAACCTGGAACAGGATGCCAGCGCCGTCGCCGGTGTTCTTCTCGAGTCCCGTGCCACCGCGGTGCTCCAAGTTGACCAGAATGGACAGCGCATCGTCCAAAATCTGGTGATGGCGCTCACCGTTGATATCGGCAAGCGCGCCGATGCCACATGCATCGTGGTCGAATTCGGGGCGATAAAGGCCCTGCTGCTGAGCGGAATCTGCCTGCATCGCGATCCTCCCCTAGATATTAGACAATCAGTTGAATAGGCATACTAGGAGCATCACCGGCCCGTTGTGTTTCCCGCCCGTTTCGAAACAATCGCGTAACGCACGCCCTACGAGTGGACACCGCCGACCTCAAGGACGGCAACAAGGGCCCCAGGTTCGGCCCGTAAGCTCACCGCTTCAAACATCTCAATCTGTAACACGAGGAGCCGATTTTGGCGCTTAGATGTTACAGGTTGAGATGTTTTCGAGAGACGGTTCCGAATGTCTCGATCTGTAACACGAAGGGCCGGTTTTGGCGGTCAGCTGTTACAAATCAAGATTTTTCATAGGACCATTTCTTCCTGTCTTGATCTGTAACACCTAGACCCAATTTCCATCCCTAGTTGTTACAGATCAAGACATTTCGGCAACTCCTTTCCCCATCCTATTCAAATACAACAATTTTGTTAGTCTCGGTTAACTTTTAAGCCTAAAACGGGTACCCTTTACGGCGTCAAACAAACGGCACGCGCGCCGTGCCAGATCAAGGAGGCCCCCATGGCACGCCAGAAAGACCAACAGAAGATGCAACTTGTCCTTATCCGTCACGGAGAATCCGAGTGGAACAAACTCAACCTGTTCACCGGCTGGACCGATGTTGAGCTCACCGACACGGGCCGCGAAGAAGCCGCCGCAGGCGGTCGAGCCCTCAAAGAAGCCGGTTTCGACTTCGACGTCTGCTACACTTCGCGCCTCAAGCGCGCGATCCATACCCTCAGCATCGTGCTCGCCCAGATGGACCGCGAATGGCTGCCCGTCATCAAGTCCTGGAAGCTCAACGAGCGCCACTACGGCGCGCTGCAGGGTCTCAACAAGGCCGATGCCGCGGCGGAGCACGGCGACGAGCAGGTACTCATCTGGCGCCGTTCCTTCGATGTCTGCCCGCCGGCGCTCGAGCCGGGCGATAGTCGCGACCCCCACACGCAGGAGCAATACCGCGACATCGCGCCCGACCAGCTACCCTACACCGAGTGCCTCAAGGACACGATTGCCCGCGCCTGGCCTTATTTTGAGGACGAGATTCGCCCCCAGATGCTCGCCGGCAAGCGCGTGCTCATCGCCGCGCACGGCAACTCTCTGCGCTCGCTCGTCATGAAGTTTGAGCACCTCACGCCCGAGGAGATCGTCAAGGTCAACATCCCCACCGGCGTGCCGCTCGTCTACACCTTCGATGCCGAGTTCAACGTCCTCGATAAGCGCTACATCGGCGACCCGACAACCATCGCCGCCAAGATCGACGCCGTGGCCAATCAGGGCAAGGCGCACAAGTAGCCCCAACCCAAGCCCAGCGCGCGGCGCCACGTGATCCAAGCGCGGCGCCGCACCACCCATATGCAGGAACCCACCATGTTCAACACCATGCTCAACCATCTCAAACATCATTTTGGCTCCCGACGCACTGGCGGCCACGGAGGCCTAGACATCGCACGGCACATCGGGCCCGGCCTGCTCGTGACCGTCGGCTTTATCGACCCGGGCAATTGGGCCTCCAATATGGCCGCCGGCTCGCAGTTTGGCTACGCGCTGCTGTGGATCGTCACGCTGTCCACGATCATGCTCATCGCGCTGCAGCACAACGCGGCGCACCTGGGTATCGCCACGGGCGCCTGTCTTGCCGAGGCCACGACACGTTACCTCCCCCGCTTCGTTGGGCGCACGGTGCTCGCCAGTGCCTATCTTGCGACCATCGCCACCGCCATGGCCGAAGTCCTGGGCGGTGCGATCGCGCTTCAAATGCTCTTTGGCCTGCCCGTACGCGCCGGCTGCATCATCGTGGCGGCGGCATCGATTGTCATGCTCATGACAAGCTCCTACAAACGCGCCGAACGCTGGATCATCGCCTTCGTGGGCGTGGTGGGACTTTCGTTTTTAGCCGAGCTTGCACTAGTCAAGGTCGGCTGGCCGCAAGCCGCCACAAGCTGGATCACACCCAGTATGCCCACCGGCTCGGCCGCGATTATCGTAAGTGTCCTAGGCGCGGTCGTTATGCCCCACAACCTCTTCCTGCACTCCGAGGTCATCCAATCCATGCACTTCGAAGGCCAAGGCGAGCAGGTTATCGAAGAGCGTCTGCGCTATGAGCTCTTCGACACGCTCTTTTCGATGGGCGTGGGCTGGGCAATCAACTCGGCCATGGTCATCCTGGCCGCAACGACCTTCTTTGCGCACGGCATTGTCGTAGACGACCTCGCCGTCGCAGCGGCCACGCTCTCCCCCATCTTGGGCCCGGCGAGCTCGACTATCTTTGCGGTGGCACTGCTGTTTGCGGGCCTATCGAGTAGTGTGACGGCGGGCATGGCGGCGGGCACCATCACCGCGGGCATGTTCGATGAGGAATACGACATCCACGACCGACATTCCTCGATCGGGGTGGCGACCTGTTTCGTCGGCGCAGTGGCGGCGTGCCTGGTCGTCCCGAATCCTTTTGAGGGTCTCATTTGGAGTCAGGCACTGCTGTCGCTTCAGCTGCCGATTACGGTCTTTGTGCTCATACGGCTCACCAGCTCACGCCGCGTCATGGGTAAATACGCCAACTCGCGCCCGCTCAACGCGCTGCTCGTAGGGATCGGCGTCATCGTGACGATTCTCGACATCGTGCTGCTAGCGGGGATGTAATGGGATGGCGTGACTGTCCAGATATAACGTCTTAATCTGTAACACGTAAGACCGTTTTAAACCGTCAGATAAATCAAAAGGGTCCCGGCCGAGAATTCGACCGGGACCCTTGGACAGAGCTATGTTCGGCTTTCGCCGTGTGCCTGCGAGTTACTCCTCGACGAGCTCAAACTGATCGGGACCGACGCCGCACACCGGGCACACGTAGTCCTCGGGCAGCTCGGGCGTGTCGACCTCAACCTCGTAACCGCAAACGACGCACACAAACTTATACGTCTTCTTCTCCTCAGCCATGATGTTCTCCTCTCGAACGCGACTGGTGATGTACTTCGTTTATTAGTATAGGTTCTCAATAACATAATGCAAGTATTTTTAAAACATTTCTAGCCTTGATACGAGGACGCCTTCGGAGGCGTCTTGCCCTTCAGAACCTTATGGTAGTAATCGTAGGTGAGCGGCGTCTCGTCGCTCAGGCGCTCGGCATCCTCGACCTCGCCGATAAACAATAGATGCGTGCCCACATCCACAGTATCGATCAAACGGCAGCTAAACAGCGCTGCCGCGTGCTCGGGCACATAGGGCATGCCCAGAGTCGTCTCGCGGGTCTCGTATTTGGCAAACTTGTCATAATCGCTGCTGGTGCGGAACCCAAAGTTACCGATGTAGAGCATGTCGGCCGTCTGGTCGATCACGGTCAGCGCAAAGGCCTTGGCCGCGGTAATGACGTCCGAGGTGACGTTGTCCTTGTTCACGGCAATCGAGATGCGCGGCGGGGCGGATGTCACCTGCACTGCTGTGTTGATAACGCAGCCGGCACGCAGCCCGTCCGCCACGGCGCTCACCACGTACAGGCCACTCGGCATGGTAAAGAACGCAGTTTTGTCCATAACGATCACTCCCCTAGCTCGGGTTGGAACCTCATGGATGTATGTACCCACAAAAAAAGGCGGCACCCATAACGGACGCCGCCTTTGAGACATATGTGTCAGAACAGTAAGAAAGATGAGACACCCGCAGTTGCGGTGAAATAGGGACTGGATAGCCCCTCAAACAGGCAAAACAGTCCGTATTCCACCGCAACTTATGCAGAGTGCCTAGCGGTTGCGTTCCTTAAGGGCGCGGTCGATCTCGCGTTGGACATCACGCTTGGCCATGTCCTCGCGCTTGTCGTAGAGCTTCTTGCCGCGACCCAGACCCAGCAGCAGCTTTACGCGGCCGTCGGTATTAAAGTAGAGCTCCAACGGAACCAGCGCATAACCACGGTTGCGAAGTTTGCCGTCAAGAAAGTCGATCTCCTTGCGGTGCAGCAGCAGACGACGCCGACGGTCGGGATCGCGATTCCACACGCCACCATGGCTATAAGGATGGATATGCAGTCCGACGAGCCAGCACTCGCCGCCACGAATCAGCGCAAAAGTGTCAGTGATCTGACAGGCGCGCTCGCGAATCGACTTGACCTCGGTGCCGCTCAGCTCAATACCGCACTCAAACGTCTCATCGATAAAGTACTCGTGATGTGCCGAGCGATTCTTGGAAATGAGTTTGCGCTCGCGCTTACTGGGCATCGCCGGCCTCCTTGGCGCCATCGGAACCCTTGCCCGTAGCTTCGCGCTTTGCCTTGCGCTCGGCATTGAGCTCGGCATCGCTCTCGCGCACCAGTTTAATAATCGCCGCGCAGGCCTCCTCGCCCACCAAGTCGCGAGCACGCACCGTCAGGCGCGTCGCCTCCTGCTTGTCGCCGTCGCTTGCAGCATCGGTCGCGCACATAATCAGGCAGATGGCAATCTCGGCCGAAGGCGAGGTCGGAACGCCTTGCAGGGCCAGTTCACCCATCACGTGCTCGTCGCTCTCATCGGCGGCATCCGGATAGGTGGTATGGATCTTGTTGAGCAGGCGCGTCGTATGCGCATCGTTGGGCGCCAGGCGCAGCGCCAGACGCGCGCAGCCCACGGCAGCCGAAACGTTCTCGGTCTCGGGCTCCAAGAAATACTGACCTAGATTGGCGTAAGCGCGGGCGGCGCACTTGCCATCGCTTGCACGCTCCAGCACCGAGAACGAGAGCGATGCCCATTCCTGCTTGTCCTCGAGTGCGCGGAACAGCTCGGCCAAATCCAAGCGATAGTTGCAGTTCATGGGGTCCCAACGCACAGCCTGCATCAGGGCATTACGAGCGCTCACATAATCCTGCTGGCGAATGTAGGCAAACGCCATATCAGAGTACAGGCGGTCAAACGGCACCTCGACCTGCACGAGCTCGCGCGGATCCTTCTCCACGCGGCGATAGGCCAAGCGCTCAAACTTGCTATCGAAGCTAAAGTATTGACGCTTCTCCTCCGTCTTGCACTCAGCATCAATATACTCCTCGGCGAGCTCCACCAGACGCTCCAGCAGCGGCGTCGCCGTAGCCAGGTCGCCCTGCGCCAGATAGTTCTCGGCATACGTGATGTCTTGCAAGCTGATGGGCAGATCCATGGCTACTCCTCGATCTGAGCGAAACACGGCAGGCGCCGTATATACGGTCAATACACAAAACCCGGGTCTCTTACGAGGCCCGGGCGTTCAATTTTGGTAGCCCGTACCAGATTCGAACTGGTGATCTCCGCCTTGAGAGGGCGGCGTCCTAAACCGCTAGACGAACGGGCCATATGTAGCAAATGCAATGGCTGGGATGGAGGGAGTCGAACCCCCATTGACGGAACCAGAATCCGCTGTCCTGCCATTAGACGACATCCCAATGACTGCATCGCTGCGCTCGGCTGTGCCTTTGCGCAAGAAAGAAATATACGGGAAGTCTCGCCGTGACGCAAGCCCCAATTTTGACTTTTTTGAAATTCGGTCAAATTGGCCTAATTTAGTCCAACCCGTGAAGGACCTGTGAAGCCGACCGCTGTACACGAAGGGCAAAACGCCGCGAGCGGTAGCCGTCAACCGTTGGCAGATTCTACCGTGAAAACGATAGCACCAGGCAACACAATCGAAGTATCAATAATCACGTAGATATCGAGGCGCCATGGACGAAGAGCTTGATTACCTATGGGAGACCCTGGGCCTTGAGATCACTGCCGACCTTTGGCCCGAACGGGACAAAATCCATCCCACACTGCGCCCCGCCATTACTGTGGTGCAGGCAAAATACCGCCGTGCATCCTTTTTGATCATGCGGATGTCATGGCACGCGGGACTCCCCGACCTTAAGCGAATCCAGGCAAGCCTCGTCGAGTTGTCCGGTATGCCGACCGTCATATCCGAGGCGCACCTGGAGCAGCGCCAGCGCGAGCGACTGCAACAGCAGCGGATTCCCTTTATCTGCCCCGGCGTTCAGGCATATCTGCCCTTTATGGACGAGGAGTACTGGAGCGGCAAGCCCAACAAGCACGTAAAGGTCTACGATCCGCACGAATGGGCGCGGCTTGAGGATTAGCGCATATGCCCGCCAACCGGAAAGCTCATCCCGGAATTTACGTCCAGAACGGGACGCGCTTTCCCCTAGAGGCCCCAAACGGAAACCGTATCCCAGATTTCGCGCTCAAACTGGGATACGGTTTCCGCTAGCCCCTTCAACCGGAAACTGCGTCCCGGAATCCGAGCTTAAAACGGGACGCACTTTCCGCAGCCGCTACAGCAACGCCTCGGCCCAAGCCGATTCCCTAAACCCAGGAATCGCAAAGTCGTCGCCCACCAGCAGCGGACGCTTGACCAGCATGCCGTCGGTCGCCAGCAGCTCGTAGCACTCCCGATCCGTCATGCCCGCATCCAAACGCGCCTTCAGGTCCAGCTCTCGATATTTCATGCCCGACGAATTAAAGAAGCGCCGCACCGGCAGCCCCGAACGAGCGATCCAGGTCGCAAGCTCATCAGCCGTGGGATTGTCCAAAACGATATCGCGATCGATATACTCTACCCCATGTTCGTCCAGCCATGCCTTGGCCCTCTTACAGGTCGAGCACTTGGGATATTCAACAAACAATACCGCCATGGGATTTCCTTTCTTAGAGAAAACAGGTGTCTGGAAAACTGCACATCGACGACCACTCGCGATTGCAGCCGTTATTGTAGTCAATGTCGAAGCATAGGCAGTCGCGATGTCTCGTCTTAAGGCTAGCGCCTCGCATGGGCGCCGATCGGCCGAGTCGCATGGCGCACCAACGCCGCTGCCAGCAATACCAACAGCATGGCGGTGACATAGCCCGCAGCATCGAATCCTAAATCGATAACGTCGAAATGCCTGCCGGGAACAAAGATCTTATGTACCTGATCGCCAACGGAGCAGGCGGCGCAAAAGAGCAATACGGGCACGCAACGGGAGTATACGCTCCACGGACGCCTGGAAAAGCAAACCACGACCACCGAGGCGAACAATCCGACGAAGAAAAACTCTACGGTATGGGCAACGCGACGGACGTTCGTGCCCACCCACATGCGAATGGAAGCAAGTCGGCCAGACCGGACATTCGAGGCAGCCGAATCGGTGCCCCCGGCCATTCCGTTCTCCGTCTGGGCTTCGCCCGTGGCATCGGCAGCCTGAACGCCCGTAGCCTGACCCTCCACCACACGCGCGGTGGACTCGCTCAGCAACGACGTCTCCGCCGCATTTTGCTCCGTCAGCACCCAGATGCCTGCCAGCGTTGCAACGAACAGAACAATCGCGATCCATCCGATTATTTGTTTTACGCGCGCCAAGGGCCAACCTCCTTTTTTGAATATCAGCGAGTGTAGCCCCAAATGGCATCGTCACCGTATCAAAATTTGAATCGCAACAGGAAGCGACAAAGCGACGCAAACCCCTACCCCGCCTCGCGCATCCAGCGATCGAACGTCCCCACGCACACGCCCAGGCACTTTGCTGCCTGGCTGCGGGTAATATCGCCTGCCTCATAGCTATCGCGCACCAGCTCAAACTGAGGAGGGCATGGCTTGCGAGGTCGACCGAAACGGACCCCTCGCGCCCGCGCCGCTGCAATCCCCTCCGCCTGGCGCCGATGGATATTCTCGCGCTCCACCTGCGCCACGTAGCTCAGCAGCTGCAGCACAATATCAGCAATCAGGGTGTTAGTCACATCCGGCGCGCCGCTGGCCCTGGCGCGCATGTCAAGCAATGGCATATCCAACACCACAATGGCAACCCCGAGCACCTTGGTAATGCGTCGCCATTCCTCAAGAATCTCGGAGTAATTACGGCCAAGTCGGTCGATAGAAAGCACCACCAGCACGTCCCCGTCTCCCAGGACGTGCAGCAGCTCGCGATAACGCGGTCGATCGAAGTCCTTGCCGCTCGCATGGTCGGCATAAATATTCGCCGAGCCCACGCCATAGGCGCCCAGCGCATCCAGCTGCCGATTAAGGTTCTGATCGCGCGAACTCACCCGCGCATAACCGTACACCGTCGCCATCTCATCCCCGCTTTCTTGTAAACCTGCCAAAAGGGACAGGTTTATTTTGGTAGGTTTTACCTCTCAAATAGCAGGTAAGCGGGCGGCCGAGCAGACGGCAAGGTAGCCACGATTCAAATGCGAAGGGCGGTCCCGAAAGGCCGCCCTCCGCTCCCCCACCATGAGTCGGGATTTGGCTAATGGATAAGCTTAAAGTCCAAGTGCCCACGCGGGGTATTGACGCGCGAGACCTCGATAATCACGCGCTGCCCCAGCTCGTAACGGGTGCCCGTGTCGGCACCTGTGAGCGTGAGCGCGTCCTCGTCGAACTCGAACCACTCGTTGCCCAGACTCTTGATCGAAACCAAGCCTTCGACCTGCGTTAGGTCCAAGCGCACAAAAAGGCCCATGCCGCTAACCCACGAGACGGTTCCGGCATAGCGCTCGCCCAGACGGTCCTCATAGTACTGGGCAATCTTGATCTTTTGCGTCGCATGGCTGGCGGCATCTGCCGCGCGCTCGGCATCGCTGCATGCGCGGCAGATCTGCGGCAGAATGCGCGGCAGCGACTCGCGCCCCTTGCCGATCAGCCGCAGCGTACGGACCAAGGCGTCCTTGCCGCCGAGCTGCTCATAGGCCAACTGCAGTTTGAGCACGCGGTGCACCACCAGATCGGGGTAGCGACGGATGGGACTCGTAAAGTGACAGTAGCACGGCGCGGCGAGCGCAAAGTGGCCCTCGTTGCGCGGCTTGTACAGCGCGCGCTGCATGCTGCGTAGAAGCAGCGTGTTAACGAGCGGTGCGTTGGCCGTACCGGCGGCAGCATCAACTGCAGCCTGCAGCTCATCGGGGCTCCCCAGGGCAATACCGGCAGCACGGCGATCGTCGATGATGCCTAACTGCGCCAGCGCAACGGCGGCACCGTGCAGGCTATCGGGGCTCGGATCCTCATGCACGCGATAGCAGGCCTCGATACCACGGTCTGCCAGCCACTCTGCAACGCACTCGTTGGCGAGCAGCATGGCCTCCTCGATAAGCGACGTGGCACACGAACGCTCACGCGCCACAATCTGCACGGGTACTCCGTCCTTATCCAATAGAGCGCGAATCTCGGCTGTGTCAAAATCGACTGAGCCGCGGGCGCGACGAATACGACGGCGAAGTTCGGCGAGTTCGTTGGCGGCGACAAGGAAATCGCAGAGGTCGACGTTGTAGCCGCGGGCGGCCTCCTCGCACGCAAGACCGCGCTCAAGCGCTTCCTCGCGCGAGGTCTCGGCAGCCGCAACATCCTCGGCCGCACCCTCCAACACCGAATACTCAACCGCGCCGGCACGCACCAGCAGCGCCTCGGCGCCGTCATAGTCCATACGCACACGCGAGCGAATCACGCTGGGGTACGGATCGTAATGCCGCACGCGGCCCTGCGCATCGAGCTCGATATCGACGGTAAACGCCAGGCGGTCCTCGTCAGGGCGAAGCGAGCACAGGTCATTGGACAGGCGTTCGGGTAGCATGGGAAGCACGCGATCGGCCAGATACACCGATGTCGTACGATGACGAGCCTCAAGATCGATATGCCCGTCCCAAGCCACATAGTGTGAAACGTCGGCGATATGCACACCCAGCTTGTAGCCACCCTCGGGCGTGCGCTCCAACGAAATGGCATCGTCAAAGTCGCGCGCGTCGACTGGGTCGATCGTGATGACAAAGCGGTCGCGCAGATCGCGGCGGAGCGGGTCCTTAAGCGCCGCGGACACATCGAGCGAAAGCCCCTCGGCCTCGTCCAGCGCGGCCTCGGGATAGCTATCGGTATAGCCGTAACGCGCCATCACATATTGAACACCCAAATCGGGCGCGTCATCTCCGCCGATGCGGCGTTCGATCGTCACGGTACCCGATTCCAGGCGCGTCGGGTAGGTCAAAATGCGCGCGACAACAGCATCACCCGGGTAGACGCCCAGACGATCCGCCGAGGTATCCTCGGGCAGAATGAAGAAGTCGGCCTTCAAGCGCGAATCGAGCGGCTCGATCACACCGAGCGGACCGGCGGTCTGGTACGTGCCCACCACGCTTATGGCTGCGCGCTCAACCACGCCTTCGATCACGGCGCGCCGCTCGCCATGCGGGCTGTTCTTAATGCTCACGGCAACGGTATCGCCGTCCATGATCTCACGCTTACCGCGGCCCATGACCTTGTAGTCGCCGTTTTCGGTTACAACGTAGGCGCTGTGCTCATGGAGCTGCACGCGCCCGGTCAGGCTCGGACGGCGTTCGCTGCGCACCGGCCCGCGCTTATTGCGAGCTCCACGCTTATGCTTGTTATTGCGCCCCATGGCGCCTCCTAACTATCGATTGCCGTTTACATCCCAAGAGTCTACCCAAATGATCCCTAGGGGACAAAAAACGGGCCGCCCCATAAGAGACGACCCGTTGGAAGGGATGAATTCCAGGCATGCCTACACGCGCAGGTAGCGGCGCATGGCGATGGCAGAACCAAAGAGACCGATAATCACGCCGACCAGAATCAGCGCAGCATAGGTCACCAGGTAGTACTGCATCGGCAGGGCAAACGACATCCAGCCGATGCTCTCCTGCAGACGCGGAATCATCAGATTGCGCAGCAGCTCCAGAACGCCGATGGAAAGCAGCGAGCCCAAAATGGCCTGCAGCACGCCCTCGGTGATAAACGGGCCGCGAATGAAGCCGTTGCTGGCGCCGACCAGACGCATAATCGCAATCTCACGACGACGCGCCGTGATGGACAGGCGAATCGTGTTGTTGATGAAGATGAATGCGATAAAGGTCAGAAGGCCAACGAGCACCACGGCGGCGATGCGGATGTAGTTGGTCACTTGGAACAGGCGGCTCACTTCCTCCTGGCCGTACAGCACGCTCGCGTTGACGTCGCCGTCATCCGCGATCTTCTGGAAATCGGCATCCTTCTTGAGCTTCTCTGCCGTGCTCTCGACCTTGGACGGATCGTCCATCTCAATAGCGAAGGAAGCCGGCAGCGGGTTCTGGCCATCGAGTGCGCTCATGGTGGCGTCGGCGTTGCCCGACATCTTGCTCGTATACTCGGCCAGCGCGTCGTCCTTGTCCTTATAGGTCACGGACTTGACGTTATTCCATGTCTTAAGCTCGGCCTCAAAAGCCTGAACATCGGCCTGATCGGCGTCATCACTAATGAACGCGTTGATGACAACCTGATCCTCGACGGTGCCGATCACGGAGTTC